>JAPOYA010000062.1:0-10667 GCA_026706815.1 Acidimicrobiaceae bacterium | reverse complement strand
GGGCGGTTTTTGGGGGTTTTTGCATTTCTGTCGGCCCGCCCCGCCAACCCTCGGGGGGGTCGGGGCCGGGGGGGGGTGGCCCCCCCCCCCCCCCCCCCGCTAATGCAACCACGGTGATCGTCAGCGCAAAAGCGCTCTGCGCCAAAGACCTCATCCCGACCCTGCAAGCGATGCAGCGACAAGCCAGCCAACCCAAAGGGCGCTCACAAACGTCGCTGCGCGCAGGCCGGCCGTCACCGGCGGCCGACGGTAGATGCGCATGGCGTGTCTAGACCTTCGGGCGGACAAGTCCGCCATCACGGCGAGCAGATAGGCGACTGCGGCCAATCCCACCGCGGCGTAGCCTGCGCTTCCCGACAACCACACCGAAAGCGCCGCGACAACGACCACCAACGAGATCGCAAACACGGCCTTGTATCGTTTGAGAAACGAATTTCCCGCCGCGTCCGATTCGGCCGCCACCCCGACGAACCCCTCGTCTTCGAACGGATCGCTATCACTTCCCCAAGGGTCGTTGCTCACAAATTGTCCTGATCGAGGTAGGCGGCGTTCTGCCCAGGCATTCGGGCAACCGCACAGGCTATCCCAGGAGGCGAGACTTGCGCCAACGCGTCGCGTGCCTGCTAGTCATTCGGCGGAGACAGCGGATTCCGTCTGGCTTCGACGGCACTGTGGCCGATACGATCCGCGGCGTGAAACGATACAATAACAAAGTTGCGCTCCTCACCGGAGTGGCATCGGGAATCGGACGGGCCACAGCTCAACGTCTCGCTGCGGAAGGGGCTTGCATCTTCGGCCTCGACATCGATGAGGAAGGCCTGGCCGCCACAGAGGCCCAGATCCTCGCCGACGGCGGGAAGATGTCCTCGCGAGTGACCGATGTCCGCTCAGTGGACGAGTGCCACGCCGCCGCGCGAGCCTGCGTCGAGGCATGCGGGGGAATAGACGTCCTCGGCAACATCGCCGGGATCGCCAACCAACGCCACGTCCATCAGGTCACCGAAGAGGACTGGGACCTGATGAACGACGTCAACCTCAAGGGAGTCTTCTTCCTGACCCAGGCCGCGCTCCCCCACATCATCGAGCGGGAGGGCAACATCATCAATATCGCCTCGAATGCAGGACTCATGGGACAGGCCTTCACGGTCCCCTACTGCGCCACCAAGGGAGCCGTCGTCAACATGACCAAAGCCCTGGCCATGGAGTTCGTGAAGCACCCGATCCGGGTCAACGCCATCGCCCCCGGGGGGGTTGAAACCCCGCTGGTCGCCAACTTCAAGGTGCTCGAGGACGCCGATTACAGCCTCATGGCGCGCTACACAGGCGTCAGACCCTCGAGCCGACCAGAGCAGATCGCCTCGCTCTTCGCATTCCTGGCCAGCGATGAGGCAGGCAACATCCATGGCAGCATCGTCAGCGCCGACGGCGGCTTGACCGCCGAGTAGGAGGACCGACACAAATGTCTGAACAAACCGATACCGAACTCGCCGATCACCGCTATGCCGGCAAGGTCGCAGCCGTCACGGGAGTGGCGAGCGGCATGGGCCGGTGCATCGCGCTGCGACTCGCTGCTGAGGGCGCAACCGTGTTCGGCATGGACGTCGACGCCGATGGCCTCGACGAAGTCGCGGCAGAGGTCGCCGACACAGCCGCCGCAGGCGGATCGATGCGCACGAGGGCAATCGACATCTCCGATCCGGCCGAATGCCACGCGGCGATCGCGCAGTGCGTGGCCCAATGCGGGCGACTCGACGTGCTCGGCAACATCGCCGCCGTCTCCTGGATGAAACACGCCGTCGACGTGACCACCGAGGATTGGCGGAAGATGTTCGCCGTCAACGTCGACGGCACGTTCTTCATGTGCCAGGCGGCACTCCCCCACATCATCGCCGGCGAGGGCAGCATCATCAACATCGCTTCCAACGCAGCCTTCATGGGTTCGGCCTATCTGGTGCCCTACTGCGCGACCAAGGGCGCCGTGGTGCAGATGACCCGGGCCCTGGCCACAGAATTCGTCAAGGAGCCGATTCGCATCAACGCCATCGCCCCGGGCGGAACGGACACGCCGATGAACCGGGACTATCAGCTTGCCGAGAACACCGACTACAACCTGCTGAAGCGGTCAATGGCCTTCCGCCCGCTGGACAAGCCCGAGCACGTCGCTGCGCTCTTCGCCTTCCTCGCGTCGGCTGAGGCAGCCAACATCCACGGCGCCATCATCAACGCCGACAGCGGCATGACCGCCACCTGAGACTTGGCCTTGCCCGCCATCTTCGTGCTCGGCGTCGACCTCGACGGCGTCTGCGCGGAGCACACCCGCGGATTTCGCCGGATTGTGGCCGAAAGACTCGAAATACCCGAAGAGTCGCTGACCCTGGAGCGAGGATGGAACTTCGAGGAGTGGGGATTCGGGCCTGAGGACTTCGAGGACCACCATCGCTACGCAGTCACCGAGGGCCGGATGTTCCGCGACCTCGAGGTGATCGAGGGAGCTGCCGAGGCGTTGTGGCGGCTGTCCGACGCCGGAGTCTGGATTCGCATCATCACCCATCGCCTGTACGTCAACTGGGGCCATCAGGTGGCCGCCGGCGACACGGTCGAATGGCTGGACAACTCCAACATCCCCTACCGCGATCTGTGCTTCCTCGGGGCCAAGCCGGAAGTGGAAGCCGACCTCTACATCGACGACGCGCCGCACAATGTCGAGGCTCTGCGGGCGGCGGGCAACGAGGTGATCGTCTTCGACCAGCACTACAACCGCCACCTAGCCGGCTTGCGGGCGACTGACTGGAACGAAGCCGAAGAGATCGTGATGGAGCGTTTCGCCAGACACTGCGGGGACTACGGCGTGCAGACCCAGCTTCCCGGCGTTTCGGGCACTCCGGGCCATCGCCTCGGCAACACCTGAGCCGGCTCCTGTCGGCTCTTGTTCGCTCCTTGCCGGCTCTTGTCGGCTCTTGCCCGCCGAGCTCACGGGGCGTTGGGGGCTCCCGGTCCGCTCAGTTCTGGTCGAGCGCTGAGCGGAACTCGCCGATCAACTCGCCCACACCCTCCGGCCCTCCGCCGTCGAGCATTCTCTGCACCATCGCGGAGCCCACCACCACCCCGTCGGCCTCCTCGCACACCTCGACGGCCTGGGCTGGCGTTCCCACCCCGACGCCCACCAGCACCGGCCGGTCCGTCACCTCCTTGAGACGCTTGGCGATGACTTTGGCGCTGTCTGCCAGTTGATCGCGAACCCCGGTGATGCCGAGGAGGCCGACGCCGTACACGAACCCGCGGGAGCGTTGGGCAATGCGCACAAGGCGTTCATCGGGAGTGGTGGGCGCTGCCAGCAGCACCGTTTCGACCCCCGCGGCGTCGGCTGCGTCGGTCCATGGGCCGACCTCCTCGAGCGGGATGTCCGGGAGGATGCAACCCGAAATCCCGCTTCGCGCCAAGGACGAGGCGAAACGTTGGTACCCCGTCCGGTAGGCGATGTTGCCGTAGGTCATCACCACTGTCGGAACGCCTATGTCAGACCCCCGCAGCCGGTCGAGTATCAGTTGCGGAGTGACTCCCAGAGCCAGGGCTTTGTCGTTGGCGAGTTGGATCGTCGGGCCGTCCATCACCGGGTCGGAGAAGGGGATGCCGATCTCGATCGCATCGGCGCCGGAGACCGCTGCGGCCTGGATTGTCTCGAGCCACGACTCCCCGAGGCCGCCCGTGAGATAGGGAACGAGGCACTTTCCGCCGGTTTCACGACGTTCCAGCAGTGCGGCTTCAAGCGCACCGGTCACGCCAGCACATCCATCATCTGTGCAACATCCTTGTCGCCGCGGCCGCTGAGGTTCAACAGCACTGTCTTGCCCGCCAACTCCTCGCGTGCCTGCACTATCCAGGCCAGGCCGTGGGCCGATTCGAGGGCGGCAATGATCCCCTCCGTGCGTGCCAGGAGCTGGAAGGCGTCCACAACCTGCGCGTCGGTGACGGGTTCATAACGCGCTCGTCCGGTCGCTGCGAGATGCGCGTGCTCAGGGCCGATACCGGGATAGTCCAGTCCTGCCGAGATCGACTGCGCCTCGAGTACCTGGCCCCATTCGTCCTGCATGAGATAGGAGTGCGAGCCGTGGACGATTCCTGGCACGGCGCGCCCGACCGCGGCCCCACCGGCGGGTTCCACACCGACCAGCGCAGCGTCGGCGTCTGCGAAACCCGAGAAGATGCCTGCCGCGTTCGAGCCGCCGCCGACGCAGGCGACAACCACGTCGGGCGTGCCGCCTCCAAGCAACCGTGCGCACTGTTCAGCGGCCTCGTCGCCGATGACGCGATGGAATTCACGCACCATCCAGGGGTAGGGATGGGGACCCATCACCGAACCCAGGCAGTAGTGGGTCGTCTCGACCGCGGCGACCCAGTGGCGCATCGCCTCGTTGACCGCGTCCTTCAGCGTCTTGGCGCCTGACTCCGCGGCCCGGACCTCGCTGCCGAGGAGCTTCATGCGGAAGACGTTGAGTTCCTGGCGGGCAATGTCGACGGTCCCCATGTAGACGACGCATTCCATGTCGAACAGCGCCGCGGCCGTCGCGGTTGCGACGCCGTGCTGACCCGCTCCGGTCTCGGCCACCAGACGGGTCTTGCCCATCCGCCTGGCCAGCAGAGCCTGGCCCAGGACGTTGTTGATCTTGTGGCTTCCGGTGTGGTTGAGGTCCTCGCGCTTGAGCAGAATCGTGCAGCCCAGCTCCTCGCTCAGATTGTCGCACTGGGTGACCGGCGACGGACGGCCCGCGTAGTGGGTCAACAGATCCTTGAGCTCGTCCCGAAACACCGGATCGGCCCAGGCGGAGCGGAAGGCGCGATCAAGTTCCTGGCAGGCCGGCACCAGCGTCTCGGGCACGTATGTCCCGCCGAATTCGCCGAAGCGGCCTTCAGCGCCGGGGTCTGCCATAGCGTTCTGCGGTCTTTCGACAATGTCCGGCGCCTCCGCTGACATCAGAACTCGTCCTCCCAGTTGTAGGGAACATCGGACACCTCGACCCGGTCGCGCATGCGCACCTCTGTGAACGCGGCCCGCGCGGCGTCGATGAAGCGCCTCGTCTTCACCGGGTCTTTCTCTCCGGGCGCACGCTCCACGCCGGTGGACACATCGACCCCCCAGGGAGCCACCTTGTGTATCGCTCTGTGAACATTGTCGGCGTCGAGGCCGCCGGCCAACAGCAGGGGTATGCCAGACAGCGGCACGTTCTCGACAAGGCTCCAATCGAAGACTTCGCCGCCGCCGGGCGTCGGCGAGTCGATGAGGGCCACATCGGCGTTGTAGGCGCCGACGTCGGACAGGCCCGGATCGATAGCGAAGAACCCCTTGATCATGCGTGGAACCCGGCGCCTGACTTCCCGTGATTGCTCCGGAGACTCGTGGCCGTGCAGTTGCGCAGCACCCAACCCCGCTCGGTGGACGATGCTGACTACACGATCCGGTAGCTCATTGCGGAACACCCCCACGGTCAGCACGTCAGCCGGGAGCCGCCGAGCGATGTCGCGTGCCCGGTCGACAGCCACCTGACGCGCCGAAGGAGCGAACACGAAACCCACTGCGTCCGCGCCGAGAGCGGTCGCCAGCAGAGCGTCCTCCTCGCTCGTAATCCCGCAGATCTTGATGAACATGGGTCCGACGCTAGCGGCCCGTCGGCGCCTAATCCGACATTGAGAATAGGCGAATCAGCCAGCGCGCTCGGGTTGTCCGGTCACAGGCCTTTGCCGGCTATCGGGGTGAGAATATGAAACCCAGGTTCACCTTCGAGCAGTCCGCCGACGACTCCCAGCAGTGAGGCCATAGTTTCTGAAGAGCTGTGGGCGCCCATGGCGTCGGAGTCGCTGTAGAGCTCGTACACCCAGACAAGATTCTCATCGGCCTGGTCCGAGCAGAGGATGTAGATCTCAGTTCCGGCCTCCGAGTTGACCTGCTCCAGCATCGGTTCGAAGGCGGCGATCAAGTCATCCCTGGCACCGGGCTTGAGGGGGAGTTTGGCAATCACTGAAACTTTGGACATGCCGCGACTCTACGCTGGCCGGATGCCCACAAGGCAATTCGGGGGCGCCGCAAACTCGGGGCCGTTGTTCCCCGCTCTTGGTTCGCTTCGCTCACCGGGCCGCTCGGGCCCGTTGTTCCCCGCTCTTGGCTCGCTTCGCTCACCGGGCCGCTCGGGCCACGGCCCCGCAAATCAAGCCGTCCGCGCTCAGAAATCGTCTGCCTGTTCGCGGGGCCTCTCAGATCGGCGCTTGCACTGTCGCTTTGACGCCGTCGACCGAGACCACCGAGCCAGGCTCCACTTTGCGCATCAGCGCGGCCAGGCCCGCGTTGGCTGCTGCTGAGGTCACCACACCCGATTCTCGGCCGTCGAAGGTCACGACTCCGCCCGCTTCAAGGGTTCCCTCAGCGATGAGCAAGCGCAACGGCCGGGGCACGTTGCCGCCGCGGCTGTCGATCCGCGCCACCAGTTCCTGACCGGTGTAACAGCCCTTGGTGAAGCTCACGGATTGGTCGATCAGGTTGGCCCCGCCCTCGGCCGGTATGGTGTTCTCGCCGATGTCGCTGCCGAGCTTCGGCACCGCGGCGCGGATCCGGGCCTCCTCGAATGCGCGGTCGTCTATCTCGATCCCGTCGGGAACAGCCAGTCCGGCGTCGAGGTGGTCCGTGCCCACAAATCCGGGCCAGCGGAACGTCGCCGCCAGTGCCGCTTGAACCGGCACGGTCTGTGTTGGACCGTTCTCCTCCGGTTCCGTGACAGGGTCGGTGTTTTCTGTGCGCAGCGAGAGCATCCGCCAACCTTCGAGAATGCTGAAATCAACCGCGGTGCGGAGCTTGAACCGTTCGAGCCGTTCAACCAGCGCCACTGCCCAACCGGTTTCGAGGTCGATATAGAACCGGTCATCGGCGATCCGATGCAGACGGAACCAGGCCGTGAGCTTCCCTGTCGGCGCCAGGATCAACGACCACGCCGACTCGCCGGCCCCGATGCTGTCGACGTCTTGGGATATCTGGCCCTGCAGGTACAACGAGGCGTCAGCACCGCTGACTTCGACAACATCTCGGTCGGCAATCGAGGCAAGCATGGCTCAGCGGTGGTTCCCGCGGTGGTTCACCGGACCATCTGAACGGGCCGCGCTCATGCGGCGGGCGACCGGGACCGCCGCCAACAGAGCCTTGGCTTTGTTGTGGCACTCGAGGTGCTCGTCTTCTGCCACAGAGTCGGCCACGATGCCGGCGCCGGCCGAGACCGTTGCGTGATTGTCGGCAACGAACATCGTGCGGATGGTGATAGCGGTGTCTATGCGGCCCGAGAAGTCGAGGTAGCCGACCACTCCGCCGTAGGGACCCCGTTTGACCGGCTCGAGCTCGTCGATGATCTCCATGGCTCGAACCTTGGGCGCACCCGACAGCGTGCCCGCGGGCAGGGTCGCGCGCAGCACATCTATCGGCGTGGCCCCGTCTTTGAGCTCGCCGGACACCTGCGAGGTCAGGTGCATGACGTGGCTGTAGCGCTCCAGCGTCATCATTTCGTCCACCTGGAGTGTGCCGAACTCGATGACTCGGCCGATGTCGTTGCGGGCGAGGTCGACAAGCATGACGTGCTCGGCGATCTCCTTGGGGTGTTCCCGCAATTCTGCGGCCATCCGACGGTCATGCTCGTCGGTCCTCCCCCGCTTCCTGGTTCCTGCAATCGGCCGGGAGATCACTCGACCGTCGAGAAGCTGCACCATCGGCTCGGGTGAGCCGCCGACGATCTCGAGGTCATCGTGGCGCAGGAAGTACATGTAGGGACTCGGGTTGAGCTGGCGCAGCACGCGGTACAGGTCGAAGGCCTCAGCGTCGAGTTCAAGGTCGAAGCGCTGAGCCAGCACGACCTGGAAGACGTCCCCCGCGAGGATGTGCTCGCGAGCCGCTTCAACCGCCGCGCAATACGTCGCCTCCGACATTGTCGAGGAGACCTCGGGCAGATCTTCGTTGCCGTCTGCGGGCTCAAAGAGCGGTTCATCAAGGGCCCTCGCTCCCGCTTGGGCCAAAGAGTCGAGCCGTTCCAGAGCGTGCTGGTAGGCAGCTTCGATCGTCTCGTCGTCCGCATCGTCGGCGATGACGGCGTTGGCGATGAGCGTGACCCGCTGTTGCCAATGGTCGTACGCGGCGAGCTCGCCGATGATCGAGATGACGGCATCGGGGTAGCCGAGATCGTCGTCTGCGGCGTCGGGGAGGTGCTCCACTTCGCGGACCACATCGTAGCCGAGGTAGCCGATCAGCCCGCTGTGCAGCGGCGGAAGACCTTCGATGTCGGGGGCCTCGTAGTAGTTGAGGAGCAGTTCGAGGGCAGCGAGAATCCCCCCGCCGGTGTCAATCTCGACGCCGAGGTCACCCTCAACGGTGATATTCCCGTCTCTGACCACGAGGGTGCCGAGCGGACGGCGGCCCACGAAGGACCAGCGGCTCCAACGGTCACCGCCGTCCACCGACTCCAACAGGAACCCCTCTTCTTCGCCGACGACCCTGCGAAAGGCGCTCACCGGTGTGCTCAGGTCGGCCAGCACATCACGCCATACCGGAACCACGCGGTGCGATCGCGCCAGTGATCGGAACTCTTCGAGATCGGGCCTTGCGGTCATCGAATCAGCAGTAGGCGAGCGAATTCGGATCGGTCACTGTGCGGTAGTAGCAGGTCTGGCGAGTATTGCCGCTCTGGTCTTTGGTGTGGCACACACCGGCGCCGGCTTTGCGGACGCGGTAAAGGAGGCTGTTCTGCTCGCAGTTGACCCTCACCTCGACCAGGTCGAGCAGGTCCCCGCTCGTCGCTCCCTTGTGCCAGAGTTCCTCGCGCGAAGTGGAGTACAGCACGGCGGACTTTCGCTCGATCGTCGCTCGATAGGCCTCCTCGTTGGCGTAGCCGATGAACAGGACGTCGCCGGAATCGGCGTCTTGGAGCACCACCGGCACGACCTGATGACCAGACCGCCCGATCTTGGCTACCTTGTCGAAGTCGAGTTCGACTGACAGCCCTTCTTCTATGGCCGACCCATCCGCTGACTCGCTCATGCGCCTAGCTTACGCGCCGGGCTCTCCACCCCCGTAGAGTTTCCGCCATGAGTGATGCATTCGACAGATCCGGCCTTGCCCGCATTGACGCCGTGGGGCTCGCCGAACTCGTGAGAAATCGTCAAATCAGCCCCCGCGAGTTGATCGACGACACAATCGACCGCATAGAGCGGCTTGATCCGCAGGTCAACGCGGTGATCCAGCCGAGCTTCGACAAGGCCCGGGCCGCTGCCGATTCCGAACTCCCCGACGGGCCGTTCCGGGGAGTTCCGATGCTGTTGAAGGACCTCTGGCCGTGCTCGGTGGGCGACCCTTTCCACCTCGGCGTCCTCGGCCTCAAGAAAGCCGGGCACACAGCCGCCTTCGACGCCAACATCACCACCGCCTACCGCCGGGCCGGCTTCGTGCTGTGCGGTCGCACCAACAGCCCTGAAATGGGCTTGGCCGCCACCACCGAGCCGTTGTCCTATGGCGCCACCCGCAACCCCTGGGATCTGTCCCGCAGCCCGGGGGGTTCATCGGGAGGCGCTGCCGCCGCGGTGGCAGCGGGCATGCTCCCGGCCGCGAACGCCAGCGACGGCGGCGGGTCGATCCGGATTCCGTCCGCTATGTGCGGACTGGTCGGCCTCAAACCGAGCCGGGGGCGCATTTCTCAGGGACCGCACCACGATGAGTGGAGCAACAGCGTCCAACACGTCGTCTGCCACACTGTGCGCGACAGCGCGGCGATTCTGGACGCCACCGCAGGACCCTTTCCCGGCGACGGCGTGATCGCTCCCCCTCCCCCACGGCCCTATGCGGAGATGATCGCCCAGGATCCCCCGTCCCTGCGGATCGGCATGCTGGCAGACTCGATCCGCAGCAATATTCAGATTGATACCGAAGTGGCCGCCGCGGTGCGTGAGGCCGCTGTTCTGCTGGGGCGGCAGGGCCACAGCGTGGACGAGGAGTCACCCTCGGCGCTTCACGACGAGGATCTGATCAGATCATTCGGCCTCGGCTGGGGCGTGGGGGTCGCCCGTTCACTGGAGCAGTTCAGCGAGTGGATCGGACGGGACCTCACCGAAGACGACGTCGAGCCCCTGACTTGGACTCTGGCCCAGCGCGGGCGCCAGACGCCCGCATTGGAGCTGGCTCGGGCTGCTGACGCGGAAATGACCTTTCGACGCCTGATGGCACAGTGGTGGGCAGACGGACACGACCTGCTGCTGACCCCGACCTGTCTGCGACCGCCTGCGAAGCTCGGGGAGATGTCGGCTGCTGCTACAGACCCGACGGCAGCGCTGCGCACCACCCTGGCCTACGCCACGCTGACAGCCCCGTTCAACACCACCGGCCAACCCGCGATCTCGCTGCCGCTCGCCCGCTCAGATGCCGGACTGCCTATCGGTGTTCAACTGGTGGCCGCCTACGGCAAGGAACACCTGCTGTTGCAGGTCGCCCGCCAACTGGAGCTGGAGGTCGGCTGGACCAACCAGCGCAGCCCCCTGCACCCCTAGACGGTTGTCAGTCGTTGTCTTTGATGGTGATGGTGGCGCTGCCGCGGGCGACAGGGGCGCCGGTCGGGTTGGTGAGGACGGCTTGGAAGGTCTCGTCGCCCTCGGCG
>JAPOYA010000034.1 GCA_026706815.1 Acidimicrobiaceae bacterium | reverse complement strand
TACAAGCAGTGTTTCGAAGCTCGGGACCTGGCGGGCACGGTTGTGCTCGTGGGCGTGCCGACCCCGGAAATGAAAATCGAGTTGCCTTTCCAAGAGGTGTTCGGTCGCGGCGGGGCGCTCAAGTCGAGTTGGTACGGCGATTGTCTGCCGAGCAGGGATTTCCCGATGCTGATCGACCTCTACCGCCAGGGTCGGCTCGACCTCGACGGGTTCGTGTCCGAGACGATCGAACTCGACGGTGTGGAAGAGGCCTTTCACAAGATGGAGCGGGGTGAGGTGCTGCGCTCAGTGGTCGTCATCTGATGGGAGTCGAACTCGTTACGACCGACGGTGTCTTCGCTCTCGACGGGGGCGAGTGGGAGGTCACCAACAACATCTGGCTGGTGGGCGACGATCAGGAGGTCGTGATCTTCGACGCGGCTCACGACCACCAGCCGATCGTCGACGCGGTGAACGACCGCCGAGTGACCGCGATCGTGTGCACGCACGGCCACAACGACCACATCAACGCCGCGGTGGCACTGCGCGAGGCGGTCGACGCGCCGATTCTGCTCCATCCCGACGATCAGATGCTCTGGGATGCGGTGTTCCCCGACGACTCGACCGACGGCGCTTTGACGCCCGGTGAAACCATCACTGCCGGTGGCCATAGGTTCGGGATAATTCACACTCCAGGGCATTCCCCCGGTTGCTGTTGCTTCTTCGATATAGATGCCGGGCGGGTGATGTCCGGCGACACGTTGTTCTGCGGCGGTCCCGGGGCGACGGGGCGCAGCTACAGCGACGAACCTACGATCCTGCGCTCGATCCGCGATCGCCTGTTGACGCTGCCAGGGGACACCACGGTCCACACCGGCCACGGGGACACGACAACCATCGACGACGAACGCCGAAGGATCCTCGACCGCATCAGCGAACTCGGCCTCACCTGACGCCCCTCGCCCTGCAAGACTGAGCCACGACAGCGCCGAATAGTCCTAGTGGACGGCGCTTGATGCCCGACCGAAAGACCCCGTAATGCACGCCGACGCCCGGGAGGCTCGCCAAGGCTCTGAGATATATGAGTTGCCTCTGAGCTTGTCCAATATTCCCGGGACGCGCCTCCAGGTGGGCCGTGAAGTAGCACACTCGACGTACGATGTCCTGGGGGAAGAGGGTTTCGCCCAGTTTCCGTAGGTTTAGCCAGCGCATCGGCGTGTCCTTAAGAGCGCGGTAATACAGATTGAACCGTCGATGTACAGATTGGTGATCACGCCGCCTCCGCCAAAAGACAGAGACCGCCCCGAAAGGCGGTCTCGACCCTACCGTCGAATCGATAGGGGCAGTGAGAGAACGCTACCGACAACCGTCTCGACCGTCAAGCCTTCATCGGAATCATCGACATCACAGGTGCCTGAGGTCCGTGGGGTAGATATTTTGTAGACAGAATATAGACGATACGGTAGATTCAAGGTATGGCAACGACGACTATCCGAGTCGACCTGGAGACCCACACCCAGCTCGTTGAACTCAGCAATGAGAGCGGCGACACACTCGGCAACACGGTGCATGATGCCGCTGAGGCCTTACGGCGCCTCCGGTTCGGTCTGCGAGTACAGGAAGAACTCGCTGCGCTACGAAGCGATCCCGCGGCATGGGCGGACTACCTCACTGAAGCAGAAGCCTCTTCGGTCGCTGATGGCATCTGTTGATGAGGTGTGGCTGGTCGATTTCGGCGAACCACACCCCGGTGAACCCGCCTTCCGAAGACCGGCTCTTGTACTCGGTCCTCCCGACACTTTCGGCACCGGATTCCCTCTGGTGTTCGTCGTCCCGCTGACGACGAAGGACCGCTCTCTTTCCCTTCATGTGGAGGTGCAAGCGACCGCCGAAACCGGGTTGAACCAAAGGAGCTTCGCTCAGTGCGAGTTGCTTCGCTCTATCAGCAGAAGGCGTCTCGTCGATCGACTCGGCAGCATCGACCGAGACACGGCCAAAAACGTGCACCAAATCGTCAAAATGCTCCTCAACCACTGACCATTCTCCGATTCTCAGCGCAACTCAGGGACTCCACAGTTTGAGCAGTTCGGGGGCGGCGAACCAATGGCGGTCACGGCCTGACCCATTGCTCTCGACCTGAACGCGAGACACGACGCCACACGAGGCAAGTGCCGTTAGCGCGGTACGGCCGCTGCGTTCGGTGACTCCGAGCAATTCAGCTACATCACCGGCGTTCAAGACCGGGTGTGCAGGCAAGTGGGAGAGCAAGGCTCGAGCGCTGTGATCGGCCCGCAACCCCACGGTTACCTCTTCCCATCGCGTGATGAGGGCTTGTACCTGGTGAAAAATCTGATCGGTGGTGAAGGCGGCCTTTACGGCGATCTCAGCGAACCACGTAATCCAGGGGTCGGGGGTTCCCTGCTCAAACAGGTGGAGTCCTGAGAGGTAGCCGCCAGGGTCACGCGCAATGGCCATGCTGATGGGCACGGTGGACCTCGTAGTTACGCCCCGCCGTCGCAGTGCTCGGCTGACCAGCACTCGTCCGAGGCGTCCGTTCCCGTCGCCGTAGGGGTGGATGGCTTCGAACTGGGCGTGGATGACCGCTGCGTGGGAGACCGGGTCTAGGTCTTCGGGCTCACGGTTCGCGAAAGCGATCAGGTCGTCGACAAGCCGGGGGATCTCCGAAGGCGGCGGCGGAACGTAAGCCGCGTCAAACGGCGAGGTGCCGCCCACCCAGCCAAGGGCCGGGCGGAACGTTCCGACCATGTCAGTAGGGAGCGTGCCGTGTTGCATGAGTTGTCGGTGCCAACGATGCAGAATGTCGATTGTCAGCGGTTCGTCTGCCGTATCCAGAGCCCAGTCGATGACTACCAGATTGTCGGCCACCCAACCGGCGGTTCCGCCCCCGCCGGTTCGCGCTGCGAGCAGGACAGATTCGATGGGTTCGTGCAACCCCTCGATACCTGACGATGCTACCCCTTCGTTGCGCAGCAACAGCCTGGCCATGGGCTCCAGATTTTCTTGCATTCGCGCTTCGACTAACCGCAGAGCGGCGCAGGCCCGCTCCCCGGCTCGTATTGTCGATGCCGACAACTCGAATTGCCGCTCCCTGAGCGGGGCCGGGACCCATGTCTGAACCAGACGTCCGTTCCACTCCGCGTCTACCGTGCGGCCCGGCAAGCCTTCCGAATCCAGGTCCATTTCGGAAGGATACTCTATTAGTCTTCCGAAATAGCGGCCTTTTCGGAAGACTAGCCAGTTTTACAACATCAGGGTGGTGGCGTGGACGGTGACGGGGGTGCCGATCAGATCTTCGTTGACCGCATCTGCGGCAACCTCGGGGTCATCGAGGGCTGTCACGGCACGGCTGCCGGAAGCGAGGTCCACTATTGCCCGCACGCCGGAGGGTTCCATGCCGTCGTACACGACGGTGTATGTGGCGACCGTTCCCTCGCCTTGGGGATCCTCGTCGAGGTGGACCTCTGCGGTAGCAGCTTGAGCCTCAGCAGCCAGATCAGCCATCAGCAGCCCCGTGGCTGGAGGTTCAGTGCTCCAAACGGTGAGTCCCGGCTTGGTCAACAATCCACTGACCGCAGTGACAACACCGTAAGTGCCCGGCTCGGCCCGAACCCGGTCGATCATCTCGACCGTCGCTTGAAACACAAAGTTGTTCAACGGACCCCCCGCAAAGGCCATACCCCCAGTGACGGTGCAGACCCTGTCGAGATCCACAGCGAGTTCCCACTGCTGAACCGCAACCGCAGACGGGAAGCAGCTGTAGAGCTCGATGTGTTCCATGTCAGCCACCCGGAGGCCGATATGACGCTCGGCAGCAACACCCAACGCCGCCATCGCCGGCCAGCGGTGGAGGTCACCGCGTCGCGACAACGAGAGCGACATCGACGACTCGAGACCCGCATGAGGGAAAACCCAGCGATCCCGGGGCACGCCCAGCGACGCTGCGGTCGACGCCGAGCACAAGACCAGAGCCGCGGCCTGATCCACGCTCCACTGGGAGCTGTGCCACTTGTTGTAGGGAAACGACATGGGACGGTTCGCCGGTGCAGGATCGCGGATCTCCTCAGGCAGCATCGGCTCGCCGAACGCCGCTCGGGGATTCGCCTGGGCGACCTGGTTGAAACCGTGCCAGCGGGCCGCGATCTCGTCCCGGTGACGGCTCAGCGTCCAGCCGTGCGCGGCCCGCCGAGCATTCTCGATCATGGCATATTGCTGGACCGGAACGACCGCTCCAATCTCAATCTCCGGCCGGGCAACGATCTCACCACTTGGGCGGAACTCCTCGTTGGGCACTAGGCCTTCTTGATCGTGACCCGGTAGTTCCACCCCGGCCCGGCGCGCCAGGTCATCACGGTGCTTGGTCTCCCCGCCGCACACCACCGCGATGTCGTATTGGCCAGAACGGATCGCCTCGAACGCCAAATTGATCAGCGTCTGCTGCGGGATGCCCACGTCTACAGCGACCGTATGGGGGTCAGCACCGACCGCCTCTCCGATCCGACGGGCCGCATCGGGGAGCATCGAGAGCCCGCGAGTAGCACCGATCCAGCCGATCTTGGGGCCGAGGCCCGCTACTCCGGAGTCGCGCAGAGAGGATCGCAACGCTTCGGTCATCAATTCTGTCGTGTCGAAACCGGCGCCGGGATCGACCAGACGCTGACCGGCCGCGGCCGCACCGATCAACACCACCGCGTCGGGTTCGTAATTCATTGAGTGCGGACCCTACTGTGGGGCGTCCGATGCGCATCGCCCGTGTCGACGATTCAACCTCAAGACGCGAACTGGGAGACTCTCTGAATGACTGAGCTACTCGAAGCCGCTCGTGATCTCCGAACGACACTGGATGCCGAGGGGGCCAAGGCCGAGGCTGGCGGCACTCACATGACCGACGAAGCAGTGAAGCTCTGTCGCGAGGCTGGTCTCTACGGCGTGCTCAGCCCCAGGGAAGTGGGTGGGGCAGAGCTCAGCCCTCGAATTCTGATTCTCTGTCAGAGCGAGACGCTGGTCAGGTCGTCACCGACCACGATCTCACCGTTGAAATGCTGCGCGGCGATCGCCCGCCACTCGTCGTATTGCTCAGGCTGAGGAGCCGGGACCAGGTGCGTCAGGACCAAGGTCTTCACCCTGCTGCGTGCAGCGGTCTGCGCTGCCTGCTCAACGCTCGAGTGATAGTCCAAGATGTCCTGCATGCGCTCGACAGGCACGAGCTTCACGAGATCGTCGCGAATAACCGTCTGAACATAGACATCGGCGTTGTCGGCCAACTCGTCGAGTCCGGCACAGGGGACCGTGTCGCCGGCCAGCGCCGCCACTTTGCCCTCCCGCTCCACTCGATAGCCGACAGTGGGCTCCACGGGAGCATGAACCGTCGGGTGAACGCTCACCTGCATCGAGCCGAGCTCGAACGAATCGCCCGCTTGCACTTCGCTGACTTCGACCAGCGGTCCCCAATTCAGATCATCGTGGTGGGCGATCCGGTAGCCGATGTCGGGCCCGAGCGCATCCAGAGTGCGATCGACGAAGCGCTGTATCCCCGCAGGTCCCCAGATCCTCAGCGGTCTGGGCTCATTGGTCATGACCCACTGCGTGGTGATCACGTCGTTCAAGGCGCACAGGTGATCGCTGTGCAGATGGGTGATGAGCACACCCGAGAGGAGCACCGGCATCGAACCAGCCGCCGCCATGCGCATCACGCAACCTCGTCCAGCGTCGATCAAGACCTGCTCAAGGCCTCCCTCGCCGGCTTTTATCAGCGTGGAGGGGCCGGCGCGATTCGGATCAGGGATCGGCGAACCGGTCCCGAGCAGAACGATCTCCATCAGGCCTCCAAGGTCAGTCGCCACTCACCGAAACCGGATCTCGGTCTGCGGCATCGCGTTTGGACAACACCCTGAGCATCATCTCGCGGGCCACCATGGGTCCGGCGTTCTGGTTCTGGCCGGTGATTAGGTCACCGTCGACCACCACATGGTTGGCGAAGATGTCTCGGCGTCGATGGGTGCTCTGGAAATCGGCGCCGAGGCGGCGGAGCTCAGTCTCAGGATGTTGCGGGGTGTTGCCGATGCCGAGTTCTTGGACCTGCTTGTCGGTGACCGCGGTGAGGGGACGGCCCTTGACCAGCGGCTCCCCGTCTGCGGTCTTGGCTTTCAGCAAAGCCAGCGGCCCATGGCAGACCCCGCCGATCACCTTGCTCTGCGCCGCGGCGACGGTGACCTGTTCGCCGACCGCATCGGAGGTGCCGAGGTCCCACGCAGCTCCCCATCCACCGGCGAAATACACGATGTCGTAGTCGTCCATGTCGAGGTCTCCGATGGCCAGGCTGTTGGTGACTTTCTCCTTGGCCTCGTCATCGGCAATGAACCGGTCATCGTGATGAGAACGAATGATCGGGATGAACGACTTCGGGTCGAACGGGATGTCCCCGCCCTTGGGCGAGGCAATATCCACTTCCATGCCGGCATCTAGGAACTCATAGTAGGGGGCGGTCAGCTCCGACCCGAAAACACCCGTGGGCTTGCCAACCTCGAGAGTCGCCTGGTTGGTGGCGACGATGAGCGCCCGGTGCCCTGCCAAGTCCAGCTTGACAGACTCAGGGTCGTCGGGATGAATGCCGGCCTTTTGGAGCAGGCGCCGCACGCCACGCGCCGGCAGCGGCGGGCGCTTGGATTTGGGACGGTCCGCAAGTCGGGGCTCCGTTGGCCACTCGGCGTTGCGTGTCGGGATCCGCTCACGGCGGATTCGCTTCAGCTCTTCGGTCAACACTTCAAATACCTCCGCAAATTCGGGATTGTTCCATTGGTTGTGCGCTTCGATTGGATCGTCGCTGAGGCAGTAGAGCTCCCATTGGTCAGGGATCGGTTCGCTCCGATACACCGGACCGCCAGGGCTGCGCGCAGACAGTTGCCGCTCATGGGGTTCGGTCCAGGTGGCAGGGTCGTCAAAGGTGCGGACCAGCTTCCAAAGCTGTCCGGCGACGGTGCCGACAATCGCCTCCACGTTGGTTGCCGCATGCGATGGGACCTTGATCTGCAGCGGGTACGGAGCATCAACACGCCCTCGGGCTGCCAGCATTGCAGCGCTCGAGCCGTCGCCCTCCAGCATGTTGTCGCGGGTGACGAGATAAACCGAGTCTGTTGGCGCCTGCTGCGGCGCCGAAAGCAGGCCGCTCAGATCTCGCCCGGGCAGGGGGTGGACTTCTGTATGGGTTTGCGCCAATTCAGTTGCCAGCGCCTTCTCGTCGGCGCCGGCGAGTCCCAGCAACGTGGGAAGCAGGTCGATGTGGCTGGTCGGCACATCGACAATTGCCGGGGCAGTGGCGTTGGCCCCGGTTCGGACGATCTGCAGCGGTACCCGAGTCGCCTCGTCGTACAACTGATACCACTTCTGATGCAAACCTCCATGCGAACCGAGCAGATCGCCATGGTCGGCGCTGAACACCAGCACAGTCTCGGCGTCGCTCTGTTCGGTGACCGCACGGCGGACCCGATCAATGGGCCCGTCCACGTCATGATGCAACCGGTAGTAGGTCTGGCGATAGCGTTCGGCGTTGCTCTCATATGCGCGCCGTATCAGCGGTGACGGGCCGTACGCCGAGTAGTAGCCGTCGCGATAGGCCATCTGCAGCGCCGGTTTGTCGGAGAGGTCCTCGTCGTCGGTGGGCGACGGCGGGATCGGCGGCGGCTCGGCCACCGACGGGGCAAATTCGTTGCCGCGCCGTTTCTGCACAGCCAGTATGGGCCAGAGCACGATGTCGTGAGGGTTGACGAACGAGCAGATCAGCAGGAACGGTCTAGCCGCTTGGGGGTCGCCTTCCGCTCGCCGCTTGTAACGGTCCTGCAGCCAGGCCGTCGCCCGTTGAGCGTAGATCGGGTCCCGCACATATCCCGTATCAGACCAATGGCCACCGTGAGGTTCCGGTCCCACCCAACCCGAGAAGCCGAATTCGTCCAGCGGGTCCGCGGCCAAGTAGGCATCGACCGCTTCGGGGATCAACTCCCCGGCCGAATTGTTGGTGCGGAGACGCTGGCCGTCGACGCTGATGTCTGCGTGGCTCACATGCCATTTGCCCACGTAGACGGTGTCGTAGCCGGCGGCGCGCAACCAGTCCCCCATCGTGGGAACCTCATCTGGCCTGAGCCAGCGCATCCGGCTGTCGGTCGCTCGTTTGCCCAGCCCATCGGTCTGGGTGACGCCATGCACGTCGGGATACTGGCCGGTCAACAAACTGGGGCGGCTGGGGACACAGGCAGTCGATGCCACATAGTGGCGCCGGAAATCCACACCGTTCTCGGTGAACCAACGACGGCCGACAAGAGCCTGTTCGCGCCAAGCTCGTATCTCGGCTGTCTCATAGGCCGGCGCGGCCCGCTCTTCGTCGGTCAGCACTATGACTATGTCGGGTTGTCGGTCAGCCACGTGTCAGCTCCTCTCGCTTCTGGCACCGGCGCTTCCACGCGAGGCGGTTCGTGTCGCTGCAAAATCCAAGTCACGCAGCAAGCGCTTGTTGACGGAGCCCATCTGTCGGGCGAGGAGCCGGGCCGCGAGCTTCATCGGCGGTTTGGGGCCCGGTTCGATCTGGGCGGTGAGTGCCAGTCGTGTGCGGTCGCCCTCCGCGGTCAGCGTCCATTCGTTGACAGCTCTGCCAACCAGAGGCGGCAAACCGACGATCTCGTAAGCCAGCGTTCGTTCGGGTTGCCACACGGTGACCCGCTCAAGCACAACGTTGGATCCGACCTGGACTCTGCGCTCGATTCCGACGCCCTCGCTGCGTTCGGTCAACCTGCAACTATGGTCGATGTCTCGCGCCCAGTCAGCGAGCCGGTCGAAGTCGCACAACACCGCCCAAACCGCTTCAGCAGGGGCCGCTACATTCGTTTCGTTCGTGACCGTGACCATGCTCATACCTTCGCGCTCATACCTTTGCCAACGTCGCAGACAGCATGGACGAGAGAATCTCAGCAGTGGTCGGCCGGTCCAATTCCCGCACATGACGAAGCAGGTCGATGGCGTCGAGCGAGCACATCGCGGCCAGCGACTCGGCCAACACTTCGGCGCGGTCCGGGTTGAGGCCGTCCAGTTCGGTGGCGAAATGTCGCTTCATCTGCTCGACGTTGACCGCCGCTGTCCGTTCCAGGTTTCGCGCCAGGACCGGCTCGAAAGGGGCTCGCGTCTGGCCGACGCGCCACACTGACACAGCCGCGTCGTAGAGCGTGAGCCGTTGTTCAACGAGCCGTTCCACCCGCTCGTCAAGCGGCCCGATGCCGGCGTCGGGCACTACCCAGAGGTCGAATATGGCGACGAACTGGCGTTCAATGGCGACTCGGCACAGCTCGCCGAGGTCATCGAAGTAGCGAAAGACGCTGCGGTGTGACACACCAGAGCGTTCGACCACGGCGTCGACCGAGGGCCGCAGGTCACCTTCCCGGTACAACTCCAACATCGCGTCGACAACCCGTTCTCGGTTGCGGTCGCGCCGGGCCCGGCGACCGTCCGTGCTGTCGCCGGGCGCAGCAGGAGCCGCGGAGGTTGTACGGGGCATAGACCGATCACGATACATCTGTCATTCATACTGCCACAACTGTTCGCAGCCGACAGAACGGCTGACCCGCACGAACAATCACCGAGTCCAGAGGAGCCACCAGCCGGTTCAACATATGCTGTAGCGGCTGTTGGTCCACCTCCATCCGCTGCAACTGAGAACAGGGAACAAGTTCATTATGAAAAACAACATCGGATTGTTCGTCGCAAAACGCGCACTGTTGAACCCCACAACCGAGGCCATCGTCGACGTCACCAGCGGTCGACGCCAGACCTACGCACAGCTGAACGAGCGGTGCAACCGGGTCGCGAACAGCATGCGAGACAACGGTCTCGGTCTAGAGAAGGGCGACCGGGTGGCAACCCTGTTGATGAACGGCAGTGAGTTCGTCGAGGTCTTCTTCGGGGCGGCAAAGGCCGGCGGGGTGATCGTGGCCCTCAACTGGCGCCTCGTGGCCGATGAGCTCTCCTTCATCCTGAACGACTCGGGCGCCACCACGCTCGTGTTCGGCACGGCTTTCAACGAAGTTGTCAGCGAACTGCACTCCCGCGGCTCACAGGCAACCGCTGTAACCCATTGGGTGCATGTCGGCGACCCCGCAGACCGCCCTGATTTCGCGGCCGGTTATGAAGACCTCCTCGCGCAAGCCTCAACAGACGAACCCGAAATCACTTCGAGCGACGACGACCTCCTGTTCATCATGTACACGTCCGGAACGACCGGACTGCCCAAAGGCGTGATGCACTCACACCTGACCGCAATGTGGTCGGTCATCACCGGCAACACCACCGCCGACACCCGCTACGGCGACCGCTACCTCATCTGTCTTCCGATGTTCCATGTGGGCGCCCTCAACCCGATGCTCAGCATCATTCACAAGGGCGGTGCCGGGGTGATCATGAGCGAATTCCACCCCGTGAAGATCTGGGAGGTATTCGCCGAGGAGAAGATCACCGTCACCTTGGCCGTGCCCGCAATGCTCAACTTCATGCTGTCGACCTACGACAAGGAGGCACACGACATCTCCTGTCTGAGATGGGTGATGAGCGGAGCAGCTCCGGTCCCGGTGCCTCTGATCAAGGCCTACGAGGCCATGGGCATTGAGATTCACCAAGTCTACGGCCTCACTGAATCCTGCGGACCCGGCTGCTTGATCTCCCCCGACGACGCTCTGACGCGGGCGGGGTCCACCGGCAAGACGTTCTTCCACACCGAGGTGCGCGTCGTCAACGAAGACGGCGAAGACTGCGGCCCCGACGAACCCGGAGAGGTCATCATCTCCGGCCCCCATGTGATGATCGGCTACTGGAACCGGCCCGACGCCACCGCCGAGACGATCGTGGACGGCTGGTTGCGCACCGGGGACGTTGCGATCATGGACGCCGACGGGTTCATCTACATCCAAGACCGGATCAAGGACATGATCATCTCCGGGGGGGAGAATGTCTACCCCGCGGAGATCGAGAACGTGTTGATGGCAATGGAAGGAGTCGCCGACGCCGCGGTCATCGGGATCGCCAGCGAGAAATGGGGCGAGTCGCCACTGGCGGTGATCGTGCGTGCAAACGAGAACGTCACAGCCACCGATGTGATCACCCATTGCGACGGCAAGCTGGCCCGCTTCAAGATGCCCACGGCCGTCGAGTTCACCGACGTGATCCCCCGCAACCCCACCGGAAAGGTGCTCAAGCGAGTGCTGCGCGAACAGTACGAGTCCGTGAAACCGGGGACGGAATGACATTGCAGCCATACTGCGCGTATGCCCGGTTCCAGGTTTCGAGGGTGAGACCCTCAGGCCGGGTCAGCTTTCGACTTGCATTCTCGAGCGTCTCTTGCGGCATCGGGCCATTCGTGCCGGTGGGACCTCGTGCCGGTGGGACCGACGCGCACAAGTTCAACCAACGGGATCTAGAGGTCCTCAATTGTTTAGTCACCGAAGGCGTTGGAGACAACCGGTCAGAAGTGATACGACGGGCTGTCTTGAGTCTCGACGACACCCAAAGCAGGCGAAATCGGCGAGGGGATCGCCGAATCGTACTATGACCGACCGCAATCGGCCAAGAAGAGGCGGGAAGTGCTTCGTTTGTCGGGTTTCAGCGGCAGTTGTTGCGTAGGTGGGCGGCTATTTGGGTCCATAGTGTGTTGGCGCCGTCGCGGTGGTCGGCGTATGCGCGGGCGGTGTCGAGGGGCCCGTTGTTGGTGAGGGCGTTTTGGACGGCGGTAAACTCGGTTACGAGGTCGCCGCGGCCGGTGACGTCGCGGTGGCGCGTGATTTTGGCTTGGACCACAGCCAGCAGCGCCGGGTCGGCGTCGCATCGGGGTGCCGCTTCGGCGTCGTCAGGCTCGGGGCCCGGTTCGGGTTCCGGCTGTGGTTGTGGCGGGTTGTCGTTGTCGGTTATGGGTGTGGTGAGGTGTGCGGGCGCGCCGGGGGTGTAGCCGCCGCCGGCGGCTACTGTGAGGCTGACCGACCCGTCGGCCTCGTCGACGCTGTCGTCGACGGTCGCGACGTTGACGGTGGCGCTGCCCGACACCGGGACGGTGACGCTGCGGCGGCCGGTTTCGCCGGCTGGGGTGTAGTCGCCTGTCTGGGCGATGTCCACAGCAACGGTCAACGGCGCAGCCGGCGGCGGGACCGCGGTGAGCACGAACACCGCCGGGTCGCCCTCTTGACTGCTCGACGCGCCGGTCACGCTCACCGCCGGCAACACATCAGGCGCCGCGTCGGGCAGCGCGTCGTCCACTGGCAGCGCGTCGTCCACCGCATCGTCGTCGGCTGTGGGGGCGTCGCTGACGCGGCCGGCCACGTCGAACCTTGGGATCGAAAAACTCAACAGTCCGTATCGCTCATACTCGGCGATCCAAGGGTCAGCGAAACCCGCCGAGAACCGGTGCCGGATCATGAACGTGTCACCCGTCAGCGCATCCGCGGAGGCAGTCACGGTGACCGTATGAGTCTGCTGCCAGTTGTCCCGGGTGATGTCGATCTGTTCGGGTTTGACGCTGATCGAGCCTGCGGGGCCGTCGACGAAACGCGGATCGACCTCCACGTACACCGAGAGAGTCTGTCCCGCAGCGGGCCGCTGCGGCACCGTCACGGTGTAGGTGTCGCCCGCGTCGTCGCCGCTCACCGGCCGCATCATGAGCGCTTCGGCCTTGGGCGTCCACGAAACATGGGTGTGCGGCTCGCGGCCGGCTTGCTCATAGGGGCTGTCGTGCAAGTGCGACGACGGGTGGTCGTGGCCGTTGCGGTAATGCCGGTGGCTCTGCTGGTTGCCGGAGCAGTCCAACTGATGCTGATGCACGATGGACCTGTCGGTGCCGCCGGGATAGCCCCCGTCGTGGTGGTGATGCAAGACTGTTGTTCGGGTCCAAGTGTCGGTGGACCGGCACCGGGCTCCGTGCTGGTGGTCGTGGTGGGTCACGATGCCGCCGTAGCCGAGCACTCCCGCCCTGTGAGGGTGATAATGGCCGTTGTCAGAGGTTGATTCGTGGGTGTGGTCGAGCGGGTACTCGGCCATGTCGCTCTCCTGGTAGGTCGAAATGCCTGAGGAGGTTGAGTCGAAGTCGCCGCCTTGGTCGACGTGCCGGTGATCGTGCTCGGGGTAGTGAACGTGGCCGGGGGCGTTGTGGTCGTGGAGGTGCCTGTGCGCGGGCGTCACATGCAGGACCACCTCGCCCGGATGCAGCTCCGGCGCCGCCGACACATCTACACGGTCAGCCGTCTGCGCGCCGACCCCCCCCCCCCTGCTGCCAACACAGCGATCACAGCCGAACCGGTCAACGTTGCAGCCATCGCCACTGCCCGCGAACGAACGCCCATCACTCCACCTCTCAAAGAGCCCACAGTACGCATAGGTACGAGACAATACCAGAGATCTACTGAGTCGTATGCGCGAACGCCGACTTAGGCCGGAGGAGCACGGACATTGCGGCCATACTGTGCCTATGACCGTACGAGTGGAGGTGGCCCCGAGTCTGCTCCGATGGGCTAGGGCACGATCGGGCATCGATGACGAGATATGGCTTAAACGTTTCCCCAAATATGGCGCGTGGCTGAACGGAACGAACAGTCCGACCTTCAAGCAGGTCGAGGAGTTCGCTCGCAAGACTTACACTCCGGTGGGTTACTTCTTCTTGGACGAGCCGCCGGTCGAAGACATGCCGATTCCAGACTTCCGCACCGTGGGTGACCATCCGGTGGCCACGGGCCGATCCGGTTCTCAGCGAACCGTAACCGCGACCGTCGATCTTCTCGAAACCGTCTACACCTGCCAAGCCCGCCAAGAGTGGTATCGCGATCATCAACTCTTGAACGGTGAAGAACCAATCCCCTTCGTCGCTAGCGCAACCCTCGAATCTCCGGTGCAAGAAGTGGTTGCGGATATGCGCCGTGTTCTCAACTGGACGGTAGACACCCGTCACCAATGCACGAATTCGGAAAGCGCGCTCACCCAGTTACGTGAAAACGCTGAAGAGGCCGGGGTGTTGGTGATGATCAGCGGAATCGTCGGCTCCAACACTCACCGCAAACTCAACCCCGTCGAGTTTCGCGGATTTGCGCTCGCAGACTCCTACGCCCCGGTTGTGTTCGTGAACGGCGCGGATTCCAAGGCCGCCCAGTTGTTCACCCTGGCTCACGAGTTGGCCCACATCTGGCTGGGTGAAACAGCCCTGTCCGACCTGGATCCGCGATCCACTCAGCACCACCTGAGGGACTCGGTCAACAACTCGGAGTGCTGTAGTGGCCTACCTGCTCGACTCGGACGTGTTCATCCGCGCCAAGAACGACCACTTCGGCTTTGACTTCTGCCCCGCATTCTGGGATTGGTTGGTGCTGGCCGACAACGAGGGCACCGTCGCGAGCCTTCACAGAGTCCGCCGAACACGTTAGACCGTCCGGACCTTTCCCGTGGATGCTGGCGCGAGCCGATCGACCCGACTCAGGCTCGGATGACCTCCACCTCGTACCGATCGAACACTGTGTCCGAGGTCAATATTGGAACGTCGAGTTCTTGGGCCTGCGCTATGAGCAGCCGGTCGAATGAATCGCGATGGTGCATCGGCAGGCTTCCCGCATGCAGCGTGTGCGAGTGTTCAATAGCAATTGCAGTAAGCGCAGCGCCGGCAATTCTGCTGGGGACGTAAACGACAGGCAGTTCGGGAAGATCCAGTCTACCCAGGGCGTGCTTTACCGAAATCTCCCACGACGAAACGGCTGAGAACAACAATTCTTGAGCCGGATCGACGATCATGGACCTCGCAGAGCCCGAGAGCCGCTGCGGTGAGGCGTTCATCCAAAGGAACACTTGTGTGTCCAACAGAACAGCCAAGTCATCTTCCTTCAAAGGCGTCGAGCAAGTTGTCGGACAGAGGTTCATTGAAGTCGTCCGACACCTCGAACCTCCCGATGTCTCTGCCCAGCTCACGCGGCCCTTGGGGTGTCACCGACACAAGTTTCGCCACAGGAGTACCGCCCCTTGTGATGACTACCTCTTCTCCGGCGCTGACCTTCTGAATGAGTTTCGAGAGCGTTGTTTTGGCTTCATGTACGCCTACAGCAACCATGCCGGGTACCCTACCACAGTTCCAACAAATAGCTAATCGATTAGCTAGACTAGCTCTTCCAGTTCGCGCAGTGCCGACCTGAGCCTCAGCGTTGAGGTGCTCGCTGCCGCGAACCGCCGCCCAAAGCCGTCCCCGTTGGGACGTCGTCAGGTATAGTCCGCTACCAATCGTTGAGGCACCGCAGGACCATGGACAACAAGCAGGAATTGTCGGCACGTCTTCGAGCCACTCTTGAAGGATGCTACGAGGGGCCTCGTGCCGCCGCCCTGTCCGGCGTGCCCGTGTCTACGGTCTACTACTGGGCACGCTTGGGGATCGTCGAGCCGTCAGTGTCGCCAACCAGGATCAAGCTGTGGTCCTACGCCGATCTCATGGCTCTGCGCATCGTCTATTGGCTCCGTCACGAGACTTGTATCCTCTGCTCATGCTGTTTTGCTACCTTGATGAGTCAGGCAATACCGGCAACCGTCTCGACGATCCAGAACAGCCTTACCACTATCTCGTCGCAATCATGGTTCGAGAAGACATGGTGTCGCTACTCACGAGCCAGCTCGACCAACTAGCGTCCGAAGCGCCGACAGCGGTTCCCCTTGGTGAATACCATGGCCAAGAAATGTTCTCAGGGAGGGGTCCGTGGGATGGGATTTCTCCAAAAACTCGCGTTCAAGAGTACGCCAAGGCTCTTTCCGTCATTGGGAAGGCCGAAGCAAGTATCGCTCATGCTTCAATCAACAAGCCTGGACTGTCACGTCTTCGATGGCAAAGTCCCCACCTCTTGGCGCTACAGTTCTTGACTGAAAAAATCGAGGCTTGGGTGAGACAAAAATCTGATCCGTTGTCGCAACGCGCTCTGCTGGTGGCTGACCAGAACCACACTGAAGAGCAGTACGCCGTAGAGCTCGTGCGTGAGATGCAGCAGTCAGGTGGACCAGTCGGCGTAACCCGTGCAATAAAAAGAATCGTTGACGGTGTGTACTTCAGTCCTTCGGAGAGAAGTCGCGGAATCCAGATCGCGGACTTAGTTGCGTACATCCTCAATCGACACGACAGAATCTCAGGAAGAGTACAGCTGAGCACTTCGGACATCGCTGTCAAAAAGTTGTTCGACGACTACATCTCGCCGCATTGCGTCACTTGGCGGGAGCGGTGGCCGCGTTAGGCGAATCAGCGATATACGCGACTTGGGCCCGCCGAACGGCGGACCCAAGCAGGGTTGGACCAATGCACCTCGGTAGTCCAAAGCGACGTATGGCCTGTACACATAGTAGTGCCGTTGTGTGACACATTCCAGCCTTCCTTCTCATATCTCCTTCGTAAATTCGTGGGAGAAGGCCTGCACAGTCACAAGATCCTCCACCTGATCATCATTGCTGGGTCGGTGTTCGAGGAACTGAAGGCCTAGCGGTCCGCGGCGGCTTGGGTCGCCATGGCACGCCCGACAGGATCGTCTCCGCGCTGATGGTCATGTGCTCGGCGCGCAGATCGGCGCTGATCGCGTGCGGCGACCAACGCAACTTCAACCGCTTCGCCACCTTCGCGGCCAGCTCAAGATGTTCGACGAGCTTGGCGGCTTCGGGCGCCGCGCCCGCGAACACGCCGCCCTATGGGCAACATCGGCTCGATACCGCAGCGGCCGCCGCTGCTCGCCAACTCGCGCTGGACCGTCGACCGGTGACTGCCCAACCGCTGCGCTATCGGCCCGGGACCCAACCCCGCCTCTGTCATCGCCTCGATCACCACACGCTCGCCGAAACACAAACGCTGTGCCATACTCAAAACCCCCATCGGATCGGCTGCTGACTTGTTCAACCGGCCAATCATGGCCGACATGTCGCAACCACCGATGGAGTCCGCCCACGATCAGAGCCACGATCAACCTTCCTCGTGGCGGGCATCGGCCTGATCTCGCCCCAGCGAGCGTCTGGGGGGATCCAGAAAACGTTCTCAGCCCGGTATTCGTCCGGATCTTCGGGATCGGCACCGTGCTCAACTTCGCTCAGGAGCGCTGAGTGCCTCTCCTCAAAGGCGTCGAAAGATCCTTTTCGTTAGTGCTTTTCCGTAACTCAATGGGAGAATTCAATCAGGTAGAAGTATGAATATCATTATGCATTTTATGTTGCAAGATCACATGCTTATTGGTGATTTCTTCGCGAAAGCTGTCGGGAATTGCATTCCAATCCATAACGTCAACACGAAACGGCAGGTATGACTCGTCGAACGCCTCTCGCAGATCCATGAGCGCGAACGGCCCCACCTCACTGGCCTCAACGACAGCTAGGTCGAGATCCGAGTGTGGACCGGCCGTCCCGGACACTCTGGAACCATAGGCGAGGACTTCACAGCCTGGCACATGACGCCGAAGCAGTCCCGCAACCACAGCATGGTCTTCGGGGTCAAGGTCTATGGCTGCGCGCTGGTCCATGATTGCCCCGTCAGATTCTCATGCAATTTGACCGCGGCGGGAATAAAGGCATCGACTATCGCGAGACATGCATCCGCCTTTTCCTTGCTGTAGTCGTGTGATGTATCATTTCTCGCCTTCGAGTAGGTCATCCAGTCGGAAAGTTCGCCTCCAAGCAAGAAATTCTCAGCAGCTAAACGCAAGACAGGATTCGGACCATTCGGAACATCGGGGAGACGAATGTTCTGTATGAGGTACCTTCTGACGAGTTTCCAACACGAATCGTAGCACGTCTCGAACCGCTGAATAACTGATTCCTTGATGCTGTCAACAACCCATTCGGGCAACTCGTCCGTGTCATGAGCCAAATGATGGTGCTGCTCTTCGAGACGGAGCAGCGACTGCGTGAACTTGGAATAGTCGATATCGCTCGGTTCAGCACTCATTCAAGCCTCCATGGTTGCCCGCGATGCGGATCGCTTGGTTCGCTCCACCAATATTGCCGTCTCGAACACCAGCTTCCAGCGCTTGACATCGATCAGGAAGATCAGTCCCATGGCAACACGCTTGTACTCCGAAGCGTCCATGCTGCCGCGGAGGGTGCCGGCCATATGCCACAGTTCAGACTCAAAGCCGGTCGTCGCCCCCTGCGAACCAGCGCCCGACCTCGATTTGCCGGACCGTCCCTTCGCCACGCGTCCTCACCTCCCCGTCCACCCCATCGTAGGGGCTGGTTCACGCTACTTCGTGATCTGGACAGGGGACTAGTCCAATACGACACGACCAGCTGATGAACTCCGTTGACTATTCTCGTTGGGATCACCCACAGTTTGCTCAGGCCCTCAATCAGACAGGCGTGTCCTCGTAGATCTGAATGGTTCCGCCATATGTGGCGACCCATACTCTTCGGGTCCGCGGGTCGTAGGTGATGCCGATCGGACGGTCGGGCGTGGCAATCCTCTGCAGTTCGACCATGTCGGCAGTGCGCACTTTGCTCAAGGTGTCGGAGTGATAGTTGACGACGAAGATGGCGGTACCGTCATCGCTGATGCTCATCGACCGCGGTGCGGCTCCCGTGGCCGCACGGCCGACCACCGCTCTACTGGCGAGGTCGATCTTCACCACCCCGCTCCCCTGGTTGAGGGTGGCGAACAGATAACGGTCGTCACCACTGAGCACCAGAGACCGGGGGCTCGTGCCGACTCCTCTGATCCATGAAAGCGGCGCGCTCAGGTTGTCGAGGTCGACCACTGCTATATCGCGGCTGCCCATGACCGCTATGTAAGCGGTAGAAGAATCGCCGGTCACCGCGATGCCCCTCGGGAAACGACCGACGGGCACACGAGCAACCTCGGTTCCGGTGGAGACATCGACGACGCTGAGGTCGTAACCACACCAGTTGGTGACCAGAACCCTGGTGTCGTCGGGTGTGACGGCCACGAACTTCGGCACCGGCCCCACTCCGATGACCTGGTCGATGGTGAGCGACTCAACGTCGACCCGATACAGAAAGCTGTTGTCCCAGGTACCCGGCGAGCACGAATCTCCGCCGGGTCGGCTATAGCCCGGGCCGAACATCTGGTAGTTCGACACGTAGGCGTAGCGGCCGTCGGATGTGAACGCAGCCTCCACTGGTGAACCCCGATAAGCCGTGCCGGGGCTGGCGCCCGCAACGCCGAAATCCGAGAGCACCACTCGATCGCTGATCGTTCCCACGAGCGACAACGACCGGTCGTAAACCGTGATGGTGTGGCGATACATCATGTTCTGGGCGAAGAACAGATCGACCCCGGAGAACACCACAGACTTGGGAGTGATAGCTCCTCGGATCTCGCCGACGTGGGTCAGGGTCAGGACATCTGAAGGCGGATTGCATCTCGGGCTGCCGGAATCCAACTCCACAGCCGGGCTTCTCTTGTAGCGATACAGGAAGCTGGCGATTTGACCGCGGGTGATCGTGTCGTCGGGAGAGAACGCGGTGGCGCTGGTGCCGGTGGTGATCGCTTCGGCGACCATCCACGCGACCGGCTGTTGCTGCCATGGTTCGGTGACGTCGGTGAACGGGTGCATGGCCGCGGCGGGTTGTCCGGCTACACGATGCAGCATGGCTGCGAACTCACCACGGGAAAGAGTCTTGTCGGGATAGAACGCGGTTCGGGTCGCGCCGACGACATGTCCCATGCCGGCCAGCCAGGAGACCGCCCCCTGCTGATACGGCGCGATGACGTCGCCGAACTCGTGCGCGGGAGCTTCGGGGTCGCCCTCCATGCGCCACAAGAATGTTGCGGCCTGACCCCGGGTGACCGGATCGTCCGGAGAGAAACACGCCTCCGACGTTCCAGTGGTGATGCCGTTGTCGACCATCCACTGCACTGCGGGCGCGAAGTATCGACCCTCATCGACGTCACCGAATCCGGCGATGCCCTGCGCTGGCGACGGGGCGATCACTCCGCCGACCAATAACGCAGCGGTCAGACCAAGCAGATAGCCCCGCACCACACCCGAACTTACAGTCCGCACAAACCGGGGACGCCGGTTTCGGCCATCTTTTGCGCAGCGCGCTCGACCATCGCTTCGAGGTTGGCCCGCGACTGCTTCAGCGTCTCCCCCTCCGGCGCCATGTCGACATCGTGAAAGGAGAAGTAGGGCGTGCCGAGCTTGGCGAAGAACTCGAAGGCCGCGTCCTGTTCGGCGCGCGCTGCGGCCATCGGGTCGGGGCCGGCCTCTAGCCAGGGACGGTCGAAGGCGCCCACGCCGAAGACGTCTGAACCCGGCCAGTTGAAACTGTGCCAATAGCACACGCCTATGCGCAGGTGGTCCTCCATGCGCTTCCCGAGAACCAGGCGATTCGGGTCGTACACCTGGTAGGCAAGACCCCCCTCGGGAGCGGCGGCACCAGCGAACGGGATCGGATCGGCAACGTCAACAAAGAAGGTCATCGTGATCTCTCATTGGTCTTCTCGGTCTCTTCGATCTTGGGTCTACTAGGTGATCTTGGGTCTACTAGGTCTAGTCGCCGGGCGGGGCAGCGGGAAGCAGGCGGCCGTCAAGCGCCGCACTGGTGAGCGCTACATCGGTCAGATGCTGGACGCGGGCGCCTGCTGTGAGATCAGGCGTGCACTTCCGACCGGCGATGACGTCGTCAACCCAGCGGCGAGCCATCACATCGGTCTTGCGGAAGACGTCGCGATAGGTGTTGTGAACCGTGTCGAATCTCACGTTCGGCCATTGTCCGGCCAATTCGATCGCTTGAGCCGGGCCGGTGTCACCGCGCGCCAGCACCCGGACTTCTTGGACGGTGTCCCAATCGCTGGTCGCGTAAATCGTGCCGTCGCTGCCGTGCGCATCGATGTGATGGGTCTGTCCGAACGGCGTTCCCTCCCAACTGGCGGCACAGGTTTGCAGGGTTCCAAGCGCTCCGTTGGCGAAACGCACGCTGATAATGCATGAGTCCTCGCCGCGCTCGTAGTCCGAGCCGTCGGGCCGGGGATCTCGCTCAACGAACGAGGCGCTCGTGCATCCCAACTCAGCGATGGGACCGAACAACCACTCGGCGTAGTAGAGCCAGTGGGAACCAAGGTCGCCGACAACCCCCGAGCCGGCTATTTCTTTGTCGAAACGCCAGGTGTAGGAAGGGTCGAACGCGAACTCGGTGAAGTATCTCAAGTTGAGATGGTGCGGCGCACCCAGGAAACCTGCGTCGATCAGGCGTTTGGTCGCCGCGAAGACGGGCATGTACTGATAGGTGAACGGGACCATCGTGACCAGGCCGGTTTCGGCCGCTTCGGTCGCCATCAGATCGGCTTCCTCAGCCGTCAGTGCCAAAGGCTTCTCGCACAGCACATGAAGACCCTCACGCAACGCCTGCCGGGTGATAGGCGCGTGGGTCTCATTGCTGCTGGCGACGATCACGGCATCGATTTCGCCGCTCGCCAGCAACTCGCGCCAATCGGTGAACACCCGGCCGATCCCCCACTGCTGCGCCCGCGCCTGCGCAACCTCGGCGTTGCGGCCACAGATCGCCGCGACCCGGCAACCCGGATGGCTCGCCAACGCGGGCAGGTACATCGAGTCGGTCCACCACGATGTGCCCACAATCCCAACCCGGATCATCGGCAACCCTCGCCGTCCCGTCTCGCCTCAGCAGGGAGCGACATCGCGACCGATCTGGACCGCAGCCTCGGCCTCGTCGAACAACTTGGGGTACGGGTAGTCCATGGCCATGAGCTGGCGCAGCATGGGCGTCGCGCGTTCAACAACCTCATCGCTCACGCCGGACAGCTGGTCCTCCAGGGGGGTGACGAACTTGGGCAGATATTCGATCAAGATGCCCGTGCGATCCTGGTCGGAGACGTTCGGCATCGCACAGTGCCAACACATCCCGTTGAAGACGACACAGTCGCCAGGGTCGCCTTCCATTCGTGCAGCTTCGGCGAAGAAACGTTCGCGATCGTCCGTTTCCGGGTAGATCAACTCACCCTGGGAGTAGGGCAGGAAGGCAGTCGCGCCCGTCTCCGGCGTGAAGGGGTCGAGCAGGACTGTCGCCTGACAGTTGAGTGGATAGCTCGAGTTGATCTTCATCGGGAACGACGATCGCTTGTAGAGGTCCCAATAGGGGTAGTCGATATGGGGTTCCTGACCTGGACCTCCCGGCATCAAACGGTTGGCCGCGACTGAACCCATGATGAACTCGTCGCCGAGGAAGGCGCCCACGATCTTCATCACCAGCGGGTGTTGCACCATCTGTTCGAACACTTCGCCCTTGTTCAAGAGGTTCCAGACGCGACGCTGGAGGTTGACCTGATCGGAACTGGCCCCCAGGAAGTGAGTCTCCTTGTCGTCCTCTTCGGCGGTGTAGCGGTGGATCAATTCGCGGGCCTCTGAGATGACCTCGGCCGGAAACGCCTGTTTGATGATGATCGCGCCTGAGCCGCTGAGCATTTCTTCCAGTAGATCGGGGAGTTGTTCGTCGATGTTGTCGGGATCAACGACCGTTATCGGGCTCGTCGACACGGCTCTCCTTTCATCGGATCTCATCAAGGGTTCGGCTCGACACAGGGCCGCTGGTGCTGCGACAGACGAGCGATGGGACCAGGAGATGGTGAACAGCTTCCTCGCGTTCCTCTTCGAGACGCTCGATCAGGTACCGCGCGGCGAGTTTGCCGAGCAGTTCGCAGGGTTGATCGACTGTTGTCAAGCTCATCTGGTGCAACGCCGCCATCGCGGTGTTGTCGAAGCCCACGAGCGACACATCCTCGGGGACGTTCAGACCTTCGAACTGCAGTCTGTTCAGCACCCCTGTCGCCATCAGGTCGTTGGCCGCGAAAATCGCGGTGGGCATCTCGCCATCGCTCAAGAGTTTGTCCACACCAACAGTTCCAGCGTGTTCGCTGTACTCCCCCGCAACGATGCGAACGTGCTCGGACAACCCCCGTTGCTCCATCGCGGCTTTGTAACCCTTGCGACGTTTGCGGGCCCCCGCGCCTGGACCACCGTCAATATGGGCTATCCGGCAATGTCCGAGATCGGCTAGGTGGTCCACAATCATTTGGGCTCCCAATCGGTCGTCGATGCTCACGGTGTCATAGCTGTCCGAAGCGGTGACTCGGGCCGCTACTACCAGGTTTGTCTCGCTTGCGAGCGACTCCAGTTCGGCTTCGGACAACTCGGTGCCCACCAGAATGACTCCATCGGTCCGGAATTCGAGGAACGTGTCAATAGCAGCCTTCTCACTCGCTAAATCGCGCAAACCCGTGTTGATCACGATTCGATAGCCGGCTTTGAGCGCCGCTTCGTGGATTCCGTCGGTCATCTCGGCAAAAAAAGGATTGTGCAGGTCGTTGAGCACCAAACCGATCGTCATTGTGCGGTGACTGGCCAGGTGATGGGCCATCAGGTTCCGCCGGTAGCCGAGCTCTTCAGCAGCTTCCAGAACCGCCGCGCGGGAATGCTCGCTCACCCTCGGCGAATCGCGCATGACCAACGAGACCAAGGCCCGAGAAACGCCGGCGCGGCTTGCGACATCTTCCATAGTCGGCTGAACCAAAGCCCCGAACTCCTGTCACGCTTGACATCGACTGAAGAAAGAGTAATAGTTGGAGCGCTCTACATCAATAGAGCGCTCTAACAACTCCTGGAGGAGACGCGAGTGAGGCAACAGCGTTAATGACGACTGTTTTGGAACGCACCGCCGCCGCGCCCATCTCGTGGGGAGTGTGTGAAGTCCCTGGCTGGGGTATCCAACTTCCCGTCGAACGCGTACTGCGCGAAATGTCCGAAGTGGGTTTGCGCGCCACGGAGTTGGGGTCGGTCGGCTATCTCCCGACGAATCCGGCCGAACTCACGCGAACGCTGCGCTCATTCGGGCTCGACCTCACCGGCGGTTTCAACTCACTGGCACTCGCCGACGCGAACCGACGAGACGACACCCTGCGACAAGTACACCAGAGCGCGCAACTGCTAGCCGACGCGGGTGCAACCGACTACGTGACCTGTGTGGTCAGCGATCCCCACAACTGGACCAGACCGGAGCTGACAGAGGCCCACTGGTCGTGCATCTTCTCCATGCTCGACGAAGTGGGAACCACTGTCGCGGGTTACGGCCTCACCCAGATGCTGCACCCGCACGTGGATTCCCTGATCGAGACCGCAGCAGAAGTTCAACGGGTGCTCGACAATTCCGAAGTCCGCTGGGTTCTCGATACAGGACACCTCCTCATAGGCGGCTACGACCCCGTCGAGTTCGCCGGAAAATACGCCGAACGAGTGTCGCTCGTTCATCTCAAAGATCTCAGATCAGACATCGCGGCCCGGTTGAACGCCGAGTCCTTGACCTTGATGCAAGCGGTCCAGGCCGGATTGTTTGTTCCGCTCGGACAAGGCGACGCTTCCATCGCAGCCGTTGTGCAAACGATGGAAGCGCAGGGTTACGAGCGCTGGTACGTGATCGAACAAGACGTTGCCATCACCACCGGGGAACCCCCCGAAGGTGAAGGCCCAATTCGTGACGTTCAAAGGAGCGTCGCGTTCATCCGGAGCTTGGAAACCGAGTCCGGCTCATAGCAGTATGAGACGAGCGGTTCCGGGAACGGACACTTGCAACCCGAACAGGAGGGAATCCACAATGAAGAAACTAAGGTTTCTGTTAGCACTACTCGCGATCTTCTCGCTCATCGCCGTTTCCTGCGGTGACGACGACAGCGCAGACGAGCCCGAAGAAGACACTGCACCCGACAGCGGGCTGATCTTCCACATGATCACCCACTCGGACGACGGGCCATTCTGGTCAGTCGTCAAGCGCGGCGCTGAAGCCGCCGCCGCCGATGTCGGCGTGACGCTCGTCTGGAACCCGTCCAACAACGATCCCGGCGTTCAAGCCAGCGACATCGCCGCCGCTGTGGCAGCGAACTCCGACGGTATCGCCGCGTCGCTGCCGAGTCCGGACCAGTTGATTCCGCCGCTGCAGGAGGCGGTCGCCGCGGGTATACCCGTCTACACCCTGAACTCGGGGGTGAACGACTACCAGTCAATCGGCGCCACCAGCCACGTCGGTCAGACCGAGGTGATCGCCGGCAACGGCGCAGGCCTCCGCTTCAACGACCTCGGCGCCACCAAGGTGCTCTGCGGCATCCAAGAGCAGGACAACGTCGCTCTCGGCGAGCGCTGCGACGGTCTCGCTGAGACCTTCAACGGCGAAGTCATCCAGGGCTTCATGGACCTCGACGCCAACCAGGTAGCCCAGGAGGGCGCCATCAATGCGGCCCTCGCGGCCGACTCCGACATCGACGGCTTCCTCGGCGTCGGTCCGGTCATCGCCATGTCCGGTCTCTCAGCAGCCAAGGCCCTCGGCAAGAGTGTAGGAGACTCGTTCCATGTGGGTGGTTTCGACATTACGCCGGACATCATCGATGCGATTGAATCCGGCGAGGTTGCGTTCACCGTGGACCAGCAGCAGTACCTGCAGGGATACATCCCGGTCGTGCTGATGTACCTCGAAGCAACCAATCAGAACACCCTCGGTGGCGGTCTCCCGATCCTCACCGGACCCGGCTTCGTGACTCCCGACAATGCCGCAGCCGTCAAGGCACTGGTGGCTGCCGGAACTCGCTAGTCGAAAGAGCCGGCAAGTTCGCTTGATCAGCCGGCAATTACAGCTAATCGGAGTTGGGGTTGTCAGCCTCAGGGCTGGCAGCCCCACCTTCCGACCTCCCACCTCACATTTGAGGCACTCCCTGCTCGGGCACGCTGGAGCCTTACGGGGTTTGAGAATAGTGTCCGGCGATATGCGCCCAACGCTGGCGCACCGAAGGGGGAAACATGACAGACGCAGCGGCTCATCCCGACGCTGACGACGGTCAGCCCGACGAACGTCTTGCCTACCGAGGCGTCTTCACTCGGATGCTGGTCAGGCCCGAAATTGGGGCGGTCATCGGCTCCGCCGCCATCTGGCTGTTCTTTTGGGCGGTTTCGGAACAGTTCGGCACCGCCGGCGGTCTGTCCGGAGTGCTCGACGTCTCGGCCACGCTCGGCATCATGGCCGTTGCTGTTGCCTTGTTGATGATCGGCGGAGAGTTCGACCTTTCTTCGGGCGCCGCCACCGGGGCTCTCGGCATCGTGACCATCCTGCTGGTCAAAGACATCGGCGAACTCGGCGGCGCAGGATTGAGCCTCTTCATCGCCATACCTCTGTCGTTCGTGGTCGCAATGGCGCTCGGTTGGTACAACGGGACGGTCGTTGAGCGAACCGGCCTGCCGAGCTTCATCGTCACACTCGCGACATTCTTCGTATTGCGTGGTTTCAAGCTCGGCTTCTCCAAACTCACTATCGACAACATCTCGGTGGGCCGCATCGACGAAGGCCACGGCTTCGACTTCTGGCGACCGATCTTCGCCGGAGTCTGGACCCGCAATGACCATGTCTGGGACACCCGCGATGTGGTCTACACCATCGGGATCCTGCTTGGTCTCGCTTTGTTCGTCCTTGCCGTCTACGAGGGGAACTACCTGCGCAAGAAGGAGATGAACCCGGCCGGACTGCTGATGTTCGCAGCCGGGGTCGTCGGCACGGTCGTCGGGGTAGTGCTGATGCACAGCACCGACGGCGCTGCCAACGACGCCCTCTCCGGATCTGTGATCGCGGCGTCGATGATCCTCGGCTTCATCGGAGTCGCCCTGTGGCGCTATGAACCCATCACCGGAGACAACTCGATCCATCTTGATTCGAGGGTTCTGGAACTCCTCGGACTCGGGATCGCTGTGATCGTGATCGGTGTTGTCTGCGCTCTGGTGGTGGATGTGGACGGGCAACAGACCATCCTCGACCGGCTCCCGGTCGTTGTCGAATGGCTGACAACCGTCGCAGCCTTCACGCTCACCGCTGCAATATCCTGGCGTCGCAATGGCGGCGGAGCTTCGGGCTCTGAGCAATGGTCCGTTCTGTTCCAAGCCGTCCGGGCCGGACTGGTGGGCGCTGTGTCCATTCTCGCCTTCATGTTCATGACGACCGAGCAGGGCTTGCGGGCCATCTTGTTCGTCGGTCTGTCCACCACCGGCCTGATCTTCTTGGCGATGGCGGCCCTGCGAGCCCGCAAGAGCTCGGCGCTGTCGAGCTCGCTCATCCTGGCCCTCAATTCGCTGGTGATCGCCGCTCTGGCCCTGTTCATTCAAACCGAATCGGGCCATCCGAAGTTCCGCACCGAGATATTCAGCGTGATGATGTTCAGTGCCGCGTTGGTCTTGGCCTGGGCACTCGTGAGCAGTCGCTGCCAACAGCGGAAGGCTGCTGACCACGACGCCGATCGCTTGTCCATGCGTTTGTCGGCCGCCGGCCTCGTCGCGCTCCTTGTCGGCCTGATCTCAAGGTTGTTGTGGACCACAAGCGACGAAATCGAGGCTGGAGTAGCTTTCGCCTCCTTCCGCATGAGCATCCTCTGGTTCATCGCTGTGACCGCAGTCGCAACATTCGTGCTCGGACGCACCAAGTTCGGCAGTTGGGTCTTCGCGGTGGGCGGCAACAAGGAAGCCGCACGCCAAGTAGGCGTGCCCGCAGCCAAGACCAAGACGCAACTGTTCATGATCGTCTCCGGCGCGGCCTGGCTGGTCGGCCTGCTGCTTGCCTTCCGTCTGCAGACGCTTCAGTCCGGCACCGGCAACGGCTTGGAGTTCGAGTACATCATCGCCGCTGTGGTCGGCGGGACCGCGCTGACCGGCGGTTACGGCTCCGTGCTGGGCGCAGCCATAGGCGCGTTCATCATGGCCATGTCGAAACAGGGCATCGGTTTGGCGCTGTGGAACTCAGACTGGCGTTTCGCATTCCTGGGCGTGATCCTCCTCGGAGCGGTCATGGCCAACAACTTCATCAAGGCCAAAGCCGAGGCGGTCCGATGAGCAACTTTTCAGCTAGTGAAGAGGAGGCAAGCCGGTGAGCAACCTCATCGAACTCGACAACGTGGGCAAGTTCTACGGCAACATCATTGCCCTGAAGGGAGTCACCACAACGGTGAACGCGGGTGAGGTCACCTGCGTGCTCGGCGACAACGGTGCAGGCAAGTCCACCCTCATCAAGATCCTGTCCGGAGTACACGACCACAGCGAGGGAACCTACGTCTTTGAAGGTGAGGAGTGCGCCTTCACATCGCCCCGACAGGCCTTGGACCGCGGCATCGCCGCGGTCTACCAGGATCTGGCGATGGTTCCGCTGATGTCGGTTTGGAGGAACTTCTTCCTCGGTGCCGAGCCCACGGTCGGCCGTTGGCCGATCCGTTGGGTCAACAAGGCCAAGGCCAAGTCCATCGCCAAAGAAGAGATGGCCAAGATGGGCATCGACATCCGCGACACCGAACAACCGGTGGGCACACTGTCCGGTGGGGAACGCCAGTCGGTCGCCATCGCCCGGGCCGTCTATTTCGGGGCCAAGGTACTGATTCTGGACGAGCCCACCTCGGCGTTGGGCGTCAAGCAGTCCGGAGTGGTGCTGCGATACATCGTTGAGGCCCGCAATAGAGGTTTAGGGGTGATCTTCATCACCCACAACCCCAGCCACGCCTACCCTGTCGGAGATCGTTTCCTGATCCTCAACCGAGGTCACTCCATGGGGAACTTCGCCAAAGAAGACATCACCCTGTCCGAGTTGACCCAGCTCATGGCGGGTGGCGCCGAACTCGAACAGCTCCAGCATGAGCTTGAACAAGCAGTGTCGGGTGGCGGCTGATCCCGCCCACAGCCTCGAACTGCTCACGGTCGGACGAGTCAGTGTCGATATCTACGCGCAGCAACTCGGCGTGTCGATGACCGAAGCGACGACATTCCGCAAATCCATCGGCGGCACTTCAACGAATGTGGCGGTCGCGGCAGCTCGACTGGGACATCGCTGCGCAACGGTCACCCGCGTCGGAGACGACGAGTTCGGCGCGTATGTCCGCCATGCCCTCGAGCACACGTTCGGAGTGGACACGCGCTTCGTCAGAATCGACCCCGAACTGAAGACCCCGCTAGCTTTCGCTGAACTAAACCCGCCCGAAGATCCCAACATCATCTTCTACCGCGAACCCCGTGCCCCGGATCAGAACCTGGCGCTCGACGATGTGGATCTCGATGTCGTACGCGAGGTGCCGGTCCTCTGGGTTCCCGCTTCTCGCTTCGCCTGGGAGCCGAGCCGCTCCACGGTCGCCGCAATGCTGGACGAGCGCCGAAGAAGGCCTCACACGGTTCTCGACCTCGACTGGCGACCGATGTTCTGGGACTCGCCCGCCGCGGCGAGCGAACGGATCGCGCCGATGCTTGATCGCTTCAGCATCGCCATCGGCAACCGCGAAGAGTGCGAGATCGCGGTCGGAGCCCGCGAGCCTGATGAGGCGGCCGATCGCCTGCTGGAACGAGGGCTCAGCGCTGCGGTCGTCAAACTCGGAGCAGACGGCGTGATGGTGGCTCTCGACGACGGAACCCGGGAGACGATCGCGCCTTTCCCAGTGGAAGTCATTTGCGGACTCGGATCAGGCGACGCCTTCGGGGGGGCGTTCTGCCACGGGCTGCTCAACGGCTGGGATCTGATCTCCACTGTCGAGTACGGAAACGCTGCCGGCGCCATCGTCGCGAATCGGCTGATGTGCGCCGACGACATGCCGACGATGGCCGAGATCGACGATTTCCTCGCTTCCGGACTCTCGACCGAACGAAGGCAGGCGGTATGAGCGCGTTGCCGACGATTTACGTCGACCGGACGATGCCCCCCGGTTTCGAGGAGATGTTCACCGGCAGAGCCGTACCGGTCGGGCCCGAGTTGTCAGCTCTTGCAACGGCGCAGGGGGTCATAGCCGGCGGTTCGGTGTGGGACGGACCGCGCATGGACACCGCACCGCTGCTCCAAGTCATCTCGCGGGCGGGGATCGGATTCGACGCCGTCGATCTCCGAGCGGCCACCGAGCGCGGAGTCGTCGTCTGCAACGCACCCGAGTCGCCGACGGTTTCCACTGCCGAGCACACGATGGCCCTGCTGTTGCATGTCGCCAAGTCACTCAGCGCCAATCAGCGGCGGCTGCGAGGCCATATCGGCGACTATTACGTCGACAACGAAGGCATCGAACTGGCAGGCCGAACCCTCGGTGTGGTCGGCTATGGGCCCATCGGCCAAAGGGTCGTCAAAGCGGCGCTCGGACTCGGCATGGAAGTCCTCGCCCACGATCCCTACCTCGACCCGAACAACGAGGACGTCGAGCTGGTCTCGTTCAACGAACTGCTCGAACGCAGCGATGTTGTCAGTGCCCACTGCCCGTTGACCGACGAGACCCATGAACTCTTCAACAGCGATGCATTCGCGAAGATGCGCCGCGGTTCGATGTTCGTCAACGCCGCGCGTGGAGGCGTCGTCGATCAAGACGCCTTGGTAGATGCACTCGACTCGGGGCACATCGCGGGAGCGGGCCTGGACGTGACAGTGCCCGAGCCGCTCCCGACAGATCATCCCCTGCAGGGACGCGACAATGTGATGATCACCCCGCACATTGCTTCAGCAACCGACCTCGGCCGTCGTCGGATGTTCCAAGCGGCGCTCGACAACGCGATGACATGCCTCAACGGAGACCGCGTCACCACATGCGTCAACCCGGAGGTCTACAGAGAGCAGAAGACATGACACGCACCTCAATCGGTATCGGCGTTATCGGTTTTGGCTGGATGGGTCAGGCTCACTCCCGCTCTGCGAAACGGATCCCTTCGCTGTTTCCAGAGCGGGAGTTCGACCCTCGCCTAGTCGTATGCTGCGACAATGTTGCGGAGCGGCGAACCGAGGCGCTCGAAGGCTTCGGGTTCGACCGTGTTGCCGTGGACTGGCAGAGCGTCGTGTCAGATCCCGAGGTCGACGTTGTCTATGTGACCGCACCCAACATGTTGCACGAGCCCCTGGCGACAGCAGCAGCCGAACACAACAAGCACGTCTTCTGCGAGAAACCGGTGGGCGGCACGCCCGATCAAACTGTGCGAATCGACGCCGCCGCTTCCGCCGCGGGAGTCATAACCGGCGTCGGCTACAACTACCGCTGGGCGCCGCTGGTGCAACATGCCAAGACGCTGATCGACTCCGGCGCGCTCGGCCAGATCACCAACTATCGGGGACGGTTTTTCTCTATGTACGGCAGCGACCAGCTCGGCACGCTGTCGTGGCGTTACCTGATCGACCAGGCCGGTTACGGCGTTTCGTCAGACATCATGAGCCACGCGGTCGACTTGGCGCACATGCTCGTCGGACCCATAACCGCAGTCACCGGGACCATGGAAACGTTCATAAAGCAGCGGCCGCTCCCCTCGGCCAACGGCACGCACTACGACCAGGGCAAGCCAGGAGACCCGACCGGTGAGGTGACCAACGAGGACTACGCCGCAGCCATGGTCGTCTTCGAGAACGGCGCTCGCGGCACGTTCGAATCGTCTCGCTCAATCGTCGGGCCGGAGAGCCAAATGGCCTTCGACGTGTACGGAACCAAGGGCGCGCTGCGCTGGAACCTTGAGACGATGAACGAATTGGAGGTCTTCATCGTCGACGACCAAGGCACAGCTCCACGCGGCTACACCAAGGTCTATGCCGGGGACCGTTACCCGTATCACGGGCATTTCGTGCCCGGCGATGCCAACGGCATCGGCTACGAAGACCTCAAGGTCATCGAAAACTACGAATTCTTGAGTGCGGTTGCGAGAGGCGAGCAGCACCAGCCGGGTTTCGCCAACGCCGTCGACTACGTGAGCTTTCAAGACGCCTGGCTGCGTTCGTGCGAAACCGGCGCCTGGACGAAGGTGGAGCGCTTGTCGTGCCACCGACCTGAAGCCGGCGCAGACGCGGCCCGATTGGAGCTGAGATGAGAACAGTCCGACTCACCACGAGCCAAGCCGTCGTCAAATACCTGATGGCACAGAAGATCGTCGTCGACGGCGAGCCGAAGCCGATATTCCCCGGTGTATTCGCCATCTTCGGGCACGGCAACGTCACCTGCCTCGGTACAGCTCTTGAAGAAGTCAAAGAGGACTTTCCCACCTGGAGAGGACAGAACGAGCAGGGAATGGCCTTGGCCGCGACCGCCTATGCCAAGGCCTCCAAACGCCGCCAGATCATGGTCGCGACCTCGTCTGTGGGTCCCGGCGCAACCAACATGGTGACCGCTGCAGCCGTCGCGATGGCCAACCGCATGCCGCTGCTCCTGTTGGCCGGCGACACCTTTCAGAGCCGTATCCCCGACCCGGTGCTTCAGCAGGTGGAGCAGTTCGGCGATCCGTCGACCACGGTCAACGACTGCTTCCGCCCGGTCGTGCGCTACTGGGATCGCATCACGCATCCTGCCCAAGTCGTTCACTCGCTGCCCCACGCCCTGCACACAATGCTCGATCCGGGAGACTGCGGACCGGCCTTCATCGGGCTGCCCCAAGACGTCGCAGCTGACGCCTACGACTACCCGGTGCGCTGCTTCGACGAGACGATCCACGAGATTCGTCGGCCTCGACCCGACCGCTCCGAGTTGGCTCGCGCAGCCGCGCTGTTGAGCCAAGCTGAAAAGCCGCTGATCATCAGCGGTGGAGGTGTTCACTGGTCCGAGGCGGAAGCCGCACTCGCCGATTTCGCCGACGCTCACAACGTGCCGGTGGTGGAAACAGTGGCGGGGCGAACCTGTCTTCCCCAATCCCATCGATTGCACGCGGGGACCATCGGAGTCACCGGATGCACTTCAGCTAACGCGCTTGCCGCACAGGCCGATGTAGTGGTTGCGGTCGGCACTCGGCTGGGGGATTTCGCCACTGGCTCCTGGACCGTGTTCGCCAACGAAGCGGTCAAGATCATCGGGATCAACACGGCCCGCTTCGATGCCGCCAAACACCTGGCGGTGCCGCTCGTCGCCGACGCCCGCGAGGCCTTGACCGAGCTGTCAGCCGCGCTCGGGAACTACCGATCCGCTGAGTCTTGGTCTGCTGCTTGCGCATCCGAAGCCGCCCAGTACCACTCCTACATCGACAAGCTCGCAGCACCTGACATCGCCTCGTCGCCGTCTGAATCGCAGGCGCTCCCCACCTACGCGCAGGTGGTCGGCGTTGTCGATCGCGCAGCGGACGAACGCACCTATGCTCTCACCGCCGCCGGCGGATTCCCCGGCGAACTCGTGAACGGCTGGCGCTCAAACACCGTGCATTCTTTCGACGCCGAATACGGCTATTCGTGCATGGGTTATGAGATCTCCGGGGGCTGGGGAGCGAAGATGGCGCTGCCAGACCGCGATGTGGTGGTCTTCGTCGGCGACGGCTCCTACATGATGATGAACAGCGATCTGTACAGCTCTGTGCTGTCGGGTCACAAGCTCATTGTCATCGTCTGCGACAACGGCGGCTTCGCGGTCATCAACCGGCTGCAAACGAACCAAGGAGGCGTTCCGTTCAACAACCTCATCGCCGATTCCAAGATCGTTGAGGAGGTACGCGTCGATTTCGCGGCCCACGCCGCAGCGATGGGTGCCGAATCTGAGACCGTGTCGACGGTCGCCGAACTGACCGAGGCTTTCGAGCGGGCCCGAGCTGCCGACCGCAGCTACGTGATCGCGTTGCAGACTTCGGCCTACGACTGGACCGAAGGCGGCGCTTGGTGGGAGGTCGGAGTGCCGGAAGTCTCGAACCGTCAAGAAATCCGAGACGCCAGAGCTGAACTCGACGAAGGCAGAGCCGCTCAGAGAGTGGGCTGGTGATGGCCCAGCGTTTCGCCCGGGGCCGGCGATGACCGCAGCGTTGCGCGACTACAGCCTGGCAGGTCCCGAGAACCGGCGAGCCCGCGAGAGGGGACTCGCTGGTGCCCCGTGGTGGAAACCGCCCATCGACGAGAACCGGCTCGTCGAGTTGATGGCGCGCAGCAATGCTCGCGCTGCGCGTGACACTGCGCTGTGGCTCGGCGGGACAATCGCCTTGGCAGTGGTGATCGTGCTCAGCTGGTTCTCCTGGTATTCGCTGCCGTTGCTGTTCGTCTATGGAGCTCTCTACGGCGGAGCTGCCGACTCTCGTTGGCACGAATGCGGACACGGGACAGCCTTCCGTTCAACGACAGCCAACAATGTCGTCTACTACATCGCTTCGTTCATGCTGTGGCGGGAGCCCACCATGTGGCGCTGGTCGCACTACCGCCATCACTCAGACACCATCATCGTGGGACGCGACGCTGAGATCGTCTTTCCGCGCCCTCCCAACGTGCGATTGCTGCCGTTGACGTTCTCCCATGTCGTCAACTCCCCCAAGATGCTGTGGCGCTTGCTGCAACACGCCGCGGGCCGCATCGATGCCGACGCCGCCGATTTCATTCCGGTTTCTGAACATCGAAGGTTGATTGCCGAGGACCGGATCTTCGCGGCGATCCTCGCGGCGGCTGTTGCCGGTTCGCTCATCTTGTGGCACCCGCTGCCCGTGCTGTTGATCGGATTGCCGACCATCTATGGGGGATGGCTGGTCGTGTTCTTCGGGATCACCCAACACGCCGGCCTGCAAGAAGACGTGCTCGACCATCGCCTGAACACCCGCACCGTGTACATGAACCCGTTGTTCAGGTTCCTGTACTCGAACATGAACTATCACATCGAGCATCACCTCTTCCCGGGCGTGCCTTACCACGCGCTGCCCGCACTTCACGAAGAAATCAAGGATTCACTGCCACCGGCTCTGCCCAACACCCGGGCGGCTTACCGCGAATTGCTCGGAGCGATGCGCCGACAGTCAACCGACATCACCTGGGAGGTACCTGGCCGAGGCGTTCCCGATGTACCCGATGCCGGCCTGAGCCTGGTTGATCACGGCCCGATTGTCCCCGACGAGCAACAGGCGGCCAGCGCGTCGACCAGCGCCGGAACGGCTGATCTCGGAGCGTTGAGCGAGATCGCGGTGGGGCGGGCCAGACGCTGCGATATCGGCGACCGAACCTATGCCCTGTATCGGCTCAGCGAATCCGAGGTTGCACTAAGCGACGGGCTGTGTACTCACGCCGCCGCGCACCTGTCCGAGGGACTGGTCCTCGACGGAGCGATCGAATGTCCCAAGCACAACGGCCGGTTCGATCTGCGAACCGGCGAGCCGTTGCGCAGACCAGCCAAAGATCCGCTCAAGATCTATCCCTGCGAGGTCGTCAGAGGGCGGATCGTGGCAGACCTGTCCACCGCCGAGGCGTCGAGCGCCCCGAGTGCGAGCGACAATAAGGAGACGTCGTGAACGATGTGCGAATCGGAGTCTTAGGTGTCGGCCGGATAGGCCGGATGCACGCGGAGTTGATTCAACGCCGAACCGATGGTGCGTCGGTGGTCGCGGTGTACGACGTGTTCAACGAGAGCGCACAGAGTGTCGCCGCAGAGCTCGGCGCTCGCGTGGCCGCGTCACCCGACGAGTTGATCAACGCAACCGATGTCGACGCGGTAGCAGTGTGCACACCCACCGACACCCACATCGACTTTTTGGTCGCTACCGCAGAGGCAGGAAAACCAGCCTTCATCGAGAAGCCTCTCTCGCTGGATCTTTCTGAAGTCGACCGCGGAATCGCCGTAGCCGAAGCCGCCGGGATCGCCGTGCAAATCGGCTTCAACCGCCGTTTCGACGCGAGCCACAAGTCGGTGCGGGACACCGTGGCCAACGGCGCGATAGGCGACGTGCAGATGGTGCGGATAACCAGCCGCGACCCCGCGCCTCCGCCGCTGTCCTATCTCGACGGATCGGGCGGGATCTTCTTGGACATGACCATCCACGACTTCGACATGGCCCGTTACGTGACCGGCAGCGAAGTGGTCGAGGTGTACGCCACGGGTGCGGTGATGGTTGACCCCGCCATCGGCGAAGCGGGGGATCTCGACACCGTGGTTGTGGTCATGACCCACGAGAATGGCGCGATCACCACCATCGACAACAGCCGCCAGGCCGTATACGGCTACGACCAGCGGGTCGAAGCCTTCGGTTCAGCCGGGATCGTGGCCTCGGACAATCCCGGTGTCACGACCACGACGATGCGCACCGCCGCCGGTTCGGCGGGGTCGACCATCCCATATTTCTTCCTCGACCGCTACATACCCTCGTATCTGGCTGAATGGACGGATTTCACAGCGATGGTCCGAGACGGTGCGCCGTCGCCGGTCACACTGCACGATGGGCGGGCCCCGCTGGTGATCGGGCTGGCCGCTTGGCGTTCGTTTCACGAGGGTCGTCCGGTCAAGACCAAGGAGATAACGCCATGATCCCTGATCCGACCCATGATTCTGCAGCGACCGCGTCTTCGGTCAACACTTCGGGGCCCATCCGTCCTGAGACAGGCCCGGGCCGGATCCTGGAGATAACCCCCGAGATCGCGAACTGGACATATCTGAGCTTCTCCGTTCACGAACTGACAGCGGACACACCTTTTACCGAGACCGCCGAAGGCAGGGAAACGGCGATCGTGCCGCTGAGCGGATCGGGGCAGGTTCGCGCCGGTGGCGAAGTCTTCGATCTGGCCCGCTCTTCGGTCTTCGAGCAGAAACCCCATATTGTCTATGTGCCGCCCGGCGTCGAGTTCGCCATCGTCGCCAGCCGTTCGTTCACCTGTGCCGTGGGTTCTGCGCCTGCGGAAGGGAAGCTGCCGTTGCGGTTGATCCGTCCCGACGAGATGCGCAGCGAGATTCGCGGCGGAGGCGCAGCTCATCGTCAGGTGGTCCACGCGCTGGCGTCACCGTTGCCCGCCGAACGTCTGATCCTCTATGAGGTGTACGTACCGAGGGGAACCTGGTCGGGCTGGCCACCCCACTGCCATGACGGGCGCGACGGATCTCCATACCTCGAGGAGGTCTACTACTTCCGGCTCGACCGGCCCGAAGGCTATGCACAGCATCGGAACTGGCGTTCCGACGAAGGCTTCGACGAGACAGTGGTGATCAACGACGGAGATGCAGTCCTAGTGCCGAAGGGGTACCACACCTCGGTGGCGTGCCCCGGATCGAACATGTACTTCCTCAACTACCTGGCCGGTGAACTCGAGGGCGACGAACGTGCCACTCCCCCCTGCTTCGCCGCCGAGCACACTTGGATCGAGAGCGACTGGACCGCGGGCGAGTGGGGTCTCCCAGTCGTCACCTCCTGAAGCATCGCTTGATGAGCCTGGTTTCCATGAGCCTCGAGGGCATCTCGCACAACGGCAGGTTCTGCGTGTTGGCGATCGACCATCGTGATTCATTGCGCAAGTTCTTGTCGCCCGCTGATCTCGATGCTGTTTCTGCTTATCAGCTCACCACCCTGAAGACGGACATCGTGCGCGAGCTGGCGCCGATGGCCACCGGCGTGATGCTCGAACCGGAGTATTCGATCCCGCAGGTTGCCGACGCCGGAGCTCTGCCTGAAGGCGTCGGTTTCGTGGCCGCTCTAGAATCTCAGGGTTACCTCGGCGAGTTGGGTTCCGCCCCCACGACCGTGCTCGACGGCTGGTCCGTTGAGGCTGCCGCTGCCAGTGGCGCGGCTGCTACCAAGCTGTTGCTGCCATACCATCCCGACCGCGCTCTGGCCGCCGACCAGCGAGCGGTTGCCGCAGAGGTGATCGCCGAGTGCCGCCGAGTCGGAATCCCGCTGGTCCTCGAACCGTTGTTCTACGATCTCGACAGTCCCAGCGACAGGCGCCGTGTCGTCATCGAAACCGCCCGCCAGTTCGCAGCGGCCGACCCTCATCTGCTGAAGCTGCCGTTCCCTGTCGATCCAACCCTTGAGCCTGATCGCAGCGTCTGGTTATACGCCTGTGAGGAGATGAACGCTTTGATTCCGATGCCATGGACACTGCTTTCGGGAGGCGGCGATTTCGAGTCTTTCTTCGCGCAGGTCGAGATCGCGCTCGAGGCCGGCGCGGCGGGCTGCATGGTCGGGCGTGCCCTCTGGGGCAAAGCCGCTCGAGCCTCCAGCACCGACCGCCCGGCGATCCTCAAGACCCTGATCTCCCCCCGCCTCACCCGCCTCCACTCCCTGATCTGCGACAGGTAGCGCTCACGATTCGGCGATCCGATGAGAATATTTTATGAATTATCATTATTTTCAAGTATAGTTTGCTCAGTCGTGTACAGTGAGATTCCAAGAACAAGCGTTAGCAGAGTACGCTAGAAACAACATTGCGCTAAGGGGACGAGCAATGGCCACAAAGCATTTGCAGCACGGGCGCACCTCCGATGGCGATATAGAAGAGCAGGAGCAAACTCTGACTATTGAGGATCTCAAGGCCAGCACTGGCAAAGGGTCGCGCCTGGATCCCGAGGACATCGCCAACACCTACTACAGCGACGAGGAATTCCTCGCCGCGCTCGAGGCTAGGCGCAACGAAACCTCAACCGCGTAAGCGGCCGTCCATTGCCCACTCACTCCGAGACGCAAGCGTTCTTGCGCGATCAACGCAGACTCACACCGCAGCAGGCAGACCGCTTCCGAGCCCGGTTAGGGGATTTCATCGACGATTTGAGGGAGATGGAAGAAGGGCAACGCCCCTGGTTCCGCTCAGGGCTGCGCGTCAAGAAGCTGTCCGGCTCTCCAGACGCTTACGAGATGTCGTGGGCTCCCGATGGCCGCGCAACTTTTGCAATCGGCGACCCGATCGTCGACGACAAATTGCACATCGAGTGGTTGCGGATCGGCGGTCATGAAATCCTTCCGTAAGCCCTCAACGGACCGACTCCTCAACAATCGACGTCCCCAGTAGCACGCCTTGAGGGCAAGCGGATCGGACGGGTAAGGTTTCCGGCGTGAGCGAAACAGACGGTGGGGGCCTTTTCATCGTCGACAACAGCGTCTCGGGTTGGACAGGACTGGAGTACCTTCGCCAGTGGAGCGACTTGGCCCGGTCCTTCGACATCGCCACGGGTTTCTTCGAAATCGGATCTCTGCTTGCGCTGGACGGCGACTGGCAGAAACTTGAGAAGATCCGACTGCTGATGGGCGACGAGGTGTCGCTCCGCACTAAGGCAGTGTTCACTGAAGCGCTTCGGAAACGTGTAGAGCGGCTCAACGAGAGCTTGGAACAAGAAAAGGGACCCAATCCGTTCCTTGAGGGTGTTGAGGCAGTCGTAGAGGCGATAGCCGAAGGGCGGATTGAGTGCAGGGTGTACAGGCGCGACAAATTCCATGCCAAGACCTACATCACCCACGCCAAGTTCGATGTCGTCGGTGCACAAGCACTGGTCGGTTCCAGCAATTTCACGAGCGCAGGGCTCACTCGCAACATTGAGTTGAATATTCAGGTTCAGAGCGGGCGGGAGGTGGCCCAGCTTCAAGACTGGTTCGACACTCATTGGGCCGATGCGGAGGATGTGACTGCTGATGTGTTGCAGACAATCAAGCGCCACACCGCCGAGTATTCGCCATTTGACGTCTATGCGAAGGCGATGCACGAGTTCTTCCGGGGCCGCGAGTTGACCGCTGGTGAGTGGGACGAATCGCGCTCCAAGATGTTCGGTCATCTCGACCGCTACCAGCACGAGGCCTACTGGTCGCTGATGAAAATTGCCCGCCGTTACGGCGGGGCGTTTTTATGCGACGGCGTGGGTCTCGGTAAGACCTTCGTGGGACTGATGCTGATCGAACGGCTGGTGTTGCACGAGAACAAAAGGGTGGTGTTGTTCGCGCCCAAAGCTGCTCGTGAGGGAGTGTGGGAACCGCATCTACAACGCTGGCTGCCCCACATAGGCGGTGTGGGGGGAAGTGCTGACTTCTCTAGCCTCAGCGTTTTCAGCCATACCGATTTGGGACGTGGCGGCGACTTCCCCGAGAGGTTTGAGCGCATCACAGATCTCGCTGACGCGGTGATAGTTGATGAAGCCCACCATTTTCGCAATCGGGGAAGTCGCGGCACTCGCAGCAACGGCTCCGACATTGGGCAAGGAACCGATGACGACCTAGACCGTCGTTCTCGGTACTACCGCCTCTACGACATGCTGGACAGCTCTCAACGCTCAAAGATGTTGTTCTTGTTGACAGCCACGCCTGTCAACAACCGGCTCGCTGATTTCCGCCACATGACCGAGTTGTTCACCCGCGGTGACGAAGCCTTCTTTTCTGACAGCCTCGGAGTAAACAACCTCTCCGCGCACTTCAACGTCAAGGAACGCGCCTTACAGAGTTCTCTCAGAAGTAGTGATCCGAGCGAGAGCTCCGAGCGCGTCGGTTCGGTTCTCGCCGAGGGGATGACTCCTGAGGCCCGCGATGCGTTAGCCGCAGATGAGGTGTTCAGCGCGCTGGTGGTGCAACGCAGCCGCTCCTACGCCAAGGCCAGCCAGATACAGGAGCGGGGCGAGTCTGCCGCCTTCCCCGAGCGCAAGCCGCCTCAAGTTGCCGACTATTCGATCAGATCCTCGTACGGGCAGGTTCTCGACATGTTCGAGACGGCGTTTCAACGCCAGCAGCCGCTCTTCTCGCTGGCTATGTATTACCCGCTCGCCCACTACATCGGCCCCGACGACATCAACCCGCTCGAGGAAAACCGCCAGCGCCAGGTAGTTGGTCTCATACGCACGATGTTTTTGAAGCGGTTCGAAAGCTCGGTCTACGCGTTTGAGAAATCACTCGATCGACTGCTGCGCAAGTTGCTCGCTTTCGCGGTTGTCCATTGTGAACCGGGAGCAGAAAAGGACCGACTGGACCTCTGGAAGCGTCAGCACGCGGAAGTAATCGGCTATCGCCCAGAGGTCCAATTGGAGTTTGATCTCGAAGGCACAAACACCGAAGATGACGACGCCGACGAGGATGTCGTCCCTCAGGAACTGCTGGAGGCGGTTTCCGATCTCGACCGCGCCGACTACGACGTAGCGGCGATCCTCGAGAGGACGTTCGAGGACCTTGACGAGATTGTCAGGTTCCAAGCTGCTATCAGTCAGATCACCCCCGATCAGGACGACAAGGTGCGCAAACTCATCCGACTGCTGGGCACAAAGGAGTTGGCAGATCGCAAGGTGCTCGTGTTTACCGAGTTTGCCGACACAGCCCGCTATGTGGAGTCACGGCTCTTCGCCGCTCAAGTCGCTGGTCTCGCCCGAATCGACGGCGGGTCAACGGTGGATCGCGCTGAGGTGATCCGCCGTTTCTCGCCCTACTACAACGGCACCAACTCCTCTGAATTACACCGCCAAGGTCAAGATGAGATCCGAGTGCTGATCTCCACCGATGTTCTTTCTGAAGGCCTCAATCTCCAAGACGCCACTCGATTGGTCAACTACGACCTTCACTGGAATCCCGTCCGGTTGATGCAACGAATTGGCCGCGTGGACCGCCGAATGAGTCCTGAGATTGAAAAGTGCCTAACCGATGACCACCCAGAATCAGCCGCCGACCGGGGCATGGTGCGGTACTGGAACTTCCTTCCGCCAGACGATCTCGAACGTATCCTGAAGCTATACGAGCGGGTCACCGGCAAGGCCCTGCTCATCTCGAGCACGCTCGGCATCGAGGGCCGCAAACTGCTTCGACCTGATGACGACTACGACCCGTTGCGAGAGTTCAACGCCAACTACGAGGGTACCCCCACCACTGTGGAAGAGATGCATCTGGAGTACCAAGCACTCCTTCAGCGCTATCCCGAGTTGGCGGAGCGTCTTGACGGATTACCTGGTTCGGTCTTCTCGGGCCGCAGGAAGCTCGCAAAGGGTCTACAGGGAGTTTTCTTGTGCTATTCGCTCCCTGCTCTTGACTCTGACTGCGGAGTTTTCACGCTGGAGGCGGGTCCTACTCGCTGGTATCTCTACAACCTTGACGACGACACGATCATCGAATCTCCCGACGAGATAGTTGCCAGCATTCGATCCAAGCCCAATACTCCTCGTCGCTGCTCTACCGCACGCGGAACCCTAACGGAGGTCCGCGATAAGGTCCTGCGCCATGTGCGTAACACCTACCTCAAACAGGTCAACGCCCCCATTGACGCCCCAACTCCAACTTTGCGCTGTTGGATGGAACTGAACTGATGAACGGCCCAATCCAGTCTGATCATGTTGAATTCTTGCGCAACGTCCGTACGTTCTCAGATGTCTGCGAGTACTTCGTCGACGAATTGGGGTGGCCGCTCGACGCATCGTCTCTTGAGGACGAGCTGAGTGACATTACCTTCGATTGGCACCCCAGCGAACTGGGTATCCCCGAGCAGCGACTCAAGGATCTGAACCGGTTCCAACAGATGCGCCCGCTGGTCACGGGACAACCGTGGGGGGTGTTCTTCTTGGAGTTCGGTGGACCGAAACTGCCTAGGACACAGATCCGTCGGTTGCTACTGGCTCTTGTTCAACAAAAACGCCAAAGTCCGACAAAATGGACTTGGCGGCTTGATGACCTGCTGTTTGTGGTGTTAACCGGCGATGGCGACTCCCTAGAAGTGCACCTGCTCGCCTTTCGCGGTAGCACTGCACAATCGGCGGATTTCCTCTCGCTGTCGTGGCGCCCAACTCAGTCGCCTAATGCTCATCTAGGCCGCCTCCGCAACGAACTTCTACCCAATTTGGCCTGGCCTAAAGACGATGACACGGCGTCATGGCGAACGGGCTGGAGAGAGGCATTCAAACTACCGGTCGGCCAAGCAATCAAAGACTCAGCGCGTCTTGCCGAACGAATGGCCAAGACAGCTCGTGACTTGAGAGACCAGATTTTGGAGGAGCTTGTTCGAGAGCGGGCTCGGGAAGCTAACGGGCAAGGAGACAGCAGTAGCAACATCGACACCGACCTCTTGGCCGGAGGCCGAACCACATCGACACCATTCTCTGGGTTGATGGGCGAGATCAGATCGCAGCTAGTCGGCAACGTCACCCGGGAGAGCTTTGCCGACATGTGCGCTCAAACTCTCGTGTACGGAACCTTGAGCAGCAGGGTATCCAACCCTGAAGACTTCGGCTCCTCGCCGATCTTCTCAACGGTCCCACTCGGCAACCCGTTTCTCGAAGCATTCTTTGAGCAGGTTCACGATCAAGCTGTGGAACTCGATCTGCCTGGCAGCGACCTCCCTCAACTCGCTGCCGACCTCCGGGTGACCAACGTGGAGCACATCCTCGACCAGATCGGCTCCACAGCCAAAGGCGGTGACCCGGTCATCCACTTCTACGAGGAGTTCCTCAAACAGTACGACTCCAAGATGCGCGCTGACGCCGGTGCTTTCTACACCCCGCAACCTGCCGTTGAGTTCATTGTACGAATGGTCGACGAAGTCCTGCGATCCCGATTCGGTCTACCACTGGGGATAGCCGACGACGCTCTGTGGCGGGATGTGGCTCAACGCAACGGTTTCGAAGTGCCACGAGGCATTGATCCAAACAGGCGCTTTGTGTCTATGGTTGATCCGGCCACCGGAACCGGGACGTTCCTTGTGGAATGGCTGCGCCGGGCGCGCAAGTCGTTCGAAGAGTCCCGCGACCCGGTCGGTTGGCAGAAACACTTGCGCGAGCATGTGCTGGAGTCGATGCACGCGTTCGAACTGATGCTTGCGCCTTACACCATCGCCCACCTCAAAGTCGCGCTTGAACTGCACGATGTCGGTGCGAACGACGGCGACGCTGCGATCCAGATACTTCTCACGGATACGCTTGAGCACGCTGCCCGTCAAGGCCAGTTCGCAATCATGAGCGACCCTGTGGCGGAAGAGGGCGAACGGGCCGCTGAGCTCAAAGACAACGAGCGATTCACCGTAGTAGTCGGCAACCCGCCATACGACCGCGAGCAGCGTTCCGCTGGAGACACTGGCAGACGCAAGGGGGGTGTGGTCCGCCACGGAACCGCTGGCATCGAACCACTCATCAAAACCGTGCTCGAACCGATGAAGGCCGCCGACCTCGGCCACCACCTGAAAAACGTCTACAACGACTACGTCTACTTCTGGCGCTGGGCTATATGGCAGGCAACGGAACTACCACCGGGCCCCGGCGTCGTAGCCTTCATCACCGCTTCCTCCTACCTTGACGGCATCTCAATGGGCGGAGTACGCGATCTGCTGCGAAACACGTTTGATGAGTTGTGGATCGTCGATCTCGGGGGTGAGGGTCGCGGGGCACGTAAGGAGGACAATATCTTCGACATCCAAACCCCGGTCGCCATAGCCGTGGGCGTTCGCACCGGGATGCATTGCACCGGTGGGTGCCGGGTCCGCTACTTTAGGATCACGGGTACACGAGCTGAGAAACTTGACCATTTGTGCCAACTTGAGCTTGATGACATATCGGACGAGGTCTCCGGTGTGAGCTTGGACCGAATGGTGCCCCGCAGCGAAAGCCAGTACTACGATTGGCCTAAAATCACTGACCTATTCCCATGGATTCGCTCGGGATGCAAGCTCGGCCGAACGTGGCCTATCAGCGAAGTCAGAGTGCCGCTGAAACACCGGTGGCAAGAGTTGATTTCGGTGGTGCCGCGTATCCGCAACGAACTCTTCATCGACACCAAATGGGGTCAGAAGACGACGAGCCAACCCCTGCCACTCCTCTCGACTGGTACCAAGCTGCCCTCAGTCGAACACCTTGATGTCGGCGATGAACCCGAAGGCTACGAGCGGTACGGCTACAGAAGCTTCAACCGCCAATGGATCATTGCCGACCACCGCCTGATCGACCGCGCAGGACCAGATCTCTGGAGCGTGCGAGGTTCAAAGCAAGTGTTCCTTACTAGCTTGACTTCAACCAACCTCGGCCAAGGCCCGGTGCTCACAGCCACGCCTTACGTTCCCGACCTACACCACTTCCGAGGTTCCTACGGTGCCAAGAACATCATGCCGTTTTACCGGGACCCAAGTGGTAGGACACCCAACGTCACCCAAGACCTTCTCACCACGCTGAGCAAGCAACTGGGTGCCGAAGTCGGCGCGGAAGACCTCATCGCCTATGTCTATGCTCTAGGCGGAACCTCCGCATTCAGCGAGCGTTTCGACGACGAACTAGCCGAAGCAAAAGGCCCGATCCATGTGCCGATCACGGCCAACTCCGCCCTCTTTGAGCAGGCAGTGGCACTCGGCCGCGACCTCCTCTGGTGGCACAACTGGGGCGAACGCTTCGCACCCGCAGCACACTCCCGCCTCCCCGAGGGACAATCCAAAGAGATCACCCCCGTAGAAGACATGCCCGATGCGTTCCACTACGACCCCGAAACCCAGCGCCTAACGGTAGGAACCGGCGTCTTCGCTCCCATCAGCCCCGAAGCATGGGACTTCGAAGTATCTGGACTAAAAGTCCTTCGCTCATGGCTCAGCTACCGAATGAAGAACCGCAAAGGCAGAAAGTCCAGCCCCCTAGACGACATCCGGCCCACCCGCTGGACCCAGACCAACGAACTGCTCCTAGTCCTATCCATCATCGAGCACACCATCGAGGTCACCCCCCAAGCCACCGAACTCCTGAATGAGATCGTCTCGGGCCCCCTGATCCCCGCCTCTGACCTCCCTACCCCCACCCCCGCCAACCGCAAATCCCCCAAACCGTGATGCAGATGGAAGGCACTAAAGTACTCAATGAAGTTCGTGGGCAGGTTCCGATCCAATTCCATCGGGCCAACCAGAGGAACTGAGAGGCGAGGGATGAAACGATTCGATCTTTTTTGCGATGAGCGACTAGGCAGCACATGCTTCAGCTGTGGGTCCGTTCCAGAAACGGGCGACCATGTTCCACCTTAGAGCGCGCGCGGATAGGTGACCATCCACCTGTCGTTGTGTTGTCCCGGCTTTTATGTCGGGGGCCTCTAACAACAACGACTAGGTGGAGGTATCTGTCATTATGCGCGCGTTCGGCCTGGAGGTGGTAGATGCTGTGTGGGAGGCGGTGCAGGGCTTGTTGCCTGTGCGGGATCGGCCGCATCCTTTGGGTTGTCACCGGCCGCGGGTCCCGGACCGGTTGTGTTTTCAGGCGTTGCTGATCCGGTTGGCGACCGGCGCGTCCTGGACCAGCGTCGAGGCGATTTCAGATCGGCGTGTGTCGGACACGACCCTCAGGGCCCGGCGCGACGAGTGGGCACAGGCGGGTGTGTTCGATGAACTGTGCCGTGAGGCTCTGGAGGCCTTTGACCGGATCGTGGGCCTTGATGTGTCCGAGGTCTGTGTGGACGGGTCGATGCACAAAGCCCCATGCGGAGGCTCCGGGACCGGCAAAAGCCCTGTAGACAGAGGCAAACTCGGATGGAAGTGGTCAATCGCGACAGACCGCTGCGGCATCCCGGTCGGCTGGGCGATCGGTGGCGCCAACCAGCACGACTCGTTATTGCTGGAGCCCACCTTGGCCTCTGTTGCTGACAGCGGCCTGATCGCAGACATAGAGACCATCCACCTCGACCGCGGCTACGCCGGCGACCCCGTGGCCAAGACCGCCCGTGGCTGGCGGACGTGTTCAAGGTCTCCAATGACCCTGATTTCGAGGCG
>JAPOYA010000047.1 GCA_026706815.1 Acidimicrobiaceae bacterium | reverse complement strand
CTTGCAGGATACCCGCATCCCCCTCGCACGGACTCCTTCGATTACTGACGTAATCGAAGGAGAACATCAATGAAGAACACCCTGCTCACGTGCTGCGTTGTACTTGCGGTTGCGGCCGCTGTGTTCGTCACGGATTCTGTCGCGGACCCGGAACCCGCGGACGCTCACAACAAATGTGAGTACCGCTACATCCGCGGGATCACCCACTACGAAGAGGTACAACGGCACAATCACCACGGTCCCTACATCCAAAGCGTCCCCGTATACGGTCCCGTGTGGACAAACGTGTGCGGTATCTCTCACGGCCACTGGGTAACGAACACTGTTTGCACCGTAGTCGGCGGTGGCACTGGCGTATGGGCGGGTGTGAATACGGCGGGCACCGTATTCGGCATACCTCTAGCCCCTATAGTTGCAATTGCAGTTGCCGAGTCCGTTCGCACAGTCTGTGTGGATATAACCACATGGGTTACCCATTGAGAGCGTTGGCCTTGGCGATATTCTATGGAACCGGCCATCTTATGAACTGTCACCATAACGACGGTTTCCAATTATCTGGATGTCAGCAATGAGGTGGATTGCGCTAACAGTTCTCGTGTTATTGTTCTCCGCTGCTTGCGGAAGGGAAGGGAACACTGCTAGTTGTCAAGCAACCGCTACCAAACAAGCGGAAGCAGAACTCGCTTGGAGTTCATCGCTTGAAGCGCATGCAGCAGCGCACGAGACCGGTCAGGAGCACTCAGCCGTGGAGGAACAGACTTTTGTGAGCCGCGTTGCTCTGATCGTTGCGACCGAAGCAACACGTCGAGCCTGCCAGTAACGCGAAATCTGTCCACACCACTACGGGCCCAGAAAGTCCCAACGAAGAGAAGACACCGCGGCCGAGGCACCGTAATGGGGAGCTTCGGATTTCAGGGGGAGTGAGGGTGTTGAGCAGGTTCCAGTTGGATTTGCCGACATAACTGACCGCACGACCCCGACCAACCTGCTGCGCCGCCCGCCTCGCGGCCCGCGTCGCCAGCAACGCCCTCGGCGCAGCGATCTGATGGTCCTGCCCGGTCGCCGAACCCACGCCGCAGCCACCGTTGGGGCATCTCCATCGACCTTTGCGCCACACCAGCCCCACCGGCCGGCCGAACACGCACAGATCCACCAGCACCACAACCCGGTCGCCTTCAGACCACAATGACCAGCCGCGCTCCGCGCACAACGGCCGCGGTGCCCGGCATCGGACCTGCAACCCAACACTTCACACCTGCTTCGCGACCGACGCCCAACACGCCGACTCCGCCGAGACCCACCAACAATTCACACATGTCTAGTCGTTGTTAGCAAAGGTGCATGAGTTCCGGTCACAAGTCATTCGGCTCTAACGTTGACTTGGCTATCGGTCGAACCTGCGTATTGGCCCTTACCCAGTGCAGTTTCATGACTCCGGGCCGGGACCGAGTGACTGGACGAATTCGCTGATCTTCTGATTCTATTGTTTCGGGTGAAGAAACATCTCGAACCTACGACTCACCATCGGCCCATATACGAATATCGGATAGATCATGGCGACGGCGGCCACACCTATTCTGCTTAGCGAAATGTCAATCATCAGGTACACGACAGTCATAAGGAACACAAGCGCAGAGATCACCCTGTGACTAGCCTCACTGAACAACCGGCTGATAGTATATTTCATGTCTTCTCTTGACAAGCCGCCCCGCTGTGACACTCCTTGATCGGTGGATTCCGTTGATTCCATGGTTTGCAAGCCTCCTCTTCTGGACAGATCCAACAATAGCCGAAGCGTATCTCACAGCGCAAACCAAACGCGACAAAAAAGCTGTTGCAGTGCACCAGAACCCGAATCAGCAATGACCGCTGATTACGTCAGTTATCAACGGTTGAACCATAGCATGCACCGATCTACAGGTCAAGTAATCGGGGCAAACCAATTTCGACGCTCGAGGCGGGACGCATGTCTTTTATCATCCTGCGCCGTAGCGATAGCGAGCAACGGCTCCTCGACGCGCAAGTTCCCCGCGAATATAGACGGCGGGCATCTGTGGTGACTTCCACCGGCCCACTTGCTGAAGATCTACCAGCGACGCCCCGGCACGTGCCAGTGACATCGCGGAACCCACTCGAAGACTGCGGCTTGTAGCTCCCAAAACACCAGCGGCCGCGGCACGACGGGAAACGATCCGGCTCACCGCCGCCGCGCTCAACGCGGTACACAATTCAATATGGTCTCCACGGCGCACCCGGCAGAAAATCGGCACTTCGCCGTCCGGTGGTTCGTCAAAGCCACACGCCCGCGCCCACAAAACAATTAGTGCAACTGTCGAAGCGCCGAGATATTGACGTGAACCATGGCCTTCTTGATCGGTCTTCGAACGTCGCACCAAAACAGTCGCAGACCCGTCTAGGTCCATCTCAAGATCGGACCACAACAATGCTGCTGTCTCAGAGCCCCGGAGCAACCCGTCACTCATCACAGCAATAAGCGCAGCATCCCGAGAGCCCGCACGAGTGCCATCAGCGGCTGCTATCTGCACAGCAAGATCAGCTTCTTCCCAAACCAGAGGTACTGCTCGTTTCTGCGGCGGAGCTTGGCGAGCAGCAATACGTCGCGATGCTCGCGAGAGCGGTCCGAACGGATCCGCTCGGTCAAGCACACGGGCAACCCAACGTGCGGCTGCAATGGTGACGTAGACGGTCCCTGCGGAATACCCGTCCTTATGCATAGAACGAATTGCCCGCGACAGTGTGTCGTCGACGAGGTCAGCGGATGCAACGACGCCATGCCGAGCGAGACGTGCGAGTGCTGTCATATAGCTGAGCCGGGTGTTGTCAGCCAAACTGTCGATCTGCTCAGCAGCGAACAACACAATATGCTCGCTGAGCGCAATCGGGGCGATGTGCTTGATATTGGTCATTCCGCTTTTGTGTACAGGCAAGATAGGGACATGCAGGATGACGTTGATGCACTGGTGGCGCTTCTTGATCTTGAGGTAATCGAGGTCAATGTCTTTCGGGGCGTGTCGCCGGACGAGAACCGCCAGCGAATCTTCGGCGGTCAGGTCGCCGGGCAGGCGCTGGTCGCGGCGGCTCGCACGGTCGAGCCTGATCGCTTCGTGCATTCGCTTCACGCATATTTTCTGCGCCCCGGTGACCCGACCGTGCCTGTGCTGTACGAAGTCGACCGGATCCGTGACGGCAGGAGCTTCACCACTCGACGGGTCGTCGCCATTCAGCACGGTCGAGCCATCTTCAATTTGCAGGCTTCGTTTCAGATCGTCGAGCCCGGCCTGGAGTTCGCCGACTCAATGCCCGACGTGGTGCCCGCTGATTCTCTGCCCACACGAGCGGAGCGTTATCGGGCTCAGGGCATACCGGACCCGTTCGCCGGTATCGGCCGTCCTGTCGACATTCGTTACGTCACCGCCAGCCCGTTCCATCGCACAGAGCCCCTTCCGCCGGTGCAGCAGGTGTGGTTTCGAGCTGATGGGAGCCTGCCCGACGATCAGGTGCTCCATACCTGTCTGTTGACTTACGCGTCCGACATGACCCTGCTCGACACGACCCTGCTTCCTCATGGAACCAATTCCGAAGTAGGCGATATTCAACTGGCGAGCCTCGACCACGCCATGTGGTTCCACGGAGAGTTCCGAGCAGACGAATGGCTGCTGTACGACCAGTACACACCCGCCTCGACTGGGGCGAGGGGACTCGCCGTCGGGAGAGTATTCACCCACGACGGTCGTCTGATCGCCAACGTCGTGCAGGAGGGCCTGATCCGGCAGATATCCCGCCGGAGAACAACCGAGCGCCCCGGCGGCTAGACAGCCGCGACAGACAAGGAGCGCATACGCTTCAAGGTGTGTTGAAACGGACTCCTTGTTCCGGAAGATCTTGGCCGTTCCGCTCGCAGCGGTGGTCATCGCCACTTCGTTGGCGCTGGCACCAACTGCTGGGATTCCAGAGCTTTTTAGCCTGAATGCCAAAAAAGTTAGCGCGCACCCTCTGACAGTGACGCTGAATGCCCCTCTCATCCCAGAGCGTGTTTGCACGCTCCAATGGAATTATGTCTACAAGATCGTTGACTGGGAAACATGGCGCTACTTCCCCAACGTTGAGCCCGAGCCTCGATGGGAGATTGGGCCATGGCCCGTCTACGGTTGGCGATGGGACCAAGAAGAGGTATGCCATACGGAGTGGAGACGCCCCACAGTGCCCAACCCGCATTACCACGTTTCCGAAACGGTCTGCAGATGGTTCGTTAGGGCCGGAGGCTTCGCCCTCGGTTACTTCCCTACCGCTCGGGCCGCAAGAGCTGCTGCCGCTGCTTCGGGTGTTGCCGCAGGTGAGATCGAAATTCAGCAACACTGCGAGACGAATGATACGGTTGTGTACCTTGTCCCGGGACCTTATGACTAATGACCAACGACAATGAACCGAAGTTCTTTAACACCCTTGGCGAGGTCTTGGCGCGCCCCGTGCGGGAACATCTTTTCTACACCGCGTGGTGCGCGGCGCTCGTTGTGGTGATTCCGATTGTTTCGCCCGTCATCCAGCATCTGATTCTCTGGGTGAGCCTCGCCGTTCTGGCTGTTGTTGTCGTGCTGCATCTTCGAGCAAAGCGTCGCTGGCGAACCGAGCAGGCCGCACCAAGCGAACCCGTCTCGACTGGTGCGTGACAGGCTCTCAGCGTGCGTTGCAGCGCTAATTCTGTTGGCCGGCTGCGTGGTCAGCGAGGGAATCGACGCGAGTGAGTGCCGCAACGCCGCTACCGCGCAGGCGAGGGTGGCCTGACCCCCTGTGTTTGGTTCATCTGTTGTGAGAGTTCGTTGTCCGGTTTTGCTGGAGGGGGAGGATCACTGATATGGCTGGGCGAAGGCATACGCCTGAGCAGGTTGTGCGCAAGCTCAGGGAGGCTGATCGGATGTTGGGTGAGGGTGCCGGTGTTGGGGATGTGGCGCGGTGTCTGGAGGTGTCCGAGCAGACGTTTCATCGGTGGCGCAACCAGTGCGGCGGGATGAAGGCTGATGATGTGAAGCGGCTCAAGGTCTTGGAGGTCGAGAACGCCCGTTTGAAGCGGATCGTGGCCGACAAGGAGTTGGAGATCGACGCTTTGGGGGAGATCGGCCGAACAAAATGGTAGGCCCGCCGCAGCGGCGCAGAGCCGTGGAGATGCTCCAGGATCGGCTGGGGGTGTCGCAGCGGCGGGCTTGTGAGATCGTCGGCCGGCACCGCTGCGCACAGCGCTATGAGCCGGCGGAGGCCGACTCGGACTGGGACTTGCGGGCCGAGTTGAGGAACTTCGCCGACGGCCACCCCCGGTGGGGGTATCGGCGGGCCCATGCGGTGCTGGTGCGCCGGGGTTGGAGGGCGAACCCCAAGAAAGTCCAGCGCATCTGGCGCTCAGAGGGCCTTCGGGTGCCGCCCAAGAAACGCAAAAGACGACGCGCGGGCGGCTCCGACACGCCCGCCGGCCTGCGTGCTGTGCACCCGGGCCATGTGTGGGCGCTGGACTTCCAGTTCGACGTGACCGCTTCGGGCCGCGAGTTCAAGATCCTGCACGTGATCGACGAGTTCACCCGCGAGTCCCTCGCCGACGTCGTCGATTATTCGATAGACGCGGACGCCGCGGTGACGTGCTTGGACAAGGCCGCCTCGGCCAGGGGCCGCTCCCCCGACAACATCCGCTGCGACAACGGCCCCGAGCTCACCGCGTACGCGCTGCGCTACTGGTGTGCTCTCACCGGCGCCAAGACCAGCTATATCGAGCCCGGATCGCCCTGGCAGAACCCCTGGGTCGAGTCCTACGGCTCCCGCATGCGCGACGAGCTGCTGTCCATCGAGCAGTTCGACAGCCTGCTGGAAGCCCAAGTACTTGTCAACGACTGGAGAAACGACTACAACACCTACCGCCCCCACTCCGCGCTCGGCATGCTCACCCCAACCGAACACGCAGACCAATGGGCGAACAACAACCAACCAAAACCCTCACAACAAACGAACCAAAAAAGGGGGTCCGGTCAAGGGCAGAGGCCGCGTGGTCGGCGTCGCTTGACGCTCACCTCGCAGCGCACGAGAACACCGAGTACACGAACACCCGGACACAGAAGCTCAACAGATGGCTGCCCGCGTTGATCTGATCGTCGCGACTGAAGCCACGCGAGCTGCTTGCGGGTAGATGAACACCAAAGGCCCGTGGTTCCCCTACGAGGGTCCAGACGCAAGAGTCGAACCCCACACCCCGATGCGATTTCTATGGTGTGTCGGGGTGTGGGTCGACATCCCTAGAGGTACAACGGCACAGTTGAATCCTCTGTGTTCTGCAACAGCAGCATCAAAGAGGAACGGGCCGTCCGCTCCAACCGCCATGGCAGCCTCGTAGAGGGCCATGCCC
>JAPOYA010000057.1 GCA_026706815.1 Acidimicrobiaceae bacterium | reverse complement strand
AGCGATGAACCCGGCTGTCTCGGCTGTCACCGCGTCGCCCCGCTCACCTGAACGATTGCGGATCGTTTGAGCACATCACGCTCCATCCGCAAAGTCGCGTTCTCCTTGCGCAACCGCACAAGCTCGGCCCGCTCATCAGAGCCCAGCCCACCGGCCTGCTCGACGCGATCCCTTCGCACCCAGTTCCCGAGCGTGCCCTCGTTCACGCCGAGATCCCGGGCCACATGAGCCACCGGCTTGCCGGTCTCTTCGACGATCCGCACAGCCCCATCACGGAACTCCCGATCAAAATTTCTTCGTGGTCTGGACATAGCTCCTCCTTATAGAGCATGTCTCCACAAAAAGGGGGGAACCTCAGATGGTCTTCAAGCTGTTCAGTCGCGGCGAGTTCTATCAACACCGGAGATTATGGGACCCCAATGCCTCGTCGGTCAACTGGATGTTGACCGACGGGAGTCGGCGAGCAGCCCGTGGCCGTATTCGGTCACCATGGCCAAAGTGTTCTGGAGCCGGTTTACCCATTTTTGAGATATTTTCTGATAATTGGTGTTGCTTCATTGCGTGGCAGTGACTAAGGTCCCTCTCATGGACGGAACCAACTTCGTCGACGCAATCCCGATCATCGCCGCGATCCTCGGACCCATGCTGGGGTTCATGCTCTACTCGCACCGAATCCACCACAAAGACGTACAAGAGACCCGCAACCTGATTCACAGCACCAACCTCGAGATCCGCGACCTGATTCACAGCACCAACCTCGAGATCCGCGACCTGATTCACAGCACCAACGCAGAGACCACCAAGAAACTCACTGAACTGATCATTCGCTCCAATCGGGAAACCCGTGATGCCGCCAAGCGCGACCACAAAGAGTTGAAGAAGGACCATAACGAACTCAAGGGACTGGTGATCAAGATACGCGACAGCCTCGCAGACGTTCGCGAACGACTCGCCGGTATCGAAGGCCATCTCGGACTGGGCAGCTGGGCCAAACCAGAAGCTGACAGCGGCCCAGAAGCCGCGGGCGCCTGACTCGAAAGACTGCTAGCCAAGATCAAGCGGGTAGTCGGTGAGCAGCTCAGGGCCGGATTCGGTGACCACGACCATGTCCTCCAGCTTCACTCCCTCACCACCGCTGCGGCGCCCGACGAAAGACTCGACGCTGAACACGTTGCCCACCTCGACCACCCCGTCGAAGCCCACGGCATCCCACTGTTCACGGGTGAACAGCGACGGGTATTCGTCGCACAAGCCGGTCCCATGGGCCAAAACCGTGTAACCGTTGAACTCCTCCACATCGGGATACGAGAGCTGCTCCGTTATCTCGCGATAGGTGCTGCCGGCCGCAAACAACGGCCGGTTCGACTCGATCATGTCCCGCGCCCGGCTGTACACATCGGCCTGGGCGGCGCTGGGGCGACCCCCGTCGCACAGCCAGGTGCGAGACATGTCCACGCACATCCCGTAGGCGCCGACCATGTCAGTGTCGAAAGCCATCAACTCGCCGGCTTCAACCTCCTTGATGCCCGCCTCCTGATACCACGGGTTGGTTCGGGCGCCCGAGGCTAAAAGCCTGGTCTCGACCCATTCTCCGTGCCGCAGGAAGTTGGCCTTCTGAAGCTCGGCCCAGAGCTCCAGTTCGGTGACGCCAGGAGCGAACAGCGAGCGCATATCGTCGATCGACCGTTGACAGGACTCGACTGCACAGCGCATCGCGTCGATCTCATCGCCGGACTTCACGAGGCGCGCATTCTCCATCAATTGATGAGCCGACAGCACAGTCGCCCCACGGGCCTCAAGCGCACGCAGACCCTCCAAGCCGATGACGTCGACCCCGAGCCGCATATCGCCGGTCCTCTGGTCTCTTCGCAGCAACTCGATGATCTCGTCTGCAAAGCGGTCGGCCGCCTCCGCGATGCGGTAACCCGTGTAGAACGGCAGCAGCGAAACCGCAGGCCGAATCTCATCGACAGCCTCGGAATGCGCCGAGAGGAACTCGCCGTGGGAGAACTCGAACAGGACGACATCGCCCTCGGCCGGCACCCACACGTAGCGGACCGCATTGTGCATGGTCCAGATCGGCATGTTGGTGGTGTCGGTGGCGTACCTGACGTTGAGAGGATCGTGCAACACCAAACCGTCGATGTCGTGGGTCTGCAACTGTTCCCGTACCCGTTCCAGGCGATAGCTGCGAACCGCTGCCATATCCGGAAGCGCCAGTCCCGCTCGGGTCCACTCCTCGACCACCGACGAATGAGGCCCCAGTTTATGGCGGTTCCGCTCGGTGTGCTCCATCAGCCAGGTCGGAACCTGCGAGTGGGCCGCGATTCTCGGGAAATGACGGGCTGGAAGCGACTCGAAGCTGTTGGTCAAGAACGCATCCTTTCGCCCTGTTGATCCCATAAGCATCCTTCGATGAGCTTCGCTTCGCGTTGTCGGCCCAGTATCTCAATCTCGAAGGCGCCCGCAGCCCCACTGAGCTCGGCGGGCACGTAGCCCAAGGCCACCGAGGTCTCGGAGTGGTGTGCATAGCCTCCTGAGGTCACCCAGCCGACCACATCGCCTTCGTAAGCGATCGGTTCGTCACCGATCGCGTCGGCACCGGCTCGGCCGGGTTCGGACTCAACGCTCCAAGTACACAACGCCAATTTCTGGGCCAACTTCTGGCCAGGGCCGGCCGATGCGTACTTCTCGGCCAGAGCGTCTCGACCGATGAAATCCTTCTCAAGTCGCACGAAACGACCGAGCGCAGCCTCGAAGGGATCATAAATCGGACGGTACTCCCGAGCCCAAGACCCGAAGCCCTTCTCCAAACGCAGCGAGTTGAGCGCGTGGAGCCCGAAATGACGCAAGCCGAACTCCTCCCCCGCGCTGAGCAGTTGTTGATACACGTAGCGCTGGTAACGCGCCGGCATCCAGAACTCGTAGCCCAGGTCACCGGTGTAGGAAACACGGCCGCACCACACCGGGGCCAGGCCGATCTCCAGCTCGGTGAAGGCCATGAACCGCATCCCGTGAGCGGACACGTCGGCGTCTGTCAACTTTTCGAGCAACGCCCTGGAGTTCGGGCCCGCGATCGACAAGCCGCACATCTCTGCGCCCAGAGCGTCGATCGAAACGCCACCGTCGACAGGCGTCTGCTGGTGGAACCAGCGTTCGTAGTAACGCTCCGCTACACCCGATCCGAAAATCACAAACCGCTCTTCGCCTCGTATGTTGCCGGTCGTACCACCGACGATCGTGGCTTCGGGGCCCTCCGCGCGCCCCGGCGCCGGACCGAGACAGGCCACCGTGAGATCACCGATCAGATTGCCCTTCCCGTTGGTCATGGGCGCCAGAGCCATCCGGCCCGGGTTGGGCACCCGCGAGGCCAACAGTCGATCCAACCAGGCACGGGCGTCAGGGCCGGTGACCATGAACTTGCAGAAACCGGTCGTCTCACTGATCCCGACGCCAGCCCTTACCGCCAGGGTCTCGGCCCGAACCTGATCCCAAGCGTTTGACCGCCCGAAGGTGACTTCCTCGACTGGCTCAGCGCCTGGCCGGGCGAACCAGAGAGGCGCCTCCAGGCCGAAACCGTCTCCGAACACCGCGTTCCGCGCACGCAACAGGTCGAAGATCGGCGATGTCTGGACAGCGCGCGCGGCCGGGAGGAACTCGTTGGGGAACCTGATCCGGAAACGTCGGCTGTAGTTCTCAGCGACCTTGACGCGGGTGTACCCAGGCGCCGCGAAGTCGCCGAAGCGCGCGATGTCCATCCCCCAAACGTCGAAACCGGGATCGCCCTCAGTGATCCAGTTGGCCAAGGCGACACCGACACCGCCCCCTTGGGACAGTCCGGCCATGACCGCGCACGCCGACCAGTAACCGCGCAAACCAAGAACCGGACCCAGCAGCGGGTTGCCGTCGGGGGCGAAGGTGAAAGGACCGTTGACCACCTGCTTGATGCCGGCCTCACGGATGGCCGGGAAGTGTCGGAAACCGATTTCGAGAGAATCAGCGATGCGCTCGAGGTCGGGCGGCAACAGGCGCATGCCGAAGTCCCACGGAGTCTGACGTGGCGACCAGGACTCACCGCTTCGCTCGTAGGTTCCCAGAAGAAGCCCGCCACCCTCCTGGCGCAGATAGATCTCACCCCCGAAGTCAATGCAGTGCATCAGTTCGCCGTGTTCGCTGTTGTGTTCGGCGATCTCTTCAATGTCCTCAGTGAGAAGGTATTGATGCTCCATGGCCAGCACCGGCAGATCAAGCCCGACCATGCGTCCCACCTCGCGTGCCCACAGCCCCCCGGCATTGACCACATGTTCACAACGGATCACCCCCTTCTCATCGCCCGAGGCGGTGTCGTAGGTGTGGACGTCCCAGCCTCCGCCGCCGACACGGGTGATCTCACGAACCCAGGTGTTGCGGTACACCTCAGCTCCCTTCAGGCGTGCCGCCTTTGCATAGGCATGGGTGACTCCCGCCGGGTCGACATGGCCTTCATGAGGGTCGTACATGGCCCCGACGAAGTACTTCTCGTCGAGCAGAGGCATGAGTCGTTTCGCTTCGGCAGCCGAGAGCAGCTCTGTCTCCAGACCCAGATAGCGTCCGCGGGCATGGGCCATTCCCAACCAATCCCAGCGTTGCTCCGTATCGGCGAGCATCAACCCTCCGGTCAGGTGAATGCCGCAGTCCTGGCCCGAGACCTCCTCGATTTCGGCGTACAGATCGATCGTGTAGCGCTGCAGTCGAGCCACGTTCGGATCGCCGTTGAGCGTGTGCATCCCACCCGCGGAGTGCCAAGTCGACCCCGCAGTCAGCTCGGTCCGCTCCACCAGCACCACGTCGGTCCATCCCGCTTTGGCGAGGTGGTACAGCACCGAGGCGCCGACCACCCCGCCGCCAACCACCACGACTCGCGCATCGGTCTTCATCTGCTTCGTCGCCTGTCTCTCGCCGCTAACCGAACTCGGGCGGATGGGGATTCACGCCGCTGCCCAGGCGGGAGGCTTCACTGTCGTCGTCGCCGCAGGGGATCGCGATATCTGCGGAGCAGTCGGCGGTCATGGTGTCGGCGAGCATGTTGTGAAAACGATGCAGTGGTTCTTCAAACCGCGGGGCGAGCGGCCCGGGTGCGACAGCGCCCGCGGCGACCCCGCGTTGCCCCCGTTCGACGATGTCGATGTCCTCGTCGTTGACGTCAACCCAGAAACTGCGAGTTTGGGACATGTCTTCGTCCGACACGTCGGGCGTCGAAGGCGGTAGCAGGAACGCACACCGCTCTCGGGTCAACCCGGCAGTGACTGGTTCGAGCCGGATCAGGAACACATGGTTGGGCAGCACCGACAACATCACATTGGGGAACACCGCAACGAAGCGCCCGCTGACAGAGTCAGACTGGTTGAGCCCCGCTGCGGACGGCAGCACCAGCCAGTCGTCGCGGTCATCGCCCGAGACGGGGGTGGTGGTCTGGCCGCAGTACATCCCCGGTCCCTGATAGCGGTAGTGGTCCTTGACTCTGGAGACCTTCGCCAGCTCCGGGTGGACCCAACTCAGGTGGTAGTACTCCTGAAAGTTCTCCGAGATCAGCTTCCAGTTCGCCCGGACCTCGAAGGTCATCTCCGACTGCACTCTCCACCGGTCGAAGCCATACCCGCCCATCCGCTGGGGGAGATCGCCGAGCCACTGGCGCAACGGAGGGGTCGCCGGGTCGACACAGGCGAACAGCAGCAAGCCCCAAGTGTCGACTCGGACCTCAACGAGCCCGAAGTCCTCCCGACTGAAACCAGCGCGTGGAATCTCCTCGAAGAAGGGCGTCGACTGCAGGGACCCGTCGAGTCCGTAGCCCCAACGGTGATAGGGACAGCGGATCGTCCTGCCGACGTCGCAGTCGCTCGCGGCCAACTCGGTTCCGCGGTGGCGGCACGAGTTCACGAAGCCGCGCAGCACACCCTGCTGGTCACGGGTGATGAGGATCGACCGACTGCCGACTTGGCGCACCAGCAAGCGACCGGCCTCGGCCACTTCGGCCGCGTTGCCGACCGCCACCCACGCTCGTTCAAACACCCGGCTGTGCTCCACAGAGAAGAAGCCCTCGTCGGTGTACATCTGAGGCGGCAGTCCGGTCGCTGCGGTCAAGGAGGCCCTCGTGCCCCCCCAAACCGACTCGTCAACCCAACGCTCAACACCCGCGTCCTCCGATACGTGGCGCTTCTGTTCGATCCTCAACTGGCAGTCCTTTATTGATAGTCCGTTGCTAGTAGTCCGTCTCAACCCCGCCCTCGGCGACGCGCCGATCGACGTAAGCATGCAGTTCCTCTCGCACAGTCTCATCCAGATGAGGGGGCTGATACGCCTCAAGATGGGCCTCGACCAGGCGTTCGGCGTGATCCAACGCGGTGGGCGACCCGGCCTCGGCCCATGACTCGTAGTTGCGCCAGTCCGACACCGCTGGTTTGAAGAAGGCGCTCCGATAGCGGTCCTGGGTGTGCTGTGCGCCGAAGAAATGGCCGCCGGGTCCGACGTCGGCTATCGCCTCGAGGGCCATGGACGCAGTGTCGACAACCAGCGGCTGCAGGAAGGCGGCCACGCTCTGCAACAGGTCGTTGTCGATGACCATCTTCTCGAAGCCGGCGTGAAGCCCGCCCTCCATCCAACCCGCGCCGTGGAACACCAGGTTGGCGCCGCCCATGACTGCACCCCACAGCGAGAACACCGACTCATAACCGGCCTGGGCATCGACTGCATTCGCAGCACACACGTTGGACGAGCGGTACGGGAGGCCGTAGCGGCGCGCCAGTTGTCCTCCGAGCAGCGCCGACTGCATGTATTCGGGGGTGCCGAAAGCGGGGGAACCCGACTGCATATCGACATTGGAGGTGAACCCGCCGTAGATGACCGGCGCGCCGGGCCGGACCAATTGGGTGAGAGCGACTCCCGCCAACGCCTCTGCGTTCTGCTGCACGACCGCACCCGCCACAGTGACGGGCGCCATCGCACCCGCAAGCGTGAACGGTGTGAGCACGATCACCTGATTGCGCGACGAGAACTCCAGAATGCCCTCGATCATCGGTCTGTCGAGACGCAGCGGCGAACTCACATTTATCACTGAGTGGATCGACGGCTGCTCGTCGAGTTCGGTGTCACTGACGCCACGCACGATCCGCACCATCTCCAGGCAGTCGATGTTGCGTTGCGCACCGAGCGAGTAGGCGTCCACAACCTTGTCCGACAGCGTCAAAAGGTCCCGGAACGCTTCCAGGTGGCGAATCGAGGGGTGAATGTCGATCGGCTCGACCGGATAGCCGCCGTGGGTTTGAACCGAGTTGAGGCACTGCGCCAGCCGGACGAGATTGCGGAAATCGGCGCGGTTCCCGGTGCGGCGACCTCCTTTGCGGTCAGCCGCGTTGGGCGCGCTCGCCACCGAGCCGAACACCACGCTGTCGCCCCCGATCAGCAGGTCGCGATCAGGGTTGGGCGCATGCATCACAAACTCAGCGGGCGCGGTGCTGATCAATTCAGTAACCATCGCCGGATCGAAGCGAACCCGCTCGCCGTCGACGTCGGCGCCTGCCGCCGCGAGCATCTCGGTGGCTTTCGGATGGAGGAAGTCCATGCCGACATCTCGCAGAACGAGCAGCGAAGAGTCATGGATCGACTCGAGTTCATCGTCGGAGACAACGGCGGTCGGCGCGAACGGTCGCCGATGCAGTCTCCAATCAGGCTGGGGCGGTGCTACGGGACCGGAGGGACGCTCACGGCGACCCCGGCGACGAGGCGGCGACTCTGTGCTCATGTGACCCGTCACACTACTAGTTCCAACCTCTCCACTAGCCCCGAACTGCCTGTGATCTTCGGCTGTTCTTCGCAACCGTTAGGGTGATCTCGGTGACCGGAACCACTACAGACACCGAGGCAATCCAGCGCCGGACCCTGGTCGTGCTGATGTTGTCGGTGGGACCCGCGGGAATGGGGATGGCCGGAGGCTTCTCGGCGACCAGCCTGGCTGCCGAGGACATCACCGGCAACGACGGCCTAGCGACACTGGCCGCCACCACGATCAGCATCGGCGGCGCCATGGCAGCCGTCCCGCTGGCTCGCCGCATGGCCGCCAAGGGACGGCGGCCCGGCCTGCGGACCGGCTGGACCATCGCCGGGATCGGCTCACTTGTCGCTTTCGTCTCGGTGCTCGCCGACATTTATCCGCTGCTGGTGGGCGGCGCCTTTGCGATCGGCGTCGGCAACGGCACAAACCTGGCGGCCCGCTACGCCGCAGCGGATCTGGCCCCGCCTGATCGTCGGGCACGCACGATCGGGCTGTTGGTATGGGCATCGTCGATCGGCTCGGTGCTCGGCCCAACGGTCGCTCTCGGGCCGACCGGCTGGCTCGCGGAACAGCTCGACCTGCCCCGCCTGTCGGGCCCGTACCTCATGGGCGCGTTGGTGTTCGCCGTCGCTGGGCTTGTCGTCCAGATCAAACTCCGGCCGGATCCCCTGACCTTGGCGACAAGCCTGTCCGCGTCGGCGGCGGTCGCGCCAGCGCGCAGCGAAGGGCACGATACGACCGCGAAACCAAGGCTTCTCGACAGCTTCAGCGCCATCGCACGCCATCAGAGGGCGGTGATGGCAGTCGGCGCCATGGCTGTGGGCCAAGCGGTGATGGTCGCGATCATGACCGTTACACCGCTGCACATGGACGACGGCGACCACGAGACCCAAATCATCGGGCTGGTCATCAGCCTCCACATCGTCGGCATGTTCTTCTTCGCTCCAGTCGTCGGCTGGTTCGTAGACCGGCTGCCCACCGAGGCCATGGTGGCCGCTGCCGGTGCAATCCTCTTCGTCGGAGGCGAACTGGCATCGCACACGGACCCCGCAGACAGCCTCGGCGTGTTCGTCGGGCTGTTCCTGATCGGACTGGGATGGTCGTTCGCGATGATCTCCGGGAGTTCCCTGCTCACTGGGGCATTCCCCGCCCACGAGCGGGCGAACGTGCAGGGTGCAGCCGATTTCACGATGGTCGCCTCGGGAGCTGCGGCTGGGCTTGCCTCAGGTGTGATTGTCGAGCAGAGCAGCTTCGGCAACCTCAGCCACTGGGCTGGAGTGGCCGCTCTCAGCCTCGTGGCCGCGGCTGTGTACCCCCTCGCCAATGGGTCTGAGCGGTCTTTATGATCTTCGCGAGGTTTGTGACTATCTCACCGGTTAGGTTCATGATCAACGGGCCGACAAGATTGTTTCGTTGGATCACCGCTAGTCACGAACGCGAACACTATTTTTTGTGGTATCCGTGTTTCTTGGTCGGCTTCGGTGCCCCTTTGGCGTTTGGCCTGTCTCGTTGGTTTGCCGTAATTGCTCTGCTTGCCACAGCATTCACCTGCCGAGGTATGTTTGTTCGCGGCGAGTCTCGTCTTCAAGCGCGTCCGGGTTCCTCGAAGAGAGATGAATCCGATGATCAAAGAGAGGTCCTCGACTAGCGACGCTGAGCGACACCTCACGGGTTGAGCGACGACCTAGAGGTCTCACTCGAGTAGGACTCCGGGGCGCTATTTTCGGGTGGGCGGTTGCACGTACTGCCAACCGAAACGGCCTTTGATGCAGAGGTGGCCGTGAGTGACGGAGTGATCCGCCGGCGAAGTGACCTTCACGATCCTGTCGTCCTGCGTGTGCAACTCGAGGTTGCAGCCGACACCGCAGAACGAGCAGACCGTCGTCGTGACCTCCTGTTCGTCAGGACGCCACACCTCCGCTGCCCGCATGTCGAACTCGGTCTTGAACTGGATCGCCCCGGTCGGGCAGACGCCGATGCAGTTGCCGCAGTAGACACACGCTGAATCTGGCAGCACTGTGTCGAACTCCGTGGAGATCCGCGCGTCGAAACCACGTCCGCTGACCGCGATGGCATAGGTGTGCTGCGCGTCGTCGCCGCAAGCCTCGACGCACTTGTAGCACAGCACGCACTTGTCGTAGTCGCGGATGTAGAGGTCGTCCTGGATCTTGGGCTCCTCGCTGATCCGCTCGGCCGGCAGGTCGGGCTGGTCGTAGCGGTCCGGGTCCGCCCCGTAGTGGCGCATCCACGCAGCCAACTCGGTCGCCTGGCTCAAGTCGACGCTCGAACCGAGGAACTCGAGCACCATCTTGCGGCTGTGGCGAACCCGAGGGGAGTCGGTCTGCACGACCATCTCGTCCTCCGCGGCGCGAGCGCACGAAGGAACGAGCGCTCGTGAGCCCTCCACCTCGACCACGCACACCCGGCAGACGTTGACCGGGGTGAGGTTCTCGGCCCAGCACAGGGTCGGCGTCTCGATACCGGCCGACTCACAAGCCTTGTGTATCGATGTGCCCTCGGGCACCGAGACGGCCCGGCCGTTGATCGTGAGGGTCACGGTGACCTCAGCAACAGCCGCATCAGGAGCAACGGTCATCGCGGGCTATCCCCGTTCGTGGCCGACAACAGGCCGAGGTCCATAGCGGAATTGACAGCAGACGCCGCAGTGTGGCCGAGTCCGCAAATGGAGGCGTCCACCATCACCTCGGCGATGTCGCCGACGAGACTGCGGCGCTGTGGCGACAAAGAGCCCTTCGCTTGAATCTGCACCATCGTCTCATGTTGGCGGACAGTGCCGACACGGCAGGGCACACACTGACCGCACGACTCGTTCCTGAAGAACTCCGCGATGCGCACTAGCACATCGGTCATGTCGATCTCATCGGTGAATGCCATCACCACGCCCGAACCCAGCGTGGTGCCGCGTTCACGCGTGTCCTCCAGCGTGAGGGGCATGTCGAGAGCGTCCGGTCCGACGAACGACCCGGCCGCGCCGCCCATCAGCACCGCAGCCAGCGCACCGCTTCCAGTGAGAGGGCCTGCGAGATCCAGCACCTGACCGAGCGTCGTGCCGAAGGGCACCTCGTAGAGACCAGGTTCGGACACCCTTCCGCTCACACACAGCAGCTTCGTTCCCGGTGATCGCTCCGTCCCCCTGCTGCGATAGTCCTGCGCGCCGTGGAGCACGATGTCGAGGGTGTTGATCAGCGTCTCGGGGTTGTTGACCGCGGTTGGCTCTCTGAACAGTCCATGTGTGGTGGGGAACGGCGGTTTGCTGCGCGGCTCGCCCCTGAACCCCTCAAGTGAAGCGAACAGGGCAGTCTCCTCGCCGCAGATGTACGCACCGGCGCCCCGGCGGATCTCGATGTCGAAACGATGCCCCGATCCAGCCGCGTCAGCGCCCAGCAGACCCGCCTCACGAGCCTGGCCCACGGCATTCTCAAGCCTCGCTGTGGCCAACGGATACTCGCCGCGAATATAGATCCAGCCGTTCTCGGCGCCGGTCGCGAAACCCGCGAGCGTGAGCGACTCGACCACCGCGAAGGGGTCCTGCTCCATCACGATCCGGTCCTTGAACGTGCCCGGCTCGGACTCATCGCAGTTGGCCACGACATGTTTGGGGCGCCCCTGCTCAGCGGCCACAGCCCGCCATTTGACGCCGGTCGGGAACGCCGCTCCGCCGCGACCTGAGAGGCCCGAGTCAGCCACCTCCGCACACACCGCGGCCGGCCCCATCTCAATCGCTTCGGCAAGCGCCCGGTAACCGCCGTTGGCCCGGTAAGCATCCAGCGAGGTGGGGTCTACCACACCGACATTGCGCAGCAGCCGCAGCGACGGGTCCCCCTGTTGCGGTATCCGCCTGGCAGCCTCGGCAACCTCGACGGCATCTGCGGGCACAGAATCGGGCCTGCCGATTCCCTGGCGGAACAGAGCCGGAGCCCGTTCGCACTGTCCGAGGCAGGGCGAGCGGTGAACCTGTTCCCCGTTCGCCTCGAGCTCGGCGATCAGTTCCTCGTTGGCCGCTATCTGGCAGGCGGCGTCAACGCAGACATGGGTGACATGGGCGACCTCAGAGGGGTGATCGGATTCGTCGAGTCGGAACATGTCGTAAAACGTCGCGACTCCGTATGCCTCCGCCGGCGGTACCTGCAGCAGTTCACAGACATGGTTGAGACCCCCGGGGCTGATCCATCCCTTGGCGCTCTGCAACGCATGAAGGGCCGGAAGCAGCAGATGGCGGTGGTCATGGCGGCGGTGTGTGCCGCCGTACACGAGACGCTCAGTCTCATGCACAATCGCGGTCGGAGACCCTATAACAGTCGCAACTGCGGCAATTTCAACATCGTCGGCGATGTCATCGCCGATAAACAGGTCAGCCATCAGCAAGTGTGGTCGCCAAGTCGGAGTCGGGAGTCTTCTCTGTCTCTATACGTTCTATCCGCACGGCCGCCGCTTTGAACTCCGCTGTACCGGAACGCGGATCCCATTCGGGATTGGTGAGCTGGTTGACATCGACCAGTTCCGGGAAATGGAAAGTGGTGAAGGTGAGGCCCTTGGGAATGTCCGGCTGGATGCGGACACAAGTCTCCACAGAGCCGCGGGGAGAGCAGACGCGCACCCGTTCGCCGTCGCTGAGGCCGAGGCGCGCAGCATCGGCCGGATTGACGTCGATGCCGTCTCCGTAGCGGATCGGCGATGCGTAGCCGCCTGACTGCACGCCGGTGTTGTAGCTGTCGAGCGCTCGCCCGGTCGTGAGCCGAAGCGGGAATTCGTCGCTGAGCTGTTCCTTGGGTCCTTCGTGGTGGCACACGCTGAACGGGGCCGGATCGCGGCCCTCGAGGTCATCGGCCCACAGCCAGCCGTGCAGGAACGTACTGCCGGGGTCGTCTGAGTCTCTGCATGGCCATTGGAGCCCGCCCTCAGACTCCAGGCGTTCCCAGCTCATCCCCGCGTGCAGCGGCGACAGCGACCGGAGCTCGTCCCAGAGGTCTTGGGGAGTAGGTGCGCCCCAATCGACTCCGAGGCGGTTCGCGAGGTCGCCGATGATGTCGGTGTCCCAGCGGGCCTCTCCGGGTGGCGGGACCGCGGCGCGAACCCGTTGCACCCGTCGTTCCGACGAAGTGACCGTTCCCTCGGATTCGGCCCATCCGACCGCTGCGGGCAGCACGACATCAGCCATTTCGGCTGTCCGGGTCATCAGGATGTCCTGCACGACGAGAATGTCGAGCCCGTCGAGCAGTTTGCGGGCATGGGCCACATCGGCTTCTGAGTCTGCGGGGTTCTCGCCGATCACATAGAGCCCCTTGATTCTGCCCTGCTCCATCGCCTCGAACATCAAGGTGAGGTGGAGCCCGGGTTCGGCGGGCAGCGACATGTTGTAGGCGGCTTCAAACTTGGCAAGCGCCACCGGATCCTCGACGTCTTGGAATCCGGGGAACTTGTTGGGCAGCGCACCCATGTCACCGCCTCCCTGCACATTGTTCTGGCCGCGCAGCGGCACCAGACCCGATCCCCAGCGTCCGACATGCCCGGTGAGCAGTGCCAGGTTGCACAACGACAGGACGTTCTCAACCGCGTTGTGGTGTTCGGTGATCCCCAGAGTCCACAGGATCTGGGCAGTATCAGCGTTGGCATAGTCATGTGCCAGTTCGCGGATCGCGTGAGCGGGCACACCGGTGATCTCCTCGGCCGCCTCAAGCGTGTATTGCTCGACCGCCGCCTTGTAATCCTCAAAGCCCTGTGTGGAGTGGGCGATGAAGTCGGCGTCGTGCAGTCCCGCAGCGATGATCTCGCGGCCGACTGCATTCGCCAGTGCGATGTCGGTGCCGACGTCGAGTCCGAGCCAGGCGTCGGCGAACTTCGACGAACTCGTCCGGCGGGGGTCGACCGCGTACATTCTCGCCCCGTTGTCGAGACCCTTCAACAGATGGTGGAAGTAGATCGGATGGGCCTCTCGGGCGTTGGAGCCCCACAGCAGGACGACATCAGTTTGTTCCACTTCTGCATATGACGATGTTCCCCCTCCTGCTCCGAACACTGTCGCCAGACCGACGACCGAGGGTGCGTGTCAAGTTCGATTACAGGAATCAATGTTGTTGGACCGCATCGCGCAGCGGATGAACTTCTGCGCCGCGTAGTTCATCTCGTTGGTTGATTTGGAGCAGCTGAACATGCCGAACGCTTCGCCGCCGTACTGGTCCCGGACCCGGGCGAGACCCTGCGCCGCGCGGGCAAGCGCCTCATCCCATGAAGCAGCACGCAGTTCACCGTTTTCTCGCACCATCGGAGTCGCGATTCGCTCAGTGGGCTTGATGTAACGCTGACGGCGGTTGCCGCGATCAAGTCCCCGCCGAGTCGGTCCTTTGGGGGCTGATTGGGCGTTCGCTTCGCTGTCGTCCACAGCAACGTTCTCCACATTGGAACAATACCGCAATGCGGAACAGGTGCGTCTCTCCGCCTCGAATCGCGTGTCATCAATCACACGCTCTGCGGCGCGCTCCAACGCCAATCATGCGTTTGCGGCAAATGTTCGTGTCAGCAGCCGGCGTTCGGATATCGTCGCCCAATGCGCTGGTCGAACCTTTTTGCGCCCACGCTGCGCGAGGCGCCCGCAGATGCCGAAGCAGCCAACCACAGATTGTTGATCCGCGGCGGGTTCATCCGCCAACTCCACTCAGGCCATTATTCGCTGCTGCCGCTCGGGTTGCGGGTACACGAGAAAGTGGCCGCCGTCGTGCGGCGCGAGATGGACGCTATCGGCGGCCAGGAGTTCCTGCTGCCGGCCATGCACCCCGCCGAGATCTGGAGGAAGTCAGGACGCTGGCACGCTGTGGGCGAAGAGATGTTCCGCCTCGTAGATCGCAAAGGCGCCGACAACGTCTTGGGGATGACCCATGAGGAGATATTCACTGACGTTGCCCGGGAGATCACCTCATACAGGTCGCTGCCCCAGATCTGGTATCAGATCCAGTGGAAGTTCCGCGACGAGCCCCGCCCCAAAAGTGGTCTGCTGAGGGTCCGCGAGTTCGCTATGAAGGACTCGTATTCGTTCGATATCGACGAAGCGGGCCTCGATCGCAGTTTCGACGTCCACCACGATGCGTATGTGCGCATCTTCGCTGCCCTGGGCCTGCCCGCAATACCCGTTGAGGCTTCGTCGGGGGCGATGGGCGGCTCCGGCTCCACCGAGTTCATGGTCCCTTCGAGCGCGGGCGAAGACGACATCGCGCTGTGCGGCAATTGCGGCTATGCAGCCAACGTTGAACGAGCCGAAGCCCGTTTGGATGCCGTTGTTGACCGGGACCTCTCAGAGCTGGTCCGTTTCCCCACCCCGGGTGTGCGCACGATCGCGGCACTGGAGACGATCGAGGGCGGCGCTGCGGCCGTCCACCAGATCAAGACGATGGTGATGGTGCTCGACGGTGAAGTGACCTTGGCCCTGCTGCGCGGCGACCACGAACTGGAGATCCAGAAACTGGCCGATTTCACCGGCGCCGCAGACATCCGGCCCGCGACTGCTCAAGAAGCGCTTCAACATCTAGGCGCCAATCCCGGATCGCTCGGCGCCGTGCATGTCGACGGTTTGCGCGTCATCTGCGACCCCGCACTCAAGAGCCGGCGCGGTTTGACCACCGGCGCCAACGAAGACGACTGGCACTGGAACGGAGTCGATATCGCCCGCGACATCGACGTTGACGAATGGGCCGACCTGCGCAGAGTCCAAGCCGACGAGCCCTGTCAGAATTGCGGCACCCCCCTTGAGATCGTCCGCTGCATCGAGGCGGGCCATATCTTCAAACTCGGCACCAAATACTCCGACGCGCTGGGTGCGTCGGTACTTGACCCCAATGGCAGCCAGAAACCGCTCGTGATGGGCAGCTACGGCATCGGCATCGGCCGCAACGTCGCCGCGGTGGCCGAGATCCATCACGACGACAAGGGTCTGCTATGGCCGCTGAACGTTGCCCCATTCGAGGTGGTGATCACCATCGTGAACACAAAGGACGACGCATCTGTTGAAGCAGGCGAATCGCTCTACAACGATCTTCGCTCCACCGGCCTTGACGTCTTGCTGGATGACCGTGATGCCCGTGCCGGTGTGAAGTTCGCCGACGCGGAGCTGATCGGTATCCCCTACCGGGTCACCGTCGGCCCTAGGGCACTGGCCGACAAAGAGCTCGAGCTAACCTCCCGGGCCACAGGCGACACAACCCGCGTGGGCGTCGACTCCATCGCTGACCTGCTCGTCGACACCGTCAACCGCGAACGCGGCTAGCGCCGCAGTCAGCATTCTCCGACCACCAAGCGCCCTGTGCTACCTTACTTTTTACATCCAATGAGTTAGGAGCCAACCGTGTCCGACTTGCCCCCGCCCCCACCCGAGTTCGAGTCGGGGTCGTCCTCTGAACCACCACCTCCGCCGCCAGAACCGCAACCGATGAAGGGCTCGGCCACCACGGGCATCGGCGAGCACGTTGAACTTGCTGGTGCCGGACACCGCCTCTTGGCCCGGATCGTGGACGCGATAGTCGTTTTGATTCCTGCGATTGTTGCCGGCGCTGTCGGAGGGGAAATCGCATTCGGAGGCACACTCATCGTGTTCGGCCTCGTCTACGAAGTCTCAATGATCGCGAACAACGGCCAAACCCTTGGAAAGATGGCCACCCGGATCAAGGTCATCAAAACTGAGGCAAGCACACCGCCCGGGTGGGACAGTTCGTTTTATCGCTGGGCTCTCCCAGGCGTCTTCGGCATTGTCGCCAATCTATCCCCGGCCCTGGGGATATTGGGGCTCGTGTCACTGCTGATCTATCTCTCTTTGTTGTGGGGCAAGAACCGCCAGGGATGGCATGACATGGTCGCCAAAACGCTCGTGGTCAAGACCTGACCTGAGTCCCTGCGAAGCCGAACGAGGAACATTTGCCCGTTCCATACTGCGGAACAGGCTTCTATAGTCGCTAGGCAATGTCTGTGCAGTCGATTGAACGAGCCTTCGCCCTGCTGCGTGCCCTCGCGGTCGGCCCCGTCGGGGTCACGGAACTGGCTGAACGGGTGGAGCTGCCCAAGTCGACCGTCGCTCGGATCCTGGCGGCGCTGGAGAACGAGGGTGCGGTCACCCAAGACGACATCGGCGGTGAGTATCGCCTCGGCGAGGGGCTGCTCGACATCGCCGGCGCAACCCAACCCGGCCGCAATCTTGTGGCCACCGCCCGTCCGCATCTGATCGACCTCTGCGACGAAGCCGGGGAGGCCGCAGGCGTGTCGGTGCTCGACGGGCGCTGCGTCTACTACCTCGACCATGTGGAGGCCGAGAGCGACGTACAGGTTCGGAGCTGGACCGGCGAGCTCGCTCCTCTCCATGCGGTGCCGTCTGGTCTGGTGCTGCTTGCCCACTACGACGACAAGCAGCTCGACGCCTACCTGCGGGGTCCGGTAACGGCTTCAACCCCTTGGACCATCACCGACCCAGATGAGATCCGCAAGCGGCTCGCCACCATCCGCAGCCTCGGCTACGCCTGGGTCTATGAGGAGTTCGCCGAGGGCATCAACTCTGTTGCAGCACCCATCATCGAGGCCGACGGCACGGTTGAGGCTGCGCTGCACATACACGGACCGGCTTATCGCTTCCCCAACCCAGAACGCACCCACGACCTCGGCAACCTGGTGATGAACGCGGCCGCCAGCCTCGCCGAGAACCTCGCCTCCGAGTGACCCGACGGATCTGAGCGTCAGCCGATCAACCTACGGACCTGAACAGTGACGGTTGGACGACCGTCCCTGCATGTGTCTGAGCTGCGTACACCGGTTCGAAGCGTGAGTCGTCAAGCAGGGATTCGAGGTCGCGGAGGTTCGATATCGCCGTCGCGCCCAGTCGTTGGAGGGGCTCATTGCCAGGTCCTTCGCCGGCGCCCCTCCACACTGCGACTGGCCCGAATCCCCCTTTGAGGGCCTCGGCGGCGCCTGACCAGGTGCCACCGCTTCCGTGGTCGCCGGCGATCACCACGGTCAGCGCGGCTTGCGCGTAGATCAGCTTGTTGCGCCCCATAGCGTTACCGGCGCTGAACGGTGCGCCCGGCGCGTACGGCGTACACATGGCCGTTTGCCCGTCAAGGACAGCTCGGCGAACGTCGGGGCGCTTGAGCTTGCGCAGCAGCGACTCAGCCAGAATCCCCACGACAGTTCCGCCTGCCTCGAAGGCCGCATTCATGGCCAGTTGGTCCACACCCCGGGCTCCCCCCGATACGAGCGGCAAACCCAGTGAGGCCGCACGAACGGCCAGTTCCTTGGCGGTTTCGCCACCGGCTTCTGACACATCGCGGCTGCCAACCACACCCAACCCGGGGGAATCGAACAGCTCAACGGCTCCGGCGGCATGCATCAGCGGCGGGGCCTTGCTTCCCAACCGAACAATCCACTCGCGGGGATAGTGCTCGTCGAAAACGGTGAGCGCCCTGATGCCCGACTGCTCCAGTCGCTCCAACTCGAATGCAACCGCAGTAGCACGTCCGACAAGCTCCGCTACTCGGCCCGCCAAGTCGTCGGTCAGGCCGTAATCAGCCACGAGCCGGTCCTGACCCAGCCCCAAGAACACCCCAGGCCCATCGCTGGAGTCGAACTGGGCACTGTCTCCAGAACCGAGTTCACCCCCGGTTCGAGTCCGTTCCACCAGACTCCAGAACTCAGAAGCCTTCAACGGCCGCAGACCATCGGCGCAGAGACGACTCACAAGCAGAATCGTCGCCAACGAGTCGTCGTCGCGTCTCATCGGCCCGACCTATCCGCCGTTTCCGCAAGCGCAAACGGAAGCACCGGGCCGGCGCCAGCCTCACGAAGGCTCACTCCGACGACAGTCATAGTCCAACGAGAGTCAACGATGTCGTCAAGCAAGAGCACTGGGCCAACGGGCACTGGATCTCTGATTTTGAAGGCGCTCCGCACATTGTGATACTGCATCTGGCTGTTCTGCATGGTTTTCTGGGGTTCGGTTTCACGGACCTTAGCTACCACTGCTTCACAGATTAGCTCCAAGCTAGCGGCCAGCCGGGCCGCGAAGTCGGCCACAAGTTCGGGCCTACGCAACGAGGGCACGAACGCCACCCACTCGGGCATGGGAACCGGCCGCCAGCGGTCAAGAATGAGTTCTCGGGCGGCGCTCACTAGTTGGTCGTCGAATCTGCCCTGATCCTGCTTGCCGCTTCGCACCAAGCTCCCCCAACCGGCGTCGCCCCATCGAGCCAGGACACGGCCCTCTTCGAGCCGGTGTTCCGGTTGTATCCTCTTGCCGTCCGGCAGTTGCTTGCGGGCCTCGATCGACCTCTCCGCGGATCGCAGGAAGTCGATTGCCTCTTGCACTTCGGCCGGGCTGAACGTCCGATCCATGCTGTCACCGGTGCAGTTGTCACAGATTCCGCACGGTTCGCTGCTGTTGTCGTCGAGATAATCGTTCAGCAGCAGCATGCGACACTGATCTGTGTTGATGTAGTCAAGCATCTGTTGTTGTTCGGTTCTACGCAACTGCGTGACCGAAGCGGACCGGTCGTGATCGAATGCCCAGGGAGAGAGCGCACGCAGCCAGCGACCGCCGTCTCGCTCCACTGCGCCTTCAACCTCGAGTACCTTCAAAAGCAGGTCCAATTGGCCGGGCCGCAGGTTCACCTCTGCGAGCATCTCCCTCTTCGTCATCGGTACGGCATTGCGGTCAAGAAAGTCGACGACTTGCTCGGCGGGACGCGGTGAAGGGAACGCACCCTCGATGAAATAGTCTTGGATGTCGGAATCCTCTGCACCCCGCAAGAGAATCCCCCACGACTCAGGCAGCGCCCGTCCGGCGCGGCCTACCTGCTGGTAGTACGCGACGGGAGTTCCCGGCGACTGATAGTGAACGACGAATGCTAGGTCGGGTTTGTCGAAGCCCATCCCGAGCGCAGACGTGGCCACAACGACCTTCACCTTGTTGACGAGAAGTTGCTGTTCGATCCGTTGGCGGTCCTCGTTGTCGTTCTCGCCGCTGTAGGCCTCCGCGGAGATGCCCCTCGTCCGCAACCAACCTGCTACACGTTCGGTGTCGGCAACCGTCAGACAGTAAACGATGCCCGTACCCGGCAGGTCCTCGATGATGGCGGCCAGCCACACCAACCGCTCCGCCTGTGACGGCTTGTCGATCGCATGCAGGCGCAGACCCTCCCTCGCGAGCGGGCCGCGGACAGGCGCGAAGTCCGCGTCGAGTTGCTCCCCGACATCGGCCACAACCCGTTCGTTGGCCGTGGCGGTGCAGCACAGGACAGGGACTCCCTGCGGCAGCAGTTCCAAGACTCTAACCAAGCGCCGGTAGTCAGGCCGGAAGTCGTGACCCCAGTCCGAGATACAGTGCGCCTCGTCGATCACCAACAACCCGCTGCGCTGACCAACCACCGGAAGGACTTGACCTCGGAAATCAGGGTTCGCCAATCGCTCAGGCGAAATCAACAGAACGTCCACTTCATCGGCCTTGATCCTCTCTCGGATGTCACTCCATTCATCAGTGTTCGAACTGTTGATCGTCTCAGCGCGAACTCCGAGCCGTTCGGCGGCCTCGATCTGGTTGCGCATCAGCGCGAGCAGCGGCGATACGAGCAGCGTCGGCCCCAATCCCCTGTTGCGGAGCATTCTCGTGGAGATGAAATAGACAGCACTCTTTCCCCAGCCGGTCCGCTGAACCAGCAGAACCCTCTGCCGATCAACTGCCAGCCGGAGGATCGTCTCAAGTTGACCAGGGCGGAACACGCTGGTCTGATCGCCAGTGAGTCGATGCAGCAGGCTGAGCACCTCACCGCTGAGTGACACCGGATCCTCCGCTTGATCACCGTTGCCGACATCAATTGTGTGAGGTGACTGTCCAGGGTCTGCCATGTCAGCGCAGGATACCGAACCCCTGTGACAGTGTTCTGGAAGGACATTGCCGGATTCCGACAGTCAACCTTTGCGGTTGCGGACTTCGGCGATGATGGCGGGGATCACCTCGTGGAGGTCGGCGATCACCGCCCAATCGGCCTTCACGACCATGTTTGCTTCCCGGTCGGTATTGATGGCCAGTATGTGTTTGCTGGCCATCGCCCCCACCCAATGCTGGATCGCCCCCGAGATTCCTGAGGCGATATAGATCTCCGGGGCGATACGGGTGCCGGTTTGGCCGACCTGGTCGGAATGGGGGCGCCATCCGAGGTTGGTCACAGCCCGTGAGCATCCAACTCGGCCACCGAGAAGCTCGGCCAGTTCCTCGAGTTGCGCGAATCCCTCGGCTGAGCCGACCCCGCGGCCGCCGCCGCAAACAACCGGTGCGGTGGGCAGAGTCACACCGGCTTCTTGCACCGTGCGATCTTTCACGACGGTCACCCGATGGCTCTCGTCGAGGTCGGCTTCGAATGCCTCCGTGTCGGCATCGACAGAGTCTCCGGGTTGAGCGGCCACCGCATGAAGCCCGCAGGTGAGCAGCGCGACCTCGGCCTCAAGACTGGAGTCTTCAAGCAGGGAACCCCCCCACTGCACCCGTGTCATGGTCCACGGACTGCCCGGCGTGACATCGACACAGTTGGCCGCGAACGGAGCGTCAAGACGGGCCGCAGCCTGCGCCATGACCTCGTTGCCGCGATCCGAGCCGCAGGCCAGCACGGCGGACGGCTCGAGCTCGGCAACCATCTGGGCCAGCACAGCGCCGTGGGCATCCGGCCCGTAGTCGCTCAGCACTTCATGAACACAGGTGTGGACCACCTCAGCGCCGTAGTCGCCGGCCTCGGCGACCAGCGCTCCATCGTCTGAGCCGATCAGCGCGGCTTGGAGATCTTCATCCATCTTCTCGGCCAAGGACCGACCGAAGGCGAGGGCCTCGCGAGCTGCCTCGGCGAGTGCTCCCCGATCATGCTCGAGCACGACGAGCAGCATCAGAGCACCCCCAACTCTTCGAGCACGTCGACCACCGCAACAGCCGCGTCGGGGCCGTCTCCCAAGATGACCGTCTCGGACACCTGCTCAGGCGGGCGATGCAGTCGAATCCGGCGTTGACCACCTTGAGCGGCGTCGATGTCGAGCGACCGGATCTCAAGTTTCTTGGACCTCAGGCGGCCCTTCATAGTCGGGTAACGGGGCAGGTTGAGCCCTTCTTTGACCCCTAGGACGCATGGCCGTGGGAGTTCGTAAACCTCGAAGCCGCCGTCGATTGCTCGACGCGCCGTGACCGTGCCGGTTCCGCTCCCGTCACCGGACACTTCGATGCCCTTGATTCCGTTGACGATGGGCCGCCGCAGCGAGTGCGCCACCCGTACTCCTACCTGGAAGCCACCGGAATCTGCCGACTCGTTGCCGAACAGTATGAGATCGAACAGCTCTTTAGCCTCGGACTCGAGCACATCGATCGCCTCGCCGATCACGGCCGCGGTCCGCTGTGGGTCCCAAGCCCCGTCGCCGGGGATCAAAACGCCGTGATCAGCCCCAACCGAGGCGGCGTAGCGCAGTTGTTCGGCTGCTTCGGGAGGGCCCACCGTGAGCACGGTGACCTCGCCGCCGTGTTGTTCGCGGAGTTGGACAGCCCCTTCGACGCCGCATTCTTCGTGGGGGCTGGTCGTGAAGCCCAAGTGAGCGGCATCGACGTCGGAGCCGTCTGCGGTGACGTTGATCTTGGCGCCGGGCGCCGGCACTCGCTTGACGCAGCAGAGAATCCTCATGACCCGATCAACCTTGAACCGAAAGTTCGAAACATCCGCTCTTGAGACGTGAGTCTTCAGGGTCGAAGGCCGAACCCGGGCCCACGACGGTCACGGGGAACAACTCGTTCATGTACATGACCTGCAGTCGGGTGCCCGCGGCAGCCAGTTCGTTGGGCAGGTACCCCATGAGGAGGTGCTTGCCGATCGACGGCCCGTACCCTGCCGAGGTCACCCGCGACACCCTCCCGTGGGAATCGACGATACGCTCGCCGTCGAGGTCGACTATGGGCTCGTTGCCCCCCATCATGTGGCGGACGCGCCCATTGCCGTCTGTCTGATCATCGACGGTGAGCGTCACACACTGGACTTCGGCGCCTGCTTCACGGGCTTTGAGATAGGGCTCGCGGCCGATGAAATCCGCGGCTTTGACTCGGGGCCGGGCGAGCCCCGCCTCGACCGGGTTGTACTCGCTTTCGAGCTCTGCGCCCATCAGTCGATAGCCCTTCTCAAGCCGACCCGAGGTGCCGTAGACGCCGCCACCGGTCGGACGGATGCCGAGTTCTCGACCAACCGTCAAGAGGGCGTCCCACAGCGCCGGGCCGTCGTTCCAGTCCAGGTAGATCTCCCAGCCTGTGTCGCCCACGTAGGAGATGCGGAACAGGTGGGCTTCGACTGTTCGGGGCTGCCCTCCGCCTGTCGAGCAGTTGATTTCAATCGGGATGATCGAGCCGTAGGGCGAACCGGTTTGGCTCAGGTCGTGGTCGCTGAGCTGTGCTAGGATTCGAGGCGCGTTGGGGCCCCAGAGTCCGAGGGTGGTGATCTGTGCAGTGAGGTTGGTGAAGGTCACCGAACCGTCGTTGGGCATGTGCTTGCGGGTCCAGAACTCGTCACGTCCGCCGTCGAACACGCCGGTGACGATCCTCACCCGGTCTTCGCCCATGCGCATCATGGTGAGGTCGGAGTGGAAGCCGCCGTCGGCGTTGAGCCACGGCGTGTAGATCGACCGACCCACGGCGACGTCGACCTTGTTGACGGCGAGTCGATCCGCGTACTCAACAGCTCCCGGTCCCTGCAATTCGTAGATCTGGAAGGCCGACAGGTCGACCACGCCGCAGTTCTCCCGCAGGTTCAGGTGCTCGCCGATGGTGATGGGGCTCCACCAGCGGTTGTCCCATTCGACCTCACGCGGCTCGAGGTCGTAGCGCTCGCACAGATCAGCGTTGGAGTTGTACCACTGGGGCCGCTCCCACACCCGTGCTTGGAAGAACTCGGCTTCGAGCGCTTCCTGGCGGGAACGGTACGGCGACTCGACGAGATGACGGCGAGACTCCCACTGCTCGGCGGGGTGGACGATGCCGTAGGTCTTGTTGAAGTGCTCGTGAGCCCTCGCCCAGATGTGCTCGTTGCTCTTCTCCTCGTCATAGAAGCGGGCTATGTCCGCGCCGTGGGCGTCGATAACCCGCGGGTAGCCGTGGGTCATCCACTCTGCTACCACCTGGGCCATGCCGGGGCCTTCTTTGACCCACACCGCAGCGGCCGACCAGAGGCCCTCCACATCGGGGATCTCCCCGAGGCAGGGCATGGTGTCGGGCGTCAGCGACAACAGGCCGTTGATGGCGTATTTGATCTCGGCGTCGCCGAGCATGTCCATCAGCTCGATTGCCTCTTCCATCTGCTGGTCGAAGTCGTCGGGAGTGAACGGCATCTCGGTCGGCGACAGCGCAGCCTCTTCGTTGGACGGGATCTCGTCGGGGTGGTGCAGGATGGGCCGATGGCCGTACGAGCCGACCTCCATCGAGCCCGCAGACTGCCGCTCGTAACAGAAGGTGTCCATGTCGCGCACGATCGGGTAGCCGATCTCGTTGTTGGTCTCGGCGAGGACGTCTATCGGGCCGACGTCAGCCATCTGGTGCACGGCGGGCACGAGCGGGATGTATGTGTCGGCCATGCCCGCGATGCGATTGGACCAGACGCCGCAGGCGATGATCGCGTGTTCGGTCTCGATGGCGCCCTTGTCGGTGACCACTGCCTTGATCTTGCGACGGCCGTTGGGTCGGGGCGTGTCGTCGGTGACGAGATCGAGCACCTCGGTGTTGGCGAAGACCTTGCAGCCGGCTTTCTCGATGGCCTCCTTGCGCATGACGGTGCCGGTTTCCAGCGAGTCGACAACCGAGACCGTGGGGCAGTAGAAGCCGCCGAGGATGACCTCGGGGTTGATGTAGGGCACCAGTTCCTTCACCTGGGCGGGGGTGAGCAGGTGAGCCTCGATGCCCCATGCCACCGCTGAGGTCATGCGCCGTTGGAGTTCGTCCATGCGCTCCTGCGTGCGGGCTACTTCGATGCCTCCTGAGTCCACCGACAGGTTCAGGTCGCGGTACTGGTTGGCGCTTTGCTCGCCGAGCAGGGCCATTTCTTTGTTGTGGTCGACGGGGAAGATGAAGTTCGATGCATGTCCGGTCGAGCCGCCAGGGTTGGGAAGCGGCCCTTTCTCCACGAGGACGAGATCCTGCCAGCCGAGCCGGGCGAGATGCCCGACGAGGCAGTTGCCGACGATCCCTGCGCCGATCACTACGACATTGGCTCTGGTGGGGAATTCGCTCACGGTTGGACTCTATTCTGAAGTCGATTGTCGTGCCGGTTGGCGCCGCCGGCGTCGCAGTGCGTGCGTTTGCGGCACAACCCACGGAGACAATACTGGACGATCGTTCAGTTTGCACGCGATCGCAGCCCAAGGACGCGATTTCAAGCGCTGCGGTCAACGAATGAGAATATTTCAACAACGCGCGAATTTCTGCAGATCTGACAAACACACGGTTGGGATGAAGAGGCTACAATGGGTCCGTATCGCGGAATCGTTCCGCAATACGGAACAAACCAACCCGAGCAACGAGCGTGAGGATCCAACCGCAGCGCACGCGCAGGAGCAAACATGGCCTTTCCCAGTGACCTTGAGATCGCCAACCAGGCAAATCTCAAACCTCTGACCGACATCGCGCACGGCACCGGTATCCCGGCTGAATGTCTAGAGCCCTACGGCGTGGGCGCCGCCAAGATCTCGCTCGACGCCGTTGAAAAAATGAGCGACAGGCCCAAAGCCGGGTACGTCGTCGTTTCAGCGATCACGCCGACACCGCTGGGCGAGGGCAAAACGACCACAACCGTCGGCCTCGGCCAAGCGTTCCAGCACATCGGCAGAACCGCCACGATCGCTATCCGCCAACCCTCGATGGGGCCGACGTTCGGGATCAAGGGCGGCGCCGCAGGCGGCGGTTACAGCCAGGTCGTGCCCATGGAGCTCTTCAACCTTCACCTGACCGGCGACATGCACGCCGTCACCGCGGCCCACAACCTCTGCTCGGCAATGCTCGATGCGCACATCTATCACGGCAACGACGCGGGATTCGACGTCCACAACATCACTTGGCGGAGGGTTCTAGACGTCAACGACCGCGCCCTGCGCAACGCGGTGATCGGTCTCGGCGGACGACTCGACGGCATCCCCCGAGAAACCGGATTCGACATCACAGCCGCATCCGAAGTAATGGCGGCTCTCGCCCTCTGCACCTCGCTTCAAGACCTCCGATCCCGCCTCGGACGGATCGTCTTGGGCTACAACAAGGCCGGCACTCCGATCACCGCGGAAGACATCGGTGCGGCAGGATCGATGGCCGTGATCTTGAAAGAGGCCATCAAGCCCAACCTGATGCAGACGCTGGAAAACACCCCCGCGCTGGTTCACACCGGACCTTTCGGCAACATCGCCACCGGCAACAGCTCGATCATCGCCGACCAGATCGGCGTCCACACGAGCGAGTTCCTGTTGACCGAGGCGGGGTTCGGCGCCGACATGGGAGCCGAGCGGTTCTTCAACATCAAGTGTCGTTATTCCGGGATCGCGCCGGACGCGGCCGTGCTGGTCGCCACGGTGCGAGGCCTCAAAGCCCACTCCGGCAAGCACAAGATCGTTGCAGGAAGGCCTCTGCCCGAGGCGTTGCTGGCCGAGAATCCCGACGAGGTTCACATGGGCGGCGACAACCTGCGCAAGCAGCTCGAGAACATGCAGGTACACGGGTGTACGCCGGTTGTGGCAATCAACGTCTTCCCCGGCGACCATCCCGGTGATATTGACGCGATCAAGGAGATTGCAAACGAGTACGGTGCTCGCGCCGCGGTGTCCACCCACTTCTCCGATGGAGGACGCGGAGCTGCCGAGTTGGCCGAAGCGGTGGCTGCCGCTGCCGCTGAACCAAGCGAATTCCAACTGCTGTACCCGAGTGAGGCTTCACTCAAGGACAAGATCCATGCGGTTGCCACCAAGGTGTATGGAGCAGACGACGTGGAATACACCGCCCAAGCCGACAAACAGCTGGCCACCTACACTGAGGCGGGTTTTGCCGACCTGCCTGTGTGCATAGCCAAAACCCATCTTTCCATCAGCTCCAACCCCGCATTGAAGGGCGCCCCCACCGGTTGGACCCTGCCCGTGCGCGAGGTCCGCGCGAGCGTCGGCGCCGGCTTCGTCTACCCGATCTGCGGGGACATGCGGACCATGCCCGGACTCGGCAGGATTCCGGCAGCCAAGTCCATAGACATCGACGCCGACGGCAACGTCGTCGGTCTTTCCTAGAACCAACGGCCCTTCAGAGGGCCCCCGATTACTGGAGCCAAGTGAACCCGCTCGCCAACATCCTGCGCCCCAGCCCCCGGGCAATCAGCTCCCCCGTCGCGCGCGCCGCGATTTCCGACATGACCTATGAGGTCATCCCGCTCAAGAGCCTGGCCGAGGCGATTCAGCAGCTTCCCGCCAACGCCCGCGTCAGCGTCACAGCCTCCCCAGTCAAACCTCTGGAGGACACGCTCGACGTCTGTGCGGAGTTGCTCGACCTCGGCCACCGCCCGATCCCCCATCTCGCTGCTCGCAAGGTGGCCGACGCGGCGCACCTGCGCTCGATGGCAGCGCGCATCAAGCAACTCGGGCTCAACGAGATCTTCTGCATTGCCGGCGATGCGCAAGACGCAGGCGAATATCCCGACGCCATGTCGCTGCTGCGACCCCTGCTCGACATCGCCGCCGGTGATATTTCTGCTGTGGGCGTGTCCTCCTACCCCGACGGCCATGCCTTCATCGACGATTCAGCATTGCAGCAGGCGTTGGCAGACAAACAGGAGCTTTTTCAAGAGGCGGGAATCAAGGGGCACGCATCCACACAGATGTGCTTTTCGACCGACGCGATCCGTTCTTGGCTGACCTCGCAACGCGCGCAGGGTCTGACCATGCCGGTGCATCTTGGAGTCGCGGGCGTGGTGGATCGGGCGAAGCTCATTCGCATGGGAATGCGGCTGGGTGTGGGGGCCTCGCTGAGATACGTCCAGAAGAACAGGACCGGTCTGCTCAAGCTCTTCTCCTCGGTGGGCTACAACCCCAGCGACGTCATCGACCCACTCGCCGACGAGTTCGGCTCTCTGGGCATCGAGGGCCTCCATGTGTTCACCTTCAACCAGGTAGCCGCCACGAAGCAGTGGCAACAAGCCAAGCTCAGGTAACGCCGGACCGCACATGAGCGCTCCGCTGCTCGCACCGTTCCAAGGCTGGCTCATCCGGCCCGAGTGGTCCGATCGCGTAGTCGCCAGCGCGACTGACTCCAAAACTCCCGAGCAGCGCAAAGCCATTGTCAAAAACAACCCATTCAGCTATTTGGGGGTGACGCGGACGCCTGACGACATACCCGAGCAGGGTTCCATAGACGAACTGTCTGCGCTGAGCACTCAAACCTTTACCAGGATCATTCAATCAGGCGCTTACCAGCCAAGCGACCATGCTGCATTCTATGTATATCGAATGAGTTCAGAGGGAGAGGGCGATTGTCAAATCCCTTTCACCCAGATCGGCCTTGTCGGCGCCTTGGACGTCGAGGGGTTGAACGACGGGAGAGTTCTGACCCACGAGAATGTTCGCCCTGAGAGGACTTCGCTGATAGCGGATCACCTCCACCATGTCGGCGCGTCGGCGTCTCCCATCGCATTGACCCACATGGCGATGCCCGAACTGCAAGAGTTCCTTGGAGCAGCATCTGAAGCCGAACCAGAGATCGACGTTGTGGTCGAGGGCATCAGAAACCAGGTATGGACACTGAGCACTAGAGACACTTCAGCCATCCAACCACTAGTCGAGGATCTAGTTCTGTTCATTGCCGACGGCCATCATCGATGCGCGGCGGCCATCGAGGGCCGCGATGCCCACAAGAACAACGCCGCGTTCTCCCGAACACTCGCGGTGATGTTTCCCCACGACCATCTGCGAGTAGAAGCCTTTCATCGCAGGGCGCCCGACCGCAGTGCCCGCTCCACAGCGGAGTTGGCCGGCGCTCTCAGTGCTGCGGGAACGATCATTCCCGTCGACAGCATGGAGGCGGCCCGTCCGAGGGCTCGCGGCGAGATCGGCGTGTACCACCATCGTTCATGGTCTCGGCTGCTTCTCGACCCCGTCGAACACCCGACGACTCTGGCTTCGCTCGACGTCGAACGGTTGCGCCGCGAGATCATCCATCAAGTCCTCGGCTGCGACGAACTGAGCGAGGACAGCAACGTCGATTACGTGCCTGAGTCCACTGGAATCTCTGAACTAGTGGCTCGCTGCGATGCGGATGGATTCGTCGGTTTGCTGCTTCATCCACCTGACATCAGCGACATCATGGCAATCGCTGCCCTTGGACAGCTGATGCCCCCCAAATCAAGCTTCATCTACCCGAAGGCCCCGTCTGGAGTGTTCCTGCAGGTCCTAGGAGTGGGCGCCACCAGCCACCTCACTCCAAGTTGAGCCTCGCCGACACACGGACCTAGGACAGATCAGGGGCGATTGAGCCCATCATGCGCGCTGCGGTCAGAGTGTTCTTCAGCAGGCAGCCGATGGTCATCGGACCGGTGCCTCCCGGCATAGGGGTGATCGCGCCCGCTATGCCCTGCACGCTGTCGAAATCGACATCGCCGACGATGCCCGCTTCGGTGCGGGAGATGCCCACATCGACCACGGCCGCTCCGGGACTCACGAAGTCTGCGGTGACCAACCGTGCCATGCCGGCCGCGGCGACGATGACGTCGGCCTGTCGGCACAGTCCGGCCAGATCGGCGGTTCGGCTGTGGGCGAGCGTCACGGTGGCGTCGCAGCCCTTGCGTCCCAGCAGCAGCACTTGGGGCAGGCCGACCAGCGTGGAGCGTCCGATGACCACAGCCCGCTTACCGCTGGTCTCGATTCCATAACGCGCAAGGAGTTCCATCACTCCCAGCGGCGTACAGGGGACATGCCCCACACGTCCGCGAACCAGTCGGCCCATCGAGCGCTCAGTCAAGCCGTCGACGTCTTTTTCGGGTGGGATCAAATCGAGCACCGCTTCGGCGTCGATCCCGACCGGAACGGGAAGCTGCACGAGAATCCCGTGGACCGACGGGTCAGACGCCAGATCTCCGACCGCTGCTTCGACCTCGTCCTGGGTCGCATCTTCGCCCAGTTCCACATGACGCGACACCATGCCCGCCTCCTGGGCCTTGCGGTGCTTGTTGCGAACATATATCTGGCTCGGTTTGTCGCTGCCCACCAACACGGTCGCGAGGCATACCTCGGGATTCTGCAGCGATTCGATCTCTGCGCGTATGGCTGCCACGATCTCGTCGCGCAGCAGGTTTCCGTCCATGAGCACAGCCCCGCCGGCAGTGCGCTCGAAATCATCGTAAGAAGTCACGCCCGTAGGCTATCGCTGTGCCCGCACAGAGACGATGGCTCGCCCTATTCGCGCGACAGCGGGGAAAGCGACTACCAGACGCGATGCTGCTCACTGTTCGCTAAGGTGAGCACAACGGCCATCGGAGGAGAAACATGACCAAGCAGGCCGCGCTATTGGAGCGCATCACCGTGCGCCCTGATGTCTTCGGCGGCAAGCCGATCGTCCGTGATATGAGGATGGCCGTCGAGCACATCCTCAGCATGCTCGCATCGGGTGACACCGCTGAGGTCATCCTGTACCAATATCCGTTTCTGGAGCCTGAGGACATTCAGGCGTGCTTGCTTTATGCCTACCGCTCAATCGCCGGCGAGCATGTCCGCGAGCCTGTGCCGATCAGCGGCTCGTGAAGTTTCTCCTTGACGTTTGTGCCGCTTCCCGCGACATGTGGACGACCCTGACCGACCTCGGACACGATGTCCTATCGGCCATGGAACACGCGCCTCGGGCATCAGACGAAGAACTGCTCGCGTTGGCGGTGGCTGAAGGGCGCGCCTTGATCACCGAAGACAAGGACTTCGGCGAGTTGGTGTTCGTCCGGCGCTTGCCGCATCCGTGCATCATCCGTTTCGGTGATATGTCCGTTCTGGACAAGGTGTCCGCGATGCTCCAGTTGATAGAGCAAGAGTCCGAAGCGATCGAACGAGGCAATATCATCGTCGTAACCCGTGAACGCATACGGATACGCGATCAAAGCGACTGAGAGCCATCATTGAATTTCGCCGATGCGGGGCGTGCGTCGTAGGGTCAAAGCCATGAGCGAATACAGTCAAAAAACCGCAAATCCAAGCACAGCGGGCGACGACGGCACGCAAGCAGCAGAGGTCCGTCAATGGGTCCTGCTCGACGATCCGCTGCCCGGGGTCCGCAGGATCACTTTCAACCGGGCCGACAAGCGCAACTCGCTGATCCATCCTCTGCGGGGCGCGATCCTCGGCGCGCTTCGAGACGCCGACGATGACGACGGCGTCAAGGTCTCGATCATCAGAGGCGACGGTCCGTCATTCTCTGCGGGTTACGACTTGGCCGGAGGCAACACCGACTATGAACTGCCGTTCTTCACTGCTCAAGGCGAGGGGCAGTGGCCGCGCCATGTCACCGAGGGTTGGATGAGCATCTGGGATCTGGCCAAGCCGGTGATCGCCCAGGTCCATGGATACTGCCTGGCGGGAGGCAGCGAACTCGCGACCTGCTGCGATCTCGTCTACGTGGCCGAAGACGCCCAGATGGGCTACCCGGCCACCCGTTTCGGCGTGCCCGACATGCACTTCCACGCCTGGTTCATGGGGATGCGCAAGGCCATGGAGATGATGATCACCGGCGATTCAGTCAGCGGCCTCGAGGCAGTCGAGTACGGCTGGGCGAACAAAGCGTTCCCCGCCGAGGATTTGTCGGCTGAAGTGCTGAAAATCGCCGAGCGGATCGCGCAGACCCCGACTGACGTGGTCCAACTGAACAAACGTGTGGTTCATCGCCAGATGGAGGTGATGGGCCTGCGCACCGGGATCCGCGCCGGCACCGAGCTGTGCGCTCTGGGCGTACACAGCGAATCGATGAAGCGCTTCATCGGCAACATCAAGGAAAGGGGCCTGACCGCCGCGCTCAGCGAGAGAGACGAGCCCTACGACGACTACCGGACTGCTGCCGAGCAACCCAAAGTGGCCGAATAGCCACGCTGGGCAATTGCATCGGCCGCAACCGCCAGACGGCGGGCGGTGATTGCAACAGTGATCCGGTTCGGGTGGACGGCTTGGACGGTAGCCTCATGGCCCATATGGCTACGCTGCGACTTCCCGAAAAGCCTGATCTGGTCGGTCTGGAGAAGAAGTGGGATGCCGTATGGGAACGCACCGGCATCTACCATTTCGACCCCGCAAAGCCGCGCGATGAAGTCTTCTCGATCGACACCCCGCCGCCGACGGTCAGCGGCTCGCTGCATGTGGGCCATGTCTTCAGCTACACCCACACCGACACCATCGCCCGCTATCAGCGCATGGCAGGCCGTGAAGTGTTCTATCCCATGGGTTGGGACGACAACGGCCTCCCCACTGAGCGGCGTGTGCAGAACTACTACGGAGTGGTGTGCGACCCGTCGCTGCCCTACGACGAAGATTTCAGCGCACCCGGCGACGCCGGGAACCCGAAAGAGGTTTCGAAGCGCCGCCCGATCGCAATCAGCCGACCGAACTTCATCGACCTGTGTCTGGAACTGACAGGGGAAGACGAGAAGGTCTTCGAGCAACTGTTTCGCCACCTCGGCCTCTCGGTCGACTGGACCCGCACCTACACCACGATCAACGACCACTGCCGACGGGTCAGCCAACTCGCCTTTCTCGACAACCTCGCTCGCGGCGAGGCATATCAGGTTGAGGCGCCCTCGCTCTGGGACGTCACCTTCCAAACCGCAGTGGCCCAAGCTGAACTCGAAGACAAAGAAGTGCCCGGCGCCTACCACAAGCTTCGTTTCCCACGCTCCGACGGGGGCGAGCCGGTCTGGATCGACACCACCCGCCCGGAGTTGGTCCCCTCCTGCGTCGCTCTGGTCGCTCATCCAGATGACGAGCGCTACCAGCCTCTGTTCGACGGCGTCACCGTGCTGAGTCCGGTTTTCGGCGTTGAACTGCCCGTGCATCCGCACCATCTCGCCGATCCCGAGAAGGGAACCGGAATCGCCATGATCTGCACCTTCGGCGACACCACCGACGTGACCTGGTGGCGGGAGCTCGACCTCCCTGTGCGCACGGTCATCGGTCGGGACGGCCGTTTCACAGCTGAGACCCCGGATTGGCTGGACTCGCCCGACGGCTGCGCGACCTATCAGCGGCTCGCCGGCAAAAGGGTCAGGCAAGCACAGGAAGAGATCGTGCAGATCCTCAGCGAATCAGGGGACCTGGACGGTGCGCCCCGGCCGATCGTTCATCCCGTGAAGTTCTTCGAGAAGGGCGACAAGCCACTTGAGATCGTGTCGAGCCGTCAGTGGTACATCCGCAACGGCGGCCGCGACGCCGACCTGCGCGAGGCTCTGGTGGCTCGGGGCGACGAGATCAACTGGGTGCCGGACTACATGCAGGCCCGCTATTCGAACTGGATCGAGGGACTCAACGGAGACTGGCTGATCAGCAGGCAGCGCTTCTTCGGTGTGCCGCTGCCGCTGTGGTATCCCCTCGATGGCCACGGAGAGCCACGATGGGACCAGCCCATCTGTCCACGCGAGGATCAACTCCCGGTCGATCCTTCGACCGATGTGCCCGACGGCTTCGAAGAGTCTCAGCGGGGTCGGCCCAACGGTTTTGCCGGCGAGGTCGACGTGATGGACACCTGGGCCACCTCCTCGCTCACTCCCCAGATAGCGACCGGCTGGAGAACCGACGCCGGCCTCTACGCCGCCACATTTCCGATGGACGTCCGGCCACAGGCACACGACATCATCCGTACCTGGCTGTTCTCCACCGTGGTTCGAGCCCATTTCGACGCTGGTGCTGCTCCCTGGCGCAACGCCGCCCTCTCGGGATGGATCCTTGATCCGGACCGGAAGAAGATGTCCAAATCCAAGGGCAACGTTGTGGTTCCCACCGATCTGTTGGAGCAGTACGGCGCAGACGCGGTTCGCTACTGGGCCTCATCGGGCCGCCCCGGCACCGACACCGCCTTTGATCAGGGGCAGATGAAGATCGGGCGCCGCCTAGCGATCAAGCTGTTGAACGCTTCTAAGTTCACGCTCGGTTTCGGCGCCTCGGGCGCCGACGACACGGATGCCCCCAATGCAGGCGACCATGATGCAAACAAGGTCAGCGAACCCCTCGACCGCTCGATGCTGGACCGGCTCGCCGACCTCGTCGACGATGCCACCGCGGCTTTCGAGCGCTTCGACTACGCAAGGGCGCTTGAACGGACCGAATCGTTCTTCTGGTGGTTCACCGACAACTACCTGGAGTTGGTGAAAGCCCGTGCCTACGGCGAATACGGCCCGCAGCGCGCTGAATCGGCTCGCCACGCGCTTCGTTTCGCCTTGTCGACGATGCAGCGAATGTTCGCTCCGTTCCTGCCGTTCGTCACCGAAGAGGTTTGGAGTTGGTGGCATGACGATTCGGTTCACGCTGCTGACTGGCCCCAAAGCGACAGCCTGCGCGCGGCTGCCGGAGGCATCGGGGCGGCGGCCAGCGGGGTGGCTGCTGAAGCTCTGAGCGCGGTCCGCCGCAAGAAGTCTGAGGGCAAGCGCAAATTGCGCACGCCTGTTCAGTCCGCGTCCTTTTCTGCCTCCGGCCCGCAGTTGGCGATGCTCGAGCAGGTGATCGACGACGTGAAGGCCGCCGGGGTGATCGTCACAGTCGCCCCCGGCACAGTCGCCGACCAGAGCGAGATCACCGTCGAAGCCACCCTCGAACCCGAATCACAAGATTGACCGGGAAGACGGGCCGGGAGCGCGCAGGATTCGGGTCTTGCCGTACATGCAACCAAAGAGCAGGCGGCCGTCTTCGTCGACGGTCACTCCGGCACCGGTGGTGTTGAACTTCGAGCCTCCGACGACGAAATGGAAGCGGCTCTCACCGGTCTCCCAATCGGCAGCTTCAACAGTCCACTTGCCGCCACGCGCGCCGCAGGTATAGACCAGCCCGCTTTCCTGCGCCACGAACGGAACCGAGTTCGGCGAGGAAATGTCGTAGTTGACCCAGGCTTCTTTGAATTCTCTGGCCTCTGGGTCCCACTGGTATTTGTGCATGCCGCGGGGTGTGTATTCGGGCTTGTGGCCGAGCATGAAGCAGAGCATCCGTGCGCCTCTGGGGGGGAAGTTGTCGGGCACTGTGGCAGGTTCGTTGTTGACGGTCATCGCCCCGTATCCCGACACCGTGATCGACTGCTCGGTCTTGATCTCTTTGAGGTCGGGGTCGCCCATGTTCGCCGGGCCGATACCGGCTATCCGGCGGTGGGGAGCGCCGGGGAGCTGTTCCCAGTCATCGGGGATGTCCTCGCGCCAAAGCAGCGTGATGTTGACGACCTCGTCGCCGTCGCCGATCACCACGAACTTGTCTTCGTCGGAGCCGAACCCCATCAGCGAGGGAGTGGTACCGGACCCGCAGCCTCCACCGTTGCGATAGGGCACCGACCAACAGCCGTCTGCCTCGTCGTCTGAGAGCCGTTCACCGGTCCAGCGGAGTTTGTGGTGGTGATCGTTGGAGCTGATGTAGATGCCGTTGTCGTCGTCGACGCAGATGCTGGTGCGCATCCAGCCATACCCGGTGTGGCCCCGCTCGGCCGCTCGCATGGCACAGTACTCGGCGGCCTCTTCTGCTCCGCCCGCAACCTGGAGTGCGTGGTATTCGCTGAAGTCACGGGCCAGCACCACGACCCAGCCATGATCGGTCGACATCACCAGCCGACCGTCGAAGGTCATGTTCATCCCCACGAAGAAGCCTTCGATGTGGTCGGGTTTGTACCAGCGGTCACGTTCGCTGATCTCCGAAGCCGGGTCACTTGAATCAGCTTCTGCATAGGCCACCGCGTGGTCTTTGCGGCCAAGGAAGAACGTGTTGTCGCAATCCAGCAACGCATAGACGCCGTCGAGGCCGGTCATGTAGCGCAGCGACAGGCCGAGCGCGTGCTCGATCGCTTCCTGCCCCTCCTTGTTGTCGAGTCCGGCGAGGTTCGCCTCCAGTTCGGCTGTGGGCGTGCGGCCCTCGCCCCCGACAATCTCGTGGTCCGCCAAAATCTCCAGGGTCTCGTAGTCGAGCTTCGCGATATTCTGCCGACCGTTGCTCCACAAGACCCGACGGCCGTCGGGATACGGACCCGAGATCGTACACCCGAAGTGGCACGGTCCGAGCCACGAATATTGGATGTCGTCCTCGCTCAGCACCTCGCTCGGCCCTTCGGGGCCACGCCAGGCCACGTTGTCCTGCTGGTCGCAACGACCGTGGGCCATCGCGTTCGACGAGTCGGCAAGGAACGGATTGCGAGGTCCGGGCTGCATCCAAGCAAGGTATTTCACTGTGCTCACTGCCGCTAATCGGCACGACTTCGGCGCCCTCGACAGTAGATTCGCGGGGTGATCGTCGGGATTGACGTTGGAGGGACCAAGGCCCTGGGGTTGCTCGTCGATCCTGACGACGGTCGCATCGTGGCCAGAACAAAGAAGTCCAGTCATGGCAGCGGCGATGAACTAGTCGGACGACTGACAGAAATCGTGGCTGGCCTTTCCGAACGCAGCCCGGCGCCGCTGCAGGGCGTGGGGCTCGGTATAGCGGGTCTGGCCGCCCGCACCGGAGTGGTCCGCTACTCCCCCAACCTGCCGAACCTCGTCGAGTTTCCAGTCGGCCAGCTCTTGGCCGAGACAACTCAGACGAACGTGATCACAATCAACGACGCCACTGCGGGCGCCTGGGCTGAGGCGAAGCTCGGCGCAGGGCGAAGCGCAGACGACTTCGCCTACGTGGCTCTGGGGAGCGGTATCGGGACCGGCTTCGTCGCCGGCGGGCGCCTGCTGCTGGGCGCCAACGGTTTCGCCGGCGAGTCCGGGCATATGACCGTCGACGCGAGCGGCCCGGCGCATATAACGGGTGAACCGGGGCCGTGGGAGTATTTCGCCTCAGGGAACGGACTCGGCCGTCTCGGCCGTGAGGCTGCCGCGGCCGGTGATTTTCCCGCGGTGGTGGCTCTAGTGGGCGACGTCAACGAGATTCGCAGTGAACATGTGATTGAGGCGCTCAATCAGGGGGATTCGACCGCTGTGGAGATCTTCGACGGTTTCTGCCGCGAAGCCGCCCGGGGGATCGCCAACCTGATTCTGATACTCGATTCGAGCCGTGTGGTGATCGGCGGCGGTCTCGCGGAGGTGGGCGAGCCGCTCAGAGCCGGAATCGACGATTGGCTCCAGCGCTTGCTTCTGGGGTCGGAGCACCGCCCCAGAGTAGAGGTCGTGCTGGCAGCATTCGGTGCCGAGTCCGGAGCCCTCGGCGCCGCTCTGGTCGCCTCCGACCCGCTCGGACTCTAGGCGCAAGTTCTGTTGTCGGTGCTTGACGGCGGGGGGGGGGGGGGTTACTCTGCTGTGCCGGGTGAGAGTTCTGCCTTGGTTATGGAGGTTCGGTCGATATGCGTTCGCGTTCGGGGATCGTGATTCTGGCGGCTCTGGTGGTTGCCGGCGGTGGGGTCGCCGGGGTCAGTTCGGCGCAGGCCCCGCCGCCGACCGCGGCGGACTGGTCGGGCACCATCGCCGTGGACTTCGTCGACGAGAGGATCCGCAAGGCTGACTTGACGGCCTCGGCCGCCTCGTTGGCGCCTGCCACGTCGATCGACGAGGGCCTCAGCTCCGTGAATCGCAGGGTGTGGCTGCGGCTGAAGTTCAACCCGCCGCTGCCGCCGCCGGGCCAGGCCGCCTCGGGCAAGGGAGCGACCGTGGTGGTGTGCTGGTCGGGGACCGCCAAATGGGTCGGGCCGCAAGCGGACCACGCACACACCCCCGCCGCCGGCGAGTCCCACTGGGAGAACGACTACAACGCGTTCCCGGCGGGGGGCCACAAACCCTTCGAACAACACGATTTCCTACAGCAAAAACTGGTGGCATATCCGCCGCTGGGGCCTGTTCGGCAGATGCCGGGCTGCACCGTCGCGACGCTGCGCCACGAACCGACCGGCCTCATCTTCCAGCGTCGCGCCTGGGAGCCGTCCAACAGCGCCACCGACGTCGACGCGGACGGGAATCTCGTGGCGGCCCTGGTCCATGTCACAAACATCGTCGACGACGACCGGTGGGAGCGCGACGAGACGATCACAGCGACGGTGATGCCCCGAGATGTGGCTCGCTTGTCGGGCTGCGAGGACCCCTCCAAGCCCAGCCCCTCCACGCGGCTGAACCTCCTCGACTGCGGTGATGGGGTCGCGCCGTTGGGGGTCTACGATGCGCCGTCGGCGACGCTCACGATCGTCGACGACGACAGTCCCTGCGGCGGCGGTCTGTCCGTGGACAATCCGTGCTACTACAACGCCATCCCGCCGGACCGCGGTGTGTGGCGGCGCAACCCGAACGGCCCGTCGATGCCGTCGGACCCCGACCTGGTGGACGTGTCGCACTCGGGTGTGAACGGCGCCACCCATGTCAACACGGTGCCGGGCTTTCGCGAAGTCGACCTCGGCGAGCTGGTGCTTCAACCAGTGCGCGGCGACACCGACGGCCACGCATACGTGGTGCGCAACCCCCAGCAGCCCGCCCCCGGGCAGACCCTCACCGTGCGGATGCGAACCGACTATGTGGACAGCCCCGCAGGCAGCGTCACCGTTCAACCCGACCAACTCGACTTCACCGCCGCCGACTGGGACCAGCCCCGTATAGTGCGCGTGATCGCGTCAGCGGACGCCGAGCCGGGCGACTCGTTCGTGATCCGCCACCGGTTCTCAACGGGTTTCTCCGACCCGTACATCAAGGCCTACGAAGGCCAACGCGAATGGTATTCCTACCAAGAACGCTCAACAGACGAAGCTGACTGCTTCAACGCTAGGAACCAAGAACTCAGAAAGAACGGGCCTGAGAAAAGCACCCGCTGGACCGCCCCCTGCGTGATCACACGCCGCGGCAGCCGGCAGGCGTCGATCCCCCGCTTCGACGTAGCCGGACACGTGCCATACGCAACCGAAACACCGTTCGCTTCTGATGACCAACTGACCACACCAGTGCTCGACAACGACCTACCAGCCCAACAACAACAAGACCAACAACAACCCGAAACACCCGAAACCGAACAACCCGACGCCGAGACCGAGGAACCAGAAGCCGAAACCGAGACCGCTTGCGCCAGCACCGACACAGCCCTGATCAACCAGATCGCCGCCAAAATACAACGACACCGGACAACCGGTCGAAGCGACTTGGTCGAAACGTTCGGCCGCGCGCATGCCACAATGCTCGGCAACGACTCCTACACCGTCACCGACATCAAAACCCGACCCGACCGGCAAGCCCCCAACTGGCAGGGCAACGGCCCCAACGCCCTATGGCAGGCCGTCTACACAGAGCTCGACCGACTCCAAACCTGCCGCAACAACTGACCCACCGACACCGCCCACAGAGCCGCTCGGGGCTCTAGCCGCGCTCGGCGGGGCCGGACCGCTGGATGGCCGACTCGTCGGTTCCGAGATAGCTGGCGACAACCTTGGGATCGCTGCGAACCTCATCTGGGGGCCCGTCGGCTATCACGGCGCCGGACTCAAGGCAGTACACCCGGTCGCTGATGCTCATCACCAACGGCATGTCGTGTTCGATCACCACGACCGAGGCGTCGAGCTCGGATTGGATCTGCTTGATGAGCGGCCCGAACGCCTCGGCTTCTCGCTGGGCCACACCACCGGTCGGCTCATCGAGCAGCAGTACGCGTGCATCGACCGCCAAGAGGCTGCCGAGCTCGACGATGCGCCGCGTTCCTGTCGACAGCGCCTCGATGAAAGAGTCCGAGTACCGCCCCAGTCCGAGATAGTCGATGATCTCATCGGCTTCGCTTCGCTTGGCGCGCTCGTGGACGCCCGACGGTGGCAGCGCCAGCATCGACGGCACCAGACGAGAATGCTGACGGGCCTCCAACGCGACCATCACCGCCTCTCGCACGGTGAGGCCCGGGTACAGGCGGGCCGCCTGGAAGCCCCTCCCGAGACCGAGGCGGTGACGGGCCGAGGCACTGCGGTCCGTGACATCCACTCCAAGGACTTCGACCGTGCCCTCGGAGGGCACAAACCCACCGATCGCGTTGAGCAAGGTCGACTTTCCAGCGCCGTTGGTTCCGATGAGGCCGACCAGTTCTCCCTGGTGGATCTCGAAGTCGACGTCAGCCACGGCGGTGTTGCCTCCGAATCGGACAGTCATGCCGCGAGCCGCTAGAGTCGGGCCGTCCACCGTCGGGCGCTCGGGACGTGTCTTTGCCGGAACCGCCTTGCGCTCCACCACCTGGGGCGGATCGCCGGCTCGGCGCTCGCTGAGGCGACGGTCTGCCACCGCCAGCAGGCCATCGCGGATCGAATAGACGATCTGCAGCAAGCCCCCCGGGAAGTACATGAGCAGCACCAGCAGGCCGATGTTGGAGGTGAGCAGTTGCTGCAGGTCGCGGAGCTGATCCGGCACCAACCGCTCAATGCCCAGGATCCACAGCGAGCCGAGAACCGGTCCGGCAACCGATCCCAAGCCGCCCACGATCGCGATCACGACCACCCGCAACGAATTGACGGGCGCGAATTGTGTACCGGGACTGAGCGATGGTTGGACGATGACATAGAGAGCGCCCGTCAAAGCCGCCATCCCCCCAGCCACCGCGAAAGCCGCGAGTTTCATGCGACCCGGCGGAACCGTGGAGGCCGCGGCCATGTCCTCGTTGTCGCGCACCGCGATGAACGAGCGTCCGATGCCTGTGGCGCGGATACGGGCCACAATCCAAGACATCAATACGAGCGTCACGAGGCAGACCAGATACAGCGTCCGCCGCGACTCCCCGGCGTCGATCCCGAACAACGCCGGTCGATCGGGCGGCCGAGGCGCGGTCGTGCCGCCGCTGAAGAAGTCTTGAGTGAAGATCCAAGTGCCGGCCATGACTGCAAACGCGAGGGTGGTGACGGCCAGGAACAAGCCGCGCACCCGCAACGCCGGCAAACCGACCAGAACCGCGACCAGCACTCCCAGCGCTGTCGCCAGAATCACCGCGATCCCCCAGGGCACGTCGATGCTGAGGTCGAACAGATCGAACGGGATCGGTATGTCGTGACCTTCGGTGAACGCCAGCGTGGCCAATCCCCCGACGCCGACGAAAGCGAACTGGCCGAGGGACAGCTGCCCTGCCCATCCGGTCAGAACGGTCAGAGACAAGGCCACCATGGCGAACAACAGAATGTTGCTCCAGATGAGGATCGGCGCAGAACTCGTCACAAAGATCGGGACCAGGGCCAGCGCCCCGAACAGGAAGAGGAATCCGATGCCGTTGAGGTTTCGCACCCACCAGATGCTGCGGAGCCTCTCAGGGACCGGCCGCAGAGTCGGTGACAGCGACCAGCCCACATCCTCCCTGCTTGAACGCACGAACCACAGGACCACCACCAGCACGGTGATGAAGAACCACAGGTTGACGATCGACTGATTGGTCGAATCAACGTTGTTCCGGACAATCTTCTCGACCACGCCGACCGCGAGACCCGCCCAGATAACGCCCGGCAAGGACCGCATCTTGGCCAGCAATGACACGACCAGCACCTTCAGGAGGAGTTCCTCGACCAAGAGGTTGCCGGTGTCGTCGACGGTCGCCGCTTGAAATCCTTGAAGCGGCGCGGTGAGGATCGCGGTCGCCGCCGCGAACCCGCCTGCGATGGTCCAAACGATCGTCGACACCCGACGGGGCGAGGTGCCGTAGACCCGGGCGGTGTCGGGATTGGACGCCGAAGCCCGCACCGCCAAGCCGAAGCGGGTCTTGGTCATGAACAAGCCGAGCAAGGCGATGAGGACCGGTACCACGGCGAGCACCGTGATCTCGCGTGCTTGCAGCCGGATGTGGTCCGTCGGTTCCCAGGTCATCTCGAAAGCCGTGGGAATGCTCCCTCCGGCAGTGATGTCGGGGATCCAGCCGACACGCGCCAGAGTCAGGATCTGGCCTACCCCGATTGTGGCTATCAACAACACCAGTCGCGGTGATTCGAACAGCCGCCTGACCACGATCAGTTCAACGGCCATCCCGATCACGGCGGTGCCGGCGATCGCCAATGCGAACGCGACCCACCAGTTAAATCCATAGTTGATGATCATCATCACGAAGATCGCCAAACCAAAGAAGCCCATCTCGCCGTGCGCGAAGTTGAGTACGCCGGTCGAGCGATAGATGAGCACGAAACCCGCCGCCAACGCGGCATAGGTGAGCCCTGCGATGATGCCGATCACTATCGATTGTTGGCCGATCTCAAGACCGAGAAGCTCGATCATCCGCCTTCGCCTCCCAAGAAGACGGCCCGGGCCAGGTCATCGCGTTCGGCGAGTTCTTGTGCAGGTCCTTCGAAGCGGACCACGCCTTTCTCCATGAAGACGGCTCGATCAGCGAAAGCCAGAGCGACGTTGAGCGATTGCTCGACGATGATCATCGTCTGACCCTGCGCTTTGAGGTCCGACACGACCTCCAACAACTCCTGAACCACCACCGGCGCAAGTCCCAGGCTCAGTTCGTCGATGAGGAGAACCTCGGGTTCGTGGATCAGTGCCATTGCCAAGGCCAACATCTGTTGCTGGCCTCCCGACAGATCGCCGGCAAGCTCTCCGAGTCGGCCATTCAGCACAGGGAAGGTCTCGATGGCCTTGGCAATCCTTCGTGCTGCCTCCTCGGGTTCCATTTCTTTGCCCAAGAGCGCGGCGCGAAGGTTGTCGCCGATGCTCAACTCCGGGAAGATCCCCTCACCTCCCCGCAACTGCACAATGCCGACCCGGAAGCGCGTCTCGGCCTCGGCATAGGTGATCGTGCGCCCGTTGAGGCGAACCACGCCCCGGTCGGGGATGCCCAGACCGGAGACGGCTCGCAGCAGCGTGGATTTTCCGGCGCCGTTGGTTCCCAGCAGGGCCAGCACCTCACCCTTGGCCACTTCGATCTCCACATCGAACAGAACCTGAACCGGTCCGTAGCTGTAGTCCAGGTTGCGAACTTGCAGCACGGGGACTGCTTCACCCGAGGCGATCCTGCGTGCTTCGGATTGCTCTTCGAGCAGTTCCTCCACCACCAGGGAGACGTCTCGGCGTATGTGGCCGGCGCCGCGCCTGATCAGCCAGCCGCCGAGCATGGCGGCATAGGGCGCAAGGATGATCATGGCGGTGCGGTTGTTGTAAGCGTCGGAGATCTGCCCGGCGATCAGGCCGCCGACGAACCCCCCCATCAGGAAGATGAAAACCGGCAGCAGGGCGAACGCCTGGGCCCGGATCCGGTACGGGGAGACCAAGGCGATGATTGTCGGGGCGGCTACGAACGCGGCCGAGATCAGCGCTTGGGCCAACCCGACGCCTGCAATCAGCAGCACCCGGTCTTTGATCGGCAACGCCACCAGATAGACAAAGCCTGCGGCGATGATCAACGATCCGGTCAGCTTGACCACAGCTTCGGGGTCCTCGCGGAACTTGCGGTCGAACACTCGACCCGCGACCGGAATACCGATCAACGCAGGGATCCATAGCAGCGATTCGACAATCCCCCGATCGAGGGCGTCGAGCCCGTACTTGTCCTCGAGCATCAGGTTGAACTGGCCGGGCACCGCGATCAACGCGAACCCCAGCACGCCAACGCCTGTGGCCAAGAAATAGAAGGTTCGGACCTTGCGCAGCCGAGCCAGAGCCGTACTCATCGACGCCTCAAGTTCCTCCACGTCGATGGCGTCGTCCTCGAGCACCGCGATCTGTTCGTTCTTGCCCCTCGGTGGTTCCTTCATCGCCAGCGAGGCCAAACCGACCAGCACCGGTGGAATAGCCATGATGTAGAACGCCCAGCGCCAGCCTTCCTCACCGCCGGCTATCGCCACAATCAAGCCGATCGCCAGCGGACCCAGGAGCTGGCCGAGCGGTCGGCCCAAGGCCTCGAATGCAAACACCCGCGCCCGCGCCTGTATGGGATAGCGGTCACTGATCAACGAGTTGGAAACCGGAATTCTGTATGCCTGCCCGAAGCCGGTAGCAGCGTTGGTCCAGAACAACTGGAAGGCATTGACTATGAACCCCGACAACGCCATCGTCGCCGCCCAGAACAACGAGGCGACAGGAATGATGGCGACACGGGTCACGCGATCAGCGAGGGCTGCCATCGGGACCGCTCCCAGGACTAAGGCAACCCCGCCAAAGCCGAGGACGCCGGCCAGCACGGTGTCTGAGATGTCAAGCGAGTTTTGGATGTCGGGTCCGATTACCCGCACGGCCCGTGGAAGATCGTCGATGAAGTTCAGCAGGAACATCATCACCACAGTGGTCTTGCCTCCGACTGCCATCGCCTCGCGCAACGTCATCGGCTCGTCACCCACGCCTGGAAGCAGGTCGTCGGGGAACAATACCGCTTTGTCCCGTTCCGCTTGTTCGATCTGGCGACGCGCTTCCTCGTCTAGGACCGCGGCTGCCAGCCGTGCTGTTGAACTTCCGGCCGACTCGGCTGCAGCCTCTCCGGATTCAACATCTCGGTCCTGGCTGCTCATCGACCCCCCAGGTTGACGGTTCGGTGCGCCGGCGTCATCACCGCACAAGCAGAGCCGCGCCAGCAGCGAGAGCGCAAATCGACTCAAGAAACCTCAGCAGCGATTTGAGTCGCGCGTCACTTGAGGCAACAATTCTGGCTGTGCCGTGAACACCCGCGGCGATCAGGCATGGAGGGTCCGATGCACAACCAACGGTTCCGGTGGCTAGCGGTTTTGCTGGCTTTTGCATTTTTTGCCGCTGCTTGCGGCGGTGAGACGACCGATGATTCGAGTGATGACGCCGACGACGGCGACACAGCAGCGCAGGATGACGACAGCGCAGACGACGCGCCCGAAACGACCACAGGAGACGACAGCGCAGACGACGCGCCCGAAACGACCACAGGAGACGACGCTGGTGAGGATAACGACGGTGAGATGCCCGAGGAGGAAGCGGCGGCTCCCAACATCTATGACGATCCTCGCGGCGGCGTCTTCGCCGAGTTCCAGCAGGGCTTCGACCGTGGAGACCATCCGTTCGCACAGCACGACGTTTTCTGCGTGCGTCATGATCCAGCCCAGAACCGCGTCGACACGGACGACGGAATCACCGCCGACTCGATCAGAGTCGGCCACATTAGGAGCCGTCTCGAAGACCTGACCGATTTGGGTTTCGCTGTGCCTGTCGGCGATCCGAAGGAGATTTTCGAGGTCTTCATCGACTACATCAACGAGGAGTGCGGCGGGATCAGAGGCCGCATGCTCGACCTTGGCTACGCGGAGGCAGAAGTTCTGGGCTCCGACGTCGACGGCAGCCGCAACGCTGCCTGCTTGGCGATGACCGAGGACCATCAGTCGGTGATCGTGATGAACAGCACCGGCTTCCAGGGGACAGCCAATCTGTGCTTGGTCGAGGAGCAGGAGACCATATTCATCTCGACCCAAGGGCAGACCGAAGAGTTCATGGCCCGTTCCAACGATTTGCTGCTCTCGCTGTCTCCAACCCTGGAGGAGAGCATGCGTTTCATGGTCATCGACCTTCTGAACAGCGGTGAGCTCGACGGCCTCACGCTGGGCGTTGCGGCTCCCAACACACCGGGGCAGGTCGAGGCTGTGGAAGAGGGTCTCGTGGCTCCATTGCGTGGCGCCGGGTTCGAGGTCGTGTTCGATGTGATCGACTGCGGCGGTGGAGCGATCTGCTTCGGCGGCGTCACCGAGTCCGTCACCAACATGGTCAACGCGGGGGTGAACGGTTTCTTCAATGTCCTCAACGTGGTTTCCGCACCCGGTTACATCGGGGAGATGGCCAATCAGGGTTACGAGCCTGGCGATGTGCGCTTCTTCGCTTCGGATTTCAACTCTCAGACTTCTGAACTTGTGTCGGGCCAGATTGCCAACAACGTCGAAGCCGGCAACCTCTACAACGGCGCCACGATCATTGACTTCAGGACCACGGGTGAATACCGGGATCCAGACTATGTGCCCAACGCCATGGCCGAGAACTGCAACCAGCTCTACAGCGAGAACAGTCCGTCGGGCGCCGGCCATGATTGGCGGACTCTGGGCGACTCGGGCTACGGGATGGTCGGCAGCGTCTGCGGGATCACCCGCATAATGGCTCGCGGGCTGTACGACGCGGGTGACAACCCGACTATCGCTGACGTCCGCGAGGCAATCATCAATTTGGGTCCCATCGACAACAACGCGATGGCACCAGCGTCGATCCGTCCCGGCAAGACCCAGATGGCTGACTCGATCCAAACACTGGACTTCTCTTTCCCGTGTGACCAGCCGTTGCCGTTCGTCCGGCGCAGCGGGGATCCGGTCTGCATCACGGGTCGCAACGACTTCCGCCCCGCTCCCAGGTAAACGGCTCTCCCAGGTGAACGGCTCCGGCCGCGCCCGGCACAAGCAGAGTGGAGGTGAGGGGAATTGAACCCCTGGCCTCCTCGATGCGACCGAGGCGCTCTACCAACTGAGCTACACCCCCTGCAACCGGCAATCGTAGCGCCGCGCGCGCAAGGTACGGACCTGTCCGCTCCTCGAACGCCTTAACCGTCGGCCTTAACCGTTGACAGCCCTTCCGGCTCCCGCAAGCGGCGGTTGCTCAACCATGCGATCAGGGTAGAGCATGTGTACCTTCATCTCCCGCTCAGCGGCGATGCTACGGCGCTGAAAGGCGAAATAGGCGAACGACCCGGCAGCGATATCAACCAAGACGTGGACAACCCAGACAACCAGGCCAAAGGCCAACGCCGCGAACAGCGTCGTCAGGCAAAGCAAGCCCAAAGTGATGCCAACGTCGCGGCGCCTGCGGGCCGCCTGTTGCACGCTGCGGGGCGCCAACGGCGATGATGATGATTGATACACAGCCGTCGGTGACTGGTCGCGGAGCAGTCGAGCAGACCCTAGAGTGCCGAGTCCTTGAGAGAACGAATTGACTTGATCCTTCTCTTGCTGTGAACTCCGGAAACGCTGTCTCCAGTACCAGCCGAGATATCCGGCCCAGCATGCGGCCAAGGCCACAATGATGATCGACTCCGACATGTGGTTTGAACTCCCAGCAAGTGTTGGCTGTGTGAACGCGGCTGCGAAAGGGCAGGTACCTTAGAGCTAAGTTACAGTTATACTACAATCGAAATGCAAAGGCAACGCTTTCGAGTTCCCCGATCCTAATCCGAGCCTTCACGTCGGTAATGGCCGGAGCGGCCGCCAGTTTTTTCCCAAAGCGCGATATCTGAGATCACCATCGAGCGATCCTTCGACTTGCACATGTCATACACGGTCAGCGCGGCAACACTGCAGGCTGTGAGCGCCTCCATCTCCACCCCGGTGCGGTCGACTGTTTCGACCTGCGACTCGATCACGATGCTCGTGTCGAGAATCTCGAAGTTGACTGTGACCGCTCCGACCAGCAGCGGATGGCACAGGGGAACCAGGTCGGAGCAACACTTCGCGGCCTGAATCCCAGCGACGCGGGCGACTGCCAAGACGTCGCCCTTCTCTATTGCTCCCTGTGCCACAGCCAGCGCGGTCTCAGCCGTCATCAACACACGGGCTCGGGCAATCGCCATACGATGGCTCGGGTCTTTGGGGGTGACGTCCACCATTCGGGCACGGCCGGCGGGATCTAGATGCGTGAACCCCTGATCGGCCATCGTGTCAGCCGCCGATCTCCGACATCGAACGACGGGGACGGATGAAGTGCACCCGATTGATGCTGTGACCAGCCCACTTGGACAACACGGACCGCTGCAGTGCCTCGGCGATCCCGTCGTCGGACACTCCGTTGCGCAAAAGCGCCCGGACATCGGTCTCGGTGGTGGCGAACAGGCAATTGCGGAACTGCCCGTCCGCAGTGATGCGTACTCGGTCACACGACTCGCAGAACGACTGGCTCACGCTGGCCACGATCCCGATCTCGCCTCGGCCGTCTGCGTGGCGCCAGCGTGTGGCCGGCGCCGATGTGCGCTCAAGGGGGACCAGATCAAATTCGCTCGAGAGGCGGTCGAGGATCTCGGTCTGAGCCATCACCTGTTCGCTGCTCCAGATTTCGTCCGCGTCAAGGGGCATGAACTCGATGAAGCGCACGACCACACCCCGGTCTCGGCCGAAGCGGGCAAAGTCCACAATCTCGTCGTCGTTGACGCCTTTCATCACGACGACATTGACCTTCACGGGGTTGAAACCTGCAGCCAGCGCGGCGTCGATGCCTTCCAGCACCCGTGGAAGTTCATTGCGTCGAGTGAGTTGCCCGAAACGATCTGCTCGCAATGAGTCCAGGGAAATGTTGATTCTTGCGAGACCAGCGGCTCGCAACTCGTCGGCCAGCAACGGCAGCGCGACCCCGTTGGTCGTCATCGCCAGATCAACGTTCAGGGCTGCGAGCTTGGCAACCAGAATCGGCAGCTTGGCGCGTACCGTCGGCTCGCCGCCAGTCAAACGGACAGCGCTCACCCCGAAGCGCTCAACCATGATCTGCGCCACGCGTTCGATCTCCTCGAACGAAAGCAGGTCTTCGCGTCGCTGCCATTGCATACCTTCCTGGGGCATGCAGTAGGTGCAACGAAAGTTGCAGCGATCGGTGACGGAGATTCGCAGGTCCCGATGAACGCGACCGAATCCGTCGATCAACTGCGAGATCATGCGACCACCGTACCCAAACCTATGATCTCAACCTCATCGCCGACTGCGATCTCCACCCCCTCGGGAACAATCGCCAGCGCGCTGGCACGGGCCATGGCCGTGAGCTGATGCGAGCCTTGACCGGTGAGCTTGCGGACGTGCCAACGCCCGGTTTCGTCCGGGCCGCCGGTGACTCGTATGAAATGGGTCTTGCCGTCATCGTGGCGGCCGAGTGGATCCTCGCTGACCGCGCGCCGGACCGGTCGGGCAATAAGCGCATGCCCCGCCATCCTGCGCAGCGCAGGACGGGCAAAGAGCTCGTAGCTGACCATAGACGAAACCGGGTTGCCTGGAAGCCCGAACACCGGAGTCGTGCCGATCAGCCCGAACGCGAACGGTTTCGCAGGCTTGATGGCGATTTGCATCCAGCGCATGTCACCGAGACGGTCCAGTACCACTTTCACATAGTCGAAAGCTCCCATCGACACGCCGCCTGACGAGAGTATCGCATCGCAGCGGGCAGCGCCCTGGGTGAACGCCTCGGCGATGTCGGCCTCGTTGTCGCGTGCGATGCCGAGATCAACGGGTTCCATGCCGGATTCGTCCAGCATCGTCAGCAGAGTGCGCCGGTTCGAGTCTCTGATCTCTCCGGGTTTCAGCGGTCGACCGTCGTCGACGAGCTCATCGCCTGTGGAAACGACTCCCACCACTGGCCTGCGATGGGCGCGCACCGCACCAATGCCGACGCTTGCCAGAACGCCGAGGTGGCCTGCAGCCAGCACCGTACCCGCACCGAACAGCTCGTCACCGGGTCGTACGTCCTCCCCCGCCTCGCGCACATGGTTGCCTTCGCCCACCGAGATCTCAACATCAACCAGCCCGTTTTCGGCGTCGTGGGAGGTCCTCTCGACCATCACAACCGCATCGGCGCCTTCGGGCATCGGCGCCCCCGTCATAATGCGCATAGCTTGACCCGGACCTAGCGGCCGAGTTGCCGGGGCACCCGCGGCCACCGTGCCCGCCACTTCGAGAGTGACCGGTGCGTCAGCCGTGTCGGCGGCAATCACCGCGAACCCGTCCATGGCGGTGTTTGCGAACGGCGGCACCAACTCTTGGGCGACAATGGGCTCCGCCAGCACCAAACCGGCGGCGTCGGCCAACGAGACCGACACAGCGGGCAGAGTGCCGACCCGGTCAAGAACGTGCGAACGAGCTTCTTCTAGCGGGATCACACCTAAAGCGTGCCCCAACGCGGGACCAGATGCCACCGCCGACGCACGACGCTGGTGGTTGGCTGTCGGCAGCCGGCGCTCCTAAATGAGGCGGCGGATGTTGGACTGGTGGCGTGCGACAAGGATGGCCGCGACCCCGATCGACACCAGGATCTCCCAAGTCGGGAGACCCGCAATGGTCGCCAGCACCGGATACGAGAACGCGATTGACAGTGATCCCAACGCGGCGACCCTCATCACCTTCACCACAATGAGGAAGGACAGCGCGCACAGCAAGCCGATGACAGGGCTGACAACCAGGCCTGCGCCGCCTGCGGTGGCCACACCCTTGCCGCCGCGAAAGCGTCGAAGCACCGGCCAGACATGCCCGGCCACCGCAGCCACCCATACGGCATGTGCGGCAGGCCGGCCGGACAGTGCGAGAGCCGCCGCCGCGGGAGCCGCGCCCTTGCACATGTCGATCAGCCCGACGACCACACCGGCCCTGCGGCTCCCGAGCCGATAGATGTTGGACGCACCGGGATTGCCCGAGCCCTCGCGGGTTGGATCGACGCCCATGCGCCGCCCCACGATCGTCGCAGTCGGGAACATTCCAAAGACGTAGGCGCCGACCGCAAGGGCGGCAACTTCAATCACCCGACCATCGTACGGTGGCGAGCGCTGTCGGCACAGGTATCCTCTCTCCTCGTGCCCACGTACGACTATCGCTGTCAGCGCACCGGAGAGATGTTCGAGTTGTGGCAGTCGTTCCGCGACGAAGCCCTGACAGTCTGCACTCTAGTCCATGACAACGAGGATCAAGAGTGCGGCGCACCCGTCAAGAAAGTGTTCTCGAAGGTTGGAATCTCTTTCAAGGGCGAGGGTTTCTACAAGAACGACCACGGCTCGAACGCCCGATCCAGGGCATCGGAGGAGTCCCGCTCGAGTTCTTCGACCAGCGAATCAAGCACTGCAAAGAGCGAGTCGAGTTCTTCGACCAGCGATTCCGGGTCGTCCGTGAACGGTTCCAACACCTCCAAGAGCAACGCCTCGAGCGCTGCCTGACACTCCCCTCACAGCTTCCCCCAACAATTCTCGAGCCTCCACAGGGGGCGAACATGTTTGAGCTGGGCAGGCCGCCAATAGCAGCGTTGCGCGCCACAATCGGCAGTTGTCGGGTGGCTGTTCGCCGTAGTCGCTGGCCGAGATTCGTCCTGACGGCGGCGATCGGTCTGGGCGTCGGATTATGGCTCGCGGGGATCTACGACAGCGCTGCAACAGCACGAGCGCAGTGGCAAACCGAAATCGACGGTTGGGTGGTCACCAGAGACTTGGAAGCCGGCACGACTCTCACCACCGATGATCTCGCCTCGACACGACTCCCAACTGCGGGAACACCTCACGACGCGACGCTCACCGACCCGAACGGGCTCATGCTGAGAGATTCCATGGCGACCGGGGAGATCGTCCGAGACGGGAGGCTCACGACCGCCACCGGGCAGTTGGCCGCTCAACTCGGCGAGGCTGCGGGAGGGCTGACCATCGCAACCGACGGAACCCCCTTGGGAGCAGGAGACTTGGTTGATCTGTACGGCCTCATCGACGGCAAGCGATTGGCCGACGATGCACGCGTCATCGAGGTTCACGAAGGTTTCGCCACCGTCGCCATAGCGGATCAACAGATCCAAGCCGTCATTCAATCGTTGACCACCGGAGGCGTCGTTCCTGTCCTTGTCGGTTAGCTGGCTGTAGTGGACATAGAGGCGGCCAGAATGCCGAGCACGCCGAGGCCGAGGATCACCCGGTACCAGACGAACGGAGTGAAGCTGTGGCGCCGGACCAGGCGGAGCATTCCCCACACCGCAACCCAGCCCGTCACCGCAGAGGTCGCGGCGCCTGAGAGGAACGGAGCCCGAAATGACGGCGGAATATCTGCGGTCAACAAGGAGAACAGTCCAGCGCCGGCAATGACTGGAAGGCTCATCAAGAAGACCAGCCGGACCGCTGCGTCCCTCTCGAAACCGAGCAGACGCGAAACTGTGAGGGCTGCTCCAGAACGAGAGACTCCAGGCTGCAGAGCCAGAGCTTGGCCAACGCCCATAAGCAGGGCGTCACGAAGGGTGAACTCGTCTCGGCCGCGCCGCTCCGGCATCCGGTCAGCCAACAGCAGCAACAACCCGAACACGATCAACACGACCGCGATCGCGGCTGTCCCCTCAAGGTTGTCGATCTGATCGGCCAGGGCCACGCCAACCAACCCCGCCGGCGCCGCAGAAGCGACCAAGAACCAGCCGACACGCCCATCGTTGGTGAGCGGTCGCCGCCGCAGAGGCGCCAGTCCGGCGACGAGGTACTTCGCTATATCGGCACGGAGGTAGGCGATCGCGCCGACGAGCGTTCCAAGATGCACCGCAACGTCGAACGACGTCTCGAGCTCACCACTCAGTTCCTCCCAGCCGAACAGCCGGCGAGTCAGCTCCAGATGCGCACTCGATGAGATGGGGAAGAACTCAGAGAGACCCTGCACAATGCCGAGGACAATGGCGTGCAGAACTGACATCGGCCACCGGCTCAGGCGCCCGACATCATCACATCGGCGACGACCAGGGAAACACCCGCAGCGCTCATTGGCAGCCACTGCAGATCATCGCCTATTTCGGTTATGTCGAGCAGTATCCGCTGGAGGGTCGAAGCGATGGTGACCTCCCGTACCGGTTCGGCCAGGGCGCCTCTGCGGATTCGAAGCCCTTCAGCGCCAGTGGAGAAATCCCCAGAAACCGGATTGACGCCGGAGTGCAGTCCGGTGACGCCCTGCACCAGGAGGCCGTCGTCGATACCGGCGATGAGCTCTTGTCGGCTACGCGTGCCGGGACGCAGAGCCAATGCTTGGGAACCAACCCCCGGGGCGCCTTTGAAGCCGGCGCGCACCGCTGAGCCGGTGGACGAGGTTGCACCCCGCCGGGCCGTGTAGGAGTTGTGGAGGAAACCCTGCAGCACCCCTGAGTCGATCAGTGAATTCGGACGCGTGGCAAGCCCCTCGCCGTCGACCGCGGAAGCTGTGAAAGCGTCGACGTTGGTGGCGTCGTCGAGAAGACAGAGGTCGGCTACTGCCACTTGCTCACCAACTCGATCAGCGAAAAAGGAGCGACCGCGCTGCACCGCATCACCGCTCAGCGTTCCGCCGATGATTCCGAGCAACTGGGCCGTCACCCACGGATCAAGCACGACGGTCAGCTTGCTCGTCTGCGGTTTGGTCGCTCCCAGGAGTCGAGTGGCCCTCTCGGCCGCTTCGGTGGCAGCAAGTTCTACGTCCAGGGCGCCTGGCCCCCTGCCGATCGAGTACCCGAAACCCGTCTGGGTTTCGCCGTCGGCCTCGGCCATTGCGTAGGTCGCCAGATAGCAGCCGGTTTCGCGGCTGGCGCCGGCGATACCCGTGGACGTGGCGATCGCAGACTCGCAACGCGTGTCGGCGTATTCGGCAGTCTCGATCCCGGCGATCCGCTGGTCTGCGCCGAGGGTGCAGCGCTCGAGCTCGACCGCGAGCGCGACCTTCTCGTCGGTTGAGAAGTCGTCCAGCGACGGGTCGAACAGGTCGAATGCGACGGGGTCCACGCCGTCAGGCTGTGCCACACCGTTGAATTCGTCGGGTTCGGCGAAGGCGGCGTTGTCACGTGCTTCTTGCAAAGTCTCCGACAACGCCGACGAGTCGAGAGTCCCCGCGTAGGCATACCCCTGGCGACCGTTGGCCACAACCCGCACGCCAATCCCCTGGCTTCGAGCCGACGTGAACGATTCGACCGCTCCCTGGTATGCCCGAACCTCGGTTTCGAGTTCTTCAGCAACGAAGACCTCTACCTGTTCGCCGCTGTCCGCCCAACCCGCAACCCGAGTGGCGATATCCAACAGCTCCGTGCTGGTCGATCCGTTCGTCTCAGCCATGACAGCGCCTCAGGCCGCGGTGCCGCCGATGGTGAGAGCCTTCACCCGCAGCGTCGGGGTGCCGTCCCCGACCGGCACGCCCTGGCCGTCCTTGCCGCAGGTGCCGGGTGAGCCCATTGCAAAGTCATTGCCGACAGCCTCGATCAACTTGAGGGTCTCGGGTCCGTTGCCAATGAGGTTTCCTTGCCGTATCGGATCGCCGATCTCGCCGTTCTCGATCAGGTAGGCCTCGGTCATGCCGAACACGAAGTCGCCGGTCGCGGTGTTGACCTGCCCTCCGCCGAGTTGCGCGACATACACACCTGATCCGGTTCCGGAGATTATGTCGTCCGGGTCGTCTTCACCGTTGCTGATGTAGGTGTTGGTCATTCGCACCATCGGCAGATGCTGATAGCTCTGGCGCCGACCGTTGCCCGAGCTCGGCCGGCCCTGCTTGCGGGCACGCAAGTGGTCCCACATGTAGTCGGTGAGCACCCCGCGGTCGATCAATACGTTGTGCGCGGCTTCTCGGCCTTCGTCGTCGATCGCGAAGTGCCCCCATTCGCCGGCCATGGTGCCGTCGTCGATAAGGGTGACAAGAGGCGTGGCCACCTGTTCACCGACCCGGCCGGCGAAGACGCTCGCCGATTTGGCTACCAGGTCAGCTTCCAGGCCATGGCCGCACGCCTCGTGAAACAGCACACCCCCGCCGCCCGGGCCGACCACCACCGGCATCGTCCCCGAGGGTGCTGGACGCGCGCTCAGTTTGGTTGTCGCACGGTCGGCTGCCCGTCGAGCCAGCTCGGCGACGTCGGTTTCTTCAAAGAGCTCGAATCCGATGGTTCGGCCCACCGACTCGCGGCCGGTCTGCAGGCCGGTGTCGCCTGTCGCCACGCACGACACCGAGAACAGGGTGCGGATCTGGTCGTCCTCGGCCAGGAGTCCGTCGCTGTTGGCCACCAGAATCCGGCGGCGGCTGTCTCCATAGCGAGCCGCGACCTGCGAGACCTGTGGTCCCACCGCTCGCGCTTCCGCGTCGGCGCGCACCAGCAGTTCGACTTTGGCGGTCTTGGCCACGTCTTCGGGTGGAACCTGGGCGGTGGCGCCGGCCGAGACGCCGCTGCTGCCGACCGAGACAGTGCGTGTTCCGCCTCCTCCACCCCGGGCCGCGGCCGCTGCGACCTCGGCCGCCCCGGCGAGACCAGCTTCCGAGAGATCCGCAGTGTGCGCGAAGCCGGTTGTGTCCCCGACCACCACGCGAATGCCGGCCCCTCGGTCCCGGCCGCTTGTCAGCTCCTCGACCTTCCCGTCGTCGAGCATGGCCGACGATGACTTCTTGTCTTCTACGAACACTTCTGCGAACTCCGCGCCCGTGCTCAGCGCAGCGCTGAGGGTGCGGTTTATCAACTGATGGTCAAGCACTTAGCAACTCCAAGGTCCAGAGGTCGCTATGGTACCGCCAATGCGCGTCGAAGCAGGGCACGCCGCCAGTGTCGAAAGCAACCCGTCGCCGGGGCCGGTGTTGAAGTGGTGGCTCGAGGCCGGGATGACGCTCGGGTTCTACATCGTCTATTCGTATATCAGGAACCAGTTCGGTTCAGCCCTCGGCGACAGTGTGCGGCAGCGCTCCTACGAAAACGCCCTTGACATAATCGACATTGAGAAGGCCATGGGGCTCTACCTCGAGGAAAGGACGCAACAGCAATTTCTCGATTGGGAATGGCTCATTGTGTTCTTGAACGTGTTTTACGGGTCGTTCCATTTCATCGTCACGATCTTCGTGATGGTGTACCTGTTCGTTCGTTTCCCGGCCCGCTACACCTTGATGCGGTCGGCTCTGGCGGTCACCACCGCTTCGGCCCTCATCGGCTTTGCGCTGTATCCGCTGATGCCGCCGCGCCTGTTGTCGAACTGTGCTTCGCAGTACGGCGTCTGCGTGCCGGGCCACAACTATGTCGACACTCTTGTTGATCCCGGTGGACTGTGGTCTTTCGAGTCGGGGACGATGGAGGCGATCTCGAATCAGTACGCGGCGATGCCGAGCCTGCATGTCGCTTGGGCGGTGTGGTGCATGATCGGCTTGTATCCGGTGCTGAAGCGGCGGACGAGCCGAGCGGTGATTGCGTCCTATCCGCTGCTGACGCTCTTTTCGATCGTGGTCACGGCCAACCACTACTGGATCGACGCCGTGGGCGGCCTCGTGTCCGTGGCTCTGGGTCTGCTGTTGGCTCCGAAGCTCTCGCAGTTCTTGCCTGGTGGCAGCCGAGGCCGTTCCACAAGCGCTGTCTCGAATGGCTAAGCTTCCTTACCCCCACCGCCGCAATAGGAAATCCATGCGCCTCGACGCCATCCACGGCCCGATTGACCTGCAGGGCCGCAGTTTCGAAGAACTCGATGATCTTTGCGAACAGATCCGGGCGGAGATCGTCTCGGCGGTGAATGAGCACAGCGGTCACCTGGGCTCCAACCTCGGCGCGGTGGAACTGTCGGTCGCGTTGCACCGCGTGTTCCGTTCTCCTCACGACGCGATTCTGTGGGACACCGGACACCAAGCGTATGTCCACAAGATGCTGACGGGGAGACTCGCCGGATTCCGCCGTCTGCGCCAGGAGGGCGGGCTTTCCGGGTATCCGTCGAGGGCGGAGTCTGAACATGACTGGATTGAGAACAGCCATGCTTCAACGGTGTTGTCCTATGCCCACGGTCTGGCCACCGCGTTTCACGCCAATGACGAGCGTCGGCGGGTAGTGGCTGTCGTCGGCGACGGTGCGCTTACCGGGGGCATGGCTTTCGAGGGACTCAACAACCTGGGGCACAGCGGGCGCGACGTGGTGATCGTGTTGAACGACAACGGTCGCTCCTATGCGCCCACGGTCTCCCGTTTGAGCGAGAGCCTGGTCAAGATTCGCAGCAATCCGATCTACATGCGCCGGCAGGCGAAGGTCGAGGAGATTGCTGAGCGCATCCCCTGGGTAGGCGAGCAGATCAAGCGCGGCGTGAAGATGTCGAAAGCAGCGATCCGCGAGATGTGGGAGCCGCCGGCTTTTTTCGAGAACCTCGGCATCCGCTACATCGGTCCGTTCGACGGCCACGACATCGAGTCGCTCGAGGAGGCGCTGCACAACGCCGCCGAGTTCGACGGACCGGTTCTTGTGCATGTGCTGACCCAGAAGGGCCGTGGTTACGCTCCGGCCGAGAACGACGCGATCAAGAACATGCACGACATCGGGTCGGTGAAGGACGGCTCTTACACGGCGGCATTCTCTGAGACGTTGGTGAAGTTGGGCGATCAGCATCCCGAACTCGTGGCAATCACCGCCGCAATGCCTGATTCCACCGGTCTACTGCCTTTCCGGGATCGGTTCCCCGAGCGGTGTTTCGACGTCGGTATTGCTGAACAGCATGCTGTCACTGCTGCGACGGGCATGGCGATGGGTGGCCTGCGCCCGGTCGTCGCAGTGTATTCGACCTTCCTGAGCAGGGCTTTTGATCAGATCAACCTTGACGTCGGCTTGCATGGCCAACCAGTGATCTTCTGCGTGGACCGAGCGGGTGTGACCGGCCCTGACGGCGCATCGCATCATGGCCTGTTGGACATGGTGTTGTTCACGAAGGTGCCTGGAATGACCGTGCTGGCTCCTTCGAGCTACCAAGAGCTCCAACAGATGATGGAGGATGCCATGGACCTCACAGACGGTCCCGTGGCTGTCCGCTGGTCCCGCAGCCCCGCTGCTCATGTGGCCGACAATGAAGTCGGCGCGGGGCTCCACGCGCGCAAGACCCGGACCGGCGACGGGCAGGTTGCGTTGCTCGGCTTCGGCCAGATGTTGGGCGCTGTGACGGGAGCGGCTGATCTGCTGGCCGCCAACGGCATTGGGGCGACGGTTTACGACCCTCGAGTGGTGGTTCCGCTGGATCCGAAGATGATCGACGACATCGCTGAACACGACGTGGTTGTCACCGTCGAGGACGGATTGCGGATCGGAGGCGCCGGCGCAGCAGTCCGCGACACGCTGGGCGACCGTGACACTGACTGCCGTATTCGAGTGTTGGGGATCCCAGTGGAGTACGTCCCCCACGCCAACCCGGACGCCATCCACGCCCGCTTCGGTCTCGACGCCAAGAGCATCGCCACCGAAGTCCGGGCCCTGCTCAATCCCTAGCCCACCCGCCGCTAGAGCCCCGCGGGGCTCCGGGCCGTGCCCCGGCGAAAGCCAAGCGCTACGAGTAGTAGGGGTTTTCCCCTTGGTCGTGATCGGTGGTGTCGACGACTTCGGTGATTTCGGGGATGGCTTCAAGGATCGCTTTGGAGATCCCCTCGCGCAGAGTCGCAGCACTCATTGCGCAGCCTTGACAACCGCCGCCCATCGTCACAAATGCCCGATCGCCCTCCACACCGACCAGTTCTGCGTATCCACCGTGTGAGGCAAGAGCGGGATTGATCCGCTCGGCCAGAAGGGTGCGCACCTTGTTGGCTGAGTCACCGGTCAATTCGAGTCGGCCCATATCGCCGAGCGGGTTCGGGCGATTCGGGTTGCGGATCACCAAGCCCCCTTGGCCGGCGTTGGTCGGAAGGTCGAGAGTGGCGCCCGTCAGGGCGGAGACGCTGAGCGCTGGAACGATCACCGTGAGTCCGTCCTTCTCATGGGTGTGGTCGTCTTCGGCTTTTTCAGCAAGGGGCTCAAGGGAGAGGTCGTAGGTGTAGTCCACCCCGCTGGCACCGGTCACCTCTACGCGAAGTCCCAGCGATTCTGCGTCATCTTCGTTGGAACGGATATCGAGGACGGTGGCGCGTGCCGCATCGGTGACGATCAAGACTTCGCCCCGGTCGGTTTCAGCGACAGCAAGTTCCGTTTCCGTCATAGGACTCAGGCTAGCGGCCCGCGAGGGGGACTAGTGCCGCCGAGGTTGCTGCCGATACGCCCCTCGTCGACGAGGATCACGGGCGAGATCTACGCGCCGGGCGCCTCTCAGCCGCGGGCGACTCGTCGTTTCAGGGCGCGGAACGCCAACGTCTGACTGATCAGCGCGACGCACGCAATTGCCAAGAAACCCTCGAAGAGCGACTCGCTGTCCCAATCAAGGAAGAGCGAGCGCAGACCCTCCAGCAGATACGTCACCGGGTTGTATTTCGCAGCTTCGCCCAGCCAACCGGTCATGGCGTCGATCGGGACGAACGAAGAAGTGATGAATGCGAAAGGAAAGAACAGCAGGAATGAGGAGTTGACAGCTCCCGGGTTGCCCGTGCGAAGGGCGATGGCGTACGGCAAACCCGTGTAGGCAACCCCCCAGAGGGCGCCCATCACGATGAACGTGATCACTCCCAACGGCCCCGTCGGGAAACGCACACCGATAATGAAGCCGAGCACCAGCACTGGGATCACCAGCATCACGACCAGTACGAAGTCGGCCACGATATGGCCGATCAACAGCGCCCTGCGTGACACTGGGGTGAGCATCAGACGGTCGAAGTACCCGTTCTGGATGTCGAGCACCAGCGCCGGTGCACGCGACACTCCCGTGACCGCGAAGATGATGGCGACGGGCAACTGGAAGGCCTTGTAGTCGATCTCGATCGAGGTGAAGTTGGCAACATCCTGCAGTGAGCCAACGTTGATGACCAGGAAGAACAACGGGATGAGAAGCGCTGGGACGACCGCTTCCAGATCACGGGGCAACTGTCGGACCGACCGCACGGCGATGCTTCCGACGTCTCGGAGGAACCCCGTTTGCCGAGCCTGGATATGATGATGAGGCGTGATTTCGGTGGTCATGGATCGACTCCTTCCATGCGATGGCCTGTGACCTCCAAGAAAACGTCGTCGAGGGTCGGTGTTCGAAGCGCCAGTTCGGTTACCGAGACACCGGCCCGGTCGAAAGCCAAGGCGACCGGGCTGAGCGCTCGGTTGCCGTCGCTGGTGTTGATGATCAGCTCGTCGCCATGGTGTTCAACCGAATCGAGCCCTTCGATGCCCGCAAGGGCTGCCGCTGCAGTTTCGTGGCCCTCTTCGAGGCGGGCGATGACCACATCGGTTCCGACTGTGCGCTTCAATTCTGCGGGAGTTCCCTCCGCTACGAGCCGGCCCTGGTCGATTATCCCGATTCGGTTCGACAACTCATCAGCTTCTTCGAGGTATTGCGTGGTGAGAAACACCGTCATTGCGTGCTCGCGGTTGAGCCGCCGCACCTCCTCCCAGACACGCAGCCTTCCCTGAGGGTCCAAGCCCGTTGTCGGCTCATCGAGAAACAGAACTGATGGGCTGTGCATCAATGAGGCCGCCAAATCGAGGCGGCGTTTCATTCCTCCCGAGTATGTCGAAACAAGCGCCGGGAGGGCTCCCATGTCGAGGATCGGCGAGAGTTCCCCTATTCGCCGGGTGATCTCGTTTGAGCGCAGTCCGAACAGGCGACCCTGCGTCTGGAGGATCTCAAGACCGGTCATACGGTCGTCGAGGGCCGCCTCTTGCAGAGCCACACCGATCGAGAACCGCAACTGGGCTGCTTGGGAGACGACATCGAAACCCGCGACCCGGGCGCGACCGCTGGTCGGCAGAAGCAAAGTGCACAGCATCCGCACCAAGGTCGACTTCCCAGCGCCGTTGGGACCGAGGAATCCATAGATCTGCCCTTCGGGGACTTCAAGGTCGATGCCGTCCACCGCGCGAAGATCGCCGAAGCAGCGAACAAGTCCCTCCACCTGAATTGCAGCCATCCGCCGACACTAGCGGCGCTTCGCCGAAGGTAGCCTCGCACTGTGTCCGATATTGACGCGTCTGATATCGACGCGGTTCTGCTGGTCGGCTTCGGTGGTCCGGAGGGCCCAGAGGATGTCGTGCCGTTTCTCGAGCGGGTGACGGCCGGTCGCGGTATCGGACCGGAGCGGTTGGCCGAGGCAGGTGCTCACTATGCGCATTTCGGAGGCGTCAGCCCAATCAACGAGCAGTGTCGAGGCATTCGTGAAGCGCTGCAGTCCGAACTCGATGCAGCCGGCCATTCGCTTCCCGTCTACTGGGGGAACCGCAACTGGCATCCTCTGCTCGATGAGGCGGTCGCGCAGATGGCCTCCGAGGGAGTCCGCCATGCCGTCGCTCTGGTGACGTCTGCCTACAGTTCCTATTCGGGTTGTCGGCAGTACATCGAGGACATCGAGCGCGCCAAGTCGGCGGCAGGTGCGGACGGCTTGCAAATCGACAAGATCCGTCCCTACTTCGATCATCCCGGGTTTGTCGAACCGTTCATTCGATCGACCCAGGATGCGCTCGAGCGTCTTGGGGCAGTCGACCCGCCACCTCTGGTGTTCACTGCCCATTCCATACCGGTGGCGATGGCGAGCAGTTGTGACTACGAATCCCAGTTGCAGGCCGCGATGGACCTAGTGGCCGGCAAGGCGTCGTCCGAGAGCATCTGCCATCTCGTCTGGCAGAGCCGCTCGGGGTCCCCCGCGGTGCCATGGCTTGAACCCGACGTCAACGATCACCTCCGCTGGCTCGCCTCTCAGGGTTGCGACAACGCTGTGGTGATCCCGATCGGATTCATCTCCGACCATGTCGAAGTGCTCTGGGATTTAGACCACCAAGCAGTGGCGACGGCCAACGAACTGGGGCTGTCCATCGAGCGTGCGGCTACGCCTGGGACCGTTCCGGATCCGGAGTTCATAGCAATGGCCCGCGAGTTGATAGAGGAGCGACTGGGCCGTCTGGCTCCTCGAGCCCTCAGCGCCTTGCCCGCGCGACCTCGCGACTGTGCGCCTGGTTGCTGTGTGTTCAAGGTGTAGGAAAAACCAACTGGGGAGATCAAGTATCCACCAGAATCCATGAGACGTGATTTATTGTTTGCGATGTATCTGTCCACAGGCTCTGTGAGTTGTCCACAGGCATGATCCGTCGGAGGCCCCCACCCGGTGAATCACGCAATGATCGCTGCCGAAGCGCTGCGCTATCGCTTGAAACTGGTACAAGCCCCACTTGTGCAAGTCGACGAGTGGAACGTTGAGGAACTTGCTATCGCATCGGTCACAGCGGCCGACCCTCAAGTGGACGGAGCAATCCGACGTATCGCCGAATCGTGGACCAAAGCCGGTCTCGAGCCGACAGGACTGTGCGTGCCTTGGAGCGGACCGGCGGTGGACGAACTGTTTGAGAGCCGTCCCGATCTAGTCGACGCTCTCGACGACATTCTGAGGGGGGCGAACCGGGCCAAGCGCGCAGCCTGAACCAACAGATTTCCGCGGCTCCGGCCACGCCCGGGCGACAGCAACGCGCCCCGCCGTGGCCGCTGGTGGTTCTGTTGACTACCTTGTCTGTGTGCAAGTCCTCACGTTGGTCAATCAAAAGGGTGGAGTCGGCAAGACAACGGTTGCTTTGGGGTTGGCAGCCTCTGCCTGGGCTCGCCGAATCGACTGCCTCGTCATTGACATCGACCCCCAGGGAAACGCCACAACCGGGCTCGGGATCTGGAATCCGCCTTTCAGCATCGACCATGCTCTGGCCGAGGAGCGTCCCGGTTCGATCGCGAGTCTGCGGGCGACCTCTGCCTGGCCCCCAGACGGCGGACGCCCCCCATCGGTGGTCCCCGCCACTCCCGCTCTCGCGGCCCGCGAACCACAGTTGATGACCGACCCGATCGGGGCCAACAATCGCCTTGCGGTCGCACTTGAGGGCGTCGATCACGAGATCGTCATTATCGATTGCCCTCCATCGCTGGGCCTGCTCACTGTCAATGGGCTGTTCGCAGCAGACCAGGCCTTGATCGTCACCGAACCCGGAGCTTGGGCGTCAGACGGCGTCAACCAGATCCTTCGAACAGTTGAACGGATCTCTGCGCGCCGACCCGTGCCGTTAACCGTCGCGGGAGTCGCCGTCAACCGAATGGGTCGTACTCGGGATGCCAGATACTGGGACGAGCAGCTCCGAGGCGACCATGGCAGCATGGTGCTCCCAGCCGTCCGGCTTCGTGCCGCAGTCACCGAAGCGGCCGCCAGCTCTCTGCCGATCCACGCGCTCGGGTCCCGGCCCGGTGCTCCCGAAGCCGCCGCTGAGTTCGACACTCTCTTCGATCTGATCGTCAACATCGAGGCGTCCAATGGTGTATGACCCGCAAGCTGAACACAAGCGTCCAAAACCGGCGCCAGAGGGACCCGCTCCGGTCGATGCCCTGCTGCTCGCGGACGCCGCCGACGCCGCCGGTCAAGATGTCGTTGCGGACACCTCAACGCCAGCCGCGAACACCAGCGACGAAGAGCTCCCGCCGGCAACCGAGAACACGCCTCCCGCTCTCGCCGTCACTCCCGAGCCGGCCAACCCGCCTCCGGACAAGTTGTTGCTCAACAGCGCCCTCATCAGTGCCGTTGGAGCGCTGATCGGCGCCTTGGCACTGCGTTTCTTATGGAAGCGCTGGCTTCAAAGCGACCGTCCAGAATAGACGCTCGACAACCGCTGAGAATCAACCGTCTTCGCGCCGGTCGCTGCGCCTCAACTCGCCATCGCCAGCAACTCGGCTTCTCGGCCGGCTCTGCGGTCGGCTCTTTTGGCGACTTCGGCGGCGCCCTGCGGACACATCGACACGTAGGGGCACCATCCGCAGAGCGGGCCAGTCCGCGGCTCGAAGGAATCATCGGCACAAGCCGTGTGGATCTCCGCCCAGGTCTCAGCGAGCTTTTCGGTGACGGTCTCGATCTCTTCACGGTTCACGTCCATGCCGATGGTGCGCTGGCCGAGATAGAGCAGGCGTGCTCGCACCGGCATCTCGCCCGTGGACGCCTCCACCGCCGCGGCATACAGCAGAACCTGGTCGAGCCTTGACCGACGAAAACGCGGCGACGGCGCTTTCCCCGACTTGTAGTCGGTGACGATCACCCCGTCGCCTTCTTCTTCGAGCCGATCGACGATTCCACGGAAGGGCACGCCGGCCAGTTCGGCTTCCACGTCTTGTTCTGTGGCTCGCACGTCCACTTCGGCGGGGTCTTCGAGGCGCCAAAGGCCTTCGATTGCCGCCCATGCCTTCCAGCGGAAGAGACGAGACTCCTCCTCGTTGTGCCCCAGCGCCTGATAGTCGCTCATCGCCTCGGTCTCAGGCCACTCGGCACGAGCGATCAGGCGAGCCTCGTCGACGGTGCGCTGGGCGGGTCGGCGTTGCATCAACAATTCGAGGACCCGGTGAGCGAAGCTCCCGGCGAGCGCGTCCTCACCTGGAGGGTCCTCCAGTCGGTCGATGTACCGGAATCTCCAGCGACGGGGGCATTGGTTGAACGTGCCCGCCCCAGAGGGTGAGAGGCGGGGCGGAGGCGCCGGGCTGGCAGAGTCGGAGGAGTCGGAGGAGTCGGAGGAGTCGGAGGAGTCGGAGTCGAGTTTCACCTATGTAGTTCTACACCATAGGTGTGACACTGCAAGGCGGGCCTGCCCAAAGAGCTGCGAACTGAGCAAGCAAATGGTGAATCTCAAGCGTCTCGCAGCACCGCTAGCCGAACGCGGCCTTGGCCGTGCATCCAGCGGGGTGCTATCGTCTGGCCGGAGACTCTCACAGGGACAAGACCCCATGACAGACCCCGACCCAGACGGTGGCGCTCAAAGTCACTCAGCGAGAGGAACAGAGGCAAGTAGCGGCAGTCAGCGCATACAACCGCCCGGCGGGTCTGGGAAGTCGGCTCGCTGGCTCAAAGAAGAAGCACTGTCGTTGTTGTTGGTTCTTTCAACGTTTGGGCTGGGGCGCTGGCTCTTCGGCGTGTTGTTTGTGTCCGTGTGTGGGCTTAGCAGTTCTTGGGGCGACGGCTTGGCGGCAGTAGCCGCGGTCACGGTCGCCCTCAGGGTTCACGCTGTGTGGAAGGACCGTCGGGATAAACGCCGTCAAGAGGTCTCTGTGCATCTTCCGCCGGCACCGCCGCCGACACCTAGGGGCGATGCGTGATGTTGCGCCGTCTGTCGGTTGTGCTCGTGTTGAGCGTGTTCGCTCCTGTGCTTGTGCCTGTTGCGGGGGGCTTGTCCCGGCGGTGTCGGCTCATGAAAACCCCAACCGGTGGATCAGGCTTAGATATCGAGGGTTGAGCTGTCCACCACAGCACTGTTTCGCACAAGGAAATCGCGTCGGCTGGAAACGTCGGTCCCCATCAGCACCTCGAACATCTCCAGGGCTTCTGATGCCTGGGCGCCGTCGTCCATGGTGAGCCGGCGGAGTGTTCGAGTCTTCGGATCAAGTGCGCAGTGGCGCAGTTCCTCGACGTTCATTTCGCCGAGTCCTTTGAAGCGCTGCCATTTGACGTTCTCACGGCGGCGGTTGCCCTTGCACAGCTCGTCGGTTGCCTGCTCTTTTTCCTCTTCGGAGTAGACCCGATATGTCTCATCTCCGATCTTGGTGGTGAACAAGGGTGGTTGGGCCGCGAAGACCCGGCCCGCCTCCAGCATCGGCCGCATGTACTTGTAGATCAGCGTCAGCAGCAGGCAGCGAATATGACTGCCGTCGACATCGGCGTCGCACAAGATGACTATGCGGCCATAGCGGGCGTCCTCGATGTTGAACTCATCGCCCGCTCCCGCGCCCATAGCGGTGAACAACGCCCGCGCCTCCGCGTTGTCGAGCACCTGCTTCGCGCTGGCTTTGTGGGCGTTGACCACCTTCCCCCTCAGCGGCAGGATCGCCATCGTCTCAGAGTCGCGGCCCCTCTTGGCCGGACCGGCCGCGGAGTCCCCCTCCACCAGAATCAACTCGGCGTCCATCCCGTGGATCCGGCAGTCGGCGAGCTTCTGGGGCATCCCGGTTGATCCGAGGCTTGCGGCCTTGCGCTGGTTCTCGAGCAGGGTCTTGGAAGCGACCCGGTTCTGAACCGCGTTCGACAGCTTGTCGGCGATCGCCTTGACGTGCGTGCGGGGCCCGCCACCGGGCTCGAACCACTCCTTGAGTTGTTCGTACACGACCCGGCTGACGATCCCGTCGATCGCGGGAGTGCCCAGTTCCTGTTTGGTCTGCCCGCGGAACTGCGGTTCTGCGAACGTCACCTTCAACGCCGCGACGAGCCCCTCCTGCACATCGTCCTTGACTGCTTTGTGCTTGTTCTGTTTTGCGAGTTTGGCGAGCTTGTGGTGGTCCTTGAGGACGACGTTGTTGATCACCCGTGTCAGCGCCTTGTCGAATCCCGCCAGATGAGTTCCGCCCTGAGGGGTGGGGATGGTGTTGACGAACGACAGCACCTTCGTGTCGAAGCCTTCGACCCAGCGCAGCGCGACGTCAACGGTGCATTCACGCTCAACGTCGGTCATCTTCTTGTTGACGGGCACCTTCTCGACGAACGTGTCGATGCCGTTGCCGGTGATGACGCCACACACGGGCGGGGCGTCTGAGAGGTGGGCGACCAAGTCGGCGAGGCCGCCCGGACTCGTGAACACGAACGGCTCAGGGACACCGCCTACCCGCTTGTCGGTGACCGACGCCCGCATGCCCGGCACTAGGAAACAGGCCTGGGTCACACGATCGCAGACCTCGTCGAAGTCGACTCGGGCATCAGGATCGAAGATCTCGAAATCAGGCCAGAAGCGCACCCGCGTGCCCGTCTTGTTCTTGGAGACCCGCTTGGTCTTCTTCAACTGATGACCGGGTTTGAACGGGTCGGAACCGTTGAACTGGCCGGCCACACGGTCCTCGAAACCCAGCACATGGGTACCGCCTTCACGATCGACTTCGACTGTCAGCTTGGTGGCCAGAGCGTTGACGACCGATGCGCCGACTCCATGCAGACCGCCCGACGACGAATACGCGCCGCCTCCGAACTTTCCTCCCGCATGCAATTCCGTGAACACCACCTCCAGCGCAGAGACCTTGCGTTCGGCGTGACGACCGATGGGAATGCCGCGGCCGTTGTCACTGACCTCCACCGATCTGTCACGGTGCAGGGTGACGTCGACCCTGTCGGCGAACCCGGCGGCCGCCTCATCGACGGCATTGTCGATCAACTCCCAGACGAGGTGCATGAGACCGGCGCTGCCAGTGCCGCCGATGTACATGCCCGGCCGTTTGCGGACGGCTTCCATCCCCTCGAGGGTCTCGATCGCGTCAGCGTCGTATGCGGTTGAAGTGTTTGCAGCCAAGATTGAATCCAGCGAACTAGGGGTGACCACCGTCAACGAACGAGTGTTCGCAACACCGTACTAGTCACAGGTGACAGCGAAGCGGATTCGGGTAACATTGGGTCCTTGAGTCCCCAGCGCCCACCTGCGTTCACACTAGCAGTCACGCTCTGCTTCGCGAGTTTGGCCGCGGCCTGCGGCGGAGGCGATTCTTCGACACAGGTGTCCACGGACGCTGTCTTCGCAACCACAACGCTCCCGCCTCTTGAACTCGAGTCCATGCCTGAACCCGAACCAGCCGAGGCCACAGCAACACCGGCACCAGCGTCGAGTGCCGATGGCACCGCCACCGGCGACACGTCCGAACCTGAACCTGCGCCCACGGAGACCGCGACACCGGCGGAAGAACCCGAGACAACTGAAGCTGACGCAACCACAGCAATCGCCGCGACCGCCGAAGAGTCGAATGCCTCAGAGGAACCACCAGTCGACGTCCCGGCAACCACGACCGCACCAGCCGTCGCCGAGGAAACCACAACCGAAGAAGAATCGACAACGACGACCACAGCACCACCGACAACCACGACAACCACAACGACGACCACGACCACAACGACGACGACCACATCACCACCGACAACGACGACGACTGTGAAAACCCTCTCCCGCGAGGAGATCCTCGCGCAAGCAGCGGCCAACATGTCTTTGCTGCAACCCGACAGCGACCGGCGGAGGATCGAGGTCCTGAACGTCGCCGACGGGTCCATAACCTCTCTGGCCGACGCTGTCGACGGCGACCGTCCGGTGCTCCTGTGGTTCTGGGCGCCTCATTGACCGACGTGTCGGCGAGAGGCGCCGCACGTCGAGCAGTTCGCTCGAGAGCACACCAACGAAATCCAGGTCATCGGCGTAGGCGCCCAGGACGACTTCAACTACGCGCTCCGCTTCGTCACCGACCTCAACGTCACGACCCCGACCATGGTGTGGGATCCGTCGTTCACAACCTGGCGGCAATACGGGATCAGCACCAACAGTTCGATGATCCTGCTCAACGCCGACCTGACCCAAGGCACCCGGCCTTTCAACGGCTTCGACTCCGCTCAACAACAGCGGATCATCGAGGCGCTCGATCAATTCACCTGACCGACCGTTCCGCGCTCCAGCACAGTTCGATCTGTTACCAGCGGGCGTCTCCGATCACCATGATCTGGCGCTCAGTTCGACTCGGCACCAGATCACGTGCGCTCGGGTCGACATTGAATGCGACAGGGTTGGGGTCGAGCTTGCGGGGATCGTCGTAGTCGGCCATAAGCGCATAGACGTCTGTCATCGCCGCCGGGCCGAACCAAGTGCCCGTCACGGTCTCACCACCGGCCAACTTGGCGATGCGCACACCCTGACCGCCCCGACCCTTGGCAAGCAGGTCGCCGAATGGCGTGGCCTTTGCTCCGCAACCACTGGTGACCGTCAGCGCAACGCCATCGCCGAGCAACACGTCTGCGCCCACGACCTTTGCTCCGCCGAGCAGTCTCATCCCGGCCACACCGCTCGCACCCCGGCCCTGGTCGTTGATTCCGTCCACGGGCGTGCGCAGAACCTGGCCGTCAGAAGCGACCAAGGCGATGTCAACTCCCAAAGGAGCGCGAAACGCGGCAACCACCCGATCGGCGCCCTTCAACGAGATGACCGTTGCCGACGATCTCGTGCTCAACACCTCGCCGAGGGTCAGTCGCTTCACGACACCGTTGGCGGTGACCAGTACTAGACGTTCGTCACCGTCGGTGAGCAGCGCCAGGACCATCTCGCCTCTGTTGAGCCCGAGCAGCACGCCGGCCGGCACTCCGCGTGCCCGGCCCGCAGCATCGGGGACTTCCTGCACCCGTACCGCAATTACCCGACCCTCCGATGTCACTGCCATTATCTCGGCGCCCGTGGTGGTCATGGCGCGCGCCGCGATCAGATCGTGGCGACCTGCCGTCGCCCTTCTCGCACCGTTGGTCGGGGCACGCCCGAGGTTGCCCGATGTGGACAGGGTCACCAGACACGGTTCGTCGACGCCGTCAGGCGCCGTATCGTCGGGCGCCGGCTGTTCGTACACGACGATGCTGTCTGCGTCGACAATCTCAGCCCGCCGTGCGACTCCGTGTCTGTCGGCGAGTTCGTCGAGTTCTTTGAGGACCAGAGTCCGACGCCTGGTCTCTGAGTCGAGAAGCTTGTGATACTCGGCAATATTGATCCGCAGACTGGTGGCTTCTTCTTCGAGTTCGAGTTTCGCCAGGGCCGTGAGTCTGCGCAGCGGCATATCGAGGATGTGCGCCGCCTGGACCTCTGTCAGCAAGAAGCGCTCGATCAGCTTCGCTCGGGCCTCAGCCGCATCTTGAGAGCCGCGGATGATTGCAACGACCTCGTCTACGGACTCGAGCGCGACCAGCAGACCCTCAAGAATGTGCAGGCGATCCTGTGCTTTGGCGAGGCGGTGCCGGGTGCGGCGGACGACGACTTCGAGGCGATGCTCGATGTAGAGACGGCACAGGTCGTAGATCCCGAGGGTGGTCGGCACCCCGTCGACCAGAACCACATTGTTGACGCCGAAGGTCTCTTCGAGCGGGGTCAGTCGGTACATGTCCTGGAGCGCGACCTGTGGGTTGACTCCGGGTTTCAGGTCGATCTGGATGCGCAGACCGTCGATGTCGCTCAAGTCGGCGATGCCCGCCACTCCGGCGAGTCTGCCGCTGTTGGCGAGTTCTTGGACTTTGCTGATTACCCGCTCAGGGCCCACGAGGTAGGGCAACTCAGTGACAATCACCGCTTGGCGGGAGCGGGTGACCTGCTCGACATGGGCCCTGGCGCGGATGCGGAACGATCCGCGCCCCGTTTCATACGCATCGCGCAGACCGTCGTCGACCACCGTGCCTCCCGACGGGAAGTCAGGACCCGGGAGCACTCTCATAATCTCTTCGATCGTCGGTTTGGGGCGCCGTCTGGTCATCACCAGCCGGACCAGCTCGGCCACTTCGCGCAGGTTGTGCGGGGCCATGTTGGTCGCCATTCCCACTGCGATTCCGCTGGTGCCGTTGACGATGATGTTGGGCACCGCGGCAGGCAACACTGCTGGTTCTTCGCCTTCGCCATCATAGGTGGAGCGGAAGTCGACAGTGTCTTCGTCGAGCTCGCGGACCATGTCCATGGCTGCTTCGGCAAGGCGGCATTCGGTGTAGCGCGAAGCAGCCGGCGGATCGTCGAGCGAACCGAAGTTTCCCTGCGGGTCGATGAACGGGAGCATCCGCGAGAAGTCCTGTCCCATCCGCACCAGGGTGTCGTAGATGGCGGAGTCGCCGTGGGGGTGATAACGACCCATGGTGTCGCCGACGATGCGGGCCGATTTGCGGAACGGTGTGCCGGGGCGAATCCCCATCTGCAGCATCGACCAGAGGATCCGGCGCTGCACCGGTTTGAGACCGTCTCTCACGTCGGGGATGGCCCGTGAGGTGATGACGCTGAGCGAGTAGGCGAGAAACGACTCGCTCATCTCGGCGGCAACGGGCACATCGACGACTTCGCGGGCGTAGCTGGGATCGAATTCGAGTTGTCGGGGCATGATGGGCCTCTCGTTGTCTTGCGAACGGGCGTTCGTCAGCCTAGCTCCCGCTGCTGACAGGCCCGCGGAGGGGCTGCCTCATGAGAAGCGCCTCCTTTCGGGCTGCCCACATTGAGAAGTACCGCCTTACGGGCTGCCCACATTGAGAAGTACCGCCTTTCGGGCTACGCGGCAATAGAGTTCGGACGTGCCTGAACTTCCCGAAGTGGAGACGATCCGCCGCCAATTGGAGCCTCGTGTGGTGGGGACGGAGATCCTCGGCGCAGGGTCGCATTGGTCTGAGAAGTTCACACCGGCGGTCGGCGCCGTCGGAGCGCAGATCATCGCTGTCCGCCGTCGCGGGAAGTACCTGCTCTTCGACCTCTCCGGCGAGGAGGAGCTGATCGTGCATCTGGGGATGACCGGCCGGCTCGCGGTGAGGGAACCGACTCCGGAAGCCCTTGAACATCCCCATCTTCGGGCCTGGTGGGAACTCGATGCGGGCGGGCGGCTCACGTTCCACGACATTCGCCGATTCGGGCGCATCCATCATGTGGGGCGCGGCGATCACAGCGGTATCCCAACGCTCGCGGCTCTGGGGCCTGAGCCTTGGGACCCGGCATTCACCGGCCGCTCGCTGGCCGCTTTCGTGAAGCGCTCCGACCGACATGTCAAGACGCTTCTGTTGTCGCAGCGCCCGGTGGCGGGGATCGGCAACATATACGCTGACGAGGCCTTCTGGCTCGCCAGAATCAACCCGGCTGTGCGCAAGCTGAGCCCAGCGCGGGCGGAGCGCCTGGTGGAGGGAATCCGCAAAGCCCTTGACTCCGGCCTCAAGCACGGTGGCACGACCTTGCGCGACTATGTGGATTCAGAGGGCCGACAGGGTGCCAACCAGCACGAGCTGCACTGCTACGGACGAGCGGGGGAACCCTGTGACCGTTGCGGCGCCATCATGCGCCGCAGAGTCCTGGACGCCCGCAGCACCACCTGGTGCCCCACCTGCCAACCCCGCTAGCAACCGGTGGCGTCGCGCAGGGTTCGGCATGCTTGGGCGAGCCGTTTTGGACTGAGAACGGCGATCCGACGACGGAACACCTCTCGGGGGATCGTGTGGATGTTGTCGAAGTTCACCACGCAATCGGTGGGCACGCCGTCTTGCGCGACGCTCAGCTCCAGTTCAGACACAAGGCCGCGGTGGGTCCGCGTGAGCACGGCAACCACTACAGAGCCGATTCGGTCGGCCACCGGGTCGCGGGTGAGAACCAGTACGGGCCGATCTCCGCCCGGCGTGGCGGCAAACCAAACCTCACCCCGCTGCATCTGCCCAGTCCGACCAATCCTCGGCCGGCCCCCAGTCGGCAACCTCGCCGAATGCCGACTCAGCCTCGGCCAGCGGTTCGGAGTCCCAACGATCGGCTTCCAGTTCCGAGGCAAGCCCGACGAGGTATCTGTGCAGGGCCTCTCGCAGCAACTCGGAGCGTCCGACGCCCAGATGCCGAGCCCATCGCTGTGCATCAGCGGCTTCACTGTCATCCACTCGAAAGCTCAACATTGTCATACAATTATTCTAGCACGTAAGACACACTATTGAACCGTGCAGGCCAGAAGGCGGTGACCTGAGCAGGTCGCCTGTTTTACACGAGTGGATGCAACGGATACAGTTCGCGGCACACAAACGAGAGGGCAGAATTGATGTCACGCGCTGGAGAGGGTGTGAAGACCGAGCAGTTGACTCTCCCTGACGAACTCGTTCTGACACTGCTGAACGAAGAGAGCGGCTATTTTCGGCAAGTGCCCGGATGGAGCCTGAACTGTGCCGTCGTCGGGTCCGTGCTGGCTGAACTGTCACTCTCAGCTCGCATCGACACAGACATGGAGTCCCTGATCCTGCTGGACAAGACCCCCACCGGTGACCCCTGTCTTGATCCCATCCTCAAGACGATCGCAGCCGAACCGGTCCAACGAAACGCCCGGTACTGGATTGAACGCCTCGCTCCCCGCGCCGAGGCGATCATCGACATGACTCTGGACCGCCTAGTCAACCTGAACATCCTTCAACATCACGACGGCGACTTCTGGTCGCTGGCCCAAACCGCCTGGAGGGTCGGCTTCCACGCAGGATCCGAAGTGGGCACTGCTGTCGAATTCGTCAAGACCAGGATCAGCAAAGCCATCTTCAGCAACGAGATCCCGGATCCGAGAGACATCATCATCATCTGCCTCATAGACACCTGCGACGTCTTGCGCTACATCTTCGAACTCGACGAAGAGTCCGAGGAGCGGGTCGAGCAGGTCACAAAGATGGACTTGATCGGCCGCTCCATCGCCGATGCGGTCCGCCAGAACATCGCCAAGCCGCTGTTCCCAAAATCAGCTCTGAGCAAGGCCATTCCCGTCGTCCCGCTGCGGAGGATGCTGCGCAACGAACACGTCCGGAGCGGCAACATCCCCGCTCTGTTCGCACATCTCCGCGAGGAATACGGCCCTGTGTTCGAGATCCGGCCACCGTTCTCAGAGAACATGATCGTCCTCGTCGGGCCCGAGACGAACCACTGGGTACACCGCCACGGGCGAACCTACCTGAGGTCCCGAGACTACATGGAGGACTTTGAGAAGCTCTACGGCGGAGTGGGGCTCCTGCCTGGTCTTGATGGCGCCGATCACTTCCGTTACAGAAAGTCTCTGCAACCGGGCTATTCCCGAAAGAGGCTGGAAGAGCAGTTGGGCCCAGCTCTCTCCTACACACGCGAGACCATGGCGACTTGGGAAGTCGGGCAGAAGTATCCGGCGGTGCAGCTGAGCCGACTGCTGGTCAATTCGGCGATGTCCCCGTTGTTTGTGAGCGTCGAATCCCAAGACATCATCGAAGATCTTTGCATCTACAAATCTCGGGCGCTCCAGACGCATGTCTCTAGGACCCTTCCCAAGTTCATGCTGAAGACACCAGGAATGAGGCGTCGCAAGAAGCTGATCAACAAAATAACGGATCGGGTCCTGAGTGTCCACACGCCAGCCCAGCGGGCTGGTTGTCCTCAGGACTTCGCCGATGACCTTTTGAGCATGCACGCGGCGGACCGCCAGTTCCTTCCCGAGTCGAATATGAGTTTCGCGCTCTCGGCGGCGCTGCTCGCCAGCATGTATATGGGTGACCAGGTGAGCTTCATCCTCTATTCGATGCTCGCGCAGCCGGAGTTTCACCAGAAGATCCGCGCCGAGGCGGACGCTCTCTTCGCCAACGGCGACCCTGACCCCGACATGATCACCGCAGAATCGATCGACGTCACTCGCCGCTTCATCATGGAGTGCATGCGGCTCTATCCGATAGTCCCGATGTCTATCCGGAACGTGATGAATGCCGTCACCGTCGAAGGTTACGAACTGCCCCTAGGTTCAAGAATTCTCATCGGCACCACTGCGACGCACTACATGAGTGATATCTTCCCGGATCCTTTCACCTTCGACATCGACCGCTACTCCAACCCGCGCAAGGAACACCTCGGCAGCGGCTACGCGCCCTACGGTCTGGGAACACACACCTGCCTCGGCTCGCGTTGGACGGAGTTGCACATGGCTCTCAACGCCCTATTGGTCGCCCACCACTTCGAACTTGAGATAGCGCCGAAGAACTACGAACTCAAGATCAACCCGTTCGCATCGATGTCGCCGAACAAGAAGCTGAAGTTCGCAGTCGCAGCGACGCGACACGAACTACCCGTCTGAGGCGCCGGCTCAGCACCCATCGGCGCCCTTCTCGTCGGCACGTTTCTCATCGTGACGGCTGTGTACGTCCTCGATCGCAACATCTAGGTCGTCCCACAGGCTCTGCATCGACGAGCGCAGACGCATGTTCTCGTATGCGCCCCAGACGGTCATCGCCGGCGGCACCACCAGGATCGAGACGAGCAGCGAATAGCCGATCGTGATCGCCGAGGTGATCCCGAACTGCTGAAACCCCTCGAGCGGTGAGAAGATCAGCAAGCTGAACCCCAGCGCCGTGGTCAGCGCTGAGCCGAGCAGCGCCGAACCAGTGGTGGCCAGCGTGCGAATCGCCGCCTTCTCCGGGTTGCGCACTCGGGCGAACTCCTCCTGGTAGCGATGGATCATGTGGATCGTGTAGTCCACCCCGATGCCTATCGAGAGCGCGGTGATCATCGAGGTGATCAGCGAGTAGGGGATTCCCAGCAGGGCCATCGTTCCCAGCACCCAGATCAGCACCAGGACGATCGGTCCGACCGCCACGACCCCCAACACCGGGCGGCGCAGCGTGACCCAGAAGAACAGAGCGGTGATGCTGAGAGCCACGGCGACGGTCGAGCTGATCGCCTCCGTCTGGCCCGACGTGATCAGATCGGTGATCGTGACCCCGAGGACGCTCTGTGAAATCACAGTGATGCCGTCGTCATCGCCGTCCCAGAGCCGTTCGATGTCCTCTTGGACCAAAACCGCCGATCCGGGGTCATCGGTGTAGGTGGGGAACTGCAGGAGTATGGAGTCGACCCCCTCGGGGTTGTTGACCAGAACCGTTGCGAAACCAGGATCCCGGGCTTCGAGTTCTGCGAAGATCTGCTCCATCAGAGCAGAGTCGAGCCGCACTCCTGAAGACGCCTTTGTGAAGAGCCCTGCCAGTTCCGAGTCGAACTTGTCGCCTGGCACTCCGCTGTCGTGAGCCCAGTCGCGCAGCAGCGACCCGTACGATTCCGCCATCGGCCCAGCGGCGGCGGAAGGGCGGCGACGCTCGTCTGCGAACGCAGCCTCAAGATCGCGGACATTCAACAGGGTGCGGGTTTCGGTCGCCTCAGCTCGCACCAACACGCTTGCCAACTCCGTCGAACCGCCGACGGATGCTTCAAGCGTCTCCAGATCCTTCAACACGTCGCCGTCGCGGGGCAGGATGTCGCGGATGGTGAACTCCGAATTGAGTCCCGTAGCCGCGAACCCCAACCAGATCGTCACGCCGAGCACAGCGACGAGATAGACCGCCGGGCGGCGTGCTACTGCTGTTCCAAGCTTTTCAGCTGCGCTCTCGATGCCGGGCAACGCACTCGACACCAAACGGGGAGGCGCCAACTTGCCTCGTGCCTCGCGCCTGCGGTCGACGATCGTCCGCCCGGCCGGGACCAGCGTCAACATCACAATCAGGCTCAGCCCGACGCCCAGACCGGAGACGATGCCGAAGTCGCCGACCACCCCGATCGGAGAGAACAGGTTCGCCAGGAAGCCGGCGATCGTGGTCACCGCGGCCAGCAGCAGGGGAACAGCGACGTTGCGCAACCCGATTCGAACCGCTTGGAGCACCGACTCGCCTTCGACGCGCTGCTCGCGGTAGTGCGAGACTGCCTGGATCGCATAGTCCACCGTGAGGCTGATCATGATGATCGGAACCATCGCCGAAAGCGCGCTCGGAGGGCCGATCCAGCCTAGCGCATTGGGCCCGAGCCAGCCCTCTGCCCCGACAATCCAGGTCACCGAGAAGATCAGGCCGGTGAGTGTGAGCAGCAGGTCCGACAGTGTGCGCATGAACAACAGGATCAGCGCCGCGATCAACAGCAGTGTCAGCCCGATCAAGGGCGCCATTCCCGACTCGGTGGCCTCCTTGTACTCGTCTTCGATCACGACCAGCGAAACGCTGCCGGCCCGCAGCGGTCCTTGCGATGCGCTCGCCAGATCGTTGATCGTCCGCTCGGCCTTCACGACTCGCTCGTCGCCGGTGTCGCGCACCCTGACGGTCGACACCGCGACCGAGGTGCCGTCCGCGTCGTTCCCGCTCATCGCCGCGAATGCCCCGGCAAGCTCAGGAGCGCTGACAACGGCGTCGATCTCGGCTTGTGAGATCGACGTGAAGTCGCTGACTCCGGCCGCCTCAAACAGCGTGCTCGGCGCGATGACCGCGTCGGGGTGCGCAAGCAACTCCACCACCTCGGGTTCGGCGACGATGTCGTCGACCAGCGCGTCGATCTGGGTGAGTCCCGCGGGCGTGAACGCCTCACCCCGGAACACCAGCGTCACAACGCTGACGTCGCCGGCCTCGCCGAAGAACTCCTCGAGCTCATTGACCGCAGCGAGGTAGTCGCTGTCAGGAGGCAGGAACTCCAAAGACGCGCTCTCGATCGGCTCAGCCCGCTGCGCCGCTCCTGCGGCCAGACCGACCGTGATGAGCAACAGGACCAGGATCGTGATGTACGGACGGACGGTGACCAGCCGGCTGAACCTGTCGAGCAGTCGTCTCATGGCGCGTCACTGTACCTTCTGAGCCACAATGCTTCCGAAATCCCCGCCCCGACGACCGAAAGGCTCACGGCGCTCAGCGTTTTACCTTCCGGAATCGTACGCCGTGCAGGATGCTGCCGTAGTAGTTGAACAACCGCTTGGCCTCGGGATCGTCGAAGGGATAGTCCGCTCCGAGCTGTGTGGCCGCGGCGAGCCCACTCACAAAGCAGGTCTCCTGGCTGTTGATCAGGGTGTGAGCGCCGCAGTGCCAGGTGCGTCTGCGGCCTTGGACGAAGCGGAACGAATTGACGACCAGGGTGACGTGGCGCACGTCGTGGACAATGTGCTGGAACCACCACCTCTTGACGATTCTCGCCTCGTCGATCGGGGTGATCGGGTTGTAGGTCACCAGGCACGGCTTGTCGGACCGGTTGGCCCAGGGCTGCTGGTTGTGCATGATGTAGGTGATCTCGTAGTTGTCGGGTCTGGTCCCGTACTGCTCGATGTGGTTGCTGCGGGTCGCTAAGGGCCTCGCCTCGTTGTCCGGAAGCACCGACGAGTCCGAATGCACGATTGTGTGGTTGTGGAGTTCACTCTCGTAGCGGATCGACGACAGCAGCCAACGCTCGAATCTCGTGGGGTTGTCGAGGATCATCAGGGTCTGATTCGCGTTGCAGGCGAAGATCACCTCGTCGAACGTCTCACGAACACCCTCTCCGTCTTCGACCACGACCTCGGACTCTGACCGGTACACCTTGTACACAGGCCGGTTCAGGTGGATCTTGTCCCGGAAATCAGCGGACAGGTGTTCGTAGATCCGCCGTGTTCCCTGGTCCCAGGTCTGCATGGGCGTGGCAGACTCGATATCGAAGAACTCCAGATACCGCGCGAACAGAGCAGCGGGCATGTCGAACACGTTCGTCGCCATCAAGAAATTGACGAACATGGGCTTGAGGACCTTGTATCGGAAATCACCTGAGAACCCGCCCAAGTTCAGAATCGTGCCCATGCTGATGTAATTGAACGGGTTGAGCGCGTTGAGCGCCTTGGACGGTGACCGGCTCAGCCAGCCGAACCTCTTGAGCCGCCGCAGTATCCGCTGAAACTTCTCGATCTCGGGTTGCAGTTGCTCACGAATCTCCGAGTCGAAATCGTGGGCGTATATCCGCCCGTCGTATTTGACGCTGTAGCTGAACCTGGTTTCGACCAGGTCGATGTCGAACTGCTCCAACAGCAGCAGTATGTGCTGGTAGACCGACGGGATACAGGCGGTAACCGAAATGTCGAAAGGAATCGAGGTGCCGTCCTCTTGGGGCATGTCCGCGGTTATCGCATTGCCGCCGAGTCGGTCTGCGGCCTCGAACAGCCGGATGTCGAAGCGATCCGGATGATGGTTCAGCGCCCACGCGGCGCCCAGGCCCGAAACGCCTCCGCCGATAATCGCAATCCTCCGCGGCGGCCCCGATGTCTCTTTGCTTGTCATTGCCTGCTGTCTCCTTGTCAGACGTCGAGGGACGGACGGTCGGCTGCGACCTCAAGGTTCTCTGCCACTGGTGATTCGGTTGCCGCTGGCGACGGTTCCGGATAGAACTGCGCGCAGTAGGCGCGGAACTTCATGATCTCGCCGTCGGCACGCGACAGGCGAGGGCGGAGACGGTACTGCTTGCGGCTCCAGATCGGCACGTCCTGGAGTACGTCCCGCTTCTCGAAATAGGCGATGAACCTGTTGATGACGGGCGCGCGCATCCTCTGCGGGAGGAATGCCAGACCCGCAATCGGCCGATTCGGGCTGTGCACAGGCCCGGTCTGGGACACCACGGTCAGATCGATGTGAGCACCGTCCACGGGTGACGCCAATATCCAGAGGCGTATATCAAGTCCAATCGTGTGCTCGCGCACCTCCACGAACGAGTAGCCCAGACCGTGGATCAAGGCATTGGCGGAGACGCTGAGACGAAAGCGCCCCAGTCTCGCGATCCTGCGGGTGGTGGTGAAGTCGAAGCGACTCCGCAGGAAGTGCCCGTCGACCTCCAAAGGATCGACGCGGCTCACACTGTCGTAGCCGTGGACATAGCGCAGATGGGCCAGGTCGACCGAGTTCTCCGTCGTCTCCTGAGGATGGCCGGGGAAACGGATCGTCCACAGACGGGGGCTGCTCCAACCGACTTGGCACAGCTCCTCCGCGGGAAGGTCCCACTGCGGTCGCCGGCCGCCGCTGCCCCACCACGCGAAGATCAGGCCGGCGATCTCCTTCGTCTCGAACACCGCCAGCCGCGCCGCTTTCGGCGGGGGGCCGAGAGGGTTGGCCACGCACTGTCCGCCGCTGTCGTACTCGAACCCGTGGAAGGGGCAGACCAGTCGGCCGTCGCGCACGCATCCCCCGGCGTCAGGGCCCAGATCAGCTCCCAAGTGGGGGCAGTGTGCTTCTGAGACGCAGACAACTCCTCTGTCGTCGCACCAGACGACAACCTCCTCGCCCATCCAGGTCTTTTTGATCAACTTCGCCTTCTCCAAGCGCCGACGGCTTGCGACGAAATACCAGCCTTCAGGAAACGGAGACAGCACACCCGAAGACAGCGCGCCCTTCGCGGGAGACGCGCGAGGCGATGCGCTCTTGTGAACCTCCGTGCGCCCGACTGGCATGTTCCACTCCTCACGCGGATTCTCTCGTGGGATTACCCGAAGATCAACTTTAGAGGGTTCACCCAGAGTCGGGCGCTCCCAATGCCTCGTCTTCCGCCGATAGATTCGGCGATTGACCGCCTCCCGCGAAGGACCAAAGCAGCCGAAATGCCCGGTAACCGTCCATGTCCTAGACCGAGGACACCGATTCTGCTCCGATGAAGCATCCGTCCCTGCCCCTCCGGCCGGCTGCATCAGCGGCTCGCACAGCCGGTCGCCTGTCACGCCTGCTCGGTCGGGGCGGGGGGACGACCCTGCCGGGTCTGCTGCTCAACCGGCTTCGCCCCCAAGCCACCGCGGAGCTGGCGCGGGCCGTTCCCGACGGCGTGATCCTGCTGTCGGGCACGAACGGGAAGACCACCACAGCCAGACTCATTCGCGCAGCGCTCGACGCGTCGGGGGCTCAGGTCGCGGCCAACACCGCCGGCTCCAACCTCCAGCGAGGTGTGGCGACCGCCCTGCTCGACGCCGAGGCGCCCGACATCGCCCTGTTCGAGGTGGACGAGGCCGTCCTGCCGAATCTGGTGGAGCAGACACGCCCGAGAGTCGTGGTCCTGATGAACCTGTTCCGCGACCAACTCGACCGCTACGGCGAACTGGAGCACTTGGCCCACAGATGGCGGTCCATGATCGCCGATCTGGAACCCGGCACCACCCTGGTCTACAACGCAGACGACCCGGCCCTGGCTGAAATCGCTGCAGACCACCCCGACTCTGTCGCTTACGGGATCGAGGACCCGCGCCAAGGGAGGGAGGCGCTCCCCCACGCTGCGGACAACACCGACTGCCGCCGCTGCGGCTCGCCGCTGCAATATCAGATGATCACCATCGGCCATCTCGGGCAGTGGGCCTGCCCGTCGTGCGGTCTCACCCGGCCGCAGCCCGACGTGAAAGCCGTGAACGTGGAGCTCAACGGCATGGACGGTCAGCAGATGGCCGTCGCCGGTCCCTCAGGTCGGCTGGAGATATCGCTGCTCCTGCCCGGTCTGCCCAACACCTACAACGCGGTCGCAGCTGTGGCCACCGCTCTTGCTGTCGGAGTCGCACCGGCGACCATCAGCGGGGCACTGGCTGAGCGAGGGGCGGCTTTCGGCCGGGCCGAGCACATCGACGTGGGCACCCGGCGCGTGACCACGCTGCTGGCCAAGAACCCCGCCGGGGCCAACGAGAACATCCGCATGGTGTTGAACGACAACCGTCCGCTGCACCTGCTGCTGCTCCTCAACGACCGCACCGCTGACGGCCAAGACGTCTCCTGGATCTGGGACGTGGACTACGAACTCCTGCTCGAAGGCGACCGGCCGGCGTCGCTCACACTGGGGGGGACTCGGGCCCACGACCTGGCCCTGCGGTTCCGCTACGCAACAGGGGGCCCGGCCGATTTCTCGGTGGTGCCTGAACCTGCCGCGGCCTTCGATGCGGCTCTGGCCGCCTGCGGGCCCGACGGGCGCGTCTATGTGCTGCCCACCTACACCGCGATGCTCGATCTCCGCCGGGTTCTCGCCGACCGCGGGCTTGTGCCCGAATTCTGGGAGGACGAATGAGCGGGGGCCGTCCCACAGTCAGGCTCGGGCACCTGTATCCCGACCATCTGAACATCTATGCGGACCGCGGCAACATCGCAGTGTTCCGGCGCCGTTTGGAGTGGCGGGGCATGGCCTTGGAGGTGACAGAGGTCGGCCTGGGCGACGAGATGCCCGAAGACTGCAATCTGTACTACCTGGGGGGTGGACAGGACCGCGATCAATGGCTGGTGGCTGAGGACTTGGCCGCCAAGGCCGATTCGCTGCGGCGGGCAGCCGACAGCGGCGCCGTCGTGCTGGCCGTTTGCGGCGGTTATCAGCTCATGGGCCACAGCTACACGGCAGCCGACGGCAAGAGGATGCCCGGCACCGGCCTGTTGGATCTGGAGACGGCGGCGAGTCGTGACAGGCTCATCGGCGATGTGGTTCTCACAGTGGATCTGGACGGCCGGGCCAGCACGGTGGTGGGCTATGAGAATCATGCCGGCCGCACCCGCCTGGGGTCGGGGTGTGCTCCGTTGGGGCGGGTCGAGAAAGGCCATGGCAACAACGGCGAGGACGGCTTCGAGGGTGCTGTGTCGGGTCGGCGGATCGGCACCTATCTGCACGGGCCGCTGTTGCCCAAGAATCCCTGGCTGGCAGACGTCCTACTGCGATGGGCTCTGGACCATGCCGGGGCAGCAGTCGAGCTCGAGCCCTTGGACGACGCGCTCGAGCACGAGGCTCACGCGGTCGCGACAAAAAGGGCGGGTTTGAAGCGCTAAGCTCCCGCCCCTCAGAGGTGAGAACTTGAAACTCGCAGAAGACACCGGATTGCCGTCAATCGGTTTCGTCGGGCTCGGGAACATGGGCCGGCCGATGTGCCGCCAGCTGATCGCCGCGGGCTACAACGTGACCGCCTTCGACATCAACGATTCGGTGCTGGGCGAGGTGGTCGGTGAAGGTGCGGTGGCCGCGCAGTCGGCCGCGGCGTGCGCCGCTCAGGTCGACCTGTTGTTGACTTCGCTCCCTCATCCCAGCCATGTCGAGGCTGTGATGGCCGGCGCTGACGGAGCGCTCTTCGTGATGCAGCCGGGGTCGATCTGGGTGGATCTCACCACGAACCGCAAGGATCTCATCATCGAATTGGCCGGCCAGGCACCCGCGGGCGTGCGGGTGGTCGATTCACCTGTGACAGGCGCGGTGGACGGCGCCCGCAACGGCACCCTGACTCTGTTTGTCTCCGGCGACTCCGAACCCGTTGCCGAGGCGACCGAAGTTCTGCAGAACCTCGGTCTGGTGATTGCGTGTGGTGCGCTCGGTTCGGGAAATGTCGTGAAACTCGTCACCAACCAACTCTGGTTCGTTTCTGCCGCAGCACTGGGGGAGGCATTCGCCATGGGGATGGCGAACGGTGTTGAGTTGGCAACCCTGTGGCACGCCGTCAAAGAGAGTGTCGGCGACAGTTTCGTCGTCCGTCACGACGCACCAAGCGTCTTCGCCGGTCACTACGACCCTTCGTTCACCCTCGATCTATGCATCAAAGACCTGGGCCTCCTTGTTGAACTGGGCGAGAACGTGAAGACGGATCTGCCGATGACCGCCACCGCGCAGGCGATGTTCGAACAGGCCGCTGCGCGCTACGGAACCGATGTGGGCGAACTGCACGTCGTCAAACGCATCGAAGACGACACTGGCATCTCCATGCGCCTCGACGGCGACTGGGTCGCGCCCTCGGAGCAATGACCAAATGACCTGCTTGTTGCGCGACCTCATCGACATTGACCGCTACCCGCTCGACCAACCCGGCAGCGAGCGCTACCGAGCGGTGGTCGACGAGGCACGATCCGGGTTGCGTTCTGTCGGTTGTGCGGTCATCGCAGATCTTGTGCGAAGCGATGCCGTGGCTCGCATCAACGCCGAGATCGAGGACCGCAAGCACACGACCCACTTCTCAGTCGAAGTGATGAACCCGTATTTCCACACGACACACAATCCGGACTTCGCTGAGCATCACCCTGTCAATACCTTCTTGGAACGCTCCAGCGGGTTCATCCCCGGTGACAGCTGGGACTCGGGGACGGCCATCGACACGCTGTTCCGAGCCCCCCGACTGGCGGAGTTTCTGGCGGACTGTCTCGAGATCGACGAACTGCACTGTTACGCCGATCCACTGGCGGGCCTGACCGCCAACATCTTGGATCCAGGCCAACAGTTCACCTGGCACTTCGACACGAACGACTTCGCGGTCACGGTGCTCGTGCAAGACGCCGACTCCGGAGGTGAGTTCCAGTACTTCCCCGCCATCCGCTCGGCGACCGATGAGAACTTCGACACGATCCAAGCCGTGCTGGACGGGGGGGACGCCATCGCCCGCAGCGAAGGCGTGCACACTCTGGAGCTGCGGCCCGGTGATCTCCAGGTCTTCCGCGGTCGCCATTCTCTGCATCGAGTCAAACGAGTAGCCGCGGATTCAAGACCGCGGCACGCCGCGATCTTCGCCTACACCGAACAGCCCGGTGTCATCGGGCGAGTGGAACGCACGACGCAATTGTTCGGCCGGGTCCTCCCCGAACACGAAGCCGCCGAGCGCCACCGGGTACGCTCCGACACGCTCATCGACTAGCCAGCGCCCACGTTAGGGTTTGACGGTGGATGAAGTGGGGGATCAACTCGAGGCGGGGGTGGGGCCCTACGAGGGGACTTGGCCCGACGATGCGCGGCTCGACCCGCAACTGCTGGCCGACGGGGACAGGCGCAATGTCATCGACCGATACCGCTACTGGTCGGTGGAGGCGATCGTCGAGGATCTCGACCAGCGTCGCCACGGGTTCCATGTCGCGGTGGAGAACTGGGAGCACGACCGCAATATCGGCACGGTCGTGCGCACCGCCAACGCCTTTCTCGCAGCGGAAGTCCACATCGTCGGCAAGCGCAAATGGAACCGACGCGGAGCGATGATGACCGACGTCTACCAACACATCGCCCATCACCGGACGATCGACGATCTGCTCGCTTGGGCCGCCGCCGAAGCACTGCCCGTCATCGGCATCGACAACCTGCCCGGATCGACCCCGATCGAGCACACCGGGCTGCCTCAGCGCTGCGTGCTGCTGTTCGGCCAAGAAGGCCCCGGCCTCTCCCCCGCCGCTCGTCGCGCCGTTGAGCAGGTGTGCTCAATCGCGCAGTACGGGTCCACTCGGTCGATCAACGCGGGTGTGGCCGCGGGCATCGCCATGCACGCCTGGATCCGACGCTGGGCGTAGGCCCAGGTCAGCCTTCGACCATGGCGATGAGTTCCTCGTCGTCTGGGATCTCCACGCCAGGCACGTAATAGGTGAAGAGATCGCTCACCACCGACTCGAGGTCAACTTGCTCGGTCGTGGCGAACGTGACGGTAACCATCGAACTGTACATGTGGACAGAAGACACGTTGCCCAACTCGAAGATGCGTCGGGCCAGCACGTCAGGGGGGCGGTTGCCGAGAATCTCGTCAGCGGCGGCATAGCTCTCGTGGCCCATGCCGGTGAGGCTGCGGTTCAGCTCAAAACGCACGACGCCGGGCCGAGGCGAGCTCGAGCGGATGAATGTGACCGGCTGTCCCATAGCGTCAGCAGGATACCCGACTCGGGCGGCCGTGCGGAAGACGGATCAGAAGACGATCAGAAGAGGCTTGGCTGGGGGCTGTCCTCTACTACGCGGGGCACGGCAGTCCAGCGCAGGCCGTCCATGAAAATCCAGCTGCGCCGATGCACCGCTGTGGGGCCGTAGGCCGCCAGCGCAGCTTTGTGGCGGGGACACGGATAACCCTTGTTGCCGGCGAATCCGAACGCCGGGTAGTGCCGGTCCGCCTCACCCATGATCCGATCACGGGTGACCTTCGCCACGATCGAGGCAGCAGCGACCGACAGGCTCACCGCGTCGCCTTTGACGATCCTGGTGGTCGGAACCGACTCCACAAAGTCCCAATTCCCGTCCACGAGAACATGGTCGACCGGCTCACCTAGACCGTTCAGGGCCCGTTGGGCAGCAAGCTTCTGCGCTGCCGACATGCCAAGTTCGTCGCATTCTTGCCGGCTGGCATGCGCGACGGAAACCCCGCTGGCCCAGTCCAGGATCCGGTCGTGCATCACTTCACGCTCGGCTTCGGTCAGCATTTTGGAATCACGGACCTTGTAGAGCCGTTTGTTCTGCGGGACTACAACCGCTGCAAGCGTGAGCGGTCCGGCCCATGATCCGCGCCCCACCTCATCAATACCCGCAACCACCTGATTGCCCGCCGCCCACAAGTCTTTTTCGAACCGCAATCCCGGGGCGTTGTGTTTGTTCGACTGGCGAAGCGGTCGAGCGGCGGCAACCATCAAGTGCATCCTAACCGACCTGCAACCGGCACCTGAACCACTGCTCTGAGCTGCATGTCCGGACTACGAGCGCGGTGCCCAACTGGGCTCGGCGAGCAGGGTTTCACCCTGACGTTCGACGCTTGACCATGAGGGGTCTAACCCCGCGCAGCGCAGTTCGACATCGCCATGGCTGCCGGTTCGTTCCCAGAGCAGCGCGGGACGGCGTCCGTGCCACCGCACGCTGAACGACGTCTGGCCCCACACCGTACCGAAGCCCCTTACGTCGACGGGTCGACCGAACCACTCGGGCGGGATTTCGGGAAGCAGGTCGATGTGGTAGAGGCGCGAATCGTCGATCAATGTGCTGAGCACGCGATCTGCCGCTGTCGCAGCCCGGGTCGATGGCTGATACACAACGGCCGGATCGACCGAGGCAGCAAGCCGTTCTGCGTCTGCTGCGGTGCGCGGCGCGCCGGCTTCCAAAGCCCGTGCCAGTTGGTTCGCAGTAACGGAGTCAAGAGATCCCGAAGCACCCGCCACCAACACGTCGGCGAGTTCACCCAGCCCGGAGTCTTTGCCGATTCGCAGATCCCGCGAGGCCAGCGCTCGCAATGCTGCAACCGCTGCCGATCCTTTGAGTTGCCCGGATTCCGCGGACGACACGACCACGGCCCTGGCCCGGTCTGCCTCCCGATCGAGTCCGGCAATGTCGAGGATCGGGGCTGTTTCAGCGACGCTCCGCGGATCGTCGGACCCTGCCTGCACGACAAGATCGCCGAGGATCCGACGCCAGGCCACCCCGAGGTCAGCGTCGGCGACATCAATGGTGAGCGCATCGGCGATGACGGCTCGCCATCCCGAGGCGATCTCGGCCGGGGTCGCCGGACGGCTCAGCGCGGTGCCTTCAATCACCACCTGGAACTTGACGGCTTGACGATGCGGCAGTGCCATCACCAGCCCAGCCGAGACCTCGCCGCCGCGGGCCGACACCGGGTCTGTGGTCGGGTCGCGTCGGATTTCCGACCAGGGATCCTGCGCGCCGCTGACCGCCACTGCTCCACCGGCTTGACGCTCGGGCTGGAACCACACCCGACCGCCGAGGGTGACCGCGTCGCGGGTTGCTCGCAGTTCAACGCCGTGAGCACGGCCGACGAGCGCAACCGCAACAGCGTCAGACGACATGTTCTCGAACTCGACGACCAGGACTTGGCTGACCCCGTCGTTGGCAACCGCCACCCGGTGGACGACGTCGCCGCTCGGCACCCGCAACCGGGTCTCATAGACCGGGGCGTCATCGATCCGATGGCGGCGAGCGCCCGGCTCGAGATGCGCCGCACGCCAGCGATCCCCGACACCGACGCCCCATTCGAACGACCACCGGCGATCGCATGTCTGCACCCGGCCGCGCTCATCGACAACGGCTACCGGACCTTCGAGATCGCCGATCATCGATCTCTCGAGCGCGGCGGATGCAGTGCGGGCACCCCGAGCCCCCTGAGTCGCCCGGGCCCGCCTTCTGCTCCGCGCCCAGCTGCGCATCACCGCTACTCGTGGGTGACCACTCGTGCGATGAGGTCGCGGTACGCGTCCTCTACTCCCCGCAGGCCCTGGACGCACGAGTACACCTCTTGGGAGATCGGCATGTACACGTCGTGCTCGGCAGCGAGTTCAACCACTATTCTCACTGACTTGACGCCTTCTGCCACCTGGTCCATCTCAGCATTGATCTCGTCGAGCGAGCGGCCCCGCCCGAGTTGTTCTCCCACATACCGATTTCGACTCTGCGGGCTCATGCATGTGGCGAGCAGGTCTCCCATCCCGGCAAGACCGGCGAAGGTCGCGGGTTCGCCGCCCATCGCCACGCCCAATCGAGTCAACTCGGCAAGACCACGGGTGATCACCGCAGCTCGGGTGTTGTCTCCCGCGCCGAGTCCGTCGGCCATGCCCGCTGCCAGAGCGAACACGTTCTTCAGCGCGCCGGCGATCTCGCAGCCGAGCACATCTGTGTTGATGTACACCCGGAACAGGTCGGTGGAGAACACTTCTTGAAGGCGTTGGGAGATGGTTTCGTCATCGAAGGCGACGACCGCGGCCGCAGGGTCTCCAGCCAGTATCTCCTTGGCGAGGTTGGGGCCTGTGAGCACGCCGACGGGGTGACCGGGCAACTCGTCTTCAGCGACCTGGGTCATCCGCAGACGCGTTGAGAGCTCCAATCCCTTCGCCAGCGACACGACCGGCACCCAGGGTCGAAGGCTGGGACGCAACTCCCGGAGCGTGTCGCGGAATCCTGCCGACGGCACACCCATCACCAGCACATCAGCGGCGGACACGACCGATGCCAGGTCACTTGAGGCGCGCAGAGACTCATGCAGCCGGTACCCCGGCAAGTACCTGGGGTTCTCGTGTCGGGCATTGACAGCCCGGGCCACGTCGTCGCGGCGGCTGTACAGGGTGGTCGCAACATTGTGGGCGCTCAGATGGGCGACTGTGGTACCCCAAGATCCTGCTCCCAATACGGCAACTTGCATCTCCATGCCGTCACCCTAGGCCGACAATGCCGGTGAAGGGGACTCCGCCGACAACCTGTCCACAACTCAATCGCCCGAAGTGCTCGCCGGACTGGTCGCATCGACAAGTCCGGTTCTCTGACCGATAACACTGTTCAGGCAAGGAACCTTAGACTCACAGGATCGTGGCTTTGAGCGAACCAGCAGCGAACGGCACAGTCGTGTTGGTGCCGATACGTTCGTTCGACGATGCCAAGAGACGCCTTGCCGAATCGCTGGACCGGCAGAGGAGGCGGGCGTTGATGCGCCAAATGGCGGAGACGGTGATTGCAGCAGCCCATGACCTGCCGGTTTGGGTGGTGACCGACGACAACGAGGTAGCGGACTGGGCACAAGAGATGCATGTCGCGACCCATCGCGTCGGAGTGAGTGGGCTCAACGCGGCGACAACTGCGGCCGCTGCGGCCGCTGCGGCCGCAGGGGCGGCTCGGATCATCATCTCCCACGCCGATCTGCCCTACGCCTCGGACCTGCGAGTCGTGACCGGACCCGGAGTGGCGATCGCACCCGACCGGCGCCGCGACGGAACCAACGTGATGAGTCTGCCCACTGGCACCGGTTTCACTTTCGCCTACGGGCCCGGGTCGTTCGTGAAACACCGTGCCGAAGCAGCACGCCTCGGACTCGAGTTCAGCGAGGTCTACGACGCATCTTTGGCTTGGGATGTCGACAGCCCCGCCGATCTGCCGTCGCACCTCGCGCGGCCCGCGCACCACGCCTCCCGCCGCGATTCGGATACCGCCCAGCGCAGCGCCTCGCACTCGCACCCCGGCGCGACCGCCTCCAAGTTCCCTGACTATGCGCATTGATCTGCCCGCTCCCGCCTCCGCTCTGGCGATCGGCGCGCACCCGGACGACATCGAGTTCGAATGCGGGGCCACACTTGCCAAGTGGGCAGCAGCAAGCGCGACCGTTCACCTGCTGGTCTGCACCGACGGGAGCAAAGGAACCTGGGACGCCGAAGCCGACACCGACGCGCTGACAACCCTCCGACAAGCCGAACAACACGAAGCGGCCCGACGTCTCGGCATCACCGGTGAGGTGCGTTTCCTGGGAGCTGAAGACGGTGAACTCGATCACACAGTCGCGCGTCGCGGCGCCCTCAGCCGCATCATCCGTGAACTGCGACCCGAGGTGGTGCTGGGACACGACCCGTGGCGGCGCTGGCGGATCCACCCCGATCATCGGGCCGCCGGTCTGCTCACGGCAGACGCTGTGGTCGCGGCACGAGACCCCCACTATCACCGAGAACACGGCATCGCCCATCACCGGCCCTCTGCGCTGCTGCTGTTCGAGTGCGAGGAGCCCGACCACCTCGAAGCCGTAGAGCAGTCACATCTGGACGCCAAAGTCTCAGCGCTGCTCGCTCACGAGTCTCAATTCGAAACCACAATGGAGATCGACGCCAACGACGACGGCGCCCAAGCACAGGCGTTCCGCCGACGAATACTGAGCGAAGCCCGCGATCACGGCCGTCGCGGAGGGGTGCGGTACGCCGAGGCATTCCGTCTCATCGACCCCGCGAGCTGACCCAGCGATGAACTAGTTGTGGGTTGGGGCCTGCCAGCCGCCTTCGAGCCCGTAAGGGAGGTACGGGCCGAACATCGCCTGCTCAAGCACGCCGATTCCGCGCCGATCACCGTGGTGCGCCCACACCAAGTGCTGGACATGCTGGTTCTCGTAGGCCGTCTCGTCGACTTCATCAAGCGACCACGACTCGCTCTCCATCTCCAACTCGCCATGCCATTGGCCATGATCCCATTTGGGGTGCATATAACCGATCCCTTTCATGCGGAACGTGAAAATCGGCTCGAGATGCACTTCGTGGCGGGTTCCATCATCAATCGAGGTCATGGCGATGGTGGCGTCGCTCACCATGCGGATACCCGACTTGAACGCGAGCTTGTGCTCGAGGTTGCGCATGTGGTTCGCGGCTTCATCCTCGACCCCTGGGATCTCGTCGGGAGATTCGTAGACCGGAAGAATCGCTCCGACGTTGAACAGCGGACGGCCCTTGAAGTCTTCGAACAGTTGATAGTGGATGCACATGTCCTCGAAGTTGATCGGCGCCCAAAGGAAGAAAAGCCCTCCTTGTCGAGGAGGCTGGGGGGCGCCGCGGGCGTCGCCGCCAATCAGTGGCCGGATACCCCACGAGCGGTCCTTGGTGCCCCAAGTCTGTTCACGCTCAAGATCGAGCCTCTGTCCACCAAAGGAGATCTGACCGCTCCAATGCCCGAGCTGGGCGAAACGGGTGGTGTCCATGAATTTGCGAAGGCCGTTCCCGAAATGATGACGTGGTTCTTCCACATTGCCCGTGCGCCCCTCGAACAGCAGGTCACAAGCAAAATCCGTGTCGTTGCGATCAAGGGTCACCCGGCAGGACCGCATCGGATCGACGATCTCGAGATTGAACGGCCCGACCCGCATATCGCTCGGCTCCGCGCCGGCACGGGCCGATGCATGGAAGGCGTATTGACGCTCCCCGTAAACGATGGAAATCCCGCAATCCTGGATTCCCAAATGGGGGTAGAGAGCGGTTCCGATGCCGAGGTACATGTCACCTGCCCTCGAGTACCCGTTGAACCAGTAGCGCTCATAGACGTCCTTGTCGCTGCTGGCTGGGTGAGCTATGGGCTCGGGGGTCTGATGAATCGGGTAATCGTCGAATTTGCTGAGCACAGCCTGCCCCTTCACGTCGCCTACAAGTCCGTCCGATACAGGTAGCGGACATCCCAGAGCGCGTACAACGTGGGCGTGAGATTGCCGAAGACGTTGCGGCTCGCGGTCAGCCGCTCAGACAGCGCCGTATAGACGATGGGCACATTGTCGGCCGCGATCGCCTGGGCCCTGTGGTAGTACTCCGCGCGCTTATCCTCGTCCAACTCCTGACTGGCCCTGACGTACAGCTCGTCTATCTCCGCTTCCCAGGCGGTGGCCGGTTCGGGCTGATTCGGGTGCCACATGTGCAGATCCCCGGTGCTGTGCCACACGCCGAACCCGAAATGGGGCTCCGCGCTTCCGGTCAGGCCCACAATGATCGCGTCCCAGTCGTAAGTGAAGGTCAAACGGTCGACCAAGTCGCCGAACGGGACGACCTGGTAGTCGACTTTCACGCCGATCCTCTCCAAGGCGGAGGCGATGATCTCGCCGACCTCAATCCTCACGCTGTTCCCCTCGTTGGTCAACAGCGTGAACTCGATGTCGTTGCCTTCGCCGTCCTCGCGGATGCCGTCGCCGTCGCTGTCGCTGTAGCCGAGGCCTTCGAGCAGCTCCTGGGCCTTCGCCGGACTGTAGTGGTAGACCATCACATCCGGGTTGTGGAACTCTCCGGCCGCGGGGCTCACTGGTGACCATTGCGGGTAGCCGAGCCCGTGGAGCACCTCATCGACGATGGCGAAATTGTCGATGCTGTAGGCCACCGCCCGACGGAACTCGACGTTGGAGAACCAGTCGATCTTCGGTGAGGCGACGAACGGCTCGCCGGTGTCGGGAGACTCACCGGGGTTGACATTGAATGCCAGGAAGGTCGTTCCGAAACCCGGGCCACGCCTGTGGATCGTGAAGTCCTCTGTCTCCTGGAGCGGTTCTAGGTCAGCGAACTCTGCGCCCAGGACTCCGTGCACGTCGGACTCACCTGCCAGGAAGGCGTCGAGCTCATCTTCAAGCGTCTCCACGAACACAAAGACGATCGAGTCCAGATACGGGAGGCTGTTGCCCTCATCGTCGCTGAGCCAGTAGTCGGGGTTTCGCGCGAGAACCAGACGATCACCGGGCTCGTAACTCTCGATCGTGAACGGCCCCGTGCCGATCACCTGCGTCGGGTCTGTGTCGAGGCCCCAGACATCGGTGAAACTGCCGTCGTCCACATGCGGTTCGAGAATGTGCCTGGGATAGATGGCAGTGCCCAAGGAGCGCAGGAAGGGCGCGAACGGCACCGGGAGGGTGAACTCGACTGTGTAGTCGTCGAGAGCCGTCACGGTCATCGGCGCCTCCTGCCATCGACCGTCATCGTCCAAGAAGCGGAAGTCGAACGTTGAACGGCTGCTTGCGGGAATGTCGTCGTTGTAGATGATCCGGTTGAAGGTGAAGTCCACATCGTGTGCGGTGAACGGCTCGCCGTCATGCCAGGCGACCCCGCGACGCAGCTTGAAGGTCCATGTCATGCCGTCGTCGGAAGCCTGCCAGGACTCCGCCAATGCCGGTTCCACGCTGTTGTCCAACCACGAACTCTCGGTCAGTCCCTCGAACAGGTGGCCCAGCACCCCGCTCGACGACGCGTCGCGGGAAGTTGCCAGATTGAAGCTGAGCGGCTCGGAGACGGTGGCGAACTGGTAGGCGCCCCCGTGCTCGCCGATCGTGTATTCGAACTGCCCGGCATTCTCGTTTAGTCTCGCGACGACCTCAGCCACGTCTTCGACGTGGACGTAGGAGCCGAAGATCGAGCCGATCGACGCCAAGTCCTCCTCGTCGAGTTCGGTCACCGCTCCGACCGCGGCTGTTGCATCCGCTTCGGTGGACTCCTGAGCGGACTCCGAGCCCGCAGCCGCTGGAGTCGAGGTCGTTGTGCTTGCAGTCTCCTCTTCACCGTCAACACCGGTTTCGGGGGCAGAATCCGGGGAATCGGCGGCAATGGGATCGTCTTTCGAGCAAGCCGCCGCGAACACGAGAGCCGACAACACGATCAGAGTCAGCAGCCGACGCCCGACAAGTACACCGAAGATGCGCATGGCCGAATGCTACCGAGTATTCCCGCGACGACTGCGGGGTGAGGAGGCACCGACCGCCGGCTCCCAGCGAAACCCGCGCCAGGCGACCAATGCGCCGACGACAGTCCACGCCACCAGCACACCGAGGCGGTCCGGGACAAAGGCGGGCGCCTCGCTGAAGGGACTCATCGCCTCGCCGAAGGAGATCACGAAGTGGCGCAGCGGGAAGGCGTCGCCCACCAACAGCAGCCACGCTGGAGCTTCGCCCTCGAATGAGACGAAGACGTTGGACACGAACGCCAACGGCAGGAGCACGGCATTGGCCAGCGCAGGAGCGGCGGCGGCAGTTCTGGTGAACGCGGTCAGCGCTACTCCCCAGGTCGCGAACGCGGTCGCGCCCAGCACGAGAGCCACTGCCATCGCGGGAAGCTTGGCTGATTCAATGTTGACGCCGTATGCCACGACACCGAGCGTCACCACAGCCACGGTTCCTATCAGAGCCATATAGACCGCTGAGCCGATGACGCCCGCCAGATAGATCCACGGAGGCAGCGGCGTGCCCCTGACCCTTCGCAGAATCCCCTCGTCGCGGCGAATCGAGAGGTTGATCGCGAGATTGGTGAAGGTCGCGCTGGCCACTGCGAACACTGCCAGAGCAGGAGTGTAGAACTGTGCCCGGGAGACCTCGCCGTACTCGGTCGTATAGGCGTCCGAACCGAACAGGGCAACGAACAGCACCAGCATCATCACCGGCAGGAAGAGCGCGAAGAAGGCGCCAATCGGCACCCTCCAGAAAATCCTGTTCTGAGCGCGAATATGGCGCACAACGAGCGACGCACGACCCGCAGCGCGATGTTCACTCATCAGCGCGTCCCGAATCCTCGGAGTCTTCGTCCTCGCCCACGAGACTCAGATAGACGTCTTCCAGATCGGCTGACTCGACGGTCAGGCCGTCGAGCTCGATCCCCCGTTGCACAGCCCAACTCGTGATGTGAGCCAGATCGACGGTGGGCGCGGGAGTCAAGACCTCGACCCGACGCCCTCGACCCCGGCCTTGGCCGACCAGAGGATCGAGCAGCTCCATCAAGGGCTCTTCGAGCCGAGGCAGCTCGAAGGCGATCTTGGTGTCGGACTGCAGGGACTCGCGCAGTTCTGCCAGTGTGCCGTCCGCGACTATTCGGCCCTTGGACATAACCGCTATCCGGTCGGCCAGATACTCTGCTTCGTCGAGGTAGTGCGTGGTCAGCACGATCGTGCGGCCGAGCGAAGTCAGATTGGAGATGACATCCCAACTGCGGCGGCGGGCGCGCTGATCGAAACCCGTGGTGGGCTCGTCGAGGAATATCAGCTCGGGGTTGCCGATCAGCCCGAGAGCCAAATCCACCCGCCGTTGCTGGCCGCCCGAGAGCGAGACGATCCGATCGTCTGCGGAGTCTTGCAGCTCCACAAGCTCTATCAGCTCATCGATCGACCTCGGAGACGAATAGGCCGCGCCATAGAGCTCGAGCGCCTCGCGAGTCGACAGTTCCCGGTCGACGCCCGCGGCCTGCAACACGATCCCGATGCGGTCCCGGAAACGCCGCCCTCCGCTGTCGGGGTCAGTCCCCAGGACCGACACCTCACCGCTGTCCCGATTGCGGTGGCCTTCCAGAATCTCCACGGTCGTCGTCTTGCCGGCGCCGTTGGGACCCAAGATCGCCAGGACCTCTCCCTCGGCGACATCGAAGCTGACGCCGTCGACTGCACGAAGGCCTCCGTAGGACTTGGCGAGCCCGCGGACTCTGATCGCCGTATTCATCTGAGGCGACGATAGTCATCAGACTGCTGAATCTGCGGCTTCCGTCGCAGTTCACTGCAACCTTGCGCCTGTTCAGGCTCCGCTTCGGCGCCGCGCAGTGACAGACTGCTCGCATGGAGCCGCTGTCGGGCATGAGCATCGTCGGGGAGTTCACCTCGAAGTTCGACGCCGACCTGGCCGTGGCCATGCTCGGTGACGCAGGTCTGGAGGGCGTCGTACTCGGCGACCCCGCCCACTCCGTTGCCCCGCATCACGTGACCGACCGAATGTTCCGGGTCGTGGTGCGCGAAGAAGTAGCCGAAGACGCCCGCGAACTGTTGGGTCACGGGGTTGAGCCCGACAAGGAGGTCCAGGCCCTCGAAGCCGCTTACCATCATCGCCGTCTCGCCGACAGGCCCACCTGGATCCGCTGGGCGGCCTGGTCTGTTTTCTGGGCAATCCCGGGAACGTTCATCGTTGCGGGAGCGCTGATCCTCTACAGCCTCACCGAGGGACTGTTCCCCTGATCGCCCGGGCACGCCTTTGAAAAGGCTCAGCGGGGGGATGGCTCAGGCCATGCCCTGGCCGCCGGAGGTTTCGGCGACTGACTGTTTCCCGGCCGATATCCACGGCATCATGGCCCGAAGCTCCTTGCCCACGACTTCGATCGGGTGATCGTGGCCTGCCTGCTCCAAAGCGAGGAACTCGCCGCGTCCGGAGCGGCTCTCTGCAACCCAGTTCGCAGCGAAGGTTCCGTCTTGAATGTCTGCGAGAAGGGTCTTCATCGTGGCTTTCACGCGATCGTCGATCACCTTCGGGCCGCAGCTCAGGTCACCCCACTCGGCAGTGTCGGACACCGAGTAGCGCATGCCCGCGATTCCCTCCTCATACATCAAGTCGACGATGAGCTTCAGTTCATGGAGGCACTCGAAATAGGCGACCTCGGGCTGGTAACCGGCTTCGATCAGGGTCTCAAAACCGGCCTGCACCAGCCGTGTCGTCCCGCCGCACAGCACGGCTTGCTCACCGAACAGATCGGTCTCGGTCTCTTCGGTGAAGGTGGTTTCGATCACGCCCGCACGGGCCCCGCCGATAGCATCCGCGTAGGCCAACGCGAGTTCCTTGGCCGAACCGCTGGCGTCCTGCTCGACAGCGACGAGACAGGGCACCCCGCCGCCTTCGCTGTAGGTGCGGCGCACCAGATGGCCCGGGCCTTTGGGGGCGACCATGCACACGTCGAGGTTGGCGGCGGGTTCGATCAGATCGAAGCGGATGTTGAATCCGTGCGCGAAGAACAACGCGTCGCCGGCGCCGAGGTTGGGGGCGACGTGTTCTTCGTAGACGGCGGCCATTTCGGTGTCGGGCATGAGCATCATGACCACATCGGCCTCAGCACATGCGTCGGCAATGGAAGCCACATCGAGTCCGGCGGCCTGAGCTTTGGCGACCGACGATGACCCGTCGCGAAGCCCGACCCTCACATCGACCCCGGACTCTTTCAGGTTGAGCGCATGGGCGTGCCCCTGCGAGCCGTATCCGAGCACCGCAACCTTCCGGTTCAGGATCTGGGAACGATCAACGTCTTTTTCGTAGTAGATGTTCGCCACCGCGAAACCTCTTTCTTTCTCTGTGTTCGATCAGTCGAGCGCGGGGAGCGCCACTCGTCCGGTCCGCTGAAGTTCCACGATCCCGAAGGGTCGCAGACATTCCTCGAACTCGTCGAGCCGCGCCGTGCGAGCCGAGAACGACAACATTATCCTCTCGGTGTTCTCTGCCAATACGTACGCCCGCCAGTCGTCGATGAGTCCCATCAGCTCGCGACGATGGTGCGCGTCGGCTGCAACGGTCACCAACATCAACTCTCTTGATACGCAGTCCTCGGGCGGCAACTCCTGTATCTCGACCACGTTGATGAGCTTGTTGAGCTGTTTGACGACCTGCTCAAGCGGTGCGGATTCGACATCGACCGTGAAGGTGATGCGGCTGAAGCGCTCGTCGTCTGTGGGCGCCACCGCCAGCGATTCGATGTTGAAGCCTCGGCGTGCGAAGAGGCCCGACACCCGGGCCAGAACACCGGGCTTGTTCTCCACCGTTGTGACGATCGTATGGAACCGGTCCGGATTGCTCACGGCTCCAACCCCTGCTGGCTCGGGTCGACGACGAGTTCGGAATTGCTCTTGCCGGCTGGAACCATCGGGAAGACGTTCTCACGGGGATCCGTGCGGAATTCGACCACCACGGGGCGGTCGTTGATCTCGTTGGCCTTGGTGATGGCAGGAGCGACTTCTTCGGGGGATTCCACCCGGATCCCGACACAACCCATCGCCTCGGACCACTTGACGTAGTCGGGGGTCTGCTCCGACAGGTACACCTCGCTGAAACGCTCGTCGTAGAACATCTCCTGCCATTGGCGGACCATTCCCAGATACGAGTTGTTGAGCAGTGCGACCTTGATCGGAATGTCCTCGACTGACGCTGTGACGAGTTCCTGAGCGGTCATCTGGAAGCAGCCGTCGCCGTCGACAGCCCAGACCCGGCGGTCGGGTTTGCCGACCTTGGCGCCGATGGCAGCGGGGATGGAGAAGCCCATCGTGCCCAGGCCACCGGAGTTGATCCAGGTGTAGGGGTGATCGAACTTCCAGTACTGGCTGGCGTACATCTGATGCTGGCCGACGCCTGAGGTGACGATGGTGTCCGCAGGGTTGTTGTCGCGCAGTTCTTCAAGCACGTATTGAGGTTTGAGCCTTTCGCCGGGCTCTGACTGCTCATAGACGAGCGGGAACTTCTCCTGCCAGCCCGAGATGGTGGACCGCCAAGCTCGTCGATCAGCTTGTGCCTCCACGCCGCCGATCTCGCGCATCGCCGCGGTGAGATCTTCAATGACGAGCCGGCAGTCGCCCTGTATCCCGATGTCTACCCGACGAACCTTGCCGAGTTCGGCGGGGTCGATGTCGACGTGAATGATCTTGGCGGCGGGAGCGAACCCGTCGAGTCTGCCGGTGACACGGTCGTCGAAGCGAGCGCCCAGCGAGACCAGCAGGTCGGACTTCTGCATCGCCGTGACGGCTGTGAAGTTGCCGTGCATACCCGGCATTCCCAGACACAGTTCGTGGTTGTCGGGGAAGGCTCCTCGGGCCATCAACGTCGTGACGACGGGTATCTGAACCATCTCTGCCAGTTGCAGCAGCGCTTCAGCGGCACGGGATTTGAGTATCCCGCCACCCACGTAGAGCACGGGTCGCTGCGCAGTGCGGATCATCTCTGCCGCCGCGCGGATCAGTTCAGGGTCGCCTTGGGTGATCGGGTGGTACCCGGGGAGATCCATGTCGGCGTCGGTTGCCTCGTACCAGGTCATCGCCGATCTGGGGTTGACCGGATCGACGATGTCTTTGGGAATGTCGACGAGCACCGGACCGGGGCGTCCCGTGGTGGCGATGTGGAAAGCGGCACGGATGGTTCTCGGGATGTCCTGGGCTTCGGTCACCAGGAAGTTGTGCTTGGTGACCGCCATCGTGATGCCGGTTGTGTCGCATTCTTGGAAGGCGTCGGTCCCAATCGCCGCGTAGGGGACCTGCCCGGTGATGCAGACCATCGGAACCGAGTCGAGGAAAGCGTCGCACAGCGGGGTGACAACGTTGGTGGCTGCGGGGCCGCTGGTGACCATGACCACTCCGGGCCTTCCCGTGGCATGGGCGTAACCCTCGGCCATATGGCCCGCGCCCTGCTCATGGCGCACGAGGATATGGCGGATCGAACTGTCGATGATCGGGTCGTAAACAGGAAGAATGGCACCGCCCGGCAGGCCGAACATCACTTCGACTCCGGCGCGTTCGAGAGCCTTCACCAAGGCCTCACCGCCACACATCTGTTGGTTGTTGCTCATTGACTATCCCGCATGTCTGCTCGGTTGTTATTGAAGTATGGGCCGAAAACACGAAACGACCTCCCTTCCGGGAGGTCGAGGCGCACGAACGGCTGTGGTTTCGCGTACGTGCGCTAGCTGACGGCTACTACTAGGTCGGGGACTGGGCGCAGGCTCACAACGAGAAGTATGGCGGTTCAGAGGCCACTTGGCAACATTGGTTTCGGAGCAATCGCGGCCGCCTCCGCGCTGGGTGGACGCGCCGGTTCGCTAGCATCGGACTTCCAGTGGCACGCATCGGCGTTTATCCCGGATCGTTCAACCCGCCCACCAGGGCGCACCTTGAAATCGCCCTCGCGGCGGTATCGCAACATTCGCTGAAACGCCTCGACTTCGCACTGTCGCTGAGTCCTCTGGGCAAAGCCACAGTGGAGGTGCCGAGCTTCGCGCACCGCCTCGAAGTCGTCGAGCAGTCGTTGTGGGATCACGAGAGCCTCTCGGTCGTCGTCACCGAGGAGCAACTGATCTCCGACATCGCCGATGGCTACGACCTTGTCGTGATGGGTGCAGACAAATGGCACCAGGTGAACGATCCCTCCTGGTACAACGACGATGCGCAAGCCCGCGACAGGGCAGTCAACCGTCTGCCGACTGTTGCTTTGGCTCCCAGACCGCCCCATGTGATCCCGCCGGAGCTGCAGCTGTCGGTGCCCGATGACCTGCTTGAAGTCTCGTCCACAGCCGCACGTGCCGGACACACCGATCAGATGACCCTCGCCGCGGCACAGTTCGATTCCGAAACCGGAGCTTGGACCAACCCTGCGAAATACCAGCTTTGGCACTATTCCGAAGAGAGCAGTGATGACCACGACTCCGGTTGCGACCGGCGAATCTAACGCGGATCAAGGCCCAGAATCTCGAACAGGAGCCAATCGACGGCCTCGTCGAGTCCCTCGCGCGACAGGTGGAGGCCGTCGTCTCTGAGGTTCAGCTCGCGGTCGCTCCCGACCTCCCCGATCCATCCCGGATAGTCGACCATCGTGACCGCCGCTTCTGACTGCGCGGCCACCTCTGTCACAAGCCGGTTCAACAGCGCCACTCGTTCGGGGGTGTTCTGAGGGGCGATCGGCCGATTGTGCTCGGCGCCTTCAAGAAAGTAGAGCTCGGCGCCCGTCGACGTCAGGAGTTCGACAGCAGCGCCGTATTCGCTCGCCGCGTACTCGTCGAACGCCGGCTCGCCGATGTTGGTCCACTCGTCTCCGGCCACTCCGGGAATCAGTCGATCAGTTATGTCCCAGGGGCTCACGTGCGAAATGACGATGTCGGGCGCAAACACCTCAAGGACTGTCGTCCAAGAGACGACAGCTTCTTCTGAGACGGACTCCGGGTCGACCGGAACAGCCCAATTGGAGCACAGATCGCCCACCGGGCCCTCCTCCCCGCCGGGCACGCGCTTCAAACCGAACCTGACCGTTCCGCAACCGATATGGGCTTCGTCGAACACGAGCACGCCCGCATCCGGATTGTCAAGCGTCCATTCGACGAGCGCGTCGCCCAGTTGGGCCATCACCGAATCGCCCACGGTCAGAATGCGCAGGGGCACTGTGTCAGCCGGTGTCTGCGCGCTTTCTGCCCCCGGTGCGTCGTCGGCCTCGGCGAGCAGTTCTTCGTCGGGCGCGCCACTGCTCCTGCCGTCACTCAAGCCGTCATTCGCATCACCGTTCACATCGCCGTCGCTTGAGGCATCTCGGTCTGTTTCGAACTCAGGCGATTCATCGGGGAGGACCGTGCGGCCGGATCCGGTGCTCTCGCCTGCCTCTTGATCCGACGACGACGCAGAGGGCACCAGGATCTGTTGGATCTCAGGCGGACGGCGGGTGTGCGCCACCAGAAGGCCGCTCAAGATCACAACCACGGCGGACGCCCCCGCGAACGCAACCATCACGGGCTTGAACTCGGCGAGCGTGAAGGGCCACTTGCGTTTCACGAACGGCTGCTCGATCAGATGAAAGGAGAGAACCGACACGACCAGGGTCAGGGTCAGATGCACCGCCAGCAGGGACCAGCCGGTCACCCGCTCGACGCCGAACAGGCTCCCCGCCCGCTCCGAGTCGACCAGCAGGTAGATCGGCCAGTGGTAGAGGTAGAGGCCGTAAGAGATCCGGCCCGTGTACCGGACCGGCGACCAGGCGAAGAACCAGTGCAACGGGCTCCACGGGGCATTCTGGGACAGCCCCATCAGCGCCGCGCCTGAAGCGACCGCAACCAGCAAGAACCCGCCGTTCTCGAACATCCATGCGTCGCTCTCGCTCACCGCCAACACGGCCCAGAGGTGAAACGCTGTGGCCGGATAGGCGAGGAGAGCCAGAAACTTCCCCCCCCTCTCGGTGCTCGGCCGGCCGTACAGATGCACCGCCAACGCCATTGCAATACCCACGAACAGGGCTTGGGCGCGCGTGTCGGTTCCGTAGTAGGCCCGTGACGGATCCTCCCCGACCACATGCACCCGGCTCATCCACCACGCCGAGCCGAGCGCGCCCAACACCGACAGCGCCAACAGGATCTCGCGGCCTCTGCGGCCGCCCCAGCGAAGGCCCGCGATCAGAAACAACGGCGCGAAGAGGTAGAACTGCTCCTCGATCGAGAACGACCAGACATGCTTCAGCGGCGAGGGCGTGAGGTACTGCTCGAAATAGGAGACGCCCGCCACGATCTCATGCCAGTTGGCGCAGTACGCGAGAGCCGAAATGATCGCGCCCGTCCACCGGTCTACCAAGTCCGGGTCGTCGACAACTGCCAGGTAGATCGAGAGGAACGCGAGGACCAGGAAGAGAGCGGGGAAGAGTCGCCGCACCCGCCGACCCGCGTATGCGACCAGATCAATACGGCCGTTGGCGTCCCACTCGCGCAGGGCAATGCTGACGATCAGGTAACTCGACAGGACGAAGAACAGGTCGAGGCTCAATATGCCGCCCGGGACGATCTCGGGGCCTCCCTGAACGCTCTCGGGGCGGGCGTGATAGAGCAGAGGCCCGAGCACGACCCAGAACCCGCGCATCCCGTCAAAGGTCGGGATGTAACCGAACTCAGGCCGCTCAGGCAGTTCAGGCCGCTCGGTCGTCGGTGCGCTCACGTCTCTGACGACCCGTCGTGAGCACCCGCGGTAGGAACGATCCCGTCAGTGGCAGCCGTAGCATTCGCTCCCATGTCGTCCCCCGTCAGTTCCGGTGATCGTTGGCGCATCCGTGTTCGCTGGACCCGCGAAGATCGGGAAATCCTACGCCTCGCGGTTCCGGCGCTGGCGGCTCTGGTAGCCGAACCGCTCTACATTCTGGCCGACACCGCAGTGGTCGGGCGTCTCGGGACGCCACAGCTCGGCGGTCTGGCCGTCGCCTCGTCTCTGTTGTTGATCGGATATTCGGTCTTCATCTTCCTGGCCTACGGCACCACTGCCACCGTGGCAAGGCTGCTCGGCGCCAACGAATCGCGCCGCGCCGCGCACCATGCCGTACAGAGCATCTGGCTTGCTGCGCTCATCGGGATTGCGCTGGCGGTGCTCGGATTCGTCTTCGGCAGTGATCTGATCTCGCTCATGGGCGGCGAGGAGGACGTCGGTCAACACGCTGAGGTCTACTTCCGGGTCTCTCTGTTCGGCGTGCCGGCCATGCTCATCACTCTCGCCGGGGTCGGGTACCTGCGAGGCCTCCAGGACACGAAACGACCGCTCTATGTGGCGCTCGGCGCTGCCATCTTCAACCTCGTGCTGGAACTCGTGCTGATCTACGGTCTCGGCCAAGGGATCGGCGCCTCGGCCCTTTCGACAGTCATCGCGCAATGGATCGCCGCTGCTGTGTTCATCGCCTGGATCCGCAGCGCGGTGCTGACCTGCGGAGTCCATTTTCGACCCGACCCGAAGGTCATCGGTCGGGTCGCCAGTGACGGTCTTGACCTGTTGATTCGCACCGCAGCACTACGGGGGAGCCTCACCATCACGCTTGCTGTCGCTGCTCGGATCGGCACCGGCGATCTCGCGGCGCATCAGATCGCCTTCGAGATCTGGAACCTTCTGGCGCTGACCCTCGACTCGGTGGCAATCGCCGCCCAAGCCATGATCGGAATGACCTTGGGGAGCGGGGACGCGGACCGGGCGCGTTCATTGGGTCGAAGGATGATCCAGTGGGGATTCTGGTGCGGGGTCGGCCTCGGTTGCATCGTCGGTCTCCTGTCACCCCTGCTCGGTCATCTCTTCACAACAGACGCGGCCGTGTTGAGCCTCAGCGCCTTTCTGTTGATCCATGTTGCTCTCCAACAGCCGTTCGCCGGCGTGGTCTTCGCTCTCGACGGCATCCTCATCGGTGCCGGCAACCTGCGATTCCTCGCGGTCACGATGTGGGTCGCCGCGATAGTGCTAGTCGGCGGAGGGCTGATTGTCCTGGCGACCGGCGCGGGCATCGGCTGGCTCTGGTTCTGCCTGATGGCGTGGATCTGGTCGCGTGCCATCATGCTCTCGGCCCGCTTTCGAACCACCAAATGGCAGGTGACCGGAGCGAACCTCTAGCTCGAAGATCTCTTCGCTAGGAGTTCAGCGACCACTTTGCCATCAGCCTGACCACGCGTGGCTTTCATGATCTGGCCCGTGAAGAACCCCTGCATCTTCTTGCGCTCACCTTCATCGCCACCGCAATAACGGGACCATTCGCCGGGGTTGTCGTCTATCAGTTGGTCCAGCAGCGACTCGAGCTCGGTCGTGTCCATGACCTCGAACCCGCGCGCCGCCGCGTGGGCAGCCGGATCTCCCCCCGCCTCGACAAGGTCGCCGAGCACCTGCTTGGCCTGACTCGCCGACAGCTCTCCGCTCGACTCCATCCGGACGAGGGCCGCGAAAGACTCCGCTTCGACCTTTGACCAGTCATCGACGGCCAGGTCGTTGACCAGTCGAGTCACCGTCTTGGCCCCGTCGGCGCCCGCCGCGACCGCAGCCATCGCCAACCCGTCCTGGCCTCGCTCGACCAGAAGGCGCGCGGCGTCGACGCCCGCACCCGTCGCCGCGCGGAGTGCCGCCCGGCGAGCCGCCGGCAAGGGCGGCATGGCCTCGTCGATCGCGGTGATCGTGGCCGGCGTCGGGTCGAGGGGGACCAGATCCGGTTCCTGGAAATACCGGTAATCCTCCGCGTCCTCCTTCGAGCGGCCCGGGGTAGTTCGTCCGGCGTCCTCATCCCAATGGCGTGTTTGTTGTTGCGGGCCGCTGCCAGTGGTCCAAAGATCAATCTGTCGAAGCGCCTCATGCTCAATGGCACGACCCAGCGACCGCAACGAGTTTATGTTCTTGATCTCACAGCGGGTGCGCAGTTCGGACGAGCCGCGGAGACGGACCGACACGTTGGCGTCCACCCGAATCGAGCCCTCCTCCATCCGCGCGTCGGAGACGCCCGTCGCAACCACAATGGCTCTCAGCTCCTCGACATAGTTGCGGGCATGCTCGATCGTTCGTATATCAGGCCGGCTGACGATCTCGATCAACGGCACACCGGCTCGGTTGTAATCGACCAGGGAATAGACCGCCTCGTTGATCCGCCCGCCGCCGCCTACATGAACCGACTTGCCCGTGTCCTCTTCGATGTGGGCTCGTTCGATGCCCACCACGAACCCGTCAGCCAACTCCAGCAGACCGTCTGAGTTGGTTGGCTGGTCGTACTGTGTCGTTTGGAAGTCCTTGGGCATGTCGGGATAGAAGTAGTTCTTGCGGGCCATGACGGACCTGTTGACCCTGCATCCCAGGGCTCGGCCCAAGATCATCGCCATCTCCACAGCACGTTCGTTCATCACCGGCAGAGAGCCCGGCAGACCCAGGCAGGTCGGGCAGACGTTGGTGTTGGGCTCGGCCCCGAACCGGTTGACGCAACCGCAGAACAACTTTGTTGCCGTGTCGAGCTCGACGTGAACCTCAAGCCCGACAATGAGTTCCCAGCCCTCTGGAAGGGCGGACTCGACCGGTGTCTCCGACGCGGCTGCGGGCGCCGGCTCGCTCATGACGCCGCCTCGAGCACAGCCGCTACTCGAAACGTCTGCGCATCGTGCAACGCCGGGGCAAGCACTTGGACGCCGACCGGCATCCCGTCGTCACCAACGCCGAACGGGACCGAGATCGCGGGGTGGCCCGTGAGGTTGGAGGGGATCGTGCAAACGTCGTTGACGTACATCGTCAACGGGTCCTGAGTCCGAGTCCCCAACTCGAACGCAGTGGTCGGGGTAGTCGGCGAGACCAGCACGTCGAAGTTCTCATAGACCCTCGCGAAATCGTTGAGCATCATGGTCCGGACCTTCAACGCCTTGCCGTAGAACGCGTCGTAGTAGCCGGCCGACAAGGCGTAGGTCCCGAGCATGATCCGGCGCTTGACCTCGGGGCCGAAGCCCGCCGTGCGTGTGGCCGTGGTCATCTCCGGGCTGGTCGGACCGTCAACTCGCAGGCCGTAGCGAACTCCGTCGTAGCGGGCCAGGTTGCTCGACGCCTCGGCAGGCGCCACCAGGTAGTACGCGCTCAGACCCAGGGTCGACGACGGGACCGAGACCTCATCTACCAGCGCGCCCGCCGCGGCGAGTACCTCGACCGCTTCCGCGGCGCGCGCCAACACATCGACCGCCAGCCCCGGAACTCCCCCCGGCCCGCCCGACAGTTCCTTCACCACGCCGATGCGCAGACCCTCGACTCCTTCGTCCAGCACCGCGGAGGCGGTCGGCGCGAAATCGCCGATGGAAGTCGAATCCAGCGGATCGTGCCCCGCAATCACGTCGAACAAGGCCGCTGCGCCGGAAACATCGGCCGCGATCGGACCGATCTGGTCCAGCGACGATGCGAAGGCGATCAAGCCGTAGCGGCTGACAGCCCCATAGGTCGGCTTCATCCCCACAACCCCGCAGAACGCTGCTGGTTGACGGATGGACCCGCCGGTGTCCGAACCGATGCCCAGAGGAGTGAAACCCGCAGCTACCGAGGCGGCGGAGCCTCCACTGGACCCTCCGGGCACTCGTGAGGGGTCGTGGGGGTTGCGGGTGGGGCCGAACGCGGAGTGTTCCGTCGAGGAACCCATCGCGAACTCGTCAAGATTCGTCTTGCCCACGCTGACGGCGCCCGCTTGACGCAGTCGTTCCACCACCGTGGCGTCATAGGGCGGTCTCCAACCTTCCAGGATCTTCGACGAACAGGTCGTGGGGACGCCCTTCGTGCACATGTTGTCCTTGACGGCCAACGGAACCCCCGCAAGGGGACCCACAGCCTCACCTGCTGAAACACGTGCGTCAATCGCTGCGGCTTCGGCACGGGCGCTCTCGGCGGTAACGAGGTTGAAGGCATGGAGTTCCGGGTCGCGTTGCGCTATCAGGTCGAGATGCTCGTCGACCACCTCCAACGCCGAGCGTTCACCGGCGCTGACCGCGGCGGCGATCTCCATTGCGCTCACGGTTGTTCGCCGAGCACCGGCGGGACTCGAAACTGTCCGTCCTGTGGTGCCGGCGCCTGAGCCATCACCTCATCGCGGTCCAACGACTCCGAGACCACATCAGCACGCATCACATTGCTGAGCGGCAACGGATGCGAAGTAGGCTCCACATCCGTCACTTCGAGCGCTTCAACGTCGGCAGCGTGTTCCAGAATCGCGCCGAGTTGCCGAGTGAACCGGTCAATCTCATCCTCGGCCAACTCGAGGCGCGCCAAACGGGCTACATGGACCACCTCGTCACGGGTCAAGCGTTCAGCCACGGCGCCCAAGGATAAGGGATTAGCGTGGCAACGGTGGCCGCCCATGCATTCCTCAGCCCCGGTTGGATCAGAGCCGTAAAACAGATTCGCGACGAACTCGACGCCGCTGCACGGGAAACTGGCTTCGGAGTGCGAGCCAATGTCACAATCGTCGACGCCCCCTTCGAGGTTCCAGTTGTGCTCGGACATCTCGACACCAACAGCGGCACTCTGATTCTGGACGAAGGACACCTCAGTGACGCCGACTTCGACATCGAGATGCCCTACTCGCTCGCCTTTGAGATATTCGTCGAACGAGACCCCGCCGCTGTAGTCCCGGTGCTGTTGGGCGGGCAGGTGAAGCTCACCGGCGACTCGTCGAAGATCCTGCTGTTGGCCGACTTCATCCTGCCCGCCGACGAATCTGCTGAATCTGCTGAAGGTCTCGGGTTGGCGGCCCGCGAGGCAGTCGAGCAAATCGACGCAATCACCTTGCGGTCAGAAACCTGAGGTCTCAGAGCCCAGTTGTGATGATGACCTGTGATGATGACCACCGGCCCAGCCTCCTGAAGATTTTGAGACTCGAAGCGGCTGCCTTCGGTGCCCGCTCAAAGAGCAGGCGCCGAAATCTGGCAGACTGCAGACCGTGCTCCGCAAACAGCAGATTATTTTCGGATTCCTCGTTGCCGCGGGCATCGCTTTGATCGCTTTGGCCGCACTCGTCGACAGCGGCAACCAACCGGATACAGCGTTGTCGGTCCCCGGAGTCGAGGGCCTGATCCCAGAACGCGACGACGAAGTTCTACAACAGCAGCGCGTGGGAATCGATTTGGAACCCGGATACCGCCTGGTGGAGATGACAATTTCTCCTGATGCCCGCTGTACACGCCCGGTCGTGGTGACTGGGCACGTCCGCCGCGTCGAGGGACTTCAGCAGTTCATTTATCAACCTGCGTCCGGTTTGCCCGTGGAAGCGCTCGCTCCGGACCAGAACTGCGTGAACGTCACGATCGAGAAGATCTCGCTCCCCGGACGGTTCTCAGACATCGAGTGGGTTTTCACCGTCAACTGAGCCGCGTCAGCCCAGACTCCTCACGAGGGCCTTGAGTTCGTTCATGGCCGGGGTCGGGTCAGGTCCGACCACGATCCCGTGCATGCCGATGTTCTGGGCGGCTTCAACATTGGCGGCCATGTCATCGACGAACACCGCTCGCGGCGCGGCAACCCCCAATTCGGAAAGAACATGGCGATAGATCGCCGCGCCGGGCTTGCGCATACCGACCGCCGACGAGTCGACCACCACGTCCATGATCTCCATGGGAACGATCGAGTGCCATCCCGGCCCGTCTCCGCCGGAGAATTCGGCGACGTTGTTGGTTACGACTGCCATAGCGATTCCCTGGGCATGCAGTTCAAGCGCTGTGTCGGCGACGACCTGCCTATCAGCCTCGTCGGTGCGGAACTGTTTGAAGAAATCCGCCAGAGACAACCCGATTCCGAGTTCGGCAACAGCCTGCCCCACCTCAACCCAAGCATCGGCCAACGACAGCTCCCCCCGTTCGAGGCGATGCCAAACATGATCTCCGTCGGTGTGATAGGGGCCGAACACCGCAGCGAAGACATCATCGGGCACAAGGCTGTGTTGTTGCGCGATCCGTGCGACGGCGTCCACTGGACGAGCCGAGAAGACCCCGCCAACGTCCCAACAGATAGCTTCGATCATGGCGCACACAGCTAGCGGGGAACCGGCCGACTTGTCCAAACGACTGTCAACTCCAAGAACCCTCGCGTCGTTGGCGGTCCAGTTCGGCGACCAGCAACGGACCGGGGTCACGCCATCCTTGAGGCTTGAGGATCTTCCCGTCATCACGCCGGATCACCCGACCATCGACAACTTTTCCCATGTTGGCGCGGTGTACGATCTCGAAGACCCGGTCAAGGTTCATGCCATGGCGCACCGCGGTGTCGCAGATGTAGTAGACGGCGTCAACCAAGGCGTCCGCCTGTTCAACGACATCAGTCGCCTCACGCAGCTCTTCGAGTTCGTCATTGACCATCTCAGCAATGAACTCAACTGCTTCACCGCTCATGAGCTTCGGGGTTGTCGGCAAGTCGCCGTCGTTGCAGGCATCGCTGAATTCCTTGACAGCGGTCGTGTAGGTCATGTTAGTCCTTCGGGTAGGGCGCCGGTCTCGAGCAGTTCGACGAAGGCGTCCTCGTCGATCACGGGAACCGCCAACGCTTCGGCCTTGTTGACTTTGGAAGCCCCGGGGTCCGCGCCGACCACGAGAGCCAAGGTCGATTTTGAGACGCTTCCCGGCGATTTGCCGCCACGAGCAAGGATGGCTTCTTTGGCGCTGTCGCGGCTGTAACCGGCGAGCGTACCGCTGACGACAACTGAAGCTCCGGCGAGTGTCGGCTCGACCGTCGAGTCGCTGACCTCGGCCTCCATGGTGAGACCGGCATCGGCGAGCCGACCGATGAGCTCACGGGCTTGCGGATCTGCGAACCACCGTTGGACGGCCTCTGCGATGACAGGCCCGAACCCCTCGACCGCGGCCAGATCCTCCGCGCTCGCGTCCATGATTCGATCCATCGCCTGAAAAGAACTCGCCAGCAACGCGGCGTTGACCTGACCCACTTCGGGAATCCGCAAGCCGAAGATCAGATTGCCCAGCGGGCGGGTCTTGGAGTGCTCGATCGCGGCTCTCAAGTTGTCGACCGACTTTTCCTGAAAACCGGGCATCTCCAGGATTCGGCCGAAATCCAGCCGGTAGAGATCGCTTACATCTTCGATCAACCCGGCCGAGACGAATCGATCAACGTTCTTCTCGCCCAGAAACTCGATGTCCATCGCGGTTCGGCCCGCGAAGTGTTCGATGCGTCCACGGATCTGCCGTGGGCATCCGAAGTTGACGCAGTTGGTGGCCGATGCTCCCTCATCCCGCACCAACGGATGGCCACAGACAGGGCAATCCTTGGGGAAGGCCCAGGGCGCCGAACCCGGCGGGCGCTCTGACAGCACCGGGCCGACGACTTCTGGGATGACGTCGCCTGCACGTCTCACGATGACCGTGTCGCCGGGGCGCACATCTTTGGCAGCCACCTGATCCTCGTTGTGCAAAGTTGCAGTGCTGACTGTCACGCCGCCGACAAAAACCGGTTCTAGGTGGGCAAACGGTGTGGCCTGTCCCGAAGGGCCGATAGACACGCTGATGTCGAGCAGTTCTGTGGTGCACTCCTCGGGCGGCAGCTTGTAGGCGATCGCCCAACGCGGGGCCTTGGCGTCAGCGCCCAGCTCGCTCTGCATACCGAGATCGTCTACCTTCACGACAACCCCGTCGAACTCGTAGTCGAGGTCGTGGCGCATGCCGTCCAATTCTTCGACGCGGGCTTCCACCTCCTGCATCGTCACCAGCGTTCGGGTGTGCTCGTTGACCGGAAAACCGAGCGACTCCAGCCACACCAGCGCTTCGGAGTGATTGGCCAGATCAGGGCCTCCCTCCACGAGGCCGAGCTGGTAGCAGAAGAACGACAGATCGCGACCGGCGGTGACCTCAGCCGATATCTGGCGAAGCGATCCCGCGGCGGTGTTGCGGGGGTTGACATACAGCTTCGGCTCCTTGCCCGCGGCCTGCGCCTGCGCGATCTGGAGTTCGTTGAACGCCTTGAAACTCGACAGCTTCATGTAGACCTCGCCGCGCACTTCAAGCAACGCCGGCGCACCGTTGACCTGCTTTGGGATATCTCTGATCGTGCGCACATTGTGGGTCACGTCCTCGCCGACCCTGCCGTCGCCGCGGGTCGCCCCCTGCACCAGAACACCACCTTCGTAACGCAGGGAAATCGCCAGGCCGTCGAGTTTCAACTCCACTGCAAATGACTCCGGTGACTGCTCGTCAAGACGACGCCTAATGCGTTCATACCAGGCTTGCAACTCGTCAATGTCGAACGCGTTGTGCAGCGACATCATCGGCACAGTGTGCGCAACCGGTGAGAAGGCCACGTTGGGCGCCCCCCCGATTCGCCGGGTGGGCGACGATTCCGCGACCAGCTCAGGGTGGGCAGCTTCAAGACCTTCCAACTCGCGCCGGAGCCGGTCATAGTCGGCGTCCGGGATCTCCGGGCTGTCGCGCTCGTAGTAGGCCTCATCATGACGAGCCAGCGTTGCCCGCAGTTCAGCAACCCGTCGGGCGGGGTCGGTCGAGTCCGAATCAGAATCCGAGGCCATCGAATGCTGACATTAGCAATCACACTGGAGGCCGAGCGGATTGACCCAAAGACGCCGGATCGAGACGAGGCCGTGGCCCGAGCGGCCCCGTGAGCGAAGCGAACAAGAGCGGAGAACAACTGATATCGACGCACTGACATGCTCGATCCGAGCACCTGCCGGGGCATTCAAGCCAAGGTCGGCGGGTATGCGTAATGTAGCTTCGTGCTCAAACGTCTACGCGGTTCCACCTCTGCACAGCGACTGTGCTGGCTGGCAACCGGGCTTTGGATAGCGCAGCCGTTCCTGTTGGGGCCGTTGTTGAGCGATGGGTTGGGTGGAGCTTCGGACTCGTTCGGCGGCATCGTCACCTTGGCGAGTTGGCTTCTTTGGCTGGCGATTTTGATCTCGCTGGCAGCGCGTCTTCCGGTGACCCTCGCGGTCGCGCGCATCGGAGCCGCCGGCACCCTGCCCGTCACCGTCTGGGCCGCCATCGAGTCCCAGGACACGACCCTCGCAGGTTCTGGGATCGTCGGCAGCGTTGCGGTTACCGCGGCGGTGCTTGCCCCGGGGGTGGCAGACAGCTTCATCGACGGTGCCAGCTACGGAGACGAGAGACGCTTCGCCCTGCGGCCCCCCGGGCCAGTGCTGGTGGTCCTGGTTGTGCCGGCGTGGGCTGTGGTGATCCTCGGTTCGACAGTCGGACCGATCCTGTTGGCCGATCAGCGCTGGTTGGCCGGAGCGGTGGCGACGGTGGTCGGAGTGCCCCTCGCGGCGCTTGCGTTCCACGCCCTCTACAGGCTCACCGGCCGTTTCATCGTGTTCGTGCCGAACGGACTGGTACTGCACGACCGGACCGTTTTGCGCGAACCGGTCCTGTTCGCCCGACGGGAAATCGTAGGTTTGGGTCCAGCTGATGCCGACACGAGCGCCACTGACCTCACTGCCTCGGCATTGGGCCTGGCCCTTGAGTTGAAGCTGCGCACCACCGTGACCCTGCCGCTGGTCACCGGACGAAAAAGCACCCATGAACGCCAGGTCAGATCACTGCTGATCTCCCCCTCCCGCCCGGCCGATGTGATGCGTTCCGCGGAACGACGCGGTATCAACATCGCCTGAACGCAAGGCTCTGCCGAGAGCACTGTTTGATCGCGACGAGGCTCGCGGCAACAATCACCCGATGCAGAACGAAGTATCCAAAGCTCAGCGGAACATCCGCTACGAAGCCGACGACAAGCCACCGGTTGCGCTCACTGCCGGTCTCGGGTTGCAGTTCGCCATATTGGCTATCGCCGGAATCGTACTCACCCCTGCCATCGTGATCAGAGCCGCCGGAGGCACCGACGAGTACTTGGCATGGGCGGTGTTCGCCGCCGCGGCGATCAGCGGTATCAGCACGATTCTGCAAGCTGTGCGCGTCGGCCGCATCGGTTCGGGCTACGTCCTTCTCATGGGCACGTCCGGCGCGTTCATCGCGGTCTGCGTCACTGCACTTCAAAAGGGCGGACCAGGCCTGCTCGCCACGCTGGTCATAGCCTCATCGCTGTTCCAGTTCCTCCTGGCGGCAAAGCTGTCGATCTTCCGCCGCTTGCTCACCCCCACCGTGGCGGGCACCGTGGTCATGCTCATCGCGGTGACGGTGATGCCCCTCGTTTTCGACATGGTGACAGTTTCGCCTGAGGGCAAGTCATCGTGGAGCGCACCGGCAAGTGCCCTTGCCGCAATGGGCGTGATCATCGTCATCGCGCTGACGGCCACCCGCAGCATGCGTCTGTGGGCACCGGTCATCGGCATCGCAGCCGGATCGGTGGTGGCTGCGATGTTAGGGCTCTACGACACCGGCCAAGTGGCCGACGCGTCATGGATCGGCCTGCCCGACGGCGGCTGGCCCGGGTACGACTTCGGCTTCGGCGGCGACTTCTGGAGCCTGCTGCCCGCCTTCGTGTTCGTCACGCTGATCGGCGCGGTCGAGACGATCGGCGACTCGGTGGCGATTCAACGGGTGTCGTGGCGTCGACCCCGTGCCGTTGACTATCGATCAGTACAGGGCGCCGTGGCCGCCGACGGCACCGGCAACTTGCTGTCGGGGATCGCGGGCACGATGCCGAACACGACGTATTCAACCAGCATCTCCATCACCGAGTTGACCGGTGTCGCCGCCCGCCGCGTCGGTGTGGCCATCGGCATTTCGTTCGTGCTGATGGCCTTCCTTCCCAAGGTGTTGGCGCTGGTGCTCGCAATACCCGACGCGGTGGTCGCCGCTTACATAACCGTGCTGTTGGCTCTGCTGTTCGTGGTCGGCATGAGGATGGTGGTCGAGGACGCCAACGACTACCGCAAGAGCCTGATCGCCGGTGTTTCGTTCTGGATCGGGGTCGGTTTCCAGGGCGGAGAGATCTTCCCCGAATATCTTGAGGGGTTCGCCGGCGGTTTCTTCGAGAACGGCATGACCACGGGTGGTCTCACCGCGATTGCGCTGACCCTGTTCACCGAACTTACGGGTTCTAGGCGCAAACGCTTCCGTTCGCAGCTGTCGGTGTCCGAACTACCCCGCATCCGCGAGTTCCTCAAGGACTTCTCGAATCGAAACCGTTGGGAGGAGGCCATGGCGCATCGGCTCGACGCGGTCGCCGAGGAGACTCTGCTCACACTGCTCGACAGTGACGAGTCCACGGATGGTTCTGATAAGGATGTCCGACGCACGCTGCGCCTGACAGCCGGCAGACAGGACGGACATGCCGTGCTCGAGTTCGTCGCGGCAGCGAACGAGGAGAACCTCGAGGATCGGCTCTCGGTGCTCGCCTCGCAGAACACGGGACTGCCGCTCGAACGAGACATCTCCTTGCGGATGCTGCAACACCACGCTTCGGAGGTCTTCCACCAGCAGTACCACGACCTCGACATCGTGACGGTCCACATCAAAGCCGATTGACTCGTCTCCAGTTCAGAATGGTCAGCGTCGCCGCCGCACCCAGCCAGCCAGCAGACCCGACAACGCCAACACCGCGCGCACCGACCTAACCAGCATCGTCAGTCAGCGAAGCCGCATTGTCAGCGGCGCTACCAACTGCCCCACTAGCAGTGAGACGTTCCGCCGCCCAACGGACAGCTAGATTGCCAGCGTACGTGAGCACCGCCACCGCCGCACCCATCCCCACCGCAGCGGACATCGTGTAACCGTCAAAGTGAAACAACAGCGCAGATACCACGCCACCGGTTACGGCCCCAACGAACATAAGCACCGGTTGGGCCCTATACAAGCTCGCAAGCATTGAGACAAAATACCTCACAGCAATACCCTTCTCCTTATTCCCCTGACCTTATCCCAGCCATATGACCGACGGAATCCAGGCGAGTTGGCGCCTCGACGTCAAGAAAGCCGGCAAGATCCCACCAGGAGGGGGTTGGGGAGTCCACGGACACTGTCCAGATAGTTGTCCGTAGGGGGTGATGCAAGTCCAGACGCTTCATGCGCATCTAGCGCTTGTTCGTTGTGGACTCAGGCTCCGTTCAGAGTCCGAGCAGATCGGCGATGACTTCGCGGATCTGCGTCAGCGCAACCACTCCTATGTTCGTGCCGGTGGTTTCGACTACACGGTCGGCGCTGACGGTTGTCGGCAGGTGCGCTTGTGCGACTCCGAACCCCGACACCTCTACCTCGCTCAACCAATCTCGATCATTGGCCGTACAGGGAACGACCAGAACGGCATGCTGGCGGAACTCAAGAACGTCGTCGGAGGTGACAACGACCGCCGACCTGACAAATCCAGGCTCCCCCCTAGCCGGAGTGCCGAAGTCGCAGCGGACGACGTCACCGGCTCGCATGGGCTACATCGCTTGCTGACGCATCGAGCACGACATGGTCGTCAACTTCGAGGGGGGCGCTCGCAAGTTGAGCCCCGAGGATGCGGCGTCGCTCCCTTTGGATCATCTTGTCGAGTTGGGCGCCGAAAGTCCGCCCTTCTCTATCCGCAAGCTGACGCAAGGCATCCCTAGTCCGGACAGAGACCTTGATGGTAGTCGTTGCAGCCATACTTCACAGTATACCAACACACATATCCCATGGAAACAAGTGGGCCTCTGACAACGGCCATCCAGATTTGCCCGCAGACCCCGGGCACCTCCAGGCTTGGCTGATCACGATGATCCGCCAGAAAAAGAAACCCACCACCATTGGCACCTACCTCGCCGCGGTCAGCAACCGACACAGCTCGCTCCCGGGCCCCAACCCGGCAAGCTGCCGGACTCGACCCCGCCAACATCACCAGCCATTCACCCCGCTTGGGCATGGCCCAAGACCTTGCCGCCGCAGGTGTACCCACGCACGGTCTGATGCAAGCAGGACGCTGGAAATCCCCCGCAACCGCTGTCCGCTACACCGAACACCTCTCAGCGTCGGACACGCCCGCGGGACAATACCTCAAGACCCAGCACTACCGAGGCAAGGCCGCGTGAGCGGCGCGGGCGGTCGAGTTGGAGATGGAGCGTGATGTTCTCAAACGATCCGTGGTCCTTCAGGTGAACAAGGCAACGCGATGACAGCCGAGAGGGCCGGATTCATCACGGCCCAGCGCACCGGCCACAGTGTGCCTCACGCGGTGTCGTTGCGGAAGTTGGTTGGGATGATGAACCCGTGGACTGTTCGCCATGAGACTTGCAGGAGGTTGTCAGGTTCAGCGGTTGGGCTCCCGGCGGGATGAGCACAGGAACCCAACCGCTCGTCTATGACGCCTATTGGCACGCCCTCCGTGTGGACTCAGCAGCGATGATCACATCAACGCGTCCAGACAACAAACGCGTCTCCACCTCAGAATGGTCAGCGTCGGCTGTGTGAGCGGTGGCGTGCTCCTCGATAACTGAACCCCAAGCCGCCTCTGCCTCTGCTTGCGCAGTCGCGGCGGCGCGGCACGCATCAGCGTTTGCACCACCGCCGCACCCAGCCAGCAGACCCGACAACACCAACACCGCGCACACCGACCCTAATTGGCGGCATTGGTCAGCGAACGTGTTTCGGATCACCCGACCGCTTAGCATCTAGGCGCGCCCCAACCCAACGATGAGTCAGAAACAAAGCGTAGGTAACCGCCGCAACCGCGACGCCTCTGCCCACGGCGGCGGACATCGTGTAACCGCCGGAGTGAAACAACAGCGCAGATACCACGCCACCGGTCACGGACGCAGCAACAAATCCAACATGCATCGCTATCGGGTGTCCCCGATACACGCTCACCAGATTCGTATTGAAATACCTCATAACAAATCCCTCTTTCTCCATTTTATTGTTACCCCAACCTTTATTGTTACCCCAACCAGATGACCGACGGAATCCAATTGCAGACTCGCTGACTAACCCAGTACCCTCCCGAGGCCCCTAGTCCGGCGCCAACGGCACCACCCGCAACAGCACCAGGCGCCGAGCCGCCTGAACCCGCGCCCGCGGCTGCACCAGCTTTACCACCATAGTAGGCACCAGAACCCACCATGAAGACTTCGACGTAGGTGCAAACCTCGTCGCTGACGTGCATGTGCGGACGTGGAACGTACGAGACGACGTTCTTCCACTCGCAGAATTCGCGGGTCTGCGCCTCCCATGCGTAGACGGGTCGACGCAGCCGACCCACTCCCTCGTAGCCAACGATTACCTGCACTTGCCTCGTTTCCGCTGTGCAGACTCTCTGGGGCCTACCAACACGCTTCATGACTCCGTGGGCGCTAGCGGGCTCGGGGTTTGCCAGTGCGTCGCCAAGCACCGCTCCGCTCGCAAGGGTCAACGCTGCGATCGCGGCCAATGGCAGGATTGCAAGTCTCCTCGCAAGGGCTGTGTCGCGTTTAGCGACGCCTGCTCTTCGATGCCGGCCGACGATCTTGGTGGCACGGGGCTGTTTCATAGTTGGCTCTCCTGTTCTAGGTGACGGATATCTGCCGTTATCCGTCACCTAGAACCCCAGCGCCGAGACACCGGACCGCAAGGACACGCAGTACGAAACCTCTGCTCGGAATGGGTTTTAGGTGAGCGTCAACGCGGCCGCTTCATACCCACGGGTGACCCGCAACCGCTGGTTTTCAATCACCCGGAGGGAGATTCGATGTGCTCCTAGATCTCGTTGATCACGACTGCTGAGTGCTCGCTCCTGAAGAACCCGGTTCTGATTCGCCCGCTATCTGTCCAGGTAAACCGAGCAATCGACGAGATAGGACCGGGCACGCGGCAGCAACGAGACCAACAAAGACTTGACAACAGCCCCGAAGCTACGTTACGAATAACGGCAGTTATTCGTCATGTACTATTCATGTGTTAGCAGGACGCTGGAAATCCCCGCAACCGCTGTCCGCTACACCGAACACCTCTCAGCGTCGGACACGCCCGCGGGACAATACCTCAAGACCCAGCACTACTGAGGCAAGGCCGCGTGAGCGGCGCGGGCGGCTATGCCTCCGCCGATCACCAGGTCACCGCGGTAGGCGACGACGCTCTGACCCGGGGCGATCCTGCGATGCTCGCCGCGCCACCTCACGAATCCGTTGACAACTTCGCCACTAGCGGGCTTGCCATGCGCCGAACACTGCAACTCCACGTCGCCGCTGACAGCTTCACCGGTCCACACCCACGATTCGAGTGGGGTCACCTCAACCAGCCGGTCCTCAGCTGTCCCCACGGTGACCGTCGACGACTTCGGGTCCACGTCGATCACGTAATGCGGATCGGCGCCTCCGGCGAGACCCAGGCCCTTGCGCTGGCCGACCGTCACCAGTTCGACCGAATCCACCCGGCCGACCGTCGCACCCGCTCGATCAACCACAACCCCTGGTTTGAGTCCGATCCGATCACCGAGGAACGCCTCCCGACCATGCTGGTTGGTGATGAAGCAGACATCCTGACTCTCAGGCTTCGCCGCGGTGCGCAGAGCCAACTCGGCAGCAATCCTGCGCACCTCGGCCTTGGTCATGTGTCCAAGCGGAAACAGCAGACGCCTCAGCACAGCCTCGTCGAGCATGTGCAGCACGTAGGACTGATCCTTGGCAATATCGGCACCTCTGCCGATTCGCGGCCCATCGACCGTAGCGACAACACGAGCATGGTGTCCGGTGGCGATCATCGAGAAGCCGAGCGCGTCGGCACGGCGCAGCAGACGATCGAACTTCAGGTGCCGATTGCACTCGATGCATGGATTCGGGGTCCGGCCCGCCGCGTGGTCCGCCACATACGGGCCGACCACATCGCGTTCGAAGTCGTCACCGAAATTGAACACATGGTGCTCGACGCCGAGTCGGTCGGCGACGCGGCGAGCGTCATCAACATCGGAAACTGCACAACAACCCGTGTCACTCGGCCCGCCCCACAGTTTCATGGTGACGCCCACCACCTCGTAGCCGGCCTCCAACAGCAGAGCGGCCGCGACCGAGGAATCAACCCCGCCCGACATGGCAACCATGACAGGTCCCCCATGATTCAGGGCTGAAGCTGAGCCAATCGACATACGAGCCAGCGTAGGGCCTCTAGCCCCCACCGTGGCTGAGCAGGCGTTCGACCGCAGGAGGAATAATCTCCAGCGCGGCGGAAATGTCACCCGGCGTGGACGAATGGCCCAGCGACAAGCGCAGCGAACCCAAAGCAAGCTCGCGTGGCACGCCCATCGCCGCGAGCACATGGGAGGGATCCTGGGCGCCGCTCGAGCAACTCGATGCCGCCGAAGCACGCAGCCCTTGTGCATCAAGGAGGAACAGCAGCGCTTCGGCCTCAACCCCGTCCAGACAAAGATGGGCGATGCCCGCGGCGACTTGAGAGTCATGACCCTTGCCGAGCAGGGTCGGCGCCACCACAGAACCGAGCCGGTCGACGAGGCCGTCGACCAAGCGGTCACGCAGTTCTCGCAGACGCACAACCTCGCTGTCACGCCGCTCCACGGTGGCCTCGACCGCAGCCGCGAAAGCCACCGCGCCGGCAACATCGGGGGTGCCGGCACGGCGCCCGCGTTCTTGCCCACCGCCCAGAATCTGGGCTTCGAGTTCAATCCCGGAGCGAACGAACAGTGCACCGGTGCCTATGGGGCCGCCCACCTTGTGCCCCGTTATCGACACCATGTCGACATCTGCGACCGCAGCTGCAAGGTCGATCCAGGAAAGAGCCTGCACTGCGTCCGTATGGAAGAGCGCCCCGGGGGCGTGCTCCCGGACGACCTGCGCCAGCGCCGGCAGATCATTGACGGCGCCGGTCTCGTTGTTGACCGCGATGATCGAGACGACGCTCACATCGTCGGTTGCCCCGAGCGTGGCGGCCAGAGCCTCAGGTGTGACCCGCCCCATGTCGTCGAGTCCGACGGTCGACCCGCCGGCGTGCTCGACAGGTTCGAGGACGGCATGGTGCTCCCCCGCCGAGCAGACAGCCGTGCCTCCACGAGCTGCCAGAACTCCGCGCACGGCCAGGTTGTCGGCTTCAGAGCCGCCGCTTGTGAACACCACCTCCGCGGGGGCGCGCCCGATCAGCGAGGCGATCAGATCGCGGGCATCGTCGAGTGCGCGGCGAGCGTCACGAGCCGCTTTGTGGGCTCCCGTCGGATTCGCATGGTGGGCTTGTGCGGCTGCGACCCAGGCGGCTTGTGCTTCTGTGCGGACCATCGTGCTGGCAGCGTGATCAAGGTAGATCTCTGATGCGGGCACAGCTTGATACTACGCAACTATCGCCCGACCGGCTCTATGGTTGTCCGATGGCTTCAATCATCACCGAACCAACAGAGGTCACCGCCGACTGGCTGAGTGAGACGCTCAACCTCCGCGTCGAGGAGATTACCGCTCACGAACCGATCGGGACGGGCCAAATGTCGAGGAACTTCCGATTCGAGCTCATCGCCGACAAAATGACGAGTGTCGTGTTGAAAGTGCCGGCCGAAGACGAGTCACTGCGCGAACTCGCCGCAGGCGTCTATGAGCGGGAGGTGCGTTTCTATGCGGACTTGGCCTCCTCGCTGCCTTGCCGCGTCCCGGAGTGCTTCTTCGCGGCCATTGCTGAGACGGGCGGGGATTTCACCCTCGTTCTCGAAGATCTGGCACCCGCTCAACAAGGCGACCAGATCGCCGGCTGCACACCCGCGCAAGCCGGCCTCGCGCTCAAGAATCTGGCGCTGTTGCACGGGCCGACTTGGAACAATCCTGAATTGGCCTCTCACCCGGCTCTAGCACCCCATGACAGCGCGATCCTCGAAGAGATATATCCGCTGGCGCACACCCAGTTCATGGAGCGCTACGGCCCTCGTCTCATGGACCACACAGGCGATGTTCTCGAAGCGCTCGCACCGCACACCGTGGCGTGGGTCGAAGAAACCCACGACCCGTTCACTCTGGCCCACGCCGACTACCGACTCGACAATCTGCTGTTCACGGCCGACTCAGTCGCAGCCGTCGACTGGCAGACGATCAGGATCGGCAGCCCGGGGCAAGACGTGGCCTACTTCCTGGGCAACAGCCTGCCCATTGACGTCCGCCGGGAATACGAGGACACGCTCCTGACGACATATCTGGACGCGCTCTTTGACTACGGCGTGACCGGTTACGACCTGGATCAACTCAAAGCCGATTGCGCTCTGGGCGCTTGGTCGGGTCCCTTCATCGCTGTCCTCGGCGCGTTCGCAGCCACCGACACCGAGAGAGGCGACGAGATGTTCATCTCCATGGCCGACCGTTCCACCGCCCAAATCCTCGACCAAGGCGGCCACCCCTACCTTTGACTTGCCGATCACTCGGGCGAATCCATATCTGATATTGCTTGGCCATATAGATGAATATGGGTAATATGGGAACATGAAGACGACGATCGACATACACGACGAACTGCTTGAGCGCGCAAAACGCCTCGCCAAAACGACCGGACGCCCGCTCCGTGCCGTCGTGGAAGACGGACTGCGTCGGGTGCTCTCCGAGCCAGAACCGGCACCGTATGTTCTTTCCGATCTACGCGCAGGAAACCCGGACGCGCCTGACCCGCTGGAGCGTTATTCATGGCCTGAACTACGCGAGTTGATATACGGCGGCGAAGGTCCCACATGATCGCTGTCGATACCAACATCTTGGTCTACGCGCACCGCCATGAATCCCGCCACGGCGACGCCGCATACCAGTTGCTAACAACTCTCGCCGAAGGAAACCAACCTTGGGCAATCCCATGGCCGTGTTGTTACGAGTTCCTCAGCGTCACGACGAATCGCCGCATCTGGAACGACGACGCAAGCACGCCACACCAAGCCTGGCGCCAGCTACTGGCCTGGACTGGCTCTCCTTCGAATCGCCTGATCGGAGAAACGGCAGAATTCCTGGACATATTGCGAGAGTTCGTAGATCGTCCGAGGATCATCGGCGGAATCGTCCACGACGCCCGTGTTGCAGCGATTTGTGTTGCTCACGGCGTTGAAGCGCTACTCACCCGAGATCGGGACTTCTCAATGTTCCCCCAACTCCCGACCCGAGACCCTCTCCCCGCCTTCTAGACCTCTGGAATTCGTGCCCTGACTGCTTCAATCCTGTTTCTGAACAGCTAGATCAGAGGGTTGGCAGCCAAGAACAGGCTGAGCACGACGAGCAAAGCCCCAAGCGCAGTCGCAGAACCGACAGCCACAGAATTGGGCGTGTTGGCGCGCTTCAACGAGACATAGATCAAGCCGACGACTCCCCCGGCGACAAGACCACCGACGTGACCCCCGACCGAGATCCTCGAGACCGCAAAGGTGAGGAACAGGTTCAGCGCCAGAATCGGTCCCAGACCGGTCGCCCAGACGCTGACCCCAACCGATCGTTGGACAATGGCCATAGCCCCGAAGAAACCGAAGATGCCACCAGAGGCCCCCACTGCGACCGCACTCGGTTCCAACAGCAGAACGCCCAAGGACCCGCCGAGAAGCGACACAAAATACAACGCCGCAAAACGCGGTCGGCCTAGGAACTGCTCCAGGGACTTGCCCATGATCCACAACGCAAAACAGTTGAAACCAAGATGGAAGACGCCGTCGTGGAGGAACCCCGAAGTGACGATCCGGTACCACTCGCCATCGGCCACCAGCGGTCCCCACAGGGCATAGTCCACGAAGAAGTTCGTGCCTTGAACTGTTGAAGCGAGCCAGATCGCAACGTTGAACGCGACCAAAGTCGTGGTCAGCACCGGCGTGAACACCATCGGGCCCGTCACCACCCGCTGGCTCTTGGTCGCCACACACTCCGGGCAATGGAAGCCGACGGAGGCCACGCTCATGCAATCAGCGCAGATCGGGCGGTCACATCTCTGACAGATGACCCCCGCTCGGCGATCTCGATGTCTATAGCAACTGACGACCGCTGAAGAGTCCGACTGTGTGCTCACACCCACGAAGCTACCGTTGCCAACCCCAACAGCGATAGCCTCGGGAGCCGTGAACCGCTCGCGCGAACGACCGGCCGATTCGCCCGGAGAGCCAGACGTCGTGCCCATCGAGGATCACTCAATGCTGAGCGATCAGCGCAGCGCCGCGCTGGTCACGCCGCACGCTCGGATCACCTGGCTGTGCTTGCCCCGAATCGACTCGCCCGCGATCTTCGCAGAACTGCTCGACGGCCCCGAAGCCGGCCATTTCTCAATCACACCGCTGAACGACGACGCCGACGGCGACCACACCGACACAAAGCCCGCTCAGGCCTACCTCGGCAGCACTCTGGTTCTGCAGACCTCCTGGCCGGCGCTGCGCGTGACCGACTACTTGGACTGCTCCGACGGTCGGCCCTCAGAGAAAGCCGGGAGAACCGATCTGATCCGTCACATCGAAGGCGCCGGACGGGCCAGTGTCGCGTTCGCTCCCAGACTCGACTTCGGGCGCCTGCCGACGCAGATCAAAATCCGAGACGGAGGATTGGAAGTGGCCGGCGCCTCGGATCTGCTCGTCCTCGAAGCCGCAGGTGTGGATTGGTCCATTGAAGACCACGGCGTACACCAGACCGCTGTGGCCGAAATCGACCTCGACCAGGGACCGGTCACGCTGGAGATGCGCTACGGCGCGACATCGCCCAGCGGGGCCCGCCCACCAGAACTTGAGCGCCGGGAACGCACAGCACGCTTCTGGAGCGACTGGGCCGACCGACTTCAAGTTCCCGATGTGGAACCCGAAGCAGTGCGCCGCTCGGCGCTCACCCTGAAAGCCCTCTGCTACGGGCCAACCGGGGCAATACTTGCGGCGGCGACGACCAGCCTCCCCGAGTTCATCGGCGGAGTCCGCAATTGGGACTACCGCTACTGCTGGATCCGCGACGCCGCCATGACAGCCGGCGCCCTCGCCAGACTGGGTTCGACCAGCGAAGCCGTCAGCCTGCTCGACTGGCTCTTGGACCTGACCGAGGACCAGGATGTCAGCCCCAACGAGCTGTCACCGCTCTACACGGTGGAGGGTCTGCCTCTCCCGCCTGAGGAAACGATCGAAGAACTGGCGGGCTATGCGGATTCGCGTCCGGTGCGGGTCGGCAACGCCGCGTGCCATCAACTGCAACTTGACGTCCTCGGATCCGTGGCCGAGTTGATCCATCAAATCGCGAGCGCCAACGGGACGCTCCCAGTGCATTACTGGCGGCTGCTCAAGAATCTCGTCGACGCGGTCGAACGACGATGGATGGAACCCGACCAGGGGATGTGGGAAATCCGTTCAGCTCCCCGGCATCACACCCACTCCAAAGTGATGTGCTGGCTGACGGTCGACCGGGCCGTTCGGACCGGCACCCACACCAACGGCGGCGACCGCCCCGACTGGATCGACCTGCGTGAGCGAATCCGCGATGACGTCTTGGCGAACGGCTGGAACGATCAGGCCGGCGCCTTCACCACCGCGTATGACGGCATGGACCTCGATGCTTCGGTCCTTGCAATCGGCCTCTTCGGGCTGATCGAGCCCGACGACCCACGGTTCGCGGCAACAGTCGCCGCAGTCGACGAGTCGCTGCGCCGCAACGACGCCGTCTACCGCTACAGACACGAGGACGGAATCTCAGGCGCCGAAGGCGGCTTCAACCTCATGACCAGCTGGCTGATAGACGCCAAGATCATGATCGGCGACTTGGACGATGCGCGAGGTCTGTTCGGGTCGCTTCTCGCTCTCGCAGGTCCTACAGGGTTGATCCCCGAAGAAGTCGACCCGACGACGCGACAAGGCCTCGGCAACCACCCTCAGGCTTATTCACATCTCGGATTGATAAACAACGCCTGCAACCTCGCTCACGCAGACTGAAGAACCACAGGCCAAGCAAGCCCTTGGCGGCTAGAGCTTGACCGGGGACTCGCTCATGCCCAAGGCGTTCTTCTCGACAACCTCGGTGACACCGGCGACCCGGTCCTTCATTATCCGCTCAATACCGGCTTTGAGGGTCTGAGTCGATGCCGGGCAGGTGACGCAAGCACCGAACAACTCAACGGTCACAACACCCGAGGCTTCGTCTACCTCGATCAGTTCAATGTCGCCCTCATCGGCCTGAATAGCCGGGCGGATCGCATTGATGACCTTCTCAACCTGGGTTCGCACACTCCCATTGTGCCAGCACCAGTCCGGCAAACGTCGGGGACTCCAGTAACTTGGAGGCACGAACACTGTCGCTTTGCTCCTTGCTCACCAAGGCGGTTGGGATGAGATCCTCGCGGTGGGCGCGCCGATGGCCGTGTTCGGCTCGCTGCTGCTCGTCGCCCGACGGCGGGCGCGCGCCCACAATAAAAACAGGCAGGCAGAAGCCGGGCCGACAGAAGTCAACCGCCCGGAAATCAACAACGACTGACGTCGGCGCCCAGCGAGTTGAGCTTGCCTGCCAGGTCGTCGTAACCGCGGGCAATATGGTGAGCGTCGCTCACGGTCGTCTCCCCTTGCGCACCCAGACCGGCAATCACCAGCGCAGCACCCGCTCGAATATCGGGAGCCTTCACCTTCGCTGCCGACAGACGCTCTCTGCCTTCAATCACCACATGATGCGAGTCGATACGAATATCTGCACCCATGAGGCGCAGGTCGTCCACGTAGCGGAACCGCTCGGCGAAGAGATTCTCGGTAACCGATCCGACACCATCGGCGGTGGAGAGCAGAGCAACCAGCAAAGGCTTCAGATCGGTGGCCACGCCCGGGTACGGAAGGGTTGAGAACTTCGCCGAACTCAAACGACCGGACACACAAGCGCGAATGCTCTCGCCCTCTGCCGATATCTCCATCCCCATATCACTGAGCTTGCCGCACAACACCGCCATGTGATCAAGGTCCACACCGGTGACAACGATTTCGCCTGTAGCGATCCCGAGGGCGGCCAGGTAGGTCGCCGCCACAATACGGTCGCCAACGACCGAGTGATCGACCGGCCGAAGCGCCTCTGTATGGTCGACGCCTTTGATCGTGAGGGTGCTTGAACCCGATCCCTCTATTCGCGCACCCATCTTGTTGAGGAACTCGCAGAGATCGGAGACTTCGGGTTCACGCGCCGCATTGTCGATCACAGTCGTGCCCTTGGCCCGCACAGCCGCCATGAGCAGATTCTCGGTGGCGCCGACACTCGGGAAATCAAGCCTGATCGCCCCTCCCCGCAACTCTTGGACTCGGGCATGGACATATCCGTCGACCGTCTCGGCCTCAACACCCAGCCTTGCCAACCCCTGCAGATGCATATCGATAGGGCGAGGGCCGAAGTCATCACCGCCCGGCAGCGCGACGACTGCTTCGCCACAGCGGGCCAACATCGGTCCGAGAACCTCGATCGACGCCCGGAACTGATCGACGACGCCTTGAGGGGCAACCGGTTCGATCTCCGCTGGAACCTCGACGACCAGCGGTCCGTCGGAGTCGGCGGCAGGCAACTCGACCTTGCAGCCGACAGCCCGCAACAGTTCGGCCATCAACCCCACATCAGTGATGCGAGGAACATTGGCGATGCGATAAGTGCCCTCGGCCAGCAGAGTCGCAGCCATCAACTTCAACACGCTGTTCTTGGCGCCGGAGACTTCGACTGTTCCGTCGAGAGGAGAAGGTCCTCGCACGACGAGGCTGCGCCCGGGGAGGTCAAGTTCTGGAGCGTCTGCGACCAACAGCGACATCACTGAGAGTCTGCCACCACAACACCCGCAGCGCGCGTCATCTGAGACATATCTGCGAGTTCTTCCGCGCGCATCAACGCGAGCGCTGTCTGCACGCTGTCACACCAAGTGCTTGACCAGTCGATCAACGAGCGCGGCCACCTCATCTGCTGCCGCGTCGTAGTCGGCTTGCTGCCCCGCACCAGGGTCGATGACTTCTTCCCAGGCCTCAGGCTCTATTCCCGCGAGACCCAGCTGAGCGACTCGCACAGCCAGGTCATCAGCAGTCCCCGGCGCCAGGTCTCGGGCCACCCGCTTCAGGCTTCCGGCTCGGGCGGCGCCTTCGGGATGGGTTCGTCGCATCCAACGGAGGTGATCCGGCTCCATAGCGACAATCAACGTGGATCTCTCTATGTCTTCAGCGGACAGTTGGTGACTGCGATGCCACGGGTCACGCAAACCGTGCCGCTCCAACGCCATGCGGGTGCGCACGCTCATCGGCTGCCCTGCCAGAACATGGGTCCCCCCGCTGAGAACACACACCGGCGGGTCATCGCCGAAGTGAGCCCGCATCATCGCCGCCCCCATCACCGAACGGGCCGCGTTGCCCGTACACAGGAAGGTAACCGTCGCCCGCTCGTGAGCGGGTTGCGGTCGTGGTGCTTCGCGAATCATCCGGGGTCGACCATCGCTCATCGAGCTTCTGTCTAGCAGTAACGGCAGCACTCATAGGTTTTTCAGCTGCTGACAATTTGACCCTTCACGCAACGGCGGGTGACTTGCTAGCATCACAGACCACTCGCGAGCAATCACGCAGGGAATGCTCACTTGTGACAACTGACACCAAACCCGACTCTGGAGGGAGACCATGGGACGAATTCGCAAACTTCTACTTCTGTTAGCTGCGTTGGCCCTGTTTGCCGTCGCTTGCGGCGACGACGACGAGACCACTGTCGGCGCCGACATGGCCGACGACAGCAGCGACGACATGGACGACGACGCCGACGACAGCAGCGACGACATGGACGACGACAGCGAGATGATGGATCATCTCGGCGACGGATCGCTAGGCGTCGTGGAGGTTGAGTCCGGCGAGGCGATTCAGATCCGCTCGCTCAACACAATCACAGGCGATGTCGCCTTCTTGGGACTGCCCAATCAGCGCGGCGTCGAACTTGCCGTCGAACATTATGGCGCGATTCACGGTTTCGACGTCACTTCAGGCGAAGGCCTCGACGACACCTGCTCCGCCGACGGCGGTCAGGCAGCGGCTCAGACGATCGTGGCCGACGACAGAGTCGTAGGAGTCATCGGAACTTCGTGTTCCGGAGCAGCCGCCGCTGCTGCCCCGCTCGTCACCAGTGCGGGAATGGTGATGATCTCACCGTCCAACACGTCACCCGCGTTGACTTCCGACTTGGCCGGGACCGCCGGTGAGAACTACAGCGTCGGCTACTACCGGACGGCTCACAACGACCTCTACCAGGGTGCTGCCATGGCGCAGTTCGTTTATGGGGATCTGGGCCTGGCCACCGCAGCCGCCATTCACGACGGCGATCCCTATACCCAGGGTCTCGCCCAGGCATTCGCAGACGCCTACGAGGCCCTCGGGGGCACCGTCACTGGATTCACCGCTGTACACAAGGACGACGCCGACATGGTGCCGGTGTTGACTGAGGTTGCAGCACACACTCCAGAGGCGCTGTTCTTCCCGATCTTTCAGCCGGCAGGAGACCATATCGCCGCTCAGGCCCCCGGCGTCGCCGGACTCGAGAACACGGTGCTGCTCGCGGCCGACGGACTGCTCGTAGACTCGTACTTGGAGTTGTCGCAGACAGCAGGAATGTACTTCTCAGGTCCCGATGTGCGCTACGGGGACAACACCAACCAGAGCACGGGCCGCACGGCCGACGACTTCCTGGCCGATTACAACAACCTCTACGGTGTAGCACCGGAGGCACCCTTCTGGGCGCACTCCTACGATGCAACTACGCTTCTGCTCGAAGCAATCGAAGCGGCGTCCTTCACCGACGGAGACACACTGGTCGTCGACCGCCAAGGCGTTCGCGACTACCTCAACAGTGTGAGCGGTTACAGCGGTTTGATCGGGTCGATCAGCTGCGACGACTTCGGCGACTGCGGAGCACAGCGGATCACCGTGATCCACCACGAGGATCCTGACGACCTCGCCGCGAGCAAAGCGAACGTGGTCTTCGAGTACGCCCCGTCGTAACTCGCCACTTTCAACAGTCGGCCACCCGGCCCAAGAGCCGGGTGGCCGACTCCCACAACCATGGCCTCCACAGCAAGCAACTGAGCCACCGAACATGCCGTCACCGGTCACCGCGGAGAACAGGCTGAACCGTCGCCTCGGCGTGGACGCCTTTCTTCTGCTCATGCGGGTGGTCATGAGCGCCTTCGTGGTCCTCGGCCTGCTCATGTTCATCGGGCAGCAGATCAACCCCGACAACTTCGTCGCCTCCCGCATCAACCCGGACGCCACCGGGCTGACCGCTGCCCAGTTCGAAGGCTTGGTGATCTCGGGGCTCTCACAGGGAGCGATGTACGGGCTGATCGCGCTCGGCTATTCCATGGTCTACGGCGTCCTGGGGTTCATCAACTTCGCTCACGGCGAGGTCTTCATGGTGGGCGCCATGACCGGAATGATCACATCGAACAAACTTGACGAGTCCGGCGCGTGGGAGAGCAACTTTCTGCTCTCGTTGCTGTTCGTCCTGGTAATAGCGATCATCTGCTCCACCTTGACGGCGATCATCATGGAACGAGTCGCCTATCGGCCACTGCGGGGCTCGCCGCGGCTCATTCCGCTGATCACCTCCATCGGCGTGTCGTTCTTCATCCAGAACGTCTCGGTGGTGCTTCTCGGACCTGGAGCCAAGTCCTACCCGACACTGCCGGACTGGCTGTCGAAGAAACGGGAGCTGTTCGGTTTCGTCACCATCGAGGGCACGCGGCTGATGGTGCTGGTCGTAGCGGCAATATCCATGGTGGCGCTGTGGTATCTGGTTGAGCGGACCAAGATCGGCAAGGCCATGCGAGCCGTGGCGGAGGACAAGGAGATCGCCTCGTTGATGGGGATCAACGTCAACCGCACGATTGTCACCACGTTCGCTGTCGGCGGGGCCATGGCCGGTATTGCGGGGATCCTCTGGGGTCTGCTCTTCCGGTCAGTCGTTCACACCACCGGGTTCCTGCCCGGCATCAAGGCCTTCAGCGCGGCCGTGGTCGGTGGTATCGGCAATATGGGAGGTGCGATGGCCGGGGGGATCACCTTGGGCAGCGCCGAGTCCGTGGCGCCGCTGATCCTGCTTGAGCCCTGGGGTATCGACGGCGTCTCGCAACTCAAGGATGCGGTGGCGTTCCTTGTGCTCATCTTCGTGTTGTTGGTGAAGCCGACCGGTCTGTTCGGAGAGCGGCTGTCGACCGAGGACCGAGCATGAGCGCAGCATTCATCGAAGAACCATCAGACGAGGAGCTGCCGGCACGGCGAATGCTGGACCAGGACTGGCGGAAGGTATTCAAATACGGCCTGCTGTTGGCTCTGGTGCTTGTGTTTGTCGCACTCACCAACATGCCGGTCAACCTTGATCGCCGCATGCTGATCGAACCGATTTTCTCGATGGGTTACCTGTCATTGTTCTGGCTCCCTGCCGTCTTCGGCCTGGTGGTGTGCAGGGAGCCAGTCTTGGCTGGAATGCCCAGCTACGCCAAGGGAAGCCGCGAAGTGCTCGCCGGCTCGCTCGTGGGCCTGATCGGTGGTGCCGGTCTCAGCTTCCTCACTCTCCTCCTCGACAATTTCAATCTCCGAGAACCGCTGGTCAACTGGAGTCCTCAACTGCTCGAGTTGTTGTCTTTCCAACGAGACACAGCCTTCGGCATCGCCATTTGGCTGCCCATCGGATTGGTGCTCGGAACATTCGGCGGGTTGACGCACCTTCTCTCGGCGACAACCCGCCGGGTGCTGAGCTGGGCTTTCGTTTCTGTGATCGCCTTCGCAGTCTTCGAGACGGTGATTCTCGACCTGTCGGAAGGCTTCGCCTGGCTCGGCGCCGAGTGGCTGGTTGATGAGCTCTACTTCATCCGGGGCGGGCTGACAATGCACGGAGCCGCGGTGCTGGCTGCGGCCGGCAGCCTGTCCGCCGCTTTCGGACGAGACCGGGCACATCGTGCCAAGGAGCGCTTCCAAGCCCTGGAAGGAACGAGCCGAACTCGGGCGAACACCATCGGCCTGTTGGCGCTTGCAGCCGCGTTGGTGATCCTGCCTCTGTTCTTGGGCGGCATCACCAACGAACTGCTGGCCAACGTCGGTCTGTTCGTCCTGTTGGCCCTGGGCCTCAACATCGTGGTCGGCCTCGCTGGAATACTCGACCTCGGATACGTGGCGTTCTTCGCGATCGGCGGTTACACGGCCGGGATTCTGACCACCGCCAACCGGGGAGAATCCTGGCCCGATTGGATGCCGCAGTTCTATTGGGGCACGGCTCTGGTCGTTGTGGTGATTCTGGCCGCGCTGGCCGGACTGTTCATCGGCGCTCCGGTGATCCGCATGCGAGGCGACTATCTGGCCATCGTCACCCTCGGCTTCGGTGAGATCATCCGCCTGCTGTTCCTTTCCGACTGGCTCGGGGGATACACCGGCGCCGCGCAAGGGGTGACCAATATTCCCGGCGTGCAGGTCTTCGGCTTGGCCACGGTGAAGGGGACCGACCCGCGCGCCGTGTTCTACCTTGTGCTGTTCTTCTGCGCGATCGCCGTCTACGTGTCGTGGCGGTTGGAACGCAGTCGGCTGGGCCGCGCCTGGATGGCGATCCGCGAAGACGAGTCGGTCGCCGAAGCGATGGGCATCAACACGGTCAACGCCAAGCTCATGGCCTTCGTGGTCGGCGCGGTGCTGGCCTCATTCTCGGGTGCCATCCTCGCCGCCAAAGTGGGCTCGGTCTTCCCCAACAGCTTCATCATTCTGGTCTCCATCGTGATATTGGTGGTCGTGATCGTGGGCGGCATGGGCAACATCGCGGGCGTGATCGTCGGCTCGGTTGTGCTGATCGGCATCCTTGGCGGACCTCGACAACCGGGTCTGTTGCAGGAGTTCTCCGAATACAAGCTGCTGATCTACGGCGTGTTGCTGATCTGGATGATGCTGAAACGTCCTGAGGGACTGGTGCCCAACGTTCGGCGCACCCGTGAACTCCACCAAGACGAGTACCTTCAGGACGCCTGGCTGCGCGGAGAGATCGACACCGACTCCGAACCCGAGGACGACTCGCACTCCAATGGCAATACGGGGGTGCTGCCCGCATGAGCCGGCGTCTGTTGACCATCAATAAACTCAGCGTCACCTTCGGCGGTCTCCACGCCCTCAAAGACCTCGATTTCTATATCGACGAAGGCGAGATCGTGTCGGTCATCGGGCCCAACGGCGCCGGTAAAACCACCTTCTTCAACATGATCTCGGGGATGGTCACACCGACGTCGGGCGACATCATCTTCAAAGGCGAGTCACTCTTGGGGCTGGACCCCAACCAAGTCACCGCGGCCGGAATCGCCCGCACCTTCCAGAACGTCCGCCTGTTCGCCAACATGACCATTCTCGAGAACGTGATGGTCGCCCAGCACTGCCGCACCAAGCAGGGCATTTGGGGCGCGCTGTTTCAGACGCGCCCGTTCAAACGGGAAGAGCAGGAGATCAGAGAGCACGGCGAGAAAGTGCTGGGCTTCTTCGGTACTCGCCTAGTCGGCTACCGGCTCGACCAACCGGCCGCGGTGCTGTCGTATGCAAACCGGAGGCGGCTGGAGATCGCCCGAGCAATGGCCACCAAACCCACGATCATCCTGCTCGACGAACCCGTCGCCGGCATGAACCCGAAGGAGTCCGCGGCACTGACCCGACTGATCGGCGAACTCCGCAGCGATTGGGGCTTCACCATCGTGATGATCGAGCACGACATGAGCGTCGTGCGCGATGTGAGCGACCGAGTAGTTGTGCTGGACCACGGCGAGACCATCGCTCATGGAACCTATGAGGAAGTGTCGACCAACCCCGATGTCATCGAGGCATACCTCGGGCGCCCCGCAGAGGAATCCGCATGAGCGGCGCCAACGGCACCGCTCCCCTGCTTGAGATGCGCGGGGTCAACACCCACTACGGCGCCGTCCACATCCTCAAAGACGTCGAGTTCTCGATCTACCCCGGCGAGTTGGTGTGCCTGCTCGGCGGCAATGCCTCGGGCAAGTCGACCACCCTCAAGACCTTGTTGGGAATGGTTGTGCCCACCACCGGCGACGTGCTCCTCAACGGCGAGATAGTCACCGACGAGTCGATTTCGTATCGCGTCGAGCGGGGCGTCACGATGGTTCCCGAGAACCGACGGCTGTTCAAACGGCTATCGGTCAAGGACAATCTCGAACTCGGCGCCTTCCTGCGCTCGGACCGCTCAGCCATCGACGCTGACCTGGAACGGATATTCGAGATGTTTCCAAGGGTGAAGGAACGGCTCAGCCAGAAAGCCGGCACGCTGTCCGGTGGTGAGCAGCAGATGGTGGCGATGGGCCGGGCGTTGATGTCCGACCCCAAGGTGCTGCTGATGGACGAGCCGTCGATGGGGCTCGCTCCCGCTCTGGTGCAGACCAACTTCGAGTTGATCGAGCAGATCCATTCGCAGGGCGTGGCGATTTTCGTGGTAGAGCAGAACGCCAACATGGCGCTTTCTATCGCAGACCGCGGCTGGGTGCTTCAAACGGGCCGGGTCGTTCTCGACGACACCGCCGAAGCGCTCCTCGCCAACCCCCACCTGCGCGCCAGCTACCTCGGCGAGACCTGACCTGGCTGGATTCAGTCCCCGTCCTCTCGGGCGAGGCGCTCGAGCAGAGCGAGGGTTTTGCGCTGGAGCGTTTCGGCTGCTGTTGCCAGGTTCTCAACGAACTGAGCTTCGGCAGCGACTGGCGAGTCGACGAGATCGGTGATCGTCTTCAGCGCCCCTGTCGGCACGTCGTGAAGACGCCCGACCCAGGCGACAGCTGCAGCCTCCATCTCCTTCACCTCTGCCCCGTTGGCGAGAATCCTCTCCCGGTCCGCCGGTGATTCGTCAAAACTGTCACCGCTCGTGACGATCCCCAGTCGACAACCCAGTGCTGAGGCGTGACTGCGCAGATCCGCTGCGGGAAGTTCGCTGTCGCCCATGACATCGAAGCCCGGCAGCGGGATCCGTCGGTCGTGGCAGGCGAAGTGGGGCCACACCAAGAACGCGTCGCCTATCCCGGCACCGGCTCGCAGCCAACCGCCGGCTGTTCCCACAGACAAGACAAGGTCCGGCCTCGGTCGATCAAGGTTGAGGGCCACATGAGTGGTGAGAGCCGCAGCCGTGCTTCCAACCGCGTCGACGCCGTAGATCGGATCGGTCCCGTTGACGGCAAGCACCACATCAGGTCGTCGTTCCGATCTGGGCGCATGGGACAGTCGGCAGGGCAGACCGTTCGCCCACGCAGGCGCCTCAAGGGGCTGCGCTCCGAGGGCATCCCGCAGAGGTGCCGCCTCTGCCTCCATCGCCATGACGATCACGACCCGTTCGACCCGGTCGATGATCGGGCTTTGCAGCAGTGCTGGATCCTGGTCGGTTCTCATACGCCTTGGATCGTAGCTATCCCAAGAGTCCCAGGGTGCCGGCCACCCGGTCTCTGTGCTGGGAGGCAGTACCGTACGCCCCCGACAGGCTCCAGCCTCGCTTCAGCCAGATCTGCAGGTCGTACTCATAGGTGTACCCGATAGCGCCGTGGCACTGAAGCGCCGCCCGGCACGAATGATCAACCGCGTCCGACGCGGTTGCCTTGGCCATCGACACGTCTCGGCCCCTCACGGCTGCGTCGTCGCTATGAGCCACAGACCATGCCGCTCGATACACCAGCGGCGCGGAGAACTCGATCGCCAATCTGACGTTGGCCAGATGGTGCTTGACTGCCTGATAACTCCCGACGGGCTTACCGAACTGCCTGCGCTCTTTGACGTACTCGACCGTGAAATCAAGCAGGCGCCGAGCAACGCCGACGCACTGAGCTGCAGTGCCCAAAACAGCCCGATCAGAGGCCAAAGCCACGTCTGCACCAGCCAGCAGAGTCGCCGCATCCGGATCAAAACTGATCTCGGCAAGGCGACGAGACTGGTCAATGGAGTCCTTGGGAGCGACTGTCAGCGCCCCACTGTCAACCGCCAGCAGTGAGCCTGAGTGTTCGGCTACAACCAGATCAGCTGCGACCTGGGCCACGACATTGGGGCCACCGGTTGCCAACGCCACCGTGCAGGTGCTCTCGCCGCTGATCGCCGAGACCAACATCTCAGAAGCGCCTGCGGTCGCCAGCGCAGGAACCGCCACGGCCACGTGCTCCACCAGCGGTTCCGGTACGCCGCCGTAACCTGCTTCCTCGAGCACACGGACCAGAGCCACTTCGTCCATCCCGAGTCCGCCTGCCTCCGTCGGGGCCATTATGGCCAGCACTCCAACCTCTGCCAACGTCGACCACAACCCCCTCACCCGTCCGTCAGCGCTGTCCCAGCTTTCCCGGATCGCCTCCGCGCTGCATTGGTTCGCAAAGATCCCGCGGACGGTGTCACGGAACATGTCGTGCTCGTCGGTAAAGGCGAAAAGCACCTGCGTCACCTCCGGGGCAGGCCAAGCACGCGTTCAGCGATGATGTTGCGCTGAATCTCGTTGGTCCCCGCATAGATCGGTCCGCCCAGAGCGAACACATACCCGTCGAGCCAGTCGCTCGGCACCTCGGCTTCATCGCCGAGGAGGCGAAGAGCCGTGGCATGCAACTCAAGATCCATCTCAGACCAGAACACCTTCATCAGGCTGGCCTCTGATCCGAGATCGCCGCCCGCCATCAACTCGGCGGCCACAAAGTACGTCTGCCAGCGATAGGCCTCAGCCCGGATCCAGGCATCAACCACCTCATCTCGCAGCCGCGCGTCCAACCCGCTGCCTGCTTCGCTGACCGCAAGCTCCCTGAGACGCTCGGCTGCGGCCATGAACCGACCTGGGCTTCGCAAGCTGAGCCCGCGTTCGGAACCCGCTGCCGCCATAGCCACCGCCCAACCCTGACCCGGTTCGCCGAGAACGTTGTCCGCACTGACTCGGCAGTCGTCGAAGAAGATCTCCGCGAAGCCCGACTCTTGATCGAGGCGCTTGACGGTTCGCCGCGTGATTCCCGGGGCGTCAGCCGGAACCAGCAAATAGCTCAAGCCCGCGTGACGCTCCGCAGTCGGGTCGGTGCGGACAATGCAGAAGATCCAGTCTGCATACTTGCCCCGTGAGCACCAGATTTTCTGGCCGTTGACGACATAGTCGTCGCCGTCGCGGACCGCAATCGTCTTTATCCCGGCGAGATCCGACCCGGCCTCGGGCTCAGACCAGCCCTGGGCCCATATGTGCTCGCCGCCGGCCATTCTCGGTAGAAAATAGTCCTGCTGGGCTCGAGTGCCGAAGTTGAAAATGGTGGGCGCCAGCAAGCTCACGCCGTTGGCACTCACCCGACCGGGTACACCTGAAGCCCAGTATTCCTCTTCATAGATCAACCACTCGATCAGATCGCAGTCACGGCCGCCGTATGCCGCAGGCCACGCCGGCACCGACCAACCTCCCTCGAACAGGGCGCGTTCCCACAACCTATGCTCCTCAAATCCCACCGATGAGTCCATCGAAGCCAGCGGGTCGGCGGGTTTGTTGTCGCGCAGCCAAGTTCGACATTCGTCACGAAACTCTACGTAGCGGGGAGAAAGCTCGAGGTCCATCAGCGGAACTCGGCTTTGCGCACGCCGCCGGGGTCGAGGACCTCGCGGATCAGCCGCAATTCCTCATCGCTGGGCAACCGACTCTCCTCGACATCGCCGGTGACTGCGAGTTCGAACGCGGAGGCCTCTTGTGCCTGTTCAAGGGTGACCCCAGGATGGAGCGAACGGACTCTCATTCTGCGGTCTTCGGTCTCGAAGTCGTAAGCCCCGAGGTCGGTGACCACCCGGCGGATCTCGAAGTGTCTTCTGCTGGCTTCGGGGAGTTGCGCGATGCGGTCGTAGCCAGGCGCCGAGACCACGTCGACCGTTGCGCTGAAGGCCCGTGCCTGATTGGGGATCCAGTAGCTGGTGGGGTGGTTGATCAGATTGCCCGGCGCCCCGCGCAGCCCCAGCAACTGTGCTTTGGGTTTGCGGTAGGGCCCGATTGCGGCGAAGTTCTGGTTGCCGTGCTGGTCGATCTGGCTGGCGCCCATCACCACATGCCGCTTCCCCGACCACGCCTGATCGAAGACCGACCTGAACGGCATGTATGCCTCGATCACCGCTGTCGACGGGTCTCCGCCAAGGGCCAGGTTGCCTTCGATCGCAAACGCAATCGTGTCGGTGAGCATGAGGTCGGGAGCGAAGGTGGCCCTGGCCAATCGCCCGGCGATCACCGGCACCGGGCCCATCGGGTTGCACAACAGTTCGCCGTCGCCCCTGAACGCCTCGGCGAGAGCGACGACGCAGATCTCATCGAGGGTGACGGTCATTTCTGGCTCCGCTCTTTGAGTTTTTCGACGTAGTCGTCGTGTGATTCGAGTTCAAGCCAGTCTCTGCGGAACTGCTCCCAAGCCTCGGGGTCGCGGGCTGTTGCCGCGTATTCGGACTGGAACGCCTCGTCGCGCTGATAATCGGGCGGGCATTCGGTGAAGTGGGCTCCACCCGGCGCTTGAATCACTCCGTCGACATGGGTTCGCGGGATTCGCAGCGTGTGAACCGATCCTTCGCTCAAGAACTGTTCTGTGGGAACAACCTGCTCTGCAGACATGAAGGTCTTGTCGCCGGCCATGGCGAACAGGTCATCGAAGTACAGATCCGGTCCCAGGAACTGGCCGTTTCCTGCAGCGTCGGCCCGGTTCATATGGAGAATCACCGCGTCCATTCGAAAGGCTGGAACCGCCACCAGTTCTTCATCGTCGTCGTAAGGTGATTTCACGGTTTTGAGATCAGGATTCTCCGACATCATTGCTGTGCCCAAACCCGCTCGCGTCGGATAGAACGGCACGCGGTGAGCTGCAGCCATGAGGCCCAGATAGAAGGCTCCTTCGTCCAACTCGGAGACTTCGATCGCCCCAGCTTGACGAGTCAGTCGAAAATGCGGTTCGAGCGGGATGGAGTCAAGCGACACGAAACCGTAGGTGAGCTTCCGCACCTTTCCCGCGGCGCACAATATTCCGACGTCGGGGCCGCCATAGGAGACGATGTCGAGGTCGCTGAGGTCACTGCGCAATATGGCGCGCACCAATGACATCGGCTTTCGGCGGGAGCCCCAGCCTCCGATGCCGAGGGTCATCCCGCTGCGGAGTTCTCCGACCACCTCCTCCTCGGTCATCTGCTTGTCTGACACTCGGGCTCCAATCAACGGTTCGTCGACTCAAGGGCTCCTTGACGGTATTCGACGCCGGCCCGCGGTGCTAAGCCCGCACAGTTGCCAGTCGCGTCTCCGACCCTTGCTTCTCGACGGCTCGGGCCGTCCCGATAGGGTGACGGGCATGGTCGAGGCGAACGACTCTCTTGACATGGGCGGTCGGACGGTCATCGTGACCGGCGGCACCAAGGGCCTGGGACGCGTGATCGCCGCACGCTTTTTGGAACAGGGCGCCGATGTTGTCGTCTGCGCTCGCAACGCGCCAGAGGATCCGCTCGAGCATGGGGGTCGCAAAGCCCTCTTCGTTGCCGCCGACGTTCGAGAGCCCGAACAGATCGCCAATGTGGTGTCCGCGGCGGTCGGTTCCACAGGCCGGATCGACGTACTTGTCAACAATGCCGGCGGAGCACCTCCGTCGGTCAGCGCAACCGTGTCGCCGCGTTTCAACGACAAGATCACCGCGCTCAATCTCATCGCGCCGCTGACCTTCGCTCAGGCAGTTCACGACCAGATGCAGTCACAAGAAGGCGGGGGCGTGATCGTCAACATCACCTCTGTCAGCGGCACTCGGGCCAACCCCCAGGGCGCGGCCTACGGCGCGGCCAAAGCCGGGGTGATCAATCTGACAGAGACTCTGGCTCACGAGTGGGGGCCCAAGATCCGCGTGATCGCGCTGGTGGTGGGGATGATCGTCACTGAACAGGCCCATTTGTTCTATGGCGACGAAGAAGGGATCGCCGCGGTCGGCCGGAAACTCGCCCTGAAGCGCATGGGGACTCCTGCCGAAGTCGCCGATGTTGTGCTGTTCGCCGCGTCACCGTTGGCCCGCTGGGTGTCCGGTTGCGCGATCACCGTTCACGGCGGTGGGGAGAGCCCCGGCTACATCGATGCGGCGACGGTCGCTCCGTCAACGCAAACCGAATCATGAACAACGCCTCCGGCGACTCCGGGGATCAAACCCACACGGGTGATCCGGGTTCAGCACGACGTTCGCTGTGGACCGACCGTACGACGATCACCGCACTCCTCGTCATGATGTCGGCAGCTGCCTTGGTGGTGATCGCGTTCGCAAACCGACACGATCACAGCAGCCACGATCACCCGACCGCCGACGCCGTGAGCGACTTGAGCGACGGCGGCGACGCGAGCGCCTCAGATCCCGCGCATGATCACAGTGCCCGTGATCACAGTGCCCATGTCCACACTGAAGACATCGGAGCAACATTCGTCAGCACCGAGCGGATCAGTCCACCTGAGGCTTGCCGCACCATCATCGGCTGCGATGACGCAGGGCCCGAACCGCAGCACCCGGGCGACCGGGGAGGTTGGGCACAGTTCATGACACTGGGCGCGGTTGCTGTCGGCCTCGCCTTCATCGCCACAAAGATCATCCGCGCTGCACGGAAGGCCAAAACGAAAATCTGACAAAAATGATCGGAATTAGATGCTTTAGCTGAGGCGTTCGGTTATGGTGTCAGATAATCCTGACTGTTCGGATCAGGATTATCTGGATTGTGTACACATGTCTTCCTACCCGGTCAACCTAGAACTCAGCGGTCAACCCGTCCTCGTCGTCGGAGGCGGACCGGTCGCGGCCCGCAAGGTAGCCGGCCTGCGAAGCGCTGATGCTCGCGTGACTGTGGTCTCCCCCACCGCAGTCCGCGAGATCAGCGCCGACCCCGACGTGCGGTGGTTGGCCCGCCCCTACCAACCTGGAGAGGCAGCCTCCTACCGCCTCGCCATAACCGCCACAGACGACCCCGCAGTCAACGCCGAAGTACGCGCAGACGGCGACCGTGCCAACGTCTTCGTCAACTCCGCGGACGACCCCTCCAACTGCTCCTTCACACTCCCTGCCGTCGCCCGCCGAGGCGACCTGCAGATCACCGTGTCGACCGGCGGCCGCAGCCCCGGCCTCGCCCGTTGGTTGCGTCAAAGACTCGAAGGGCGACTCAACGAAGGCTACGAGGAACTGCTCGGGCTCTTGACAGAAGCTCGAGCCGAAGCCCGCGCGGTGTTCGGCACGTCCGAGATCGCCGGATGGGACACGGCTCTCAACGACGGGCTGCTCGACCTGGTGCAGCAAAACCGCATCGTCGAAGCGCGAGAACGCCTTTGGGGCCATCTCGGCCTGAGGACCCAAGGGGTGCTCGCATGACCGTCTACCTCGTTGGAGCCGGGCCCGGAGACCCGGACCTGCTCACCATCAAAGCAGCCAAGCTCCTGCAGCGCGCCGATGTAGTCGTCTATGACCGGCTGATCGAGCCTGCAGTGCTTGGGCTCGCCCCGCCCTGGGCGGAGATGATCGACGTCGGCAAGCGCCCGGGAACACCCGCCGACGCACAGACGCGAATCAACGATGTGCTGATCGACCGGGGCCGGAGATTCGATTGCGTCGTCCGCCTCAAAGGCGGCGACCCCTTCGTCTTCGGCCGTGGCGGAGAGGAAGCCCTGGAACTGAGGGCGGCAAGCGTCGACGTCGAAGAGGTACCGGGGATCACCTCCGCCATTGCAGCACCCGCTGCCGCCGGCATCCCCGTCACCATGCGAGGACTCAGCAGCGGGTTCACTGTTGTCACCGGTCACCAAGACCCGAATACTGAACGATGGCTCGATTGGGACGCACTCGCTCGCTCCGGCACAACTCTGGTGGTCCTGATGGGAGCATCGCGCACGGCGTTGATCGCACAGCGCTTGATGACCGCGGGAATGTCCGCTGACACGCCTGTCGCCGTCGTCTATTCTGCCACGACCGACCACGAGAACGTGACCCGAACGAACCTCGCGGGACTCCCGGAGATCGACGTGACCAACCCATCCACGCTGGTGATCGGGGCAGTAGCCGCCCAATCGGTGTTGGTTCCGGGCGCGGTGCTTTCGCCGGACGCAGCCGGAGCCGTGGAAACACCTGCCGGCAACCAGCAAGAACTCGCTCAGAAAGGGGCTCTGCGATGACCCTCCTTGAAACCGCCACAGTCGAAACACGGCCCGTAGATCCTGACATTCAGACCGACATCGACAAATTCCGGGACGTCCTCGCCAAGTACGAGGCAGGCGAAATCTCAGAAGACGTGTTCCGAGTGTTCCGGCTGAACAACGGAATCTACGGCCAAAGACAGGGCGGGACCAACCAGATGGTCCGCGTCAAAGTTCCCTACGGATCGATGGACCCAGAACAATTCGAGATGCTGGCGTTCATTGTCGAGCGCTACAGCCGAGGCTGGGCTCACATCACCACAAGACAGAACCTTCAATTCCATTTCGTGCAACTCGATCAGATTCCCGAAGTGCTGGACCACCTCGCGGCGGTCGGCCTGACAACCCGCGAGGCCTGCGGCGACACCGTTCGCAACGTGCAGGGGTGCCATCTCGCTGGTGCCTGCCCGCATGAGAACCTCGACATCACGCCGTGGGCGGAGGCGGCCTACCGCCACTTCGTCCGCAACCCGCTCAGCCAGAGACTGCCTCGCAAATTCAAGATCAACTTCTCTGGCTGCGAGACCGACTGCGGCCAGGCAATGTTCAACGACGCCGGGGTGATAGCCGCGACCCGCACGCTCGATGACGGAACCGTCGAGGCAGGTTTTCGAGTCTTCGTCGCCGGAGGACTCGGGACAACGCCGTTCCCCGCTCAGGCAGTTGAAGAGTTCACCCGCAAAGAAGAACTGCTGCCCACACTCGAAGCGATCCTCAGGGTCTTCGATCAGACCGGCAATCGAGACAACAAGCTCCGCGCCCGGATGAAATGGGTAGTCGAACAGCTCGGGATCGACGAAGTCCGGCGCCGTGTGCTGGCAATCCGCAAATTCCTGCTCGCCTCGTCGTCGTACCCGGGCGGTCTCCCCACCGAAGTGCGGGTCCGAGGCGATGCGCCGGCAGGGTTGGACGCCACGGCGAAGGTCACCAGAATCGGGCAGGGCACGCCGGTCAGCATCGGTGGAGCCTCCCCCTATGACCGATGGTTCAGTGCCAACGTGGTCCGGGGTATCGCCTCTGGGCAGGCGTCGGCCTATGCCTGGGCGCAACTCGGTGACATAACCGCCGAGCAGTTCCGCGCTATTGCAGCAATCAGCCGTGAATTCGAAGCCGACATCCGCCTGACAAACCGCCAGAACCTCATCATCCGAGGGCTCGACGAATCACAGCTCCCGAGTCTGTACGAGCGGCTGCTCGCCGTGGACATGGCCCGTTCGGGCGCAGAATTGGTCAGAGACGTGGTGGCCTGCCCCGGCGCCGACACCTGCAACCTCGCCGTCACCCAGAGCCGCGGACTCGCCAAAGCAATCGGCGATGCCCTCGAATCCGATGGACTCGCCGAAGTGGCCGGCTTGCGCATCAACATCAGCGGATGTCCCAATTCTTGTGGACAGCATCACGCAGCCGACATCGGATTCTTCGGCGCCGAGCGCCGGGCCAATGGCCGCTCAGCGCCCGGCTACCAGATGATGCTCGGGGGCTACATCGGCCAGGAGCAGGCGCACTTCGGCACAAAAGCCCTGCGCCTCCCCGCCAAGAACGCCGCCGAGGCCGCTCTGCGAGTCGTGCATCGATTCAACAACGAGCGCACGGTCGGCGAGTCGTTCCGTGGCTGGATCGAACGCTCAGGAGGAGTGCGGGCCATTTCCGCGGGACTCAAGGATCTTGATCAGTTCCCGGCGTATGACGACGACCCCGAGTTCTACACCGACTTCGACGAGGCAGGCCCGTATGAAGCAGTGGTCGGCGATTCGGAGTGCGCCACCTGAGCCGAGCCGCGATCATCCCGACGGCGCGGCTTTTGCCTAATTCGTTGGTTTGCGCCGGTGTAGTTCATTTTTGACGTTGGGTCCGAACTCAACCTTGAACGGTGCCGCGTGAGCCGAAGCGGGGTCTACCCTGACGCCCTCCGATTCCAAACGTTGCAGCGTCGATTCAAACCACTCGTCGTTGTCGACCGGCTCAAGCATTGAAATGGTCTGTTGCGTCAGCTCGCGCCCGTTGGCAAACCTCCAGATGCTATCAGACTCGTTGAGGGGCCAAAAATCCCAACAGCGGCCGTCCCTGAGAACGACACGCCGACCGTCGTTGAGATCCGCGAACTCTTCCGCGCGAAATCCGCGCATACCCCACGCGGTCATCTCATCACGTTGTGACTGCAGTTTCCCAACGGGCCAATCCGCCTGATACAACGTCTCGTGGTAATCGAAGCCACTGCTTCTGGTCGGGCAGTAAACAGGATCGGTCAAGTAGTCCAGTTCACAAACAGCACCAAAGGTGACAACATCGAAGGTGTCTACGCACTTTCCAGACCCCGAACGCAGGTCCACCACTGAACTCAGTTGCCTCCGCCACCTATGTCTCAGTTGCCGAAACTCATGTTGAACGCGAGGGCCGAACTCGACAATAAAAGGGGCTGCATGGACAGAAGCCGGATCGATTTCGACACCCAGAAACCCCAAGCATTCAATCGTCCACCCTTCCCAGAGTTCGTTTGTGTCAACCTCGTCCGGACCAAGCACCCAGACTGCTTCTCTGGCCAGCGCTCGTCCAACCGAGGTCTTCCACTTGCCTTTACGGCTGTTCCGCGGCCAAAGGCAGTTCTGAGGCCAACCGGACCAGCCACGGTCATCCTTCAACAGCACGCGTCTACCGTCACTGAGATCCGCGAACTCCTCCAAGCAGAAATGGGGTTCGCCGGACTCAACCGTTCTTTGCCGCTGTCTCAGCATCGAAGCAGAGGAGCACAACGTATCACGAAACAACGTGTCACGTGTGGCAAAGGAGCCGGCTGTCTCGTCTTCTGGAGTTGCGAGTCGAGCAGGCACCTCCGACTCCAAGTCTCTGGAAGCAACGTATCCCAGAGCGTCTAGCGTCGACCTGCGCGCTGGAGCGGTCAAATCCTCCAACTCGCACACCGCACCAAAAGCGACAACGGAAACCACAGTTTCTCCAATCCAAAACCTACTGAGAGGTGCAGGGAAGGGCGTAGGGCCTCGAATAGTATTTCTCGGATCCGTCAATTTCTCCCGGAATATCAACATCAACAACAGCTCGCCAGGATACGAGACGCCTCGTAACGCAAGTGAACCTAGCGTTCACACGCCTCCTTCTAGGGTCACCAGTCTATGTGGTTCGGAGAACGTATCAGATATTTCGATCGTTCATCCAGATGCAATCATTTCTCCTGATCGTTGGCTCCATCGTTGTCGCCAGCCGTGCGGGCCGAACTCAACCCGCGAAGTTGCTGCGTAAGCTGAGGCCGGGTGATGGGCTGGTCGACAACGATCATCCCTCCACCCGACGGTGATGTCAGCGACTACCTGAAGTCATTGCAGCTACTGATGGACGCAGCGATGAAGTCCTGTACCCGACTCATGGTGGGCCGGTCACCAACCCGCAACGCTACGTGTCTGCGTTGCTCAACCACCGCCTTCGCCGGGAAGCCCAAATCCTCGGCCAGCTAGCCGAGGGACCAGCCTCAGCAAAACAGATGGTCGCGGTGCTCTACGCCGATGTCCGAAAGGAACTTCACCGACCTGCGGCCCGTTCAGTCGTCGCCCACCTCACCAAACTCCACAACGAAGGCAGAGCCGCACCCACCATCGCCGCGGCCTCAACGATGTCGTCGGACACCGTCTGGACACTCAGCTGAGTAGCGGTCACACAGCTTGTTGCCCGTTGATCGACACCGCAACTGGGTGGTGACAGGCCAGGTAGTGGTCGCTGTCGCCAACCCGCTGCATCTCCGGTTCGTCGGTGAAGCAGACATCGGTCGCGTGGGAACAGCGGGTGTTGAAACGACAACCGGCCGGAGGGTTGATCGGTGACGGAAGTTCACCGGAAATGTCGCCCTCCGATACGTCGACCGTCGGCGCAGGCTCAGGAATCGCGGCCAGCAGAGCCCGCGTGTAGGGGTGTCGCGGATTCTCGTACAGCTCGTTGGCGTTGCCGATCTCGCATGCCTTGCCCAGGTACATGACAATGATCCGGTCGGACACGTTCTTCACCACCGAGAGATCGTGGCTGATGAAGAGCAGCGTCAACCCGTACCGCTTCTTCATGTCCTCCAACAGGTTCAATACCTGAGCCTGGACCGACACATCAAGTGCCGACACCGGTTCGTCGCAGATCAGGACCTTGGGGTCGAGGGCCAACGCCCGAGCGATCCCGATTCGTTGGCACTGCCCGCCGGAGAATTGGTGGGGTCGCCTTTCACCGAACTTGGGATCAATACCCACCGACAGCATCAGTTCCTCGATCCGGCTCTGCGACCAAGAGCCCTTCTCGTCCCCCCAAACTGCAAGACCCTCCGAGATCACCTGGCGGATCTTGCGCCGCGGGTTCAGAGACGAGATCGGGTCCTGAAAGATCATCTGCAGGTCAGGCCGAAGCTGGCGCAACTCCTCGCCCTCAAGTCGGGCCAGATCGTTTCCCTGATAGTCGACAGCGCCGCCCTTGATGTCGTTGAGACGGATGATCGACTTCGCGACCGTCGATTTGCCACAGCCCGACTCGCCCACAATGCCGAGCGTCTCGCCCTCAGCCACATCGAAAGAGATACCGCTCACCGCGTGGACCACAGCGCCCTTGCCGACGGGGAACTCGACTTCAAGGTCGCGAACCGTCAGCAGCACTTCGAGGTCCTCGCGCAGCGGGGCGTGCCCTGACCCGGCCATCAGCTCGAAGCCCCCGCGCCTGATATTTCGAGGCCCGCAGCCGTACGGCCCTGAGCCAGGTTGCCGGCCAGAGCTTCACGCCCACGGTCCGTGTTGGCCGGGTGGAAGCAGGCGAACTCATGCATGCCGGCCACACCGCTGATATCGGGGATCGACTCCAGGCAGTCCGGCTGAGCGAAGCGACAACGCGGCGCATAGGCGCACTGCTCCGGAGGATTGATGAGTTCGGGCGGTCGTCCCGGGATCGGTTCCAGCCGGGTGTGACTCGGCTGATCGATTCGAGGAATCGAACGCAGCAGCGCGTCTGTGTAGGGATGACGCGAATCGCTGAAGAGCGTTTCGGGCGCCGAACGCTCGACCAGACGCCCCGCGTACATCACCGCGATCTCATCGCAACGGCCTCGGGCCACACCCAGGTCATGGGTGATGAGGATCATCGACATCCCTCGGTCTTCACGGAGCTTGTCCAGCAAATCAAGCAGGTGCTTCTGAACAGTCACATCAACCGCGGTCGTGGGCTCGTCGGCAATGAGCAGAGAGGGCTCGCAAGCCAGTGCCATGGCGATGACCACCCGTTGACGCAGCCCGCCCGACAATTCGTGCGGGTACTGGTCGACCCGTTTTCCCGGTTCGGGAATACCGACCTGAGCGAGCAGATCTTCGGCTTCAGCGAGAGCTGTCTTCTTGTCCCGCTTGAGGTGATAGCGCAACGTCTCAGCGATCTGCTCACCACACTTCTTCACCGGGTTGAGAGACGTCATGGGATCTTGGAAGACCATCGTCATCTTGACGCCCCAGAAATGCTCCCGGCCCTCCCGGGCGAGTCGCCGAACATCCTCGCCCTCGAAAATCACATCCCCGCTGACCTCCGCCGTTCGGGGCAGCAGGTTCATCAAAGTCTTGGCCGTGACCGACTTGCCCGAACCCGACTCACCGACGATTCCAAGCGACGCACCCCTGGCCAGGTCGAAGGTAACGCCGTTGAGAGCCTGAACCGTGCCCCGAGTCGTTGGGAAGCGCACCGTCAGGTCGCGCACCAGCAACTGTGTGTTTGCGGCGGACGCCTCAGCCATCATCTCTCCTAGAACGCCGTCTCGCGGACGTCGAAGTACTCGCGCACACGATCCCCTGCGAAGTTGAGGGCCAGGATGGTCAAGAACATGACCCCGATCGGCATCAAAGCGACATGCGGGTTCTCCTGCAGGTCGCGAATGCCGCGGCCGTCGTTGATGATCACACCCCAGCTGATGTCCTCAACCGAGAGCTGCAAAAACGCCAAACCACCTTCAGCGACGATCGCCACACCCATGCCCAGCAATGCCAATGCGGCCATCGGGATCAGCACCACCGGCAGCAGCTCCCTGGTCAATATCCGAAAGTGCCTCGCTCCGATCACGCGGGCCGCCTGCACGAACTCGCGCTCCGCGAACACTAAAGTGGCGGCTCGTGCGAGCCGACCGACCGGCGCCACCGCCAGCACGCCAAGAGTCAGGCTGACTGTGCGCAGTGTGCGGTCGAAAGTGCTGGTGATCAGCAGGGCCAGGATCAAGCCGGGGAACGACAGAAGCGTGAAGAACAAGAAGCTGATGAGCTGATCGACCCGTCCGCGGAAGTAGCCCGCGATCATGCCGAGTGAACCGCCTACGACCATGCCGAAGACGATCGCAATGAAGCCCACCACCAGAGAGACGCGGGCGCCGTACACGGTTCTGGCGAACACGTCGCGCCCGAGGGCGTCGGTCCCGAACCAATTGTCTAGCGACGGCCCTGTGCGAGCAGGTCCGGAAGCCAATTTGTCCGGATCATCGAAAGGGAGGAAGGGAGCGAGGACCGCCGTGGCGACGAGCAACCCCAGCCACCCGACCGCAATCCAGAAGCCGACTCCGAGCTTCTTCTTGACGGCATCGACCATGTCGTCATCCATCAAGACGGCTTCGACATGGCTGCTCTCGCCGGTCGTCTCTGTCTCACTCACGACGTTCTTACCCTCGGGTCGAGATATCCGTACATGAGATCAACGAAAAAATTGATCAGCACGAAGCCGATTGCAACAACCGAGATCAAGGAGATGACGACAGGCGGGTCATTGCGCAACACCGCTTCCACCAACTCCGTTCCAACGCCGGGAATCGAGAAAATCTGCTCGACCACCAGCGCCCCGCCGATCAGCGCACCGGTGTTGACCCCGAACACGGTGATAACCGAGAACATGGAGGGCCGGAGCGCATGGCGGTACATGATGTGCCGATCCGACATGCCCTTCGCTCGGGCCATATGGATGAAGTCGTCCTGCAGCGTCGTGATCAGGTCGGTGCGCAACAACCGTTGATAGGTGGCGGCCAGACCGAGCCCCAAGGTGAAGGCCGGGAGGGTGAGGGCTTTCAGTTCAGACCACCAGCCGTCGTTCTCGTACCTCGAGGGGAAGATCTGCCAGCGGAGCGTGAAGAAGTAGAGCAGGATCACTCCCAGCGCGAAATTGGGGATGGAGAGGAGGCCGAACGACCCGATGGTCGATGCTTTGTCGAAGCCGCGATTGGCTCGATAGGCCGAGGCCACTCCCCAGGGAATCGCAATGCCCAGCGCCACTGTCTGAGCGAGCACGATCAGCCGGATCGTCACCGGCAGACGCTCCTTGACGATGTCTGAGATCTCATCGCCGTTCACGAACGAAGTGCCGAAGTCCCCGCGCATCATGTCAGAAAGCCAGATTCCATAGCGCTCGACGACGTTCTTGTCGAGATTGTTCTGAGCCTTCGCCTGCGCTATCAAGGCACAGTCTCCCAAGTTCAGACCCGACGACTGCGTGTCCTCCATCTCACCGCGCTCAACCGCCTCGCACTGTTCGTCGGGAATGCCGGAGATCACTCCAACGATGTTGAAGAGCGGGTCTCCGACCAGGTTCAACGAGGCGAACGTCAGGAAGGTGACGGAGAAGAACACGAGCGCCAGTTGCGCAACTCGGCGGAGGATGAACTGCTTCATCTCAAGTCCTCCGAAGCTGCGTCAACTGGTGCTCGTTCCTCTGGTGCTCGGCTCCTCAGCCCTCGTCGATCCAGACGTTGTGATAGAAGCCGCGTCCCTGATTGTTGCAGACCAGCACAACTCCGTCAGGACCGGTCTGGCCGCAGATGTTCTTGACTGCGTTGCGGAAGCCCACGGTCCAATTTGCATGGGTCAGGAAGATGTAGGAGTAGGACGAATTGATCTCGGCCTGGATCTCATGCATGATCTCCACGCGGCGATCCAGGTCTGAGATGGCACGCTGTTCGAACAGCAGCGCATCGCGCTCCTCGTTGCACAAGCGGACCCAGTTGATTGTGATCCCGCCGGTGGCGGTTGCACACTGAAGCCAGACAACCTCGTTGTCGGGGTCGACAGCACCGAACTGGCGCCAGGTCACGACTTGGAACTGGCCGATTGCGGTCTGCAGGATGTGCTGATCCTGTGGGAGCTGCTGACGCTCGACCTCGAAGTACGGCTCCCAGCCGGCGCTGAGGAGATCCATGATCCGAGTTTGAAGCGTTGAGGGTCCTGAGAACTGGAGTTCGATCTTGACCTTGCCGTTGCTGCAGTTGTCCGGGAACTCCGCGCAGTAGGAGTCCACCAGCGGCCCAGCCCTGTCAGCCATGTTGCCCTCCTGGACGACGTCGGGGTTGTTCCAGATGAGATCCGGGTGGTACATCGAATCGGCCAGCGGCTTGGTGCCCTGTCCGATCAGGTCGTGGTACGCCTGTCGGTCGGTGGCGAAAGTCAACGCCTGGCGGACGCGGATGTCGTCGGTCGGCACGGCTTTGGTGTTCAACATGATGAAGTCTTCGCCGGAGTAGAGGTTCTCGAACGTGGACACGCTCTCGGCGTCGCGCAGGGTGAGCGTCGCGTCCGCGTTGGTGGTGACCACGAGGTCGAGCTCACCCGCTGCGACCTGCTCGGCTGCGAGCGCTGTGTCGGTGGTGATGAAGAACTCGATGGCGTCGAGATGGATGTCGTCGGTGCCGCGCCAGTAGTCGGGGTTCCTGACCACCTTCGTGGACACGTCCTGGTTGCGGCTCTCGATCATGAACGGTCCCGTTCCGACGGGCATCTGGTTGAGGCTGTCGTCTTCAGCCGCTGCCGCCAGCCAGTCCGGTGAGCCCATCATGCCCAACTGGGAAGACAGATTGAGCGGGAAATGGGCGGACGGGCGGATCAGATTGTACTGAACAGTCAGATCGTCGATCTTCTCATAGCGGTTCTCGGCCGGGTAGTTGGGCACGATCGCCAGCGAGATGATCGGATCGGTGATCGCCGTCTCGAAGTTGGCGATCAGCGCATCGGCGTTGAGCGGTGTTCCGTCGTGGAAGGTGATGCCCTCACGGACCTTTATCTGCCAGGACGATCCGCCGTCGATGGGCGTCGCCGACTCGGCCAGGAAAGGAACCCAGTTGCCGTCTCTGTCGATGGCGAAGAGCGGGTCGAATATGGTGTTTCCCATGGTGTAGGCCGATACCGCGAAGTTGTTGGCCGCAGGATTGAGGCCATCGGTCTCGGCCTCTACCGCGATTCGCAGGGTCCCGCCCCTCACAGGCTCGGGATCTGTTTCATCCTCCCCGGTCGGCTCATCGCAGGCATCGCCGATGCACACGTTGCCTTCGACCACCTCTTCCACGGGGGCTGCGGTAGTCGACGGAGCATCTCCGTCATCGCCATCGTCGCCGTCATCGCCATCGTCACCGACAGCAACCTCGCCGTCGTTGCCTGTGGCGTCGTCGCCGTCATCACCGCCGCATGCGGCGGCGACCAACGACAACGCCAGAAGCAGCGCGATGAACTGAGCGAACATTGTGGGCCTAGTAAGGGATTTCATGTCTTGTCTCCTCCAAGAATCACAATCGGCCTGTGACTCACGCCACAAGGTCTAGCACTTTGTAACACTTTTCGGGAGCGCGACAAGCACTGAACAGCAGAACTTGCGTGAACGGCGGGGAGGTCACGGGTGTTGACTGCTCACCGAGATGACCTCACCGGTCATATACGTCGACAAATCGCTAGCCAAAAAAACCATGACGTTGGCCACCTCCCACGGCTCCGCCGCTCGGCCGAACGCTTCTTTTTTCGACAGCTCATCAAGCAGCGCATCATCTGTGACTTTTGCCAGAAACGGATGCATGGCAATGCTCGGAGCGACTGCATTCACCCGGATACCGTGCTCGGCGGCCTCAATAGCCGAGCACCGGGTCAACGCCATCACTCCCGCCTTGGCCGCAGCGTAGTGGCACTGCCCGCGTTGGGCGCGCCAACCCACGACCGAGGTGTTGTTGACTATCGCGCCCTTGGTCTTCGCTTCAATCATGTGGCGCAGGACTGCACGCGTGCAGCGCATGGTCCCCTCGAGCGTGACCCCCATCACCGCATTCCATTGTTCGTCGGCCATGTCGACAAGGTCGACCGTCCCGCCCAAACCCGCATTGTTCATCATCACATCAATGCCGCCGAAACCGCTGATCGCAGCAGCCACCAGAGCTTCGACATCTTTTTCCACCGTGACATTGCAGATCTCGGTGAGGGGCCGATTTCCGGTTTCGCTTTCGAGTCGGTCGGCTGTTTCACTCAAACGGCGTTCGTGGATGTCGGAGATAAGCACTTGCGCGCCTTCAATCAGACAGCGCTTTGCCACCGCAGAGCCGATGCCAGTACCCGCAGCCGCGGTGACCACCACACGTTTCGCATCGAGCAGGCCCCGTCCCGGCGGTTCAGGCCCGACAGACATCAGCTGGTGCTCCCAGACTTGGTGTTCTCTGCCATCTCGGCCATACGGCGCTCCAAATCATCGATAAAGGGATTCGGCTCCTGTCCGATTCTGCCCGGCAATGCTTCGGCGATCTGCTCACAAGTCCAGCGGTCACCATCGGCGGTCATCGTTCGAACCTCCATCGGTTGGTTCCACACCGAAATCCGCCTGCCCACCACCGTGTAGATCTGTGCGTTGACGTGACGGCCGGCATCGCTCATCAAATAGACGGCCATCGGGGCGACGTCTTCAGGTTCACCTGTTTCGATCTCGAACGGCACGTTCTCGCTCATGCGAGTCCTGGCTACCGGAGCGATGCAATTGGCGTTGACGGCCGGTCCGCCACGGAGTCTGAGGCTCGCCGCGGTCATCGCTGCAGAGCGGGTGAGGCTGACGATTCCGCCTTTGGCCGCGGAGTAGTTGGCCTGAGCCGTGGAGGCGGTGAACGCACCGGAAGTGAAGCCCACCAGCGACCCTCCCGTGTCCTGTTTGCGCATTCGCGCCAACGCCGCTCGGTAGACGTTGAAGTGCCCTTTCAGGTGGACCGCCACGACATGGTCCCATTCGTCCTCGCTCATGTTGAAGAGCATTCGCTCTCGCAACACTCCCGCACCGCAGACAACGCCGTCGATAGATCCCCAGTTGTCGCAAGCAGCCGCGACCACCTCCTCGCCGACGTCGAACTGGCTGACGTCTCCCGCCACGGCCACGGCCTGTCCGCCCAGAGCTTTGATTTCGACCACCGCATTGTCGGCGACTTCGCTTGTCGGGTCGCTGCCGTCCATCGCCACGCCGTAGTCGGCAACAACAATGTTCGCTCCCTCGGCCGCGGCTGCCAGCGCAATGGCTTTGCCGATGCCGGCACCCGCACCTGTTATCGCAATGCTCTTGCCGTCAAGGAATCTGGACACTTACTGGTCTCCCGGAATTGTCGTGAATGTGGTAATAGCCGCCTTCAGCAGCCATCCGCATCGAGGCATCCTTGATGCGCGAGCGACGGCTTCTCTGCCGGCGGCCGCGTTGCTGCCTCTCAGAGTCATAGGCCCAAATCATCGCGGACCACTCAACAACACATGCAATCGCGCCATTGGGAATCTGGAAAAGCTACGGTTCAGCGATGCGCGGCGGTCTGATGGAACAACTTGGGCCTGCCGCAGTCAACTGGCGCAAGCAGATGCATCGACGTCGATTCCAACGCCGAGAGGTGATTTTTCACCAAGGAGAAATCGGCGACACCATTCACTTGATCGAGAAGGGCCGTGTCCTTGTCGAAGTGTCCATGGCACGCGGAGATGTGGCCGCCCTTTCGGTCCGCCGGCCGGGCGACATCGTCGGTGAACTCGCCGTTGTAGGCGACGGCCGGCGGACCGCCCGGGTCACCGCGCTCGAACCGACCGAAACTCTCGCTCTAACCCGACAGACGCTGACCGAACTCCGCTCCGAGGACCCGGCCGTCGACAGCTACTTCCTCAAGGTTGTCGCAGACAAGCTCTCCCAGGGCACCGACCAACTCGTCGACGTCCTGTTCGCTCCGGTTGAGTCCCGAGTGATGCGTGCGCTGCTGCGGCTCGCCGCGGCATTCGACAGAGGCGTCCACCCTGTGGTCGTGAAGGTCCGGCAAAGCGACATCGCCGCGATGGCCGGCAGCAGCCGTCAATCAGCGAACCACGCGCTCAAACTCGCGGAATCCGGCGGAGTGATCCGCATAGGGCGCGGTCGAATAGAGATACTCGATCTTTCACGTTTGCATACCCTGGCCCGTTGAGGAGCACCTGGTTCAGGGGGCCGAAGGCGGTGGCGGCGGGAGTTCAGAAACCGGTTCATCCTCGCCGTCAGCGGAACGCATGCTCTGCAGGATGTCGACGCCGGTGGCGGCTTCGATCTGCTCACTGAGGCTCACCACCGCAGCGGGGAGCTGTGCCATCAAGGCAGGAATGCCCCCTTGACCGCCGTTGTTGCCCCCGTCGACCACCGCGACCCGGTCGATCGAGACGCTGTTGACCGTGGAGACGATCTTGTCGACGAGTTCGGGAAGCATGTTGAGCACGAAGATCCTCTGGCCGTCCTCCCCCGCCAGTTGATACTGATCGGTGAGCCGACGAAACACGTCAACCTGGGCCTTGCCGTCTTCGATGATCTTCGCAGCCTCGGCCTGTGCTTGCAGTTGCTTCGATTCCAAGTTTGCACGGGCCGGGGTCACGACATCGGCTTCGAGTCGGCGCCGCTCCAACTCGATGCGCTGCTGCTCGAGTTCCTGCTCAGCAGTCGCCCGAGCGATATCGCCGGCCACCAACGCCTGCTCTTCTTTGGCGCGAGCAACGGCATCGAGTTCGGCTGTGCGGACTCGCAGATTGTTCTGCTCCTCCACGATGTTGCGATCAGCGAGCGCCTGGGCAATCTCGGCGCGTTCGCGCGCCTTCGCTTCGGCCTGCTCAGATTCGGATTGCCGGTTGGCCTCCGCCACCCGGGCTTCCTTGACCACCTCTGCGGTCAGCCGACGACCCACCGATTCGAGGTAGAGGTTGTCGTCGGTCACGTTTTGGATCTTCATCACATCGAGATCGAGTCCCAGCGTCTTGATGTCGTCGTCGGCCTCGTCGATCAACTGTTGGGAGAACTTCAAACGATCCTCGTTGACCTCTTCAGGCGAGAGCGTGGCTAGAACACCGCGGAGGTTGGCCTCCAGAGTCTCTTTGGCGATCTGTCCGATGTGTTGATTCGGCACGTTCAAGAAACGCTCCGCGGCATTCTCCAACACACCCTCTTTCGAGGAAACCTTGACGTTGGCGATTCCCTGCACATTCAACGGAATCGTGCCGCGCGAGTAGGCGTTGGTTACCGACACCTCGAGCGGGATCGTGTTGAGGTCCAGCCAAGACACCTTCTCAATGAGCGGGATCCGAACGGTCCGACCACCTTTGAGGATGCGATACCCGACAGTCCGTCCGTCCGAGAGTTGACGGCTGCGGCCCGAAATCACCGCAACCCGGTTCGGTGGGCAAATGACGATCAGTGAGCTGAGGATCATGATCAGCAGGATCACCGTCACCCCAATCGCCAAGCCACTAATCAAAAACAAAGACATCTGCTGATTCCTCCTGCGCCTGAGCGCTTTCGAACAGCCTGAACGGCCGTTAGCGACTTATTCAAGCCTAAGGTCGGGACCGAGAGGCGCCACCAGGGCTATCCCGCGTTCGACCTTGACGATCACAACCCGTTCCCCTTCCTTGATGGTCGACCCGTCAATCGGTGAAGCGGTCATCTGCTCGCGTGCCCCGGCCATGTCGACGATGATCTTGCCCCGGTGATCAGAACTCAACTCAAGGGCCACCCGGGCCATCGACCCTTCTAGTTCTGAGTCCATCACCTCGCTCGAAACGGAATTCTTGCGAATCCACTTGAAAGCCTGCGTGCTCATCAAACCCGCCAGAACCGCCACCACCGCCGCTGTCACGAACAGGGACACCGCTCCGGCGCCCGTTGCGCCTCCGACCACGCCGATGAATCCGAAAGTCGCCGCGAAAAACGCGATCGACGAGAGCGGGATGACCGAAAAGGCCTCTCCGTCCGCGTCAGCGTCCCCGGCGAACACCAGCCACAACAGCAGCGGTCCTCCAGCGGCGAGAAGAAAAATATAGAGTCCGGTCATGTCGATTCGCCTTGAACCGTACTACCGATCTGAACGGTTCCGCTAGCAGCTAAAGTCGCCGCCGTGAAAGTGACCGTTGTCAACAATCTGGGGCACGATCTCCCCAAGAAGGTGGCGTCCCTTCCTGGTCTGCGCGAAGTCAGAATAGACGGAGACGCCCAAGTTCCTCCTGATCTACAAGGCGATGTGATATTCACCCACACCCGTGGGGCCCCCAACCTCGGAGCAATCATCGATTGCGGCGCGACCTGGATCCACGTCATGGGTGTGGGAATCGATGACTTCCCTATCGAGTTGATCCGGTCCGACCAGATCCTCACGTGTGCCCGCGGCTCGACCGCGACCCCGATCAGCGAGTTCGCTTTGGCGGCAATGTTGGCCCATGCGAAGGCACTGCCCGATATTTGGATCAACGCCGTACCGGCCAATGGTTGGCATACAGGGCCAAGAATGGGAGCCCTCAACGGGCACACCGTCGTAGTGGTCGGAGTGGGCGGAATCGGCGCTGAAGTGGCACGCCTGTCGCTCGCTTTCGGCATGCGCGTGATCGGCGTCCGCCGCCGCCCGTTGCCGACGCCTCATGCTGGGATGGAAATCACCACCGATCTCAGCGAAGTCATCGGCGACGCCCATCACCTAGTGTTGGCCGCGCCTGCCACCAGCGAGACCGCCGCTCTCATCGACCATGACATTTTGGCCCGTGTCGCACCGGGGCTTCATATTGTCAACATCGCGCGCGGTGCTCTCATTGATCAGGATGCACTGCGAGAAGCACTCGACGACGGTCGCGTGGCGCGAGCCTCGCTCGACGCTGTTGTTCCCGAACCCCTGCCCGACGGGCATTGGCTCTTCAGCCACCCCAGCGTGCGTCTTTCGCCCCACATCTCATGGGCGGCACCCAGATCGGGGAACTCCATGTTCGACACTTTCGTCGCCAACTATCACCGTTTCACAGCCGGCGAACCACTGGAAGGAATAGTCGACCTGGACTTGGGTTATTGACCTCGGCGCGGGTCGCCTACGCTCGGGAACATGTCGTTCACCGCTTACTTCCACGAGGTCGCCGACGAGGTCCGCAACTGGGGACGGTGGGGCGACGATGACCGCATCGGCACGCTCAACCTGATCACCGACGAAGTCGTGGCCGGCGCTGCACAACTCATCAAGACCGGTCAGCGTGTGCCACTGGCGATCGATCTTCAGAACAACGGGGTTCAGATCGGAGCGATTCCCACCCGCATCAACCCCGTCCATGTGATGGGCACAATTGATCACCCCGATCTCGGCGACGCGGACGGCAACGCCATGGTGCCCCACTTCTCTGATGACATGGTCACCATGGGACTGCAGGCCGGCACGCACTGGGATGGGCTCTCCCATGTCAGTTACGGCCACAAGCTCTACAACGGCATCGACGCAGCCACCATCACCGCCCGCAACGGTTCACAGGTGCTCGGCATTGAGCATGTGCGCTCCCTTGTGGGCCGCGGCGTGCTCTTGGACATGCCCGGGCCGCTCGGAGTCGATCGAATCGCCGACGCCCACGAGATCACCGGTGCCGAGCTCGACGCCGCCGCCGAATGGGCCGGCGTGGAGATCCGCAGCGGCGACGTCATCTTGATCCGAACGGGCCGTATGCAGCTGTGGCTGAACGACGGCGACGCCCACAAGTACAACATCGGCGAGAACCTCGCCGGCGAGAGTCCTGGCCCCGGGATCGACGCGGTGCGCTGGTTTCACCGCAACGACATCGCCGCAGCGGCGACGGACACCTTCATTTTTGAGGTCTTCCCCGGTCCCGACTGGAGCAACGTGCTCGCAGTCCACTGCCTGGCCGTGGTCGACATGGGGTTCACGCAAGGTCAGAACTGGAACCTCGAAACGCTCGCAGAGGTATGCCGCGAGCAGGGCCGTTACGAGTTCTTCCTGTCTGCCACCCCGGAACCGTTCGTCGGCGGAACCGGGGCGCCCGTGGCCCCCGTCGCTGTCTTCTGATAGACATGTAGGGACGGGGCGCGGGCTCCGTCTGGAGGCAAGCACGGTCTGAAGGGAAGAAAATGGCACTGATCGAGCAGTTGGCGGAAATCGAACTCTTTTCGGAGTTGTCCAAGAGGGAACTCAAGAACGTGGCCTCGTTCATGACGACAGTCAATGTCAAGGCCGGGCGCAACCTGACTGTGCAGGGTCAACCGGGCCGCGAATTCATGATTGTGAGCGAGGGGGAGGCGACCGTTCGGCGCAACGGCCGGGTGATCGCACGTTTCGGACCCGGCGACTTCTTCGGCGAGCTCGCAGTCATCGCCGGTGTTCCCCGCACAGCCACAGTTACCGCCGACACCGACATGGTGATTGAGGCGCTCAACCGCCGCGAGTTCACCTCGCTGCTCGACGAGAGCGCGCTCGTCGCCCGCAAGGTTCTTGTAGGTGCGGTGAAACGGCTTCACGAACTCGAAGAAAGCCTCGTCAAATAGTTGCGGCCGCCCGTCACAACGGTGCGCTCCAGCGGCCCCGCTCACGCCCACAAGATCCCGAAGCCCGAGATTGCCGTGGTCGGCAGCGCCAACCTCGATCTCGTAGTCGAGGTGCCGAGGGTGCCGCTGGTCGGAGAAACGGTCCTCGGCGGCGACCTGGCTCGGATTCCCGGTGGCAAGGGAGCCAATCAAGCTGTCGCTGCCGCCCGTCTGGGGCGCTCGGTCGCCATGATCGGTCGCGTCGGCGACGACGAGGGCGGCCGAATGCTGCGTGCAGCGCTTGAGACCGACGGGGTCGACACGTCTCATCTGACGACCACGCCCAACACGCCCAGCGGAGTGGCCCTGATCGCCGTCGGAGACGATGGCGACAACTCCATCGTGGTCAGCCCCGGCGCCAACAGTCGTCTGTCGGTGACCGACGTCGAGGCTGCCGCCGATGTGCTGGACGCCGCAGCGGTCACCCTCGTTCAATTGGAGAGCCCCGTCGATGCAGTGCTCGCCGCGGCTGAATCGGCGGGAGGTGTCGTCGTCCTCAATCCCGCTCCCGCACCATCGTCTCCGCTCCCAGCGAAGCTGTTGGAGGCAGTCGATGTGATCGTTCCCAACCAGACCGAGTTGGCCCTGCTGACCGGTCACGACGGGACCGTTGATGTTGCCGTCGCCGCCGATTCAGCGAGGCAACTTCCGATCCCGACCGTCGTGGTGACGCTCGGCGCGCTGGGAGCGTTGGCCGTCGTCGAAGGGGAGGTCAGCCACATCGCCGCGCCTGAGGTCGAACCCGTCGACACCACCGCAGCGGGCGACTCCTTCTGCGGAGCGCTGGCCGACGCTCTGGTACGCAAGGAACCGATCGTCGACGCAGTGCGCTGGGCCGTCCGAGTCGGCGCCGCTACCACGTTGCGCCCCGGTGCTCAACCATCCCTCCCCAACCCCGCGGAGGTCACATCCCTTCTAGGGAAGGGTTGAGACAAATGTCATTGACCCCCGTGCCGATGCTGGTCGACTGCGATCCTGGGCTTGACGACGCCATCGCCCTGCTGACCGCGGCCCATTTCGCGGACCTCGTCGGGATCACGACCGTCGACGGCAACGTTGGCATCGACTACACCACCCGCAACGCCCTGGCAGTCGCGCAGATCGCCGGTCTCGACGTCGAGGTGCACCGCGGCGCCGCTCGGCCGCTAGCAGACCAATCCAGAGGCGCGCGCCATGTCCACGGCGCCACGGGCCTCGGCAACGTCGAGTTGCCCGAAATCACCCGATCCGTTGAATCCGAAGATGCTGTCGGGTTCATCATTGAAACCAGCCATCGTGTTGAAGGACTCCATCTCGTGGCCGTCGGCCCGCTCACCAATGTCGCCGAGGCGCTGCATCGAGACGCCTCATTGCCCGAGCGGCTCGAAGGGTTGACCATCATGGGCGGAGCAGCAGTCGGGGGAAACGTCACCGCCGCCGCGGAATTCAACATCTGGGCCGACCCCGAAGCAGCCGACACCGTCTTTCGCCTAGGCGGCGACATCACGATGGTCGGACTCGACGTGACACAGCAGGTGCTTCTCAGGCCCGCTCAAGTCGATCAAATGAGTGCAGCCCGCACGCCGGCCGCCGCTCTGGCCGCTGAACTCCTCGACTACGCCATCGACCGCTCATTGGAACTACGGGGCTGGGCCGGAGCCCCCATTCATGACGCCTGCGCGGTACTGGCGGTCACTCACCCGCAGCTTTTTGACGGCAGACGACAACCGGTCGACATCGAGCTCACCGGCGCACACACCCGCGGCATGACCGTGGTCGACGACCGAGGCTCGTATGCAGACAGCGACGCGAACGTCCGCGTCCTTCGTTCCGCCGATGCCGACGCCGTGATCGAGCTGATCGTCGAAGCCGTCACGGCGGTTCGGTGACCACGGGCCGAGCAACACGATCTCGGTGACGTCCTCCGCGGCTCCGGTTGCGCCCGGCGACAACAACGCATCAGACCGAGCGATACACCGCAGCGATGAACCGGTCCCCAACCGCTGTGTCAGATCTCAGGACTGTGTCAGATGTCAGGATAGTCACTGCGTCGATGATCCATTCGACTGCCACCGACAGGTCATCGTCGCCACCGAGCTCGATCACGACACCGTGTTTGGCATGGTCTTGGCGCTTCAGCCAGCCGCCGGGCAACTCCAGACCAGCCTCGCGCAACCGCTTCAACGCGTTCGGGCCCTGCCCGTGCTCAACTCCGACCTGAGCGGCTCTCGGACGGCCGCCAATCGAGGATTGCATCCAGGTTCCCATCGCAACAGCTGGTCCGCGACCGGAGAACCAGGCGGCAAGTCCGCTCTTGGGCGGAACCTGTGCGGCCTGCTCATCGGTCAACGCCGGGCCGATATTGACCCAACCGCCGGCGCCCGGCGCGGCGGCGATCTCAGCCATCGCAGCAACCACCTCCGAGCTGTCATCCCGCCCGAACTCGATTTCCTTCAACGGCTGCGTCGGCACCATCGCAACGGTACCCCGTTGGCGCGTCTTCGACCGGTACCATGAGCCGTCGAGCGGGCAAAATCCCCGTCTTGGCCATGGCAAAAACCTCTCGAGTCCTCTCCCTCATCATCGTTTGCTGTGCGGCTGTGTCGACTCTGGCGGCACCTGCTCTCAGCCAAGGAGACCCGCAGATCCTGCGCGAAGAGGAGGCGCACCTGCGCGAACAAGAGAGTAGACGCGACGAGCTGACCGCGTTCATAGCGGCACAGGAAGCGACTCTGGGTGAGATCAACAACGAGATCTTCGACCTCAGCAACACGATCGCGACAGAGAGCACGCAGCTCGAGCTGACAGCCGACGAGTTTGAGAGAACAGTGGACGAGCGGCGCGAGCCCGCAGCCACCCGCATCGAGATAGCAGTTATCGGATTCAGGCAGGGCGACCCCCGCCAGAGCGGGTTGATCGACGAAATCCGCGCTCTGGACGGCAACACCAAGGTGCCCCAACGGCGCGTGCTCTATCAGTCGGTGGTCGCCGATGCGACCCGGCGTCTTGACGAGATCGACACCCGCCTGCAAAGCCTCACCGACCAACTAGCCCGGACACGGCAGCTCCTCTCCGCTTCACAAGACCAGTTCGAGCAGCGCCAAGCTCTCGAACGACAACTCAGAGACGAGGTCGCCGCCGCAAAAGCCGAGCTTGAAAACACCCTTGTGGCCATCCAGAACACGCTCATCCGGATCGAGAAGGAACAATCGCGGCAGATTTCCGCAGTTCTCACCGGGTTGGACGTCACTTCGCACGTCTCCAGACCAGCTCTGGTGGTCAAGATCGACAATGTTCCCGCAGCCATGCCCCAGGCGGGCATCAACGAGGCAGACATCGTGTTCGTCGAAGAGGTCGAGTTCGCCACTCGACTGGCTGCGGTGTTCCATTCAACAGCACCAGCAGAGGTAGGTCCGGTTCGCTCGATGCGCACCGGGGACTTCGATCTTCTGGCTCAGCTCAACAGCCCGCTGTTCGCCAATTCGGGCGGAAACCGGGGCACACGCGCGGCGCTGGCCCAGTCCACGCTGGTCGACGTCGGAGTGGGCGCGGCCCCACAGCTCTACTATCGGGTTTCAAGCCGGAGAGTGCCTCACAACCTCTTTGCCAACACCGGCAACCTGTGGTCGGCGGGCAGCGGATATTCCGGCACTGGTCTGCCTTCGCCGATGTTCGTGTTCCGCGATCCGAACGAACCGGTCAACTCCACGGCGATCCCCGCGAGCTCCGTCGACATTGACTATGGCTATACCGAAGTCTCCTACACCTGGAACGGGTCGGGGTGGGATCGAACCCAGGACGGCAGGCCGATGTTCGACAACCGGGGGGTACGCACAAGCCCTGCCACTGTGATCGTGCAGTTCACCCGCTACGGGCAATCGGCCGCCGATTCTCGATCGCCGGAGGCGATTACCGTCGGTTCTGGCCGGGCACTCGTGTTCACCGATGGCCACGCGGTGGAAGCCACCTGGTCTCGTCAGAGAGCTACCGACGTAACGACCTATTCAGACGCCCAGGGGCGCCGGATTTCGATCCTCCCTGGCCGCACCTGGGTTGAACTCCCCCGTTCCGACAGCACGTCGTACTCCTGAGTTGCGTACACCGGCTCGGTGCGCTGTGTCCGCATGCAGGATCGTGCTGCTAACGGCTCAATACAGCGACGCGCACCAAGTCGTGCGCGCATTCGCCCGATTCGGTGACCGTGAGCCGTTCGGCCCCGTTCTCTCCCATAACCAGAGTGTGTTCGAACTGGGCGGTGCGGCTCCCGTCGATGGTGACCGCAGTCCACTCGTCGTCCCACATTGCCGCGTCCGGAGCCCCAAGAGTGAGCATCGGTTCGATTGTGAAGGTGGTGCCGTACTCGAGGGGGATCGTGAGCCGACGGTCGTGGTAGTGAGGTATCTGCAGACCGGAGTGGAATTCAGTGCCCACACCGTGGCCGATGAACTCGCGGACCACGCCCAACCGATGCTTCATGGCATGGGACTCGATGGCACGGCCGATGTCGCGCACCATCGCGCCTGGGCCCAGCGCGGCGATCGCGAGGTCGAGAGACTCGAGCGTCACCTCGACCAGCATGATCGACTCAGGGGCCACATCACCGACAAGGAACGTGGCCGATGTGTCTCCGTGAACTCCCTCACGGAAGAAAGTGACGTCGATGTTGACGATGTCGCCGTCTCCCAGAGGCCGACTGTCGGGAATTCCGTGGCAGATCACCTCGTTGACCGATGTGCAGACGGACTTGGGGAAGCCCCGGTAGTTGAGCGGACTCGGGTAACCGCCGGCTTCGATCGACAGTTCGTGTACCAGCCGGTCGATCTCGTCAGTGGTGACTCCGGGTCGAGCCGCCTCGCCCGCCCTCAGGAGGATCTCCGCGGCGACAGCCCCAGTACGGCGCATCGCAGCAAGCTCTTCGGGCGTGCGAACCAATGAGGAGTTCGAAGGAGGAGGTTGGCCCGTCAGGGCGTAGGGCGGACGCTTGATAGCCGCGGGCACGCGTCGGGCAGGACTCAACAGACCCGGCACGACCGGCGGGTACGACGCCTCGACTAGCGATGGTCGCGGACTGCGCCGCTTGCGTTTCGCCATCATACGACACCATCGACAGCGCGATCTGGGCCGGAGGAGTTCATCGCAGGAACCGACTGACGGACTCGACAACGCAGGCCGGTTTGGTCTGCCCGTCGATCTCGACGGTGATCGTGATGACTGCCTGAACTCCTCCGCTGACCTCTTGGGCATCGCTGAGAACCGCGCTGGCCCGCACCTTGCTGCCTACCGTGACCGGTTGAGGGAAGCGCACTTTGTTGGTGCCGTAGTTGATCCCCATGGACGCGCCGTCGACGCGCACTATCTCGGGCAGGAACTGGTTGGTGAGCGCAAGGGTGAGGTAGCCGTGGGCGACCGTGGCGCCGAACGGGCCCTTTTCGGCCGCGGCTGGATCCACATGGATCCACTGATGGTCCCCGGTCGCGTCGGCGAACAGGTTGATGCGCTCCTGGTTGATCGTGAGCCACTCGCTGGATCCGAGCTCAGCGCCGACCGCATTCAGCAGGTCGTCGGGGGATGCAAAGACAGTCACCATGAGATGCAACAGTACCCGTTGGTTCGTGCGCGCCCACAGAACAGTGCCGCCGCGGCTCCGGCTACGCCCGGCGCAAACAACGCTATCCTCTTCGGGGTCCGTGCTTGGATTCGCAACGAGACCCGAGGAGCTTGAATGGCAGCAGGTGGCGGAACCAAGGTAATCCTCACCGCATTCTTCGCGAATCTCGGGATCGCCATCGCCAAGTTCGTGGCGTTCGCTTTCACTGGAGCGTCTTCGATGCTGGCAGAGGCGGTCCACTCCTGCGCCGACACCAGCAATCAAGCCCTACTGCTCTTGGGCGGACGTCTAGCCAGACGAGAAGCCACAACGACCCACCCCTTCGGTTACGGCAGGGAGCGATACTTCTGGTCTTTCGTGGTCGCTCTCGTGCTGTTCACCGTTGGTTCGATGTTCGCGATTTACGAGGGCGTCGAGAAGATCCGCCACCCCCACCCGATTGACGCTCCGATCTGGGCATTTTCGGTTCTCGCTATCGGGATTGTCTTTGAGGGCTATGCCTTGCGCACTGCCGTCGTCGAGTCCAATCGGGTTCGAGGCGACCTGAGTTGGATTGCTTTCATCCGTCGCTCGCGCGTACCCGAGCTTCCGGTTGTTCTTCTCGAGGATCTAGGAGCGATGATCGGCCTGCTCCTGGCGCTTGGCGCCTTGGCGGTAGCGGTGGCGTTCGACGCCCCTGTTTGGGATGGGATCGGCACGCTCTCGATCGGTGTTCTGCTGGGCCTGATCGCGGTGGTTCTGGCCATCGAGATGAAGAGCCTGCTGATCGGCGAGGGAGCAACCGCCAAAACGCAGTCCAAAATCGCCAAAGCCGTTGAGAGCGTCACGGGCGTGGAGCGCATTATTCACATCCGTACTCAGTACCTCGGTCCCGAGGAACTCCTTGTCGGAGCGAAAGTCGCATTCGACCCGAGCTACACGACCGAGCAACTGGGCGACGTCATCAACGAGATCGAAGCAAAGGTCCGCAGCGACGTCCCCCAAGCGCGCCCCATGTACATCGAGCCCGACGTCCATCGCCCAGACACTCCCGAATCCAACTAATGAGCACTCCCCTGCACGTCACCACCACCGGGTCCGCGTCCAAGAGTCCGGCCACGCTGCTGTTCGTTCACGGCGTCGATTCGGACTCGGAGGTCTGGACGCCGACCATCGAGCTTCTCTCGGATCATCTCTGTGTTGCCGCCGACCTGCCCGGACACGGCAAGTCGCCGGTCAGCACCGACCCTTCGGCATACGAGCGCAGCGCGATGCTTGAAGATCTCGACGCGGTCATCTCCGAGTCGGAGCGCCCGGTCGTGTTCGTCGGGCATTCACTCGGCGGATATCTCGCTATGGCCTACGCCCTGACCCGCCCGGGCGTTGTCGACGCTCTGGTGCTGGTATCGACCGGCCCCGGGTTCCGCGACCCGGAGGCTCGACAGGGGTGGAACTCAAGGCTGTTGAAGAATGCTCCGAGCTACGGCGTGAGCGAGTTGGCCGCCACCGCGGGGCTGCATGTTGATTCCATGGTGATCGACCGCATGACCGAACTGACGTTGCCGGTGGCGTTGGTGATCGGCGACGGCGACAGGGCCTATCTCGGCGCCAACGACTACATGGAGAAGAAGCTGCCGCATGCGACTCGCACGACTGTCGAGGGTGCCCGCCACTACGTGATGCGCTCGCATCCGGACGAAGTCTCCAGCGCCATCCGCAACATCGCCGCCTCGCTGTCTGGGAACTAGAGCAGCAGCTTCAGCCTCCGATAGCCGATTGCGAACGAAGCTGGGCTATCTCGGCGACGCCGGGGCGGAACGACTCGAGAAACACATCAGAGCTCTCAGCCAAGCGCATAGACCCGTAGGGAAGTGCGCCCAGACCAGCCGTTCAACCACTTTCACACCAGCAAGAGGCCCTGCCATCGATCCTAGGCTATGAGGCTGAACATTGTCGGCGCAAGCCGGCTATGGCCGCGCTCGGCCGCTGGGTCTAGGCCACCGACACGCCCAGCAGCGAGCCGATCAGGAACGTGGCACCGCAAGCGCCTGCCGCCACCAGAACCTGACGCGCCGCGGTTCGCACCTTGGAGCGACCGGTGAAAACTGCCAAGGCAACGCCCGCCAGCGACGCGGCAACGACCGCCATCACAACCGAGGCGACTGCGGCACCGGCACCCTCGGCAAACAACCACGGGAACAAAGGAACGAACGCGCCCGTCGCGAAAGCGGAGAACGACGACAACGCGACCCGCAGAGGACTGCCCGCCCCCTCGGGGTCCACGCCTAATTCTTCGCGTGCGTGTACATCCAAGGCGACTTCGGGGTCGGCCATTATCTCGCTGGCGAGCTGTTCGGCACTCTCCGGGTTCAGTCCTCGCTCTCGATATATGGCGGCAAGTTCTCGGATCTCTGCTTTGGGATTCTCCTCCAAGGACTTTCGCTCAATGGCGATCTCCCGTTCCACCAGTTCGTTGTGCGCACGAATCGAGACCCACTCTCCGGCCGCCATCGAAATGGCTCCCGCCAACAGTCCGCTGATGCCGGCGAGTCGTACCAGTGACCCATCCGCCGATGCTCCCGTTATCCCGATGATGAGAGCGACATTGGACACCAAGCCGTCGCTGAAGCCGAAAACGGCAGCCCGGGCCTCACCTCCTTGAACATCACGGTGACGATGGACCAGATAGCTGTGCGGATGGTCGTGTTCGTGCTCTTGCTCTGAACCGTTCTCTGGGTCGTCAGCGGTCATCGTCAACAGTCTGTCAGACCGGATCACCGGTCGTGCCGAAATCTTGGCGATTACAACACTGGAATGGTGCCGATTCGGCCAAACTGCTCCAAAGACGTAGAAGCCCCGAGATTCAAACTGGGGGTGGAAGCGCACCTCAACGGCTCACCTCAAACGGAGACATTGGCAATGACTTTGTCACCCCAGGCAGCGAGCGAGTCGGCCGTATCGCGGAAAAACAAGAAAGACGGCACGATCATGCGGTTCGCTCCCCAAGAGGCCAACTCCTCGACCGCCGCGCCCGGATCATCTCCGAAGATGCCCATGTGCTGGCCGGTCAGCTCAATCGCCTCCGGATCACGGCCATGGTCCGCGGCCGTCTGCCGTGCGATCTCGAAGAGCTCGGGCAGATCACCTTGCGCCGGCCAGAAGCCGTCGCCGACCCTTCCCGCTCGTTCCGCAGCAGCGCGGCTGTGCCCTCCGATATGGATGGGCACTGAGCCGTCGGCCGGCTTGGGGTTGCAGGAGATGGGGTCGAAGCTGACGAACTCTCCGTCGAACGACACCGCATTGTCGGCCCAGAGCGCCCGCATCACCTCCATGTACTCCTCGGTGCGCGGGCCGCGCCTCTCCCACGGCACACCCAGCGCCTCGAACTCTTCTTTGAGCCAACCGATCCCTATGCCCAGCTCGACCCTCCCGCCTGACAGGCTGTCTAGCGTGGCCACCTCTTTGGCGTAGGTGATGGGACTGCGCTCAGGAAGCAGCGAGATGCCCGTGGCAAGACGCAGGCTAGTGGTGTGCGCAGCCACGAAACCGAGCCAGATCAATGGATCGGGGATCGGGTTCTCCCCGGTCCCAGGCATTTTCCCGCTGTCGTCGTAGGGGTAGATCGACTGATAACCCTCGGGATAGATGATGTGTTCAACCGTCCATACCGATTCGAAGCCCGCCGCTTCAGCGGCTCGACCGATCAATTTGGCACCCTCGCCGGTGCCGAAGTGCATGACATTGGCAAACGCCAGACCGAATTTCATCTTTGGTTCCTGATTTCAACTAGTGGAGCGCCCCATCCTACTGCTTTGTCGCCGGGCGTATTGTTGTTGCCGGGCGTAGCCGGAGCCCTCCAAACGCGTTGCTGTTGCCAGGCGTAGCCGGAGCCCCCAACGCCAGCCGCCGCCGGGACTCAGTTGAGCCAGGGTTCGTCGAGCTCCCAGGGCTCGGGGTTGTCGGGTGCGGTTGCCCGCTGGCGACGCGGTTCGGCCATCGCCCGGGCGGCGATGACGCCGGCGCCCATGCCGAATAGATGGCCCTCCCACGAGATGTACTCCTGGGGCACGATCCCGGCCACCATGCCGCCGTAGAAGACGATCACCAGCAATGCCGAAGCCAGCGCTCGCGGCCGGCGTTCAAAGAAGGCAGCAGCGAGGATCGCCCCGAAATACCCGAAGACCACCCCGCTCGCCCCGATGTGGTTGCCGAATCCGGCCAGCGCCCAGGTCAATCCCCCGCCGACAACAATCACCGTCAGAGTCACCAGGGCCCAGTAGCGCATCCCGCGAACTGCGACTAGGCCGCCGAGGGCCAACAGCGGCAGTGAATTGGATGCGACGTGGCCGAAGTCCGAGTGGAGGAAAGGCGTCCAGACGATGCCGTCGAGTCCGTCTCGACGCCGAGGGAGGATGCCGTTGCCCTGCAGGCGATCGTCCAACACCAGTGTGTCGACAATCTCGATTCCCCACATCACCGCGAGGGCCAGAACCAGCAGCCCGATAGGTGTCCACAGCAGTCGTCCGACTGAGCGCCTCGGTTCGGCGGATTCGGCCATGTCTCATCGTAGATGCGGCTCGCAGGAGAAGTTCGCTAAGTTGTTGCGCGTCCGGGCGTGTGGCCAGCAGGACTAGTTGTCGGTGACCAGCAGGAAAGGCCTAGATGAGCGACAACCCTCAGCCTCTGGGCGGCAATGAGATGCCGCGATTCGGCGGGATCGCCACGTTCATGCGCCTGCCTGCGACATCGTCGCCAGAAGATCTGGATGTTGCTGTCGTGGGCGTGCCCTTCGACATCGGCACCTCGAACCGGCCTGGCGCCCGGTTCGGCCCCCGAGGCATCCGCGAAGAGTCGGTGCTGCTGCGTCCGTACAACATGGCGACGCGGGCCGCTCCCTTCGACAGCCTGCGCATCGACGATGTGGGCGATGTGGCCACCAACCCGTACAACCTGACCGATGCAGTCGAACGGATCACCGGCCATTTCGAGGAGCTGCTGACCCATGACCTCATCACCGTGGCCATGGGCGGTGATCACACCATCGTGCTGCCGATTCTGCGGGCCATAGCCGCCAAACACGGGCCCGTTGGCCTCGTTCACATCGACGCCCACACCGACATCAACGACACCATGTTCGGCGAGAAGATCGCTCACGGCACACCGTTTCGCCGTGCTGTGGAGGAAGGGCTGCTCGACTGTCCCCGCGTCGTCCAGATCGGGATGCGCGGCACCGGTTATGCCGCGGATGACTTCGACTGGTCCCGCGAGCAGGGGTTCCGGGTGGTTCAGATCGAAGACTGCTGGCATCGGAGCCTTGAACCGCTGATGGCCGAAGTGCGTGCCCAACTCGGGGAGGGACCGGTTTATCTGAGCTTCGATATCGACGGCCTCGACCCGTCGTTCGCTCCCGGTACCGGAACACCGGAGATCGGAGGCCTGACCACGATTCAAGCCCTGGAGATCATCCGTGGTTGTCTGGGCCTGGATCTCGTGGGCTGCGACCTTGTGGAGGTGGCACCCATCTACGACGCCAGCGGAGCCACTTCGCTCACCGCCGCGAACATGCTGTACGAGATGCTCTGCGTCCTCCCCGGCGTCGAGTACCGCCAGTGACCGGCAACACCACATTGCTACTGGTTTGTTTGAGAGAACGCTTCCCAGGCTTCGGCAGCAGCGTTGGCAGTGCTGGCTGCTTGTTGCCAGGCCAGCACCGCGACGCTGGCGCCTCTGATGACACCAGCGGCGTCTTGAGGGGTCGGGCAGGCATCTACCGTGCTGTATCGGTGGCCTGTTTCTTCGTCGGGGTCATGTACCCGATAGATCAACGCATGAATGGGCTGACATGCAGGACGCGTGGAATGAACATGACAAGAGGTCTCCGGATGATAATGCGCAAACTCCACACATGAGGGATCGGTCAGGCTTGCTGGAACCGGATAGTCCGCGACGGCCTCTACCAAACTCGAGCCGCTGGTCGCAGCGATCGCATGCCAGGTTGCTTTGCGATACAGATCCGCAGCCTCAGCCGCGTCGCCCCGATCAGCAGCCGCGGCTACTTGTTGAAACGCTTCGCTCACGTCGTGGTAGTAGACAGCCTCGGCAATCTGATGCTGCTCAGCACTCTCCAAAGCCTCAGCCGCGGCGGCACTCGCTTCAAGCGCAACCAACGAAGTACCCTCGTCCTCGGCAACCCCGTCACTGTCACCACAAGCCAAACCCACCATCGGATCGGTTGCTGACTTGTTCAACCGGCCAATCATGGCCGATATGTCGCAACCACCGATGGAGTCCGCCACCCAACACAAACAAACCACTCGCTAACGCAAAGACGACGGACCACAGATTAGACGTGTCTGGTCGTCGAAGCGTATCTCAAAGCGCTACAATTGCGGCCATGGAGCCGTAGATCGTACAAAAATGTGGGGTTTTGGATGCACCAGGTGGGTTCTGGCCCACCAATACTGGCCGGAAATAGCAACCTGATAGAAATGTGATCTAGCTACCAATTTCAAGAAAGTCCTGATGAACATGAATCGAAAAAAAGAACCCGAAACCGTCTTGTCTTTGCGCAATCTAAGCCTGGCAGTTATGACAGGGATAATATGTATTGGGATTTACTGGTTGGTCTCTGGATTTAGCTACCAATCATTCATTCCAGCTATCGGAGCTGCGACGATAGTGCTCGCCGCTCCAACGATACGGAATCGGCGAGCACTTGCAAGGCAGTGAATCGTCCTGCCAGATCTGAAGGGCGTAGACTGTCGGGGAATACGCACCCGAGAACCATTGGCTAGGCTTGACCGGCTCTTCGCGTTTGAGGGTGGTGTGAGGGCGGGGGCTATCCGCGGTTGAACGCGGGAGTCCTCCAGAATCGGTGCTGTACACGAACCGAACACTGGAGGGTCGGCGGACTCCATCGGTGGTTGCGACGTGTCGGCCGTGGTTGGCCGGTTGAACGAGTCGGCAGCCGATCCGATGGGGGTTTTGGGTATGGCGCAGCGTTTGTGTTTCGGCGAGCGTGTGGTGATCGAGGCGATGACAGAGGCGGGGTTGGGTCCCGGGCCGATAGCGCAGCGGTTGGGCAGTCACCGGTCGACGGTCCAGCGCGAGTTGGCGAGCAGCGGCGGCCGCTGCGGTATCGAGCCGATGTTGCCCATAGGGCGGCGTGTTCGCGGGCGCGGCGCCCGAAGCCGCCAAGCTCGCCGGACATGTTGAGCTGGCCGCGGAGGCGGCGAAGCGGTTGGAGTCGCGTTGGTCGCCGCACGCGATCAGCGCCGATCCGCGCGCCGGACACATGACCATCAGCGCGGAGGCGGTCTATCGGGCGTGCTATGACCCGACAGGGCGGCGGCGCCTGCCCAGCCGACACCGCAGGCGCAAACCCCGCGGACGCTGCCAACAGGCGAAACGGTCGCCGCTGGGCGACTGCCGGCCGCTGAGCCGGCGGCCCGTCCACATCGAGGAACCGGCACGAGCCCGGGCATTGGGAAGGCGACCTGATCATCGGCCACAACAACAACTCGGCGGCGGCCACCGCCGTTGAGAGAACCAGCCGCCGCGCTTTGGCCGTGCCGCTGCCCGACGGCTACCGCGCTGACGCCACAGTCCAAGCAATCACCAAAGCGCTGGCCCGCCAACCAACACATCTGGTCAAGACACCCACCTGGGACCAAGGCCGCGAGATGACACGACGCTCAGACACCGAAACCGCATCAGGCGTCGAGGTCTTCTTCTGCGACCCGCTGACCATGGCAGCGCCCAACCAACGAACAAACCAACAAGCCGCTGCGACGCCGGCTGCCCAAAGGCAGCGACTCGAACCCCAACCCCGCACACCTCGCCGTCATCGCAGACAACCTCAACACGATGCCCCGCAAACTCCACAACTGGAAATCAGCCGCAGACACCTACACTCAGCTATGTCACAACCACCACTAGAGTTTGCCCCCGAACCCAAACCAGGGTCCCCTGTCACGTGAATGGCCGTCATCCACAAGCCTGAGTGGTTGCCTCAATAGCAGCAACTAGGTCGATCTTGGCAACTAATACGTCGTCGTCTATGTCAGCGTGGTCGTCGTTACCCGCTGCGTGAGCTTCATCATGCTCCGAAAGCACCTCAATGTAGGTGATCGTGAAAACACAGTGAGCTAAGGTTCGCGGGTTTATTCGGTCACCGGTTCAGGCTCCGCATGCCGCTCCGCTAGGCGACGGCCCAGGGCCTGGGCGGCAAGCACAACGATGATCCGGGTCGCAAGGACAACGCAGCCCACGATAAAGAGCGTGACTGTGAGCCAAGCCGGGCTGTACATCCAAAGCAGCGCAAATACAGCAATCCCAATGGGTATGTCATACGGCCACAAAGCTCGAGTATTGAGCAGTGTGAAAATCCTGCCCCTCATAATCTTAGTGATTATCATTACCTTTCCTGTATTTTGAATATGACCTTAGTAACGCCAAGGCTCGATTATTTCGTATTGGACATCTGGGACATTCTGACACACCCAAACTAGTGCGCTATTCCCCAACATGCGAACAATTAGACCTAATGTTGCGACGTTGGCGGCTACGGTCATCCACGTGCATTCTTCTCGGAAGCCGTGCGAGTGGGGGTGAACAATGGTGATGTAGAAGTGCTCCGTACCGCATTCCTCAACCCAACGGTAGCCATAGATGTACTGAGCTGGTCGGCTCGGTCCTAGGGGATGGTAGGACCCGACTATTACCTTCTTGTATACGTCCCTGCATACTGTGCGCGGTATAGGGATCGTCATCAGCGGATCGTGTGCGTCGGCTGGTTGGGCCTCCAGGCTTGACAACACTGGCACTCCGCTAGTGCTAACTGGTACGACTGCGAGTACGCTCGCGAGGATAATCGCGGCCAATGGTACAAGCACAAGTTTCCTCACAAGGGCCGTGTCGCGTTTAGCGACGCCTGCTCTCTTTCGTCGACCTCCAGTGGTTTGGGGCCGGGTTGTGTGAGGTGTATGTGATTGGGGTCCGTAGCCTGCGGCGATGCATGAACCGACTCACGGCATCAGCATGCCCGGTCTCATGCAAGCAGGCCGCTGGAAAAACCCCACAACAGTTGGCCACTACGCCCAACACCTCGCGGCACAGCACACAGAAGCAGCCAAATACCTCAAAACTCAACAATCAACCCTGTGAACCACACAAAGAACTCTCTCGGCATGACAGGCCTTCTGGGTTACGGACCAATCGAGGCGAGTTCACACCCATAATGGGGCGTGGCTGAGAGAGGCGAAAGATCCGGCACGCGCCAGGAAGCGCGCGACCGCTATGTCGATCTGTTGATGGGGTGCTTGACACGCGAGCTCTTTCTGGCCGAAGAGACCCACGACGTCGATCTCTCAGAATGGCCCGGGGGCTCCGATGAACTTCGATCGGTTCTCAAGGCCAACGGCTGGCGTCTGACAAAACAGGGTGGCAAACCCCAGGCGCGGGCCGAGGGCCAAGACTGGCCGCCCACGGCCGAGACCATGGTGGGTCGGCAACGGCTCGCAGACGTGCGTTGGTGCATTGACCAGGTGATGGCCGCCGCCGTGCCCGGCGATTTTATTGAAACAGGCGTCTGGCGCGGCGGGGTGACGATCCTGATGAAGGGGATGCTCGAGGCGTGGGGAGACACCCGACGGCGGGTCTGGGTCGCCGACAGCTTCAGCGGCCTGCCCGTGCCCAATGTCGAGGCATACCCGGCCGATGAGGGCCATGACATGTCCGAGGTGAAAGCCCTGCATGTGACTGTTGATGAAGTGCGAGCCAACTTCGGCCGCTACGACCTGCTCGATGAGCGGGTGTGCTTCCTCGAAGGCTGGTTCGCCGACACCTTGGCCACCGCTCCGATTGAGCAGTTGGCGATCCTGAGGCTCGATGGCGACCTCTACGAATCGACCACCGATGCCCTGACTGCGTTGTATCCCAAGCTCAGCGTCGGCGGATATGTGCTGGTAGACGACTACGGCGCCTGGGAACCTTGCCGAAAGGCCGTCGACGACTACCGTGCCGCTCACCAGATCACCGACGAGATCGTCTCTGTCGACTGGACCGGCGTCCACTGGCGGCGCAGCAGCTGACATGGGCGAGATCGGCACTTACTACCGGCTGCTGCGGCAGGCACATGAGATCCTCGAACCGCAGCGCTACCTGGAAATCGGCGTTCACCGGGGCCATTCGCTGGCGCTCGTGCGACCCGAGACCCACGCTGTCGGGGTCGATCCCGAACCAATGGTCGAAAACTCTCCCGACAACGCCGTGATCGTCCCGACAACCTCTGACCGATTCTTCGGCGATCCGGACCTGTTCGGCCTGCTCGGAGGCCCGATCGACCTGGCCTTCGTCGACGGGCTCCATCTGTACGAACAGGCCCTGCGAGACGTGGCCAACATCGAACGCCACAGCAGTCCCCAAGGTGTCATCCTGATACACGATTGCCTCCCGATCGACGCAGAGACCTCCGCGCGAGAGCAAACCAGCATGATCTGGTCCGGCGACGTCTGGAAGGTCGTGGTTGCACTGCGCCACCACCGTCCGGATCTGACCGTGACGACCGTCGATGTGGAGCCCACCGGTTTGGCGATCGTCTCCGGCCTCGACCCCGACAACACCGTGCTGTTCGACCGCTGCACCGAGATCGTCGACGAACTAAGCGACCTCACCTTCGAGGACCTTCAGGCCGCCGGTCGCTCCTCAATGCTCAACGTCGTCCGCGCTGATTGGAAAACCGTCAAACCCCTCCTCACCAGCAGCCGCGACGAAACCCCGTAGGTCTTCGCCCAGGTGCGGATCGACAGATGGGGATCGACTGATTTGAGGCGTGGGGCTAAAGTCAGAGATCCAGACGGTCACATACACGGAGAGCAGAACAATGCCACAAACGGTAAAGGGAGTAATTTCCGCGGCGGTCGGCGAACCGGTCACTATTGCAAACATCGTGATCCCTGATCCGGGGCCCGGCGAAGCAGTCGTGGCGATACAGGCGTGCGGGGTCTGCCACACCGACCTTCACTACCGCGAGGGCGGAATCAACAACGATTTCCCGTTTCTGCTCGGCCATGAGGCTTCAGGAGTGGTCGAAGCCGTTGGCGAGGGGGTGGCCGAAGTTGCTCCCGGTGATTTTGTGATCCTCAACTGGCGGGCGGTGTGCGGTGACTGTCGGGCATGCAACCGGGGCAGGTCCCACCTCTGCTTCAGCACGCACAACGCCGAACAGAAGATGACTCTGGAGGACGGGACCGAGCTATCGCCCGCGTTGGGTATCGGCGCTTTCGCCGAGAAGACGCTTGTCGCCTCCGGTCAATGCACCAAAGTCGATCCCGAGGCCTCCCCCGCGGCAGCCGGACTGCTGGGTTGCGGGGTGATGGCCGGGATCGGCGCCGCTATCAACACCGGCGGCGTGGGCCGCGGCGACAGCGTGGCGGTATTCGGTTGCGGGGGTGTGGGCAACGCCGCCATCGCGGGGTCGAAGCTGGCAGGAGCGTCCAACATCATCGCCGTCGACATCGACGACCGGAAGCTCGAACTGGCCAAGGGGTTCGGAGCACACCACACGATCAACTCCCGAGAAGAAGACGCTGTTGAGAAGATTCAGGAATACACCGGCGGGTTCGGCGCGGATGTCACGATCGACGCCATCGGCTTGCCCGAGGTGTACAAGCAGTGTTTCGAAGCTCGGGACCTGGCGGGCACGGTTGTGCTCGTGGGCG
>JAPOYA010000018.1 GCA_026706815.1 Acidimicrobiaceae bacterium | reverse complement strand
CGGCGACGCCCTCGACGTGTCTTGGACCGCCGTCGAAGGCGCCGACACCTACACCGTCCAATGGGGCGCCGGTTTCTCCGACAGCCGCACGGTGCGCAGCACCTCCACAACCGTCGGCGGCCTCGAAGCGGGCACAACGTACACGTTCCGCGTCGCCGCGGTCAACGAAGACGGCCAAAGCGACTGGTCCGACGAAGCCACAGGCACGCCGGAGGCTCCAGCCACGGTCCCCGGTGAGGTCAACGACTTCGCTGTCACGACCGGCAGCACCACGCTGACGCTGTCTTGGGCGCCGCCCGCAGATGACGGCGGCAGCCCGATCACCGGCTACAAGATCCAGTTGAGCAAGAACCGCGAAGCGCCTCAGACTGTAGAGGTCGGTGATGTCACAACGCACACCGTTACGGGCTTGGACAACACCGCGGACTACCGCGTGTTCATTCAGGCAGTCAACGAGGTCGGGGAGGGAACAATCACCCCGCTGACGTCGCCGACGTCGGGTCTTCCCGGTGTGCCTGTCCGGCCTGGCCCGGCACCCGCGGACGCTCCCCAGGAGCTCACACTTACCCAAAAGAGCAACCCTGCTACTCAGCAGAAATTGGCTGGCGTGAAGATTTCATGGCGCACGCCGACAGTTGGCAGCACCACCCTCACGGGCTACACCATTGGGCACCGATGTGGTGATGAGACAGACTGGACGGATCTCGCGCCTATCGCTTACACCGCTGACACGGGTGTCCCGCTCGTTGCAGAAGCGGAGCTTGGCGACTCTATCGCTCTGCTGGGCATGAGTTGTGATGTCAGGGTCCAGTCAGTGCCTGCGCCGGCTTCAAACTCTTATGCTTACGCGTCGATCACCCTTACCGGTGCTCCGCCTGCGTCCGCTGCAGCTCCAACGGCTGTGGAAGTCACCCCTTTCAACAAGTCTCTGTTGGTCAGCTGGACGAACCCGACCGGCACAAACAACACTGGCTATAAGGTGGCATGGTTGTCAGGCAAACCAGTAGGCGATCACACCGTTGACGCCATGACCAGTTCCTACGTGATCACCGGCTTGACCAACGGGGTCGGATACACGGTCACGGTTGCCGCGGTCAACGCAGTCGGCACTGGGACGGCAACGGCACCAGTTGCAGGTGTTCCGGCCGCGGTGCCGTCGGCGCCGACCAACGTGCGCGCCGCTTTGGCACCGTATAATGCTGGGCAGACGGTTGACTATCCTGGTGCAGCTCTGAACGTCTCTTGGGCACTCCCGGCGTCTAACAGCAAAAACCCCGTGAGCGGCTACGTCGTTCAGGCACGGATATCCAAGACCGCGACCGCGCCAGCTGGTGCTACTTGGGACGCCGGAACCGTCGGAACCGTCAATGTCGGGGCTAGGACTGTCACGATCACAGGGCTGGACAACAGCAGGTCGTACGACGTTCGAGTCCGTGCCTCGAATAGCAAACCCGCCAATGTGGCCGAGAATCTCGGACCGTGGAGCACGTTTGCTACAGCGACACCTGTCGCACCAGTAGCTGCGCCCACCGCAGTAGTGGCAGAGATTGTCTCAAATAGGATGACTATCACTTGGAATCCGCAACCAGCGGCCAACGTAACGGGCTATCAGATCCGTTACGGCACGCCGCCGGGTGGGGGAACATGGGCAACCGTCAATGCAGCGGCCACTGATGTCCGGCGCACCGTCGCGGCCAGCGCGGGCAAGGACTACGACTTCCAAGTCCGAACCAAGTTCGCTATCGGCGGCGTGACCGATTACAGCGATTGGACGACCGCAGAGTCCACTAGCGCAGACGGCGCGGACAACCCCCGCACGAATGGTCCGTCGGCACCGGGATCTGTCACGGCCTCGGTTGTAGCCCCACTCACGGGCGCTGATGCGACCATTTCGGTGACGTGGTCTCGGGTTGCCCACTCCAACGTGAATGGTGCACGGGTTACCGGGTACGAGATGCAGTCCCGTGTGGTGACTGCCGACCCGACTGTGGCTGCCAGCTGGCCGGCTGCAACGGTTTCTGCCACCGAGGCAGCGAAGCTCACGAAGACCATCACAGGTACCGCGGGTATGAAGTATGAGGTTCGTGTCCGAGCCACGGCCAGCTCCAGCGCAAGTGATGCCACGCCCAATGCAATCAAGGGTGCTTGGCAGTACTCCAATGTGGTTACCGCCAAGGCGGTTCCCGCAGCCCCAACTGTCACCGCCACTCTCAGCTTGATTCCCGACGGTCCAGTCACCGTGGCCTGGACACATGCCGCACAGACCGCCGCAATGAGCGATGTGACCGGTTATGTGGTGACTTGGTGGCGAAGCGGATCAACCAACCTGCCAGGCGGTGCCGCCATGAGCGTGATGGTTGACGGTCGAGCCTCCAAGAGCTACGAGATAGCGAGGAAGGGCTTGATGCCCGGTGCCTACAACGTGAACGTCCAAGCGGTCAACGACATCGGCAAAGGTGTCGCGGCAAGTACCGTCGGAACGTTCAACATTGCCCCCTAGCAAAAAGATGTAGTCGGCTGGCTCCTGTGCTCTCCGCCGGGCGCAGGAGGCCGCCGGCCACTTAGCTGCAATTGCAATTGAGCACTAGTTCAGAGCCCGAGGTCTTGGCCTCGGGCTCTAACTTTTCCCAACAGCGCGCCGACCTCCGAGAGAAGCATGACCCGATACATATGCCCATGACGGAGACCCGTTTGTGGGTCCAGCTGTGCCCTGGTGCACCTACGCGACCCAGAACGGCCTCAACCCAAATGCCTAAGACCTTCGTCCCGCCTGAGAAACAGCACGCCTAAGAGGCTCGGGCTGGTGCAGCTTTTCGATTGCGCTTGCTTCGCTGGCTTAGCTGGGACAACGCGTCAAGATCGGTGATTGTGTCCAGACTGGCGATCCAGTCAGTGTCGCTTTCGAAATAGTTGCCATGGGTTTTTTGCACGGTTTCGATATTCGACGATCCCAGCAAGACGATGTCCATGTGCGGTTGGCTCACGTACTTTTCCTCTTCGGCAGTGTAAGCGGCCACCGCTGCGGTGGAATCCGTGAACTCCCAAAGCCCAACTTGCTCGCCGACATCACGGTCAAACAGAATCAGGAAATAGACAATCTTCCCGGGATCGCTCATGTCCTTCTCAAGTCTTTTTGCGCTAGTTTCGCGAGCCTAGCCAGTTCGTGCCCGAAAGTCTCATCCAACACCATCCCGGCTTCTTCGTGAGCTATCCCGTCGGCAAGCTTACGCAACCAATTCAGGACCGACTGAGGACCCTCACCGCTCTTGAGGTCATGTTTAGAGACTTCCCCGAGATTTTCCACGAAAACCGCCCACGCATGCTGGCCTGATGTCCTCAACTGGACTTCGACTTTGCGGTTTCGGTAGAAGGTTCGCAGATGCACCGCGCGGTAACCCGATGAGCGTGGAGACATGACGTAATCGATGATCTTGTCATCCTTGCCGTTTCGGCTACGGCTGTTTCTCGCGAACCTGGCTTTGACTTTCTCTACTTCATCAGCAGACACCAACACCACACGGCACCCTCCGATGTCATGCATCTGCGATAATTTCATCGTTGGCTGGCGCCGAAGCTTGTCCACAATGGTAGGCACTCGCTTCAGGCGCTGCGTAACCTCACCTTCGAGGCCCAATGTGCGCAGACAGGAACGAAGGCCGTTGTTCGCTGTCACCAAAGCCAACTTGTGATCGTCGCGATACGCGCGTACCACACTGAGCGCTTCTTCATGCTCGTTAGGAAGCAGTAATCTGAGTTCGCCCAGAAGGGAAGAACGAATCAACTGTGCAGCTTTGTTCGCTTGATTGTTGCTCACAGACCGCATTCAACCGGTAAGGCTAACGGTTTGATGAACTAGTCGGCATTGCGTCCCCGTTGGCTCGACACCTTGAATGGGCCAGGCATGAAGAACCCGTCGGCCAGCGGGTTCGGCACTCCTGCAACCCTGCTGGCCGACCAGGTCAGCCTGTACCTGGTGACGGGGCTGCCTTCAGTGTTGGTCGGGGGTGTCCAGGTGAAGAGACTGGTGGACAGTCGTGACCATGACCTTCGTCGGCGCAACCGGCACCCGAACGCACCAGCCAGCTGGCAGCCACCCTCGCCAGTGACAACAGAACGATCAACGTGGTCTGGACCGCGGTCCCGGCGAACACGCCGAGCGACACCATCGGTTACACCGTGATCTGGTACTCGACCACGAATTTGTTGAGCGGGGCACGGGGTAGGCGACCATCACCAACACACGACCGGCACCTACTCCATTCGTGGTCTACCGCCCGGTTCCTATGCCGTACAGGTCGCGGCGACCAACCATATTGGCGACAGCCCCGCATGCGCTGCCAGCGTGACGATACCGGCGAGGACCTGAACTCCGCAGCCTGCTAGGGGTGATCGCAAACCTGGACGAGGGCGTATGACGGCGTAGCGTGAACTTGGCCGTATTTTGGGGTTTCTCGCTCAGGGGTGTGGTAGGGTTCGGTACTCGCCCGGCGATGGCGGCAACTTCCTCCTGATCGAACAGAACCGATGCAAGGAGGCGGATTGTGGCGATGAGCGAAGCGATGCGTTTGAAGATCCTCAACAAGTTGACCAGCGTGATCGGGGAGGAGGAGGCGACACAGCTGATGGAGAACACACCGCCGTTCGACTGGCACGAGATCGCCACCAAAGACGACCTCGCAGCGCTCAAGGAATGGGCCGAGGCCAAGTTCGACGCGCAGTCCGCTTCGACGGCGGCGGAGTTCGCGAAGGTGGCAGCTGAGTTCACTGCGGTCAGAGGCGAGTTCGCCGAGAAGATCGGCGAGGTCCACAAAGAGATCGGCGGGCTGCATGTGGCGATCGCGGAGTCGGCCAAGCAAACCACAGCACAGTTCGTGGAATTGTCTCACAAGATGGACGCTATGAGGCGGTGGGGCGTGGGCAGCGTCGTCGCGGTCGCAGGCGCTGTTGTCGGCAGCGGAGTCTGGTTCGGCTGGACCGAGGCAGGCGCACTGATAATACCGTTCTTGACATGAACATCGGATCAGTCCTGATCTTGTGGACCGCATTGTGGTGGACCGCATTGTGGCTGCGTCGGGAGATGAGAGAGCACATAGACATCGGATGGATCGGCAACACTAGAGCCGCCCGCCTATCCGCCCAGCCACTCAGGGAGTTGGGGAGTGCGGGGGTTGTTCCGGTTATCGGGTGAAGCGGCGTAGCGCGTGGCGGCGTCGTTCGGCGTTGAGTGCGGCGCGTTCGTCTGTGCTGATCTGGGGCGTGTCGGGGTGGAGGCGGCCGGCGATCTCGGAGACCGGCATCAGGCTCAACGCGGGCACTGGGGTGGTGTCGGAGTTGTTCCATCGGTAGGCGAGCAGTCCTCTGGGGCAGCCGCCCAGGGCGAGCCAGTTCTGGATGCCGGGGTCTTGGTGTGAGACGACCACCCGCAGCACGCCGTCTGGGTCTATGCGGGCTTGGGAGTCGTTGATGGTGGAGGGGAGGTTCACGTAGTCGAGGCTTTGGAACCAGGTGTCTCCGGTTTGGATGTTCCAGTACAGGCAGTCGGGTGGGATCACTTCGAGCAGCAGGGCCTCGTCGGGGCCCACTTCGTACCAGCACCCGCCGTAGGACTGCTGGGCGCTGCCGCCGTCGCTGACCGCGCTGTGTCTGCCTTCAACGTGGTCGAACGAGTTGATCTCGCCCCGGTCGCGGTGACCCACTGCATAGTCGGCCCAGAACTTGGGCGCCTTGCTCATCTCCTTGGCGATCTGGTTGATCCGCTCGACAACGGTCTCCGGGTCGAGCCTGGTCGGAAGCTCGGTCGGAGTGAGGCATTCCATGTGCAGTTCGGCGTGGTTCTCGGTTGCCCAGTCGGAGAAGAACTGGCGCACGAGCAGCCGATACGCCCCGGGCTCCACCTCGAACCAGTCGCCGATGTGGTCGCCGGGGTCGGGGTCGGGGCTGAAGACGACGTCGATGCGACCATCGCCGATGTCGGTCAGGTTGGGGGTGCCCAGGTCGAGGACTTGGAGGAGGCTTCCCCGTCCGGACCGGTAGTCCATCAACGCGAGCCCCAGATAGCGCAGGGTGTCGATCCGGCCGGTGAGGCGATAGCTGTGGTTCAGGTCCATGGGCACCGACTGGTACAGCCCGTCCGGGTTGTCCAGGCCCACCTTGAAGGGATACGCCCAGCCTAGTTCGGGCCGGTCCGGGTCGCCGTTCTCCAGGGCCCGGTCGGCGGTGTAGTAGAGCATCCGCAGGTGGTGGCGGAGCCCTTCAGCCTGCTCGGAGGCTTCAGCGCCCAACTCGGGGTCGAAGATGTAGCCGACCGACTCTTTCAAAGCGTCGCACAGCCGGTCCCATGAGGTTCTCAGATCATTGTCCACGCCCAATGTCTAGCACTTCCCGCCTCCGGGTCGCCAACCGGCGCTTGCAGCAACGAGGCCGGCTCTCGGGCCTGTGTTGGGTTGCGAGCCTCTGTTGCTGGGTCGGCCCTTGGGGTATAGGGTTGCGGTGTGTGGACGGAGGAGTCGTGTGGACGGGGGTGTGTCGTCTTGTCGGCGGGCTCTGTGTTTCGGCGCGGTGGGTGGTTGTGCTGTGTCTGAGTTAACCCCCCCCCCCCCCGCTTTCTGGTCTGACGCGGCGCTCGCGTCGTGGGGGCGCGGTTAGGCCCGCCATGTCGCGGTCTGCTGGTTGTTGTGGTTGGCGCCGGGTTGCGTTGTCGTTCGTTGTGATGGCGTTGGTTCCGTTGGCGTCGGTGTCACAGGATCGGGTGGCGTCGGCGCAGACGACCCCGCCGCCGGC
>JAPOYA010000021.1 GCA_026706815.1 Acidimicrobiaceae bacterium | reverse complement strand
GCCGCAGATCAGCTTGAGCAGGCCCTGCTGCGCGAGCTTCTCGATGAGCAGCCGGTATTTGGGCAGAAGGCCGGCGTGGTGGACGCCAATCCCGGCCTTCACGAAGCGCAACACGTCCTTGCCGATCGGAGTATCGAATCGGAACCCCCCGATCGCCTCGCTCACGGCTTCCTTCTCGTCTTTGGCGAGGACGTCGAGGCTGGTGAGGCTCTGGGCCCGCGCGGTTGCCTCGCGTTGGGTGAAGTGAACGATGTAGACCGGCGTCTTGTGTGCCTTGAGAAGATCTGCCAGCGTTTCCAGCAGGGGCGTCTCGCGATATTCGAAGTCGAGTGGCACGGGCCTCGGCGCTTGGTCGATCAGCGCGGTGTCACGGCCCGTTCGGGTGCTGAGGTCGGTCCGCAGGTCGCTGGTGTCGCCCAGCGTTGCCGACATCAGCAGGAAACTCGGACGGGTCAGCTCCAGCAAGGGCACCTGCCACGCCCAGCCGCGGTCGCGGTCGCCGTAGTAGTGGAACTCGTCCATCACCACCAGATCGACGTCCAGGTTCGGGCCCTCGCGCAGTGCCCGGTTGGCCAGGATCTCGGCGGTGCAGACGACCACGGGCGCGTCGGCGTTGACAGCCGCGTCGCCGGTCACCATGCCCACATTGTCGGCGCCCAACTCGGCTGCGATTTCAAAGAACTTCTCACTCACCAGAGCTTTGATCGGTGCGGTGTAGACGGTTCGCTTGTTGTTGGCGAGCATTGCGAAAGCGCCGGATATGGCCACTAGGGACTTGCCCGACCCGGTCGGCGTGGCCAACACCACGTTGTCTCCCGCCAGCAGCGACAAGATGGCGTCCTCCTGGTGCGGGTACGGTTCAAGGCCGCGCGCAGAGGCCCATTCGAGGACAGCCTCGAGCAGCGATTCCTCGTCGGCTTCGCTGGGGGTGAGATCTATGAGCGCGGCTGCGTCGGTCACTGCGGCCAACCCTACGGCCCACGGGCCGCGCAACGGTATCTGGGCTAGCCGACGCGTTTGCTCAAGTTTCTGCGAGCGTCAAAGAGACCTACGGTCGGATTCTGTCGACAAGGCGCCAGATATCGGTGCTCGGGTTCGATTGCGGTTTTGTGCCGTTTCCCTCGTGGAGAGCGATCAGATGCTTTGCCCGTCGTTTGGCTTCTTCGTAGTTCTCTTCGAGCAACTCAAGGGCCTCTGTTGGAATACGCTTGCCCTTGATCAGCCCCAGGTCAGACGCGCGTCGCTGTACGGTTTTGCGCTCAATGAAGGCGTTTTGATCCTCGCAGTGCAGTACGAGCCAAAGTTCAAAACAGGGGTTGGACAGCGCCACGTGGATATTGCTTTGGCGGGCTTCGAATAGAGCCTTGGGGATGTCTGGGTGGTTGTCCATGTCGAACACGCACCAAATCTCGTCAAAGTCGGGCGAACCGTGGCGTCTGGCGGATCGGCGACTGCGCCTTACGTCCTCGCGTGCGCGATCAACGAGAGTCATGGGCGCCATGCCATATTCGCCCCAATGGAACGTTGCCTCGCTGCTTCGTCGCTCACAGTGCCTCAGATACTCGTATTCGGTCACTGCACCCTCGGCGAACACCTTGATGGTTCGTCGTTCCTCGCGGCGTTTCCTGTCGACTCTGCGATGAGTTGATGGTGGGCGTTTCATCTGCCTGTGGCGACGAAGGCTCGCTCGATGTCGGCTGGGTTAAGTGAGGGGAGTGCTCCATAGCGGCCTTGTAGGTACCGACGCCCTATGGAGTCGTCTTGTCTAGGGCTGAAGTCTTTCAACGGGTACAGGGAGGATGCACCGTCCATGGCCTTCTCGGTGAACCAGATTTGGTCTCGCCCTACGGACCGCTTGTCACTATCGCCGAGAACGTTTGTGTCGTGTGAGTTGAAGATCAACTGGGCGCAGTGCGGATTCGTCCGTTTGCTCTGAAACAGTTCGATTACGTTTTGGACAAGTCGAGGATGAAGGCTGGCATCAAGCTCGTCTGCAAGCATGACGCCTCCCTCGTCGAGTACCGTCAATAACATCCCGGCCAAGCCGAGCCAGACCCGTGTTCCCAAGGATTCGTCCTGTGGTGGAATCTTGGCTTCGCCCACTGCTGTCGAGTGCGCCAGCGCGATAGTGTCTGCCACGCTGAACTGTTCGTCGCTTTCGGAGCCTTCGTCGACTCCGCGAAGAAGGCGCATTGCTTGACGTAGTCGCTCGACTTCTTCGGGCGGGAGTGACTCACGGTGTATTCCTGTGATGCCGAGGTCGGCGTAGCGCAGCAGGCTTAGAAGGCGCTCTCTCGTATTCTCTGACTCGACGAGTTTTGCTGCTAGGAGAGTTCTAGCCGGCCGATTGTGGGACGAGGCAAATACCAACGATGTCTCAAACCAGGTGTAGAGGTTTGCCAGAGCCTCCGTTCCGAACGCGCTCGCGACCGATAGCAGCAACACGTTTTCGCGCATCGCTCGCGTCAGTGTGGCTCTTTCGGAGCGCAGTGCGTGACCAAAATCGATGTGTGACCCGTCACGGTGGAACACTTTGGCTTGGCGGCCGTGAGGGAAGTAGTAGGCGTACTCGCCGAGCACGTGGTGGTCATCTACCTCGAAGCCGTATTGCCAGCGTACGTTGTCGAGGATCAGGTCAACCTCGAAGCGAGATGGCCGCTTGATGCTTTCGTCATCAAGGAGGAATGGCCGGCGGAAGATACGCGAACTTGGCCCAGCGCGGCGGAACGACTCTGACACGACGACGCGCATGTCGTCGATTGCTTCTAGGACCGCCGTTTTTCCCGAAGCGTTGAGCCCGAAGATACCTGCAGCGGGGAGCACGGGAATCGGCTTGGCTGTGCCTGCTGCACTTAGTTGACGTACAACGCCCGCTTCGGCGAGGCGCGTGCCGTGCAGGGACAGATGTACCTCGTCGCGGCAGGAACGTACGTTCTCCGCGGTGAAGGACAACAAGGCGTTAAGGGCCGAAGACTGAACTTCATCGATATCCATAAGATCAATTATACGGAAAACCCACAGTATTCACAATTTAATCTGTCATATCACCTAAAGATCCAACTCTCTTCACGAGTCCGCTCGAGTCGGTCAGGCGACAACTGTGGAACGATTGGCAGTTGACCGTCTTGACGGTGTCAGGCCAGGGCGGAGAAGTCGATCTGGCCGGTGGACATGGAGGCGCTGAAGCCGTTGTCGGCGATGGTGTTGTGGCCGTTCATGGCAATCGAAGCGTCGCTGCCCAGCATGACCAGCGTGCGGGCGATGTCGTCGGCTGTGAGCATGGCGCCGCCGGTCTGGTCGATGGTCCATTGGATGACCTGCTCGGTCATGGTCTTGATGAAGTCGTCCATCAGCGGCGTGTCTATCGGTCCCGGGCACACCGAGTTGGTCCGCACTCCGAACTCGTTGCGGGTTCGGGCCGAGCTGTGCATCGTCCACACCTGGGCGAGCTGTTTGGAGAAGCTGTAGGAGTCGGCGCTGACGAGTTCGTCGTTGTCGGCGAGCCACGAGAGTGCTTCGTCCCAGTCGTCGATGGCGATCAACTCCTGGATCTCAGCGAGGTTCTGCGGCCAGCCCTGTCCTGCTATCGAGGCGGTGTTGACGATGGCCCCGCCTCGGCTCATAGCGGGGAGCAGCCCCTCGGTGAGCCGGCGGAGTCCCAGGTAGTTGACCCGGATCACGAAGTCCGCAGCGTGGGTTGCGGCCACCCCGGCATTGTTGAACAGCACGTCCACTCCGCCGCCGATATCGGCTGTGGCTGCATCGATTGACGACGGATCGGACATGTCGGTGGGTATGTGCCGTGTGGCCGGTCCTGTCGGCTCGGCGATGTCGAGCACGGTGAGGTCGCGGCAGCCGAGGTCGGCGAGCAGTTCCACCGCTGCGGCCCCGACTCCGGTCGCGCCGCCGGTCAGCACCACCCGCTTGTCGGTATAACTGAACAAATCAGACATGGCTCCTCCAGCCGATCTCGCCGATCCCGGTGCTTGCGCGGCGCGCCTACGGTCTACTTCAGAGTTGCGGGTCGGGTCTATTTGGGCGTGAAGGCTCTATTTGGGCGTGAAGGCTCTATTTGGGCGTGAAGGCCATGTGAGACTCTCTGAGGCCGAAGACGAAGGCGTTGGGCATCTCGACATGGGGCAGTTCACCGATGCGCCGCAGCTCTGAGACTCGTGCGACCAAATGCTCGAAGAAGGTTTGGATCTCTAGGCGCGCCAACGACGCCCCGAGACAGAAGTGGGTTCCGAAGCCGAAGGCGACATAGTGGTTCGGGGTGCGGGTCACGTCGAACGTCTCGGGGTCGTCGAACTGCGCTGGGTCGCGGTTCGCCGCGGTGTAGGCGAGCACTGCCTGTTAGCCTGCGGCGTTGATGAAGACCGCCTTGTTCTTCTCGATCTCGACGACGTCCTCGTATCGGCTGACGACCCAGAGCTCGTTGATGGCGTCCCAGTGCAGCGGCGAGTGCTCGCGCAGCCAGCCGTACCGCGGGTAGGGGTCATCGACGTAGAAGTCGTCGTCGAGGATGTCGAGCGGACGCGGGTCGATGAGCTCCACGGCGCCACCCTACGCGCCCTGCGCGCAGCGGACTATTCGGGATAATCGGAGCCGGTGGGCATCCCCTTCGAGATCACGGCCACTGCCAGCCCGTAGCAGATTATGACGCCGGACGCGCCCAGGAGAGTCAGCCTGACTCCTAGGCCGAGGCCGTTGGAGTCGGCCAGGGCTCCGAGCATGAGCGTGCCGATCCAGACCACCCCGCCCCAGGAGATGACGAACAGCGACATGACGCGTCCCCTAGCAGAGTCGGACACGACCTGTTGCAGCATGGTCTGCAGGGTCGTCATGGTCGTGAAGTAGCAGAAGCCGACTCCCAGCTGCCAGGCCATCGCCGTCTCCAGCTGTTCAGAGGCTGTGAATCCGGCCAGGCACACACCGTAGAACAGCAGTGATATCGATGCTCGCTGCAGGCTGGGCTCGGCCTTGCTGTATCCGACTGTGAGCGCCCCGACGATTGCGCCGAGTCCGGTGGCGGCGACGACCTTGGCGAACTGCCCCGCCTCCTGTTCGAGGATCTCGCGGGTGAAGCTCGGAACCAGTGCTGTGTGGGCGACGCCGAAGACTGACGCCACAGCGGTCGTGGCGATGGCCAGCAGGGCGGGTTTCCGCTCGCGGGCATGCCGGAAGCCGTCGCGGATGCGTCCGAGCACGCCCAGGCCGTCTACCACGACGTCGTGGGCGTCGACGGAGACTCTGGTGATCATGAGACCGGCCAGCGCCGACGCTGCTGCGAATCCCGTGAAACCGATGTGGAAGCGGCCCGAGCCGATGATCTCGACGGCCATGATCGGCCCGACCACTCGGGTCAGGTTCTGCACCGCGGCCTGCAGGGAGATGGCGCTTTGCACTGCGTCGCTCGAGACCGAGTTGACGACCAGCGCGCCGGCCGAGGGGCCCAGCAGGGAGAATGTCGTTCCCAGGGTGAATGCCAGGGCGTAGACAGCCCACAGCGGGGGTGCGTCGTTGATGCCGGTGAGCAGCGCCAGTCCGCCGGCCGAGGCCGCGGAGGCGTAGTACGACAGGGTGACGACCAGCTTGCGCTCGACGCGATCGGCTAGCACGCCGCCGAACGGGCCCACGAACAGCGCCGGCGCGAACAGGGCTGCGAACAGGGCTGTGATCGCCAGCGTGTCGCCGTTGCTGCGTTCCTCGACGAGGCCCTGGAGTGTGAGGTGGCTCATCCAGAAGCCGATTTGCTGGATGACGAAGCTGGCGTATATCCAGCGGTAGGCCTGGAAGCGGAACGCGACGAACCCGCGCCCCATATCCGAGAGGACGAAACGGGCTGCGAGACCGGTCGGGCCTATGCGGACCCGGTCTGGAGTTCCAGTCAGTGGTCGCCCTCGTGTCGTTTCACTTCAAGGATGCTATCTGCCGGCCTGCTCTTGTTCGCTTCGCTCACGGGGCCGCTCGGGGCCCGGGGCGTTCCCGCTCTTGTTCGCTTCGCTCACGGGGCCGCTCGGGGCCCGGGGCGTTCCCGCGGCACGGTTTGCATCCGAGGTACGGTTCGGCGATGAGTGATGCGCCGGCTGATCTTGAGGGTGTCTGCTCGGTTGACGGGGGGATGATTGACGCGCACTTGCATGTCGTCGATGCAGCGGCCTGTGCGGACGACCTCACGGGCAACCCGAATGTCCGCTGGTGGGAACAGGTTGATTCGTCCCCGGCGGCCGTGTCTGCGCGTGTGCGGGCAGCGGGTGTGTCGGGCGGCGTTCTGGTGCAGGCGGTCGGCGCCCATGGTTACGACAACTCGCTGGTTGTCGAAGCGGCCCGCTCGCTCGGGGACGACTGGCGGGCAATGGCTGCTGTGGGCCGAAGCGCAGTGGGCCGAAGATCTGAGGACCCGGTGAGCCTGTTGGAGGGGGTCGCAGCGCAAGGGGCGTCGGGGCTGCGGCTGTTCTCGATCCCCGACCCGTGGCTGCACGACGATCTTGCTGTGGATCTGCTACACCGTTGCCGGGATCTGGGGGTGGGAGCGAGTGTCTGCTGCTTGCCCGACGAGCTGTCGGCGGTCGTCCGTCTCGCCGCGTCCGCACCCGATTGTGAGATAGCCGTCGACCACTGCGGCTTCACGGCGGTCGGGGGAGATGATCGGGCTCTTGTGGGTCTCGCCGGTTGCGGCAATCTGGTCGTCAAGCTCAGCTCTTGGGTGTTCGAGGCGGCTGCGGTCGGCCTGCGGTCGGTGGTCTCGCGGCTGCTTGACTTGTTCGGCGCCGGTCGCGTCGTCTGGGGTTCGGACCATCCTCAGGTGCGTGATCGTGCTTACTGCGAGCTGGTCGCGCTGGCCGTTGATGCGACCTGTGGGCTCGACCCGGCGACCCGGGCAGCCGTCCTCGGTCGGACCGCCGCCCGACTCTGGTTCGGCCGTTGAGCGGTGGGCGGGCGGTGGGCGGGTGGTGGCTTTGTGCGCTGGGTTCCGGTTTGTGACGGTGTGGTCTGTGGTGGAGGCCCTGACGGCGTTCCACGCGGGGAAGGCGGGGCCTGTGAGCG
>JAPOYA010000012.1:37014-55361 GCA_026706815.1 Acidimicrobiaceae bacterium | reverse complement strand
GACCACACCCAATGAAAACCATCACAGCCCGACACACAAAAAAACTGACAGTCCCGGTGGGGGGTAGGGGAATCTTGGGGCCGCGTCCATGGGCGGAGTTAAGCTTCTCACCATGAGACAATCGGAACTGCCGCGAGCTATCGACTTCGTACTTCCTACCCTCGAAGGCCGAACCGAGCGCTTCACGGTCGACCCTGGCGACCTTGTTGAGGTACGGACGCAAGCGTGCGTAGGCGGTATCTCCCAGTCACAGTTCGACCGATTGCGATCGATAGTCGCTCGCGCATTCCCATCCGTCGATGCGACCCACCTCGCTTGCGATGTTGTCGAGCGATAGGTAGGGGCGCGAGTCATCCTCCGCCGGAATGACCTTGCCCACTCTGGGCGCACACAGATCGCCAAGATGAGCTATCTCCCATCCTCGCGGAAGCTCTGCGGTCATGCGGGGAGCGAGTCGATGAGGACACGGCTGCCGGTACGCGCCTCGATCCGCAACTCGTGGCCTTCGAGCAAGGCCATGCCTACGAGCGGCGTGGTCTCGGCTTCATCCACGAGCACAGCGACCATCTGACCGTCCCAGACAAGTTCGGCATCGTAGACCTCAAAGGCGATCTCACTGCCATCCGCCAACCTGGCACTGCCTTGGTGCTTGCGGGTCAGGCCAAGCTCGCCCACCCGGTCAGGCGGCAGGGTGAGAAACTCGCTGTAGCCGGTGTCAACTACAGCCTCAATGGTACACGGCCGTCCTCCAGGCCGTTGGACATCGAGGGACAGGGTCGCTTCGAGTCGTGCGTTGACACGGCCTTCGATCACTCAGAGTCCCGCAGCGGGCGGCCACCGAGGTTGATCAAAGTGCGGTGACCGACGCGCAACATCCACACGTCACGTGCGTCCGGCCACCGTTCATACAGTTCATCGATGGAAGCACGCCGCGTTTCCGCAATCGTCCAGCAACCAGTGTCAACGTCGATAGAGACATAGTGAGCATGCTTGCTGTCGTCTAGCGCAGGTTTGATGTCACGTTCGTAGATCTCGGTGCCGCGACGGGCTGTCTCAGAACGTTCGGTGTCTGGTGCGCTGCGAATTGCCACGGGTATCGCCTCCCTTCACTGGCGCCCGCCGACTTCATCCTAACCGCGGCACCACGACCATTGATGAAGTCCTCCTGCCAACGAGCCAGAGTCTCGGGCCGATGAAAGCTGTACACCCGACGACTGGCCGCGACTGGATCGAGCCCACAGGTGAAACGGGTCTCCGAACCCGTGGACTCATAACCGAACGGCAACGCGTCGTCCACGAAGAAAGCGGGCAACTCATCGGAATAAGCGGCCTGGTGCTTGGCAGTCTGGGGTTCCACACCGGTGAGAGTGCTGCCAGCTTTCTTGGCCTCGATCACATCCACAGCCTGACCGTCGACGTACAGGACATAATCAGCCGGGCCGGCTTCCGTCGGCACTTCGCGTACCGCGACACCCCGCGCAGCAGCAATCGCCGCGTGCTTGTAATCCTGCACGACCCAGCCGCATGACGCGAGCTGCTCATCAATCCGCATCCGGGCCTGAGCCTCAGGCGTCAGATACTCAGACGAATCAGTCGGAGGTACCAGCGGAGATGATAGGTCCCAAGCAACTCCGAGACCATGTCGTCGCCACATTCGGAGGACTTGGGAACGAAACGTACCCTAGGGTGAAAGACATGGAGCCGGTTCGAGCGCTGCAGCAGGCGATCCACTACCTCGACCGCGAACTGGCGCCGCAGCAGAAAGTTCGCGCCTTTCAGAACGCGATCGAGGTCGTGCACCAGGTCGGGGCGACCGAGATCGCCGAACGAGCGGCCGCCGGCACGCTCACCGACCTAGCCGGCATCGGCAAGTCGACCGCCACGGTGATCGTCGAAGCGCTCAACGACGAGACCGACGGATACCTGGCCCGACTAGAGGAGCGCAGCCGTATCCCGATGCGCGAAGGAGGCGCAGTGATGGCCGCGATCCGCGGCGACTGCCACACCCACACCACCGCCTCAGACGGGGGTGCAACGCTTCGCGAAATGGCCGAAGCGGCAATCGCCTTGGGGCATGAATGGATGGTCGTCACCGATCACAGCGCCCGCCTCACAATCGCCCACGGCCTCAACGAAGAGCGCCTCGCCCGACAGCTCGCCGAAATAGAAGCGCTCAACTCGGAGCTGGCGCCGTTCCGGGTGCTGACCGGAATGGAGGTCGACATCTTCGAAGACGGCACGCTCGACCTGTCCGACGAGATGCTCGGCCGCCTAGACCTTGTTGTTGCGAGCGTGCACTCGAAGATGCGCTTGCCCGCCGATCAGATGACTCGGCGCATGGTCACAGCCATCGCCAACCCCCACACCGACGTGCTGGGCCACCTCACCAACCGCAAACTGGTCGGCTCGGGCCGCCCTCCCAGCGACTTCGACCCGGAGATCGTCTTCGCGGCCTGCGCTCAGTTCGACACCGCCGTGGAGGTCAACTGCCGTCCCGAGCGTCAAGATCCGCCCGAGGAACTGCTCGACATCGCCCTGCAGTGGGAGTGCAAGATCGCCATCGACAGCGACGCGCATGCGACCGGGCAACTGGAATGGCAGCCCTACGGCGCCGACAAGGCGGCGCGTTGCGGCGTTCCGATCGACGACATCATCAACACCTGGCACTACGACGAACTGCTCTCCTGGACGGCAAGCCACGCAGCAGCTTGACCGCCCGCGCCAGACTCGCATTCCGCCGATAACCTGACTGCCATGTCCAAGCGCACCCAGAAGAAGAAGGCCAAGGCCCGGCGCACCAAGGCGAACCACGGTCGCAAGCCCAACCTCGGCCGCAACTAGGCACTTTGAACTCACTGAACTGGAAAGCATCTTGACATCAATGATTTAGAGCATCAAGATGTCTGAATGCGCACGACTCTGACGCTCGACGACGATGTGGCCGAGGCTTTGAAGGACCGGGCGAGGCAATTCGACCAGCCCTTCAAGCAGGTGGTAAACAACGCGTTGCGCCGCGGCCTGTCCCCGGCCGCTGTCGAACCGCGGACGCCGTACCGGGTCGAACCACATCGAAGCGGCTTGCGGCACGGTGTCGACCCTCTGCGCCTCAACCAGCTCAACGACGCGCTCGAAGCGAACGAGGCCGGGCCGACATAGACCTGATGATCGTCCCAGACCTCAACCTGCTCGTCTACGCCCACAGCGATGGGACGCCGTTGCACCGACCCGCCCGGCAATGGTGGGAGGATCTGGTCAACGGGAGCGAGCGGGTGGGAATGCCGTGGCTGGTTGCCACGGGGTTCGTCCGGCTGCTCACACATCCCAGCGTGTTGCACCATCCCGCATCGCCCGACCAAGCCGTCGGCTACGTGACGAGATGGTTCGATTCGCCCAACGTCGTGCCGTTGAACCCGGGAACGCAACATCTTGGGATCTTCCGCGACGCGCTCGCACAAGCCGGCGTGGGCGGCAACCTCGTCACTGATGCACACATCGCAGCACTTGCCATCGAGCATCAAGCCGAGGTCCACTCCAACGACACGGACTTCACCCGTTTCGTCGGACTTCGCTGGCGCAACCCGCTAGACGTCTAAGTCCGCCTTCTCAGCGTCCGGCCTACACTGACAGCGTGCTTGTTTTCGACGGTGACTGCGGGTTCTGCACGGCTTCGGCTCGCTGGATCGAAGCACGCGGGGCGCATACAAGAGCCTGGCAGACACTGGATCTGGCCGAATTGCAGCTGACTGTTGCCGACGTCGACGAAGCGGCATGGTGGATCGACGAATCCGGCAGAAAATACCGTGGTCACCTGGCCATCGGGCACGCGCTCAAAGCCGCCGGCGGCCTCTGGGGGCTCATCGGTGCTGTGCTGGTGCGTCCCCCAGCCTCGTGGATCGCCAAACCCGTATACACCCTGACAGCCCGCAACCGCGACAAGTTTCCCGGCGACTCCTGCGGACTGGACCGCTGATGACAACCGACAACCGCTGACGATCTCTGACACCCCGCGGATTTCGGGGGTGGGTCGAGAACAGCGCCAGCTCGTGCTATACCCGACGCGGTGAGCACAACCCTGTCAGAAGCCGAATCGAGACGCCTGGTCTCCGAGCATGGAGTGGCCGTCTCCCGCTTCGTCACCGGCGAGACCACCGAGGCGATCCTCGATGCTCTCGAGGCCGACGAGTCCGTCACGTATCCTGTCGCAGCCAAGCTGTGCGGGCGCCAGATCGCCCACAAGAGCGAGCGAGGTCTCCTGCGACTTCAGATCAACGATCCACAGAGCCTGCGAACCGCGTGCGACGAACTGCTGGCCGCAGCCGAACCGAGCGACGGAGCCGTAGAACTCCTGGTCTCGTCGATGGTCGAGGGCAGCCGCGAGTTGATCTGCGGCCTCCACAAAGACCCGCAGTTCGGTCTCACGGTGATGCTCGGCATCGGCGGGGTGCTGGCCGAAGCCGTCCGCGACGTGGCCTTCCGCCTCGCTCCGATCACCGAGGCCGACGCCGAGGAGATGACCGACGACCTGAAGTCCCAGAGGCTGCTCGGTGAGTTCCGCGGCGAACCCGCACTGCGCCGCCAAGACCTGACCGATGTGCTGATGGCGTTGTGCTCGCTGGGCGCTGCTCACCCCGAGGTTCTGTCGGTCGACTTGAACCCGTTGATCATCGCCGACGGCCGACCCGTGGCGGTGGACGCCTTGGTGGAGGTCGCACAATGACCCGCCGCCCGACGAGCAGCCGCCCGACCCGCGACCTCTCCGCGCTGTTCGATCCCCGCGGCGTCATCGTCACCGGCGTTTCAAGCCATCCGGGAAAATTCGGTTTCGTGTGCCTCCACAACCTCCTGGCAGCCGGTTACCGCGGTGAGATATTCCCAGTGGGCCGCGAACCAGGCGAAGTCCTGGGCCGCGAAGTGCTGGGGTCCATCGACGAAGTGCCCGCCGGGCGGGCCGACATGGTCTTCGTCTGCACGCCCCCGTCGTTGAACGAAGACTTGTTGCGCGCTGCCGCGGCCAAGGGGGTGAGGGCCGCGTTCATCGCCGCGGCCGGCTACCGCGAGGCCGGACCCGACGGCATCGACGCAGAGCGAAGCCTCGTGGCCGCAGCCGACGAACTCGGAATCGTGCTGGCAGGACCGAACGGGCAAGGCGTCGTCTCGACTCCTTCGAGCATGTGCGCCCAGATCGTGGCGCCCTATGCGCCGGCCGGGAACATAGCCGTCGTCAGCCAGTCGGGGAATTTCGTGTCGTCGTTGTTGAACATGGCCCATCTGAGCGGGGTCGGCATATCGCGTGCTGTCTCCGCCGGCAACGCCGCGCAACTCGGGGTCGCCGACTATCTCGAATGGTTCGCCCAGGATCCCGAGACCGCAGTGAGCCTCGTGTACATGGAGTCAGTCGACGACGGCCGCGTCATGTTCGAGCGGCTTCGCGCCGTCTCGTCGGCCAAGCCGATCGTGCTGGTCAAAGGGGGAGCCTCCACGGCCGGCGCGCAGGCGGCGGCCAGCCACACCGGGGCCCTGGCCACCGACGACGCGGTGTTCGACGGCATGTGCCGTCAAGCAGGGGTGATCCGCGCCCGTGACCCGGAGGAGGCTTTTGAAGCGGCTGCCTCTCTCGCAACACAGCCGTTGCCGTCCGGCAACCGCGTCGTCGTGGTGACCACCGTCGGCGGGTGGGGCGTGGCCGCTGTCGACGCGATGGCCGGCACCCTGCTCGATCCGATCCCGTTGCCCGAAGATCTGAGAACGGAGATCGACAAGCTGCTTCCGCCGCGCTGGAGCAGGGGCAACCCGATCGACATGGCAGGCGGTGAGACCCGTGACACAGTGCCGGAGATCCTCGAGATGGTCGCCGGCCACAGCGAAGTCGACGCCGTGCTGTTCCTCGGACTCGGTATCCAGTCCAACGTCGCCGCCATGATGCGCGGCGGGCCCTTCTTCCCGGATCACAGCCTGAGAAGAATCGTCGACTTCCACGAAACCCAGGACACGCGTTACGCCCAAGCCGCCACCGCTGTCGCCGAGCGCACGAGCACTCCTGTGCTGGTGGCCACCGAACTGGCCAACACCCGGCCCGACACTCCCGGGCCGGCCACGATGAGGGCAGCCGGTCAGATGTGCCATGCCTCGGCCGGCAGAGCGGTCCGCTCCCTCGACCTGATGGTGCGCCACGCTCGCTGGAGGAGCGCCCGAGGAATATGAGGAATATGAGTGTCCTGTGAGTTAAGCGTCAGGCAGCAGTTCGCGATACTGTCATCGACGACACCCAATCTTCTATTCGGACCCTGGAGGGACCAATGCGCAAACTACTGCTCCTGTTGAGCGTCTTCTTGTCGTTCTCACTCATAGCCGCGGCTTGCGGTGATGACGACTCAGACGACGTCAGCACCGACTCGGGCGCCGACGACATGGACGACGGCGATGACGACGGCGACATGGACGATATGTCCGACGACGGCGACATGGCCGACGACGATATGGACGACATGGACGACATGTCCGACGACAGCGACATGGACGACATGGACGACGACGGCGACATGGACGACATGGACGACATGGACATGTCCGAAGAACCAGTCAGCGTCGGCCTCGTGTTCGACATCGGCGGTGAAGGCGACCAGTCGTTCAACGATTCGGCCGCAGCCGGATTGGCCCGAGCCGAAGACACCTTCAACATCACCACGTCGAAGGTCTCCCCCAACGACGACGGCAGCAACCGCGCCGAACTGCTCCAACTCCAAGCCGACAGCAGTGACATCGTCCTCGCCGTCGGCTTCCTGTTCGAGAGGGACGCCGCTGCGGTCGGAGGCGCCAACGACGACACGCACTTCGCGGTCATCGACTCCTCGATGATCGACTTCAACGCGGACCCGCCCGCACCATACGCCGACAACATTGCAGGCCTCGTCTTCTCAGAAGAGCAGGGCTCGTTCTTGGTGGGCGTAGCTGCGGCGCTCACGAGCGAGACCCAAACCGTCGGCTTCATCGGCGGCGTCTGCTGCTTCGGCCTCATCGAGAAGTTCGAGGCGGGATTCCGTGCCGGAGCGCGCCATGTCAACCCGGACATCGAGATCATCTCCCAGTACATTACCGAGTTCCCCGACTTCGACGGCTTCAACGCACCAGACCGAGGCCGTGAAACGGCTCTGGCCATCTTCGAGGCCGGCGCCGATGTGATCTATCACGCCGCGGGCGGCACGGGTGCCGGGCTGTTCGCCGCAGCCAAAGAGCACAGCGAGGCCACCGGCTCCAAAGTCTGGGGCATCGGCGTCGACTCCGACCAGTACCACACCGTCGGCGAAGATGTACGCGACTACGTGCTCACCTCAATGCTGAAGCGTGTGGACGTGGCGATCTTCGAGATCATCAAAGCCCACCTCGAGGGCACTTTCTCAGCCGGTGAAACCCGTTACGACCTCTCTGTCGACGGCGTCGGCTACTCGACTTCAGGCGATTTCCTGCACCCGGATTACATCGCTTCCCTGGAGGCGCTGAAAGGCCTGATCATCGACGGCACAATCGTGGTTCCGACTGATCCGACCGAGGTCGGCGGCTGACGGAGACCCACGACGTCGCCCGCGCAACGCCGACAGGCGGAATCGCCGACGACGGAAACACAGTCACATGACGTGGAAGCAGGGCCTGGGATATAATCCAGGCCCTGCTCACTTTTCCCTGAACCAGGGTTTCTGATCCATCGACCGAGGGGAAGCACTTTGACGCTCGCCATTGAGCTGACCGGCATCACCAAGCGCTTCCCGGGCGTTGTCGCCAACGACAACGTCAACCTCTCGGTCGAAACGGGTGAGATCCACGCGGTGTGCGGGGAGAACGGGGCAGGCAAATCGACGCTGATGAAGATCCTCTTCGGCATGCAGAGCCCCGATGAGGGGACCATGCGCATCCACGGCGAAGAGGTCAGGTTCTCCTCGCCGGCCGAGGCGATCGAACGGGGCATCGGCATGGTCCACCAGCACTTCATGCTCGCGGGCCAGCTCACGGTGCTCGAGAACGTGATCCTCGGCGCCGAACCTCTGGCCTCGCTGGGTCGAATCGACTTCGACGCCGCGAAGGCCCATCTCGCCGAGGTTGGCGAGGCCTACGGACTCGACGTCGATCCCGACGACCTCATCGAGAGCCTCGAGGTGGGCGAACGCCAACGGGTCGAGATCATCAAAGTCCTCTACCGGGGCGCGCAGATCCTGATTCTCGACGAGCCCACCGCGGTGCTCGTGCCCCACGAGGTGGACGAGCTGTTCCGCAACATGCGCGAGCTCAAAGCCGCGGGAGAGACCATCCTGTTCATCGACCACAAGCTCGAGGAAGTGCTGCAGATCGCAGACACGATCACAGTGCTGCGCCAGGGCCGCACGGTGGCGACCGTCAAACCCGACGAGGTCAGCGCCGGAGACCTCGCCGAGATGATGGTCGGCTCTGAGCTTCCAACGCCGCAGACCTCGAGGTCGACGGTCACCGACGAGGTCGCGCTCTCGATCAAGGGGCTGACCGTGCTCGACGAGGACGACCGGGCAGTGCTCGACTCGGTCAGCCTCGACGTGCACAGAGGCGAAGTGGTCGGGCTCGCAGGAGTCGAGGGCAACGGCCAGTCGGAGTTCGTGGGGGCCATCATCGGGACTGAGAAGGTGCAGGCCGGTTCGATCCGCCTGCTCGGCGAGGAGATCTCCCACAGCACGATACGACACCGGCGCAACTCCGGGATCGGCTACGTCCCCCAGGACCGTCAACAGGAGGGCCTCCTGTTGTCCGCCCCGCTCTGGGAGAACGCCGCTCTCGGGCATCAGACAAGGCCGCCGTTCGCCAACGGTCGCTGGTTCGACCGGTTCGGGGCACGCGAGCGGACCGAGGCGATCCGCAGTTGGTTCGACGTGCGCACCCCGGACATCGAGGTCACAGCCAACTCGCTGTCGGGCGGGAACCAGCAGAAACTGATCGTCGGTCGGGAGATGACCGCAGAACCGCGGGTGCTGATCGCCGCTCATCCGACCCGGGGAATCGACGTCGGCGCCCAAGCCGCCGTGTGGGACGACATCCGCGCGGCCCGCGCAGACGGCATGGGCACCCTTCTGATTTCAGCGGACCTCGACGAGCTCATCGGCCTGTCCGACACCATCGTGGTGATCCACAAGGGACAGCTGACCGCCACCCTCGACCCTGCCGACATCACGCCGCGGCAACTCGGCAGTTACATGACCGGTTCCGAAGACGACGCCGCCGAACTTGCCGACGGCCCAGCTGTCGAGGATGCAGCCGAGGATTCGGGAGGGCTGCAATGACCGACACGACAGTCGCCGAGAAGCCCGAAGACATTCCCGACGCGAGGCCGCCGAGGGCCGCCGCCGAATCACGTCTGCGGCAAGCCTTGATATCGATGGCCGCGCCGCTCGGCGCTTTCCTGTTCTCCCTGGTCGCCAGCGCCGTCGTGCTGATCGTCGCGGGCAGCAACCCCATCGAAGCCGGAAGCGACATGCTCGAGCACGCCAGCAAGCTCGAAGTGCAGGTCTCGATGATCAACCGGGCCACTCCCCTCTACATCTCCGGGGTCGCGGCGGCGATCGGTTTCAAGATGAACCTTTTCAACATCGGGGTCGAGGGCCAATACCGCATGGCGGCGATATTCGCGGCGTTCGTCGGGGGGGCAGTCGCGCTGCCGTCGGTGCTGCACATCGGGCTGATCCTGGTGACAGCCATGGTCGTGGGCGGGCTCTGGGGCGGCTTGGCCGGTGTGCTCTACACCCACCGCGGGGTCAACGAGGTGATCGGCACGATCATGTTGAACGGCGTGGCTCTGGGCGTGATCGCCTGGCTCGTGCGGCGCTGGCAGGCCGAGGGCAACATCGTCCAGGTCGGTGTGGGCACCGAGCCCATCGACGAGTCGGGCCTGCTGCCCAACCTCAACTTCATCCCCGAGCTCTTCGGCGACCTGCGGGCCAACGAGGATCTGACCGGCGTGCTGGTGATCGCCGTCATCGTCGGCGTGGTGTACTACCTGCTGTTGAACCGCACAGTCTTCGGCTACGACCTGCGCGCCAGCGGCCTCAACCCGCTGGCGGCGCGTGCCGGAGGCGTACCGCCCCGCAGGATGGCCCTCACCGCGATGTGCATGTCAGGTGCAGTGGGAGGGCTCGTCGGCATGGCCGAGATCTTCGACAAAGGCAGATACGACCCCAACTTCGTGGGCTTCCTGGGCTTCAACGGCATTGCCGTTGCCCTGCTGGGACGCAACAACCCGGCCGGGATCGCAGTCGGCGCGCTGCTGTGGGCCTTCCTCGACGCAACCTCAGACGTCCTGCAGGTCACGCAGACTGCGCCCAAGGAGATCATCGACATCATGCGCGGCGTGATCCTGCTCACGGTTGTGATCGGATACGAAGTGGTCCGACGCATGCGCGAGCGCACAGAGGCAGCCCGGACCGCTGCCCGGCTCGCGGAGGCAGCCTCATGAGACTGCTGCGCCGATTCAACGAACTGTCGACGCCGGTCCGCTGGATGATCTATGCCGCACTGGGAATCTTCGTGCTCGTCATCGTCCAATCGATCACCGACGCCTCCAAGCTGACCACGACGACAACCTCCGGCGCCATGCTGCGCTGGACGGTCCCGGTGATGCTCGCCGGGCTCGGCGGGATGTTCTCCGAGCGGGCCGGTGTGGTCAACATCGCACTGGACGGGATCATGGTCCTCGGAATGTGGTTCGGGGCTTGGGGCACAATCAACTACGGGCCTTGGATCGGACTGCTGATCGGCCTTGCGGGCGGCGCGCTCGGCGGCCTCGTCCATGCCATCGCGACGGTCACCTTCGGGGTCGACCACATCATCTCCGGAGTGGCCATCCTGATCGCCGCACCGGGGATCGCGCGCTTCCTGTCCCTGGAGATCCTGGCCGGGCACGACGGGGGGTCGATAACCCAGTCACCGCGATTGGAAGGCGCCGGGAAGTTCACCCTGCCGTTCCTCGCAGGCGGCAGAATCGGCGACTGGCGAAGTCCGGACGTCCTCGGATGGCTCACCGACAAGGACTGGTGGTACATCTCCGATCTGTCCGGATTCGCCCGCGGTTTCGTGTTCAACCTCAGCATCTTCACCATCATCGCCTTCTCGCTGGTGCCGCTGTCCGCCTGGGTTCTGTGGCGCACCCGATTCGGCCTGCGGCTGCGGATCTGCGGCGAGCACCCCACCGCCGGGGAGTCGCAGGGCATCAACATCTACCTCTACAAGTACATCGGCGTCATTCTCAGCGGAGTGCTCGCCGGTTTCGCCGGCGCTTTCATCGCCACTCCCGAGCTCAACGGCATCTACCTCGAGGGCTCGGTCAACCAGCGGGGGTTCATCGGCTTGGCCGCGCTGATAATCGGCAACTGGAGACCCGCCGGGGTGATGGCAGGCGCCATGCTGTTCGGCTACCCGTTCGCGCTCGGCCTGAGAGACCTCGACGGCAGCAACACGCACGCGTTGCTGCTGGTGGCAGCCGGTGTGCTGGCTGTGGTCTCGATCAACAACCTGCGGCATAAAAAGCGCATCGACGCATTCCTCGGGGGCCTCATCAGCGTGTCGGCCTTCGTCTGGTTCATGGGATCAGACACAGTGCCAGACTGGTTCATCAACATTCTGCCGCAGCTGATCGTGCTGCTGGTGCTGACATTCTTCTCGCAGCGGCTGCGCATGCCCGCGGCCGACGGGCAGCCGTACCGCCGGGGCAAGACCTAGAGAGGCGCCGGACGCGATGCCGATGCTCAGCGACGCCCAGCTCTCAGCCTGGGACCGGGACGGTTATATCGTGCTGCCCGATTTCGTGGATCCCAAGGACTGCGACGCCCTCAAGGACCACGTCATGGACCTGCTGTGCAACGCCGACCCGCAGGCCGACGGCGGACTCACCGTCTTCGACACGAACGCCCAGAACCATGCCCAAGACGAGTACTTCCTCACCAGCGGCGACACCGTCCGCTGGTTCTTGGAGGACGGTGCAGTGACAGACGGCGAGCTGACCCGGCCCCTCGAGCTGGCCGTCAACAAGCTGGGCCACGCGATGCACGACCTCGACCCGCATTTCGACCGTTTCTCAAGGACCCCCGAACTGGCGGCGCTGGCGGCCGACTTGGGGCTCGTGCAGCCGCGCCTGCTGCAGTCGATGTACATCTTCAAACAGCCCGGCATCGGCGGCGAGGTCGTCTGCCACTGCGATCACACGTTCCTGTGGACCGAGCCTCAATCAGTGATCGGCCTCTGGTTCGCCATCGAGGACGCCACGCTGGAGAACGGCTGCATGTGGGTGGCGCCCGGCCACCATCGCACGCCTGCGCGCACCCGCTTCCGGCTAACTGCACCGGGCGCGAACAGCACCACCACCGACGTGCTCGATCCCGAGCCCTGGCCCACCGAAGATCTCGTGCCGATGCCTGTCGACCGCGGAACGCTCATCGCATTGCACGGCACACTCCCCCACTGGAGCGCGCCCAACACCTCTCCGCTGAGCCGCCACGCCTACACCCTGCACCTGATCGACGCCCAGGCCGAGTACCTGGCCGACAACTGGCTCCAGCGCGGGCCGGACATGCCGCTGCGCGGATTCTGAGGCCGGAGCAGTACGCACAGTGCCGTAACTGTATACAGCAAGCTGTGTCCCGCTGATTACCGGTTATGATAACCGACATGGCTGAGGTGAGCGCAACCCTGCAGCAAGTGCTGGAGTCCGCTGCGCGCCTGCAATCGGTGGTTCCCGACGCGGTTCTCGTGGGAGGTTCGGCTGCGGCGCTGCATGCCGGCCACCGCGACTCCTTTGACCACGACCACGTTCTCGCCGATCTGGTGGACCGCTACGAGAAGGTCTTGGAAGCAGTGGAGGCGACGCAGGGCTGGGCGACGTCGGTACGAGCCTCGAAACCGCCCTTCACCATCATGGGCAGCCTTGACGGGGTTGAGGCCGGACTTCGGCAGATGCGGCGGACCCGGCCTTTGGAGACCGTCGAGGTCGCCGTGGGCGCCGACACCGTCGTCGTGGCGCCCACCGAGGCAGAAGCCCTGCGGATCAAAGCCTTTCTCGTCGTGCAGCGCAATGTCGTGCGCGATTACCTCGACGTTGTTGCGCTCGCCGACCACCTAGGCGACGATGCGGCCGTCGGTGTGTTGACCGGCATCGACGCCTACTACACCGACCGGTCCGGCGAGCGGGCATCAGTGTTGACCTTACTGGTGATCGCGCTCGCAGATCCGTCACCTCGCGACGCCGATGTGATCAACGAGCTTCCCCGCTACAAGGGACTCGAGCAGCGCTGGCACGACTGGTCCGACGTGGTCTCAGCGTGTCAAGACCTGGCTCTGCGCTTGAGCGGGGCGGCATGAGCGTGCTGCAATTCCGCAACGTCAACGCGGAGCCGACCGACGATGTTGCGACTTGGCCCTATGAGGCGCTGGTCACCGCGATCGACCGAGGGCTGGTACCGGACTGGCAGCCCCTCTTCGCGGAGATCCGACGCTCGCCGTGGGGACCGGTGGCCCGGCGGATCGAGCATTACCTCGGCTACCGCGACCCCGACGGCGTGAGCACGCTGTTCTGTCTGGCAATCGAGCGGGCCCGAAAGGAGGTCGAGCGCTCGGACCGGGCCGAAGTGGTCGCCCGAGTCCGAGCCGCCGTCGAACGGGCGGGAATGACCCAAGCCGAGTTCGCGGCGTCGGTGGGCACCAGCGCCTCGCGGTTCAGCACTTATCTGAGCGGCAGGGTCATGCCCTCCGCGGCGCTGCTCATGCGCATTGAGCGAACCGCGGCTTCAAGCAAATAGCTAGTCGGCTAGAGTCTTCCGAATGCCTCTCCCCCCCCCCCCCCCCGAGTGAAACAGGCGATTCTGGCGCATCGCATCTAGGGGTCGTCTCTGGGGGCGGCTTGTTCGGGCTGTTGGGCGAGCGCTACGAGTCGCCCCAGCAGCGCGGTCGGGTGTTCGAGCGTTTGATGGGGTACGCGTTCGAGCGTCATCCCGATGTGTACGGCCCGGCTCGCTTCAAGGCGGTGTGGCGCTGGATGGACTGGCCCGACCGTGAGGCGCACGGCTACGGACCCGATCTGGGGATCGACTTGGTCGCAGAGCAGACAGAGGCCTGGGGAGGCGGTCTGTGCGCAATCCAGACCAAGTTCTTCGCTGAGAGCCACAAGATCGCCAAAGGCGACGTCGACACCTTCTTGTCCACTTCGAGCGCGGCAATTTTCTCCGCTCGGATTCTGGTCGTCACCTCGGAGTTGAACGCTCACGCCCAGACAGTGGTGTCGAAGACGTCACCCCGTTGCGAGGTGGTGTCGCGGGCCGACATCGAGTCTTGGCCCGTCGACTGGTCGGAGTTCTTGAACGCGCCCGAGCGGCTCGCCTTCAGGCCGGTGTGCTATGACCCGCACCCGTATCAGTCCGAAGCCGTGCAGAAGGTGGTCTCGGGATTCGCCGACAACGACCGGGGCAAGCTGATCCTGCCCTGCGGGACCGGCAAGTCGGTGGTGGCTTTGTGGATCGCCGAGCAGGTGGCCGGCGTCGGCGGGCGGGTCTTGTATCTGGTGCCCTCGATCGCCTTGATGGGCCAGACGATGCGCGAGTGGTCCCGCCAGGCCGATCCGCGGATCCCGCACCGCTATATCGGAATCTGTTCCGATACTCGTGCGGGCCGCAGCGACGAGGACGCCGACATGGCCGAGCTGGCGATGCCGGTGACCACCGACCCCGAGAGGATCGCGGGCACGCTCAAGGAGGTCCATCCCGAGGCGATGACTGCGGTGTTCTGCACCTATCAGTCCTTGGAGCTTGTGGCTGCCGCCCAAGACAAAGGCGCTCCCGCGTTCGATCTGGCGATCTGCGACGAGGCGCACCGGACGACGGGCATTCAGGAGTCGACCGACCTCAGCGTTTTCACCTTGATCCACGACTCCGCCAGTGTGTTGGCCGACAAGCGCCTGTACATGACCGCGACTCCAAGGCTGTACACGAACCAGGTCAAAAGCAAGGCACGCGAACATGCACGCGATCTGGACGTTTATTCGATGGACGACGAGGACGTCTACGGCCCTGAGCTGTTTCGCATGGGTTTTGGCGAGGCGGTCGACGGCGGCTATCTGACAGATTACCGGGTACTGGTGATCGCGGTGGCCGAGCACGAGATGCTGCACAACATCGAGATGATCGGTGTCGGCGAAGGACTGCCCGCGGTCACCATCGACGAGGCAGTGCGTTTCGTAGGGTGCTGGGATGCGCTAGCCGACCCGACCACCCGAAGCGCCCAGGACCGAGTGACCGGGGCTGTCCATGAGCGCTTCGCGGCTCGCCGTGCCATCGCCTTCACCAACACCATCAAGAACTCGATGAAGGTCGAACGGTATTGGGAGCCGATCACCGAGGTGATCGCACCCGCCCGCCGAGGCGGTGTGGAGCTGTTGGACTGCGCGATCCGCCATGTGGACGGGTCGCGCAACGCCTTGAACCGCGCCAACACCATCGCCTGGCTGCAGCAGGGCAGTCCCGACGAATGCCGGATCGTCACCAACGCCAAATGCCTGACCGAGGGCGTCGACGTGCCCGCGCTCGACGCGGTGCTGTTCTTGGAGCCGAAGCGCTCACAAGTCGACGTGGTGCAGGCGGTCGGTCGGGTGATGCGCCGCTCGGAGGGCAAGGAGTGCGGTTATGTGGTGCTGCCGGTGGTGGTGCCCGACGGCGCCAACCTCGCCGACGACTCGGTGCTGTCGGGGTCGGACTTCAAACAGGTCTGGAACGTCCTCAAGGCTCTACGCAGCCACGATGACCGTTTGGACGTGGCGGTCAACACCGCCGACCTGACCGGCAGGCTGCCCGTCACGATCCTCACCTCCGGGGTCTGCGACAAATGCGGAAGCTCGAGCTGTGACGGCGGCGACGACTGCCCCGAACGACTCCGGGTCACAGAGGTGATTCAGGGAACCCTGCCTTTCGAGAACGCCATCGCCTCAAAGCTGGTCGGTGCCTGCGGAGACCGCCAGTATTGGGACCGCTGGGGCAAAGAGGTCGCCAAGATCACCAAAACGATCACCGCGCGCGTGCGCTCGGTCATCGACCACAACGATGAGCTCGCGAAGCGGTTCGCCGAGTTCACCGAGCAGATGGAGACCACTATCGGCGGTTCTCTGCCTTCTGGGGATCTGGCGGTGATGGTCGCGCAGCATGTGGTGACGATGCCTGTGTTCGACGCGTTGTTCGCCGGGTCGGACTTCGCTGACCGCAACCCGATCTCCAAAGCGCTCAACGAACTCTTGGGCGAGTTCAAGGACCACGACGTCCGGCTGGCCGACGACACAACCAACCTGGACCGGTTCTACGCCAACGTCCGCGTCCGGCTGGAGGGCGCCCGGGACTCGGATGCGCGGATCAAAATCATGTTGGAGGTCTACGAGTCCTTCTTCGCTGAGGCGATGCCACGCGAGGTGCAGAGCCTGGGGATCGTCTACACCCCCCTGGAACTGGTCGATTTCGTTTTGCGGTCCGTGGACGCGGTGTTGCGGCAAGAGTTCGGGCGGGGGCTCAGCGCGCAGGACGTGCATATCCTCGACCCGTTCACCGGCACCGGCACGTTCATCCACCGGCTGTTGACCCAGAACAACTCCGCCGGCGAGCCGCTGATCGCCGATGAGGACGTTGAACGCAAGTTCTGCAACACCCATCACCCGACCATGCCCGGCGGCTCCGTTCAAGAAATACACGCCAACGAACTTGTGCTGTTGGCCTACTACCTCGCCGCCCTCAAGATCGAGGAGGGGTACCGCGACCGCACCGGCCATTATCAGCCGTTCTCGGGGATCGTGCTGACCGACACGTTCCAGCACGACCCGTCCACACTTCCCGGTACCGGCGCGATCTCCTACAACACGGCCCGGGCGCAACAGCAGCACGACCTGCCGATCCGGGTGATCGTCGGCAACCCACCGTGGTCGGCCGGCCAGAAATCATCGGGTGACGACAATCCCCGACGCGAATACCCCCATGTAGAGCAACGCGTGCGCGACACCTACGGGATGCGCCACCGCGAAGTCACACGCAAGGCCGCTGGGGGCAACTCGGCCGGCAATCTTTACGTCCAAGCGATCCGCTGGGCATCGGATCGGATCAACCACCCCGGCGGCGCCGACCAACCAGGCGTGATCGCCTTCGTCCACCCCAACAGCGTTTGCAACGCGACGAGTCTTGCCGGAATGAGAGCGACGCTGCGAGACGAGTTCACCGACATCTACGTCGTGAACCTTCTCGGCGACGCCATGAAATCTGATGAAGAACGAGAGAAAGAAGGGCAAGTTGTGTTCGGAATTGACATACGTGTGAAGTCCGATGGCACAACCTCCGAGATTCGGAAAGGCACGGGCTCGCGCAACGGGGTGCAGATCACTGTGCTGGTACGCAATCCCGGCAAGGACCCCTCCGAACCGGCGACGCTGCACTACGCGCAGGTCCCCGAATACTCAACGCTCAAACAGAAGTTCGACTGGCTCGACACCCTCGGCGACGTAACCAACCCGGCTTTGGAGACAGTGCCCATCAACGACGCACACGACTGGGTGAACATCAGCGACGGAACCTTCAACGACCTGCTACCCGTGTGCGACTCTGGACGAACCCAATACGTCGCAGTCGAAGCCCACGCTTCGGGTGTCAAAACCAACTGCGACACGTACGTCTACTCGTTCTCGAAGGACGGACTCGCCGCCAAAGTCAACGATCTGATCGACGCATACAACGATGCCTACACCTTGCACCACGACCTCGGCATGACGCTGGAGGAATGCACCGAGAACACCGACCTCGCGATCATCAAATGGACGGACACTCTCAAAGGATCGCTCAAGAAGGGCGAGGTAATCGAGTTCGAGGAGTCCCGTATCCGTGAAGTCCTCTACCGCCCGTTCACCAAGCTCTGGCTCTACGAGGACGACCGCATCCTGTCGTCGGTCAAGACCGTCTCCGCCATGTTCCCGCGCGATGCCACACACACACACACACACACACACATCTCATCAGCAGCCCAGCCAACCGGACACGGTTCTCCATTCTCGCAACCGACCGCCTATTCGACCTCAACAACCTCGACGGGGGCAGCCGCGCCATCCCACGACAGCGATCCTGGTCTCGGGGACGTCGAACATGACGTTTCAAGCCATGGCATCGAAGACAGTTCCCGACCTGGCGATGATCGCGGGATCACGCCAGACGCGGGTGATCCCCAGAACCAAACGCTAAAGCGGGGGGGGGGGGGGGGGGGAGTGTGGGGGGGGACCCAGCAGCGTCCGTTCGGGGGCGCGGCAGCCAAACGGCTCTTCGGTCGCCGCGCCAACG
>JAPOYA010000012.1:0-37004 GCA_026706815.1 Acidimicrobiaceae bacterium | reverse complement strand
CCCACGCCCGGGATTGGAAACGCGCCCCCGCGGGGGGCTTAGCGCGGGGCCCCCGCCGGCCGGGGGTCCCCCCAAGGGGCGAGGGGTGGGGGGGGGGGGGGGGGGGCGATCTTGGTCAACCTCACCCAGCAGCTTCCGTTCGGGGTCGTCGCAGCCAACCGGCTCTTCGATCTCTGCGCCACAGGCAGACAAACCCGATGCCTCCCCAAGAAGCGATCATGATCGCCGCCACCAACAACCGGGCGATCTTCGCAGCATTAGCCACGACGACGATGTGCGACCTCAGCGGCTGCGGCACCAACCAACCCACCAGGGCAATCCCCAGACGGCAATCATGATCGTCTCCCCCAGCAACCGCTCGGTCTTCGCAACGCTGGCCACCGACACCCTTCCCGACCTCCACGCCCTCGACCCCGCCGCCCGAACAATCACCCGTCACAGCACATACAACTACTAGAAGCACACCCGACATCGCACTAGACTTAGCCATATGAGCCGCCGCGACGACATCCTCAGGCTTCACCGTGAAGCAATCCGCGCATCGGCTATCAGGCACAACGCCCGCTCAATCTCTCTTGTCGGGTCTGTCGCGCGCGGCGAAGATGTCGAAGGCAGCGATTACGATTTTCTTGCCGACTTCCTGCCCGGCACTTCCTATTTTGATATCACGAGACTGAAACGTGAGCTTGAGGAACTTCTCGGGGGAGCGGTCGACATCGCTATCCATTCCAGCCTGAGAGAGAGCCACCGAGGAATGCTCCACGATGCTATTGCATTATGAGTAGATCGGATGACGAACGCGTCCAAGACATTCTAGGCGCGTCAAGAAAGCTTGCAGAAATCGTCGCGATGGGGCGCAAGGCATTCGACGATAGTTGGCTCGTTTTCAGCGCCGCTGAGAGACAGTTGGAGATAATAGGTACAGCAGCCGGCGCTCTCTCGACACAGTTCGCACAGAGCACACCCGAGCTGCCAATTCAAGATGCCAAGGACATGCGCAATCTGATCTCTCATCAATATCACCGATCTGATCCCGACATTGTTTGGCAAACGATTTCCAAGGATGTCCCAGACTTCGCCAAAATGCTTCAAACGACCGTCTATGGGGCAAGGACCCCAATATGAACGAGGTGATTGAACTCGACCTGGATTTGCCGACCGGGCCCGACGGCGACAACGACAACATCACCGACTGGTGCTTGGAGGAGTTCCAAAACCGCTACGGCTCCCACATAGCCAAAGACGACGTCTGGGAATACCTGTACGGCGTGATGCACGCCCCCGACTGGCGAGAGCGCTACAAACACGACCTGCAGCGCAACCTGCCCCGAGTGCCCCTGGCCGCAGACTTCGAGGCGTTCCGAAGCGCCGGGCGAGAACTGATGGATCTGCACATCGACTATGAGACCGTCGAGGAATACCCGCTCGTCTGCCTTGTCGACGACCAGCCCGACGAAGGCGGCGCCGACCCCGACGCCTACCGGATCGACAAGAAGATGCGCTGGGCCAAAGCGGGCAAAGAGACCGACCGGACAGTGCTGGAGGTCAACCACCGCTGCAAGCTCATCGGCATCCCGGACGAGGCCCACCAGTACACCGTGTCGGGACGCAGCCCGCTCGCCTGGGCAATCGACAGCCTCCGCCACAAACACGACAAGGCCTCCGGAATCGCCGACGACCCCAACGGCTGGCACGACTGGGCCGACACGCCCTTCAACCTCATCCGCCACCTGCGCAGGCTCGCATACATATCCGTCGAGACCACCAGGATCGTCGACAACCTCCCGCCGTCACTCGACCCGCCGTCACTCGACGAAACTGCCCGACAGAGTTTCTCCAGCAGCATCCCTCCAGCCAAAGCTGTCACACCACCATGACATACTGAATGCCATGAGCGGAATCGATGGCAACCTGGTAGGAGTTCTCGAGGCCGCGCGGCGCGTATCTGACAACACCAAAGACCAAGGCGATCGATTCGAGCGGTTGTGCAAAACCGTGCTCACAGCCCACAACGGCATCGACGGAACACGGCGCTTCCGACGGGTGTGGATGTGGCACGAACCATGGCCCGGCAAGAAGCCCATCGACAGCCAAGACACGGGCATAGACCTCGTAGCCGAACAAAACGACGGCTCGCTCGCGGCCATCCAGTGCAAGTTCTATCAAGGGGAGGTGTCCACCTCGGCGGTGGACTCCTTTCTGGCCGCATCGTCACGACCGGAGTTCTCCGCACGGGTGATCATGACCACCGGCAGCGGATTCCAGCGCCACGGATTCAACAAGCTCCGTCACGCGCACCCACCGTGTGAGGTGTTCGACACCCGCCGCATGAGCGGCTGGGAAGTCGACTGGTGGGAGTTGGCAGAACAGGCCCATGCCGTCACTCCCGGGACTCCGCGGAGAATGCACCGCACAACCTGGTTCGACCCGAGGCCGGCATTCACGAAACTCAAAGAACAGCTCGGTCGCTACTACAGCTCGGTCCGCACAAGGCTCAACCGCATGAACCGACACGAATCGACATGGAAACGGCGGTTGCTGAAGGCGCTGATCGGCTTGGAGGCGGGAGTCGTCACCGTGCTCTTCGGTTTGGCAGTCATCGCCGCCGCAGCCGTGGTCGTCGCGGCGTTGGCGGTTGTGGCGATTGCGGCGATTGCGGCAGTCCTCGCGGCAGCGAACACCAAGGGGCGCAAGCGAAGACGCTAGCCGACAAGCAGCACATAAGCCGGACTCCCGCTTCAGTTAGACTCCAACGATGACGAATCTAGACGTCGGTCCGCCCACACTCGACCGCATCAAGCGGGCGCCCAAGGTCCTGCTCCACGACCATCTCGACGGCGGGCTCAGGCCTGAGACGATCATCGAGCTCGCCGACGAACTGGGCTACCGCGACCTGCCCGCCACCGAGCCGGGGCCCCTCACCGAGTGGATGATGAAAGGCGCCAACCGCAAAGACCTCACCCTTTACCTCGAAACCTTCGCCCACACCATCGCTGTCATGCAGACGCCCCACAGCATCGCGCGAGTCGCCCGGGAATGCGCTGAGGACTTGGCCGCCGACGGAGTCGTGTACGCCGAAGTGCGCTTCGCCCCTGAACTCCACCGCCAGCGGGGCTTGGGCCTAGACGACGCCATCGAAGCAGTGCTGGCCGGTTTCGCCGCAGGCTCGGACGGCACGGACCTGACAATCCGGGCCATCTGCTCGGCCATGCGCAACGCCGACAACTCACTGGCAGTGGCCGAAGCGGCGGTGAGATGGCGCGACCAGGGCGTGGTGGCGTTCGACATCGCCGGAGCGGAGGACGGTTTCCCACCCGACGACCACATCAGGGCCTTCCAGTTCTGCCAGCGCGAGAACTTCCACATCACCGTTCACGCAGGCGAGGCCTACGGCCCCCGCTCGATCTGGAAGGCTGTGCAGTACTGCGGCTCGGAGCGGCTCGGCCACGGCATCCGCATCGTCGAAGACATCCGACACGACGAACACGGCGAGCCCGAGCTCGGACGCTTGGCCCATTTTCTTCGGGATCGGAGGATTCCCCTGGAGGTCTGCCCGACCTCCAATGTCAACACGGGAGTCGTCGACAGCATCGCCGCGCACCCGATCGACCAACTCATCGACCTGCGATTCCGGGTGACCCTCAACACCGACAACCGCTTGATGTCCGGAGTGTCGATGAGCTCGGAGATGGCCGCGCTGGTCGATGCCTTCGACTACGGCTGGGATCGCCTCCGCTGGCTCACCGTCAACGGCATGAAGTCGAGCTTCCTGCCCTTCCGCGAACGGCTGCAGATCATCGAGCAGGTGATAAAGCCCCGCTACGCGCCCCTTGAGGCATGGTCCAAAGAGCCCCCGATCTGAGGCTCGCCGCTGCGCTGGGGCGAGTTCTCAGAACATTAGAATCGCTCGGTGCCAAGACCCAGTTCCCGTCGCCGACAGCTGCTTCGCCGCACCGCGGTCCTGTGTGCCACGACCTTGATCGGCGTCGCCTGTGCCTCGAACAGCACGATCGACGAGCTGCGCTCCGAGGCTGCGCTCAGAGCCTCGACAACGACCCTCGCTCCGCAGTTCGAGCCCGACGGCAGCGACGCTCCCCGAGAGAGCGACGAGACGGCCCGCCCGCCCGTGACCGAACCGGACCCCGATCCGACGCCGCTGCCCATCGACCGCGATTACCGCATCGGCACGCTCGACAATGGTCTCACCTACCTGCTGCGTTCAAACGACTCGCCGGGTTCGAATCTCGAGATCCGGCTGCTCGTCAATGCCGGCTCAGCACAGCAAGCCGACGGCAGCGACGGCAGCGCCCACTTCCTGGAGCACATGCTGTTCAACGGCACCGAGAAGTACCCGGGGAACGAGCTGACCGCGCAGCTCCAGCGGCTCGGGATCGAGTTCGGGCCCGAAGTCAACGCCTACACGAGTCTCGACGAGACCGTCTACATCCTGTCGGCCGCAACCGCCGATGAAGGCGCCGTTGAAGCGGCGTTCGATGTGCTCGCCCAATGGGCGTCCGCGGCAACTCTCGAACCGTCTGCCGTCGACGAGGAGAAAGGGGTGGTGCGCGACGAACTTCGCCAACGACTGGAATCCGTCGACGGCATCATCGCCAACGAGTTCGACAAGGTCTACGCAGCGGGAACCCCATATGAGGGCCACCTTGTGATCGGAGACGCCGACAAGGTCGAAGCGACCACACCCGAATTGCTGCGGTCCTTCTACGACGACTGGTACCGACCCGACAACATGGCCGTTGTGGCGGCCGGGGACCTTCCCCTCGACGAGCTCGAAGCAAAAGTCACCGAGTATTTCAACGATCTCGAAGCACGGACGGACACACCTACGCCGCGCGAGCCGATCGATGTTCAGATATCGGCCGAACCTCAGGCGCATGTCGTCACCCACCCCGACAACTCTCTCGACAACCTGTCGCTCGACTTTTTGATCCCCGCATGGGACACGGGCACCGTCGGCGGTTCTCGCCTGGTGCTCGCCGAGCGCGCCATCGCCATCATGTTGACGAACCGGCTCAACGACGCATATCAACGCGGCGATCTCATTCTCGAAGAACCGCCTTTCTTCAGTGAGTTCGAGGTGGGCCGAGAGCTCAGATACTTCGGCACCAACCTCAAAGCCGCCGACCTGGCAGTCGGACTCGAGGACTACATGTCCTATCTGCTCGCGGCCGCTGAGGGCGGGTTCAGCGAAGACGACATGGAACGGATGCGCGACACGATGATCGCGAATTTCAACCAACAGCTCGCCGGCCTGCACACCACCCAGGACAGCCAGTACGCCAACCTGTTGTCGAGGTACTGGCTCAGTGGCGCAGACCTCGACAAAGCGCAAACACGCATCGCCCGCCAGCGAACGGCCGTCGAGTCATTCACCGCCCATGAACTCGCTAATCACTGGAGTTGGCTCCTGAGCATCAGCGGGCCGATCGTGATCGCTGTCGGGGCCGACGAATCAACCCTGCCCACAACCGACGAACTGCTCGACACGCTGGCCGACCTCAAACCGGCGGAATCCGGAGGCGGTGCGAACCAGATTGACGAACTCATGGACGCCCCCTCCCGCGCGAAGCCGACCGACACGACCCAACGAAGTTCCGACCATGGCGACATCACAACCTGGACCTTCGACAACGGAGTGACGGTCAGCCACCGGCACTCACCGGTGGTGGACAACGCATTCTCGTTGCGGGCGGCCTCAGCAGGCGGCTGGTCGACATTTGCCGAAGACCATCCCGGCGCCAACGCGGCGATCCCCGACATCGTGGTCGACGCGGTGTTCAGCGGCGGAGTCGGACCCCACGACGCGCTGACGCTGGACCGTTTCCTTTCAACGAAGAACGTCGGACTCGTCGGGTTCATCGATCAGTCAGAAGAGGGCTTCTCAGGGGAGTCCGCAACCCGCGACGCGGAAGTCCTGTTCGGTTTGCTGCACCTGTACATCACCGAGCCGAGAGTCGACGAAGTCGCCTTCCGAACGGCGATCGACATTGCCGAGCAGAATCTCGCGGCATCCCGAACCCACGTCGACCGCCGAGCCGTCACCGCCCTGTTGGACCTGATATACGACGGCGACCCGGCCCAACATCAAACAGCCACTCAGCAACAGCTCGACTCGCTCACCGAACAGGCAGCACTTGAGATTTACAAAGCTCGACTCGGCAAAGTGGACGACCTCGCTGTCGCCATCGTGGGTGACATCGAACGCAGTGCCGTCGCTGACCTGGCCGCCCGTTATCTCGGGTCTCTCCCGGTTGGCGAGTCCGACACGTGGGCCGACCTCGGCCACGCGCTCCCGACCGGTCGAAGAACCGCAAGCGTGGAACTCGGCGAAGGGGCCGCGGACGGAGGCATGTTCGTCTTCCACGCTCGACCAACTGAGCTCACAGCCAAGAACCGGGTGACGGCCAACCTGTTGCAGGGGGTCATCAACAACCGGATCATCGAGCGCATCCGCGAGGAGCTCGGAGCCTCCTACGGGGGTTCGGCCACCATCTCGTTCATACGAGAGCCAGAGCCGAGCATCCGCTCATTCATATCGATCAGCGGCGACCCGACGCGACTCGACGAAATCCGCGCTGTGCTAGCCGAAGAACTCGAGGCCATCGCTGCCCGCGGCGTCACAGCGGATCAGTTCGAGCAGGCGCACAACGTCATTCGCAGCGACTGGAACTTCTTCAACAACAGTGGTCTGGCCAACGCAGATCTCGCGGCGATCAGATTCCCCGACGAGGACCGGCTGACCTTCGACAACCGCCGAGACCTGCTCAGCGAGGCCACACGCACCGACGTGAGAGCGCTCGCCGACCATCTGTACGGCACCGGCTACTGGTTGGAGGTCTCCAAAGTGCTCGGCGAATAGCCCCACTGCGCCTTGGATGTGGGACGTTGTCGTACCCTCTTCGTACTCTCCATCGCATGGAGAAAAAGAGGCAATTCGCGTCTCAGACCGTTGTGAAGCCATCCGGCGACCTGCCAGCCGATAAATCCCCCAAGTTCTGATCGGGCTCAAACAGTCGAAGATTCTGCGGGCTAACCTCGCCGGGAATGTTGGATCATGTGTTCACCGACGCGATCGGGGCGTTGCGGGACGCTTTCGAGACCGCTCGTCTTGAACGCAAGGCCTTCGAGGAACGCTTCTGGGTAGATGTGCTCCTCGGCGATCTCAACTGGCAGACGTCCTACGGACTTCCCGGAGAGGGACTTCCACCGCGAGTGCAGGCGGACGTGAGCTGCAGCTGGCCGACATGGTCCCAGACCGCCTACCGCAGTTGGTACGTCACCGAGGAGCTCAGCGAGCCACCCCGCATCGAGATCGAGATCGTGCTGCGAATACAGCGCCTGGCGATGGCCCCGGACCCTGCCGCCGTGCTCGCCGTACTGCCCGTCAGAAGCACCACGATAGGAGGCGAGAGGCTGACCCGCAGCGGACCGACCGTTGAATCGGGCTACGGGCAGGACACCGATGACGTCCAGCACGCAATCGAGGTCTCCTACGAGGGCGCCTACGAACTCGATGAGCCGCGGCTCGCCGACGGCTCCATGCTCGACGACCACTTCAACGCACTGGGAGGCTGGATCTCCTCGATGTTGGTCCGCCTGGGCGATCTGAACCTTGCTTGAGCCTTTGCGCTACAGGCCCTTGCGCAGGGGACCCAGATTGTCGAACTTCGGCTCACGACCCTCCGACTTGGCGCTGAAGCACTCCATCATGTCGGCAGGCTGGTACATGCCGGTCTGCCAGGCCGCAATGTAGGAAAGCGAGTCCTGCACCGAGTGGTCTCTGCCGTAGGTGATCGTCTCCTTGGTTCCGTGAACAGCCAGAGGCGACTTGGAGGCGATCTCCGCAGCAATCTCGTGAACCCCCGAGAGCATCGTTTCGTGATCGTCGAAAACTTCGTTGACAAGGCCCACCGAAGCTGCGCGCTGCGCGTCCATGCGGCGGCCGGTGAACGCCAGCTCCCGCGCGACCCCTTCCGGAATGAGCTTCGGCAGACGCTGCAACGTGCCCACGTCGGCTGTCATCCCGATATTGATCTCCTGGATGCAGAACCAGGCGTCCGCGGTGGCGTAACGACAGTCGGCGGCTGTGACCATATCGACCGCGCCGCCGACGCAGCCACCCTGGATCGCGACCAGCACAGGCATGCGAGCCTGCTCCAGTGCGGTGAACGCGCCCTGCAAATGAAGCACGTTGTAGCGCAGGGCCGCGCGCTGGCGGCCCACTTCGGTGATCGCGCCTTCGCCTGCGCTGTCACCTGCGCTGTCGCCGGCTCCATCGCCAGTCCCGGACCCACCGGTGAACACCGATAGATCCATCCCCGAACAGAAGTGCTTCCCGGTGGACGACAAGACGATCACACGCACCCTGCCGCTGTCGGACAACTCGTCCACTATCTCGGGCAGCTCCCTCCAGAACTCGGGAATCATCGAGTTGAACTTGTCGGGGCGGGACATGCGAACATGCGCCACGTCTTCAGCCTCGTCAATCTCGAAACATGTGTATCCCATAGCCTCACGCAACCTCTCAAGTCGGCTTCGACTTTCGCCCAGGTTTCAGCAAGCTATCAGGCTAGCGACGCTAGCGATACCTGGGGACGCGCCCCCACATGGGAGACGATCTCAGCCGCAGCGACGCCTCCGAGCTCGGCGCAACGCGCCAAATCCGCGCCTGTGGCCAAGCCGAACAAGAACCCGGACGCATAGAGATCGCCTGCGCCCGTCGCATCGACAACCCGGGGGACCTGCACAGCGGGAACCTCGACGCGTTCGTTCCCGGACAGCACAACTGAGCCGTCGGCGCCCCGGGTCAGCGCCACGATCTCAGCGATGCCCGCGGCTCGGGCAGCCGCCGAGTCGAAATCCTCGGTCTCGAACAGCGAGCAAACCTCCGTTGCGTTGGCGAAGACGAGGTCCACCATGTCGCTGATGAGGTCGAGCCACTCGTGGCGATGCCTGTCGACGCAGAACGAGTCCGACAGCGTCAACGAGACCAAGCGGCCCGCATCCGAAGCCGCATCCATAGCGAAGCGGATCGCCGCCTTGGCCACATCCACATCCCACAGGTAGCCCTCGCAATAGGTGATCGCGGCAGAAGCCACCAACTCAGGGTCGATGTCGGCAGGCGCCAACAGAGTGCTCGTTCCCAGAAACGTGTTCATGGTGCGCTCCGCGTCCGGGGTCACCTGAATCAGGCTGCGACCGGTCGGCGGACCCGACGAAGCAAGCGGCACATCGAACCCGACCCCCGCAGCGCGCAGATCGTGTGCGAACACCTCCCCGAGCTGGTCGTCGCGGACCTTGCCGATGTAGTCAGCCGACCCTCCGAAAGAGGCCACCCCGGCCGCCGTGTTGGCCGCCGACCCGCCCGAAATCTCCAAAGCCGGCGGCATCACCGCGTACAACGAGGTCGCCCTCGCCTCGTCGATAAGGGTCATGGCGCCTTTGGCCAGGCCGTGCTCTTCGACAAAGTCATCGTCGACCATGGCGATCACATCGACGATGGAATTGCCCACACCGACGACATCGAGGCTTGGCTCCACGGTCACTCCTCGTACAGGCTGATGCAAGCTGGCAAGACCCAGCGGAGTTTAGCGGATACAAAGTAACCCCATGACAAGGAGCCCCATGACCCAGAGCGATCCCCGACTCCCCACCCATGTGGTGCCCGGCCGCTACCAGATCGAGCTTGAGCCTGATCTCGATTCCGCCACTTTCCTCGGTTCCGTGACGATAGACGTGGAAATACTCGAGGCGACCGATGAGATCGTCTGCAACGCCATAGAACTGGACGTCGAATCCGCTTCGATCGTGCTTTCAGACGGCGACCGGATCACCCCCGAATACCACCTCGACGAGGACGCCGAGCGGCTGCACCTCACTCTTGCCACCGACATAGACCCAGGCACAGCGCACATTGAACTGGCTTTCTCGGGCATCTTGAACGACCGCCTGCGAGGCTTCTACCGCTCCACCTACACAGACCAAGACGGCCTCGAGCAGACCATCGCCACCACGCAGTTCCAATCAACCGATGCGCGCAGGGCGTTTCCGTGCTGGGATGAACCGGCATACAAGGCCACCTTCGCCACAACGCTGGTGGTCGACGAACAACACCTCGCGATCTCGAATACCGCCGTTGTCCGCGAAACACCGGCCGCAGGCGGCAAACGCCGCGTCAGCTTCGCGGAGACGATGCCGATGTCGACGTATCTCGTGGCCTTCGTGGTCGGCCCTCTGGAGCTCACCGATCCCGTCGATGTGGACGGCGTAGAAGTTCGTGTCGTCCATCGACCGGGCCGGGGTCACCTCACAGCCTTCGCTCTCGACGCAGCGTCTCACGCGCTGCGCTGGTTCTGCGAGTACTACGCAATCCCATACCCGTCGGACAAAGTCGACCTTGTGGCCATCCCCGACTTCGCTTTCGGCGCCATGGAAAACCTCGGCTGCGTGACCTTCCGCGAAGTGCTGCTGCTGATCGATCCCGAAAGCGCCACTCAACCTGAACTGCGAACCGCGGCAGCGGTCATCAACCACGAACTCGCCCACATGTGGTTCGGCGATCTGGTGACGATGAAGTGGTGGGAAGGCATATGGCTCAACGAGGCGTTCGCTACCTTCATGGAGATCTCCTGCAGCGACGCCTACCGACCCGACTGGCGCGTCTGGGACACTTTTTGTCGAGGCCGTTCAGCCGCGTTCGCCACCGATTCGCTCAAAGCCACCCGACCGATCGAGTACCCGGTGGTCACACCCTCCGAAGCGGAGGGGATGTTCGACATTCTGACCTACGAGAAGGGGGCCTCGGTGGTTCGCATGCTGGAACAGCATCTCGGCGCCGAACGGTTCCGGGACGGCGTGCGCCACTATTTGACAACCCATGCATACGCCAACACCGAAACCGCTGATCTGTGGAACTCGTTGGAAACCACCAGCGGAGAACCTGTTCGCCGGATCATGGACGGCTGGATCCATCAAGGCGGATACCCGCTGGTCGAGTTGACTGAGACGGCACACGGCGCAGCTGTTTCGCAACGGCCCTTCGCCCTCGGCCAAGCCGGCGCCCTCGACGCCTCCGAGGCCGACGAACGGACGTGGGCAGTGCCCCTGCGGACACGGGGGCCGCGTGCCGAAGGCAACAACGGCGACCGCTTCCTGCTCGACGGTCCGGCGGCCACCCTCACTGCCGGCTCCGTCGACGACTTCGTTACCGCGAATGCCGATGCCTCCGGGTTCTTTCGAGTGCATCCCAACCCTCCGATGATCGCTGCCGCGGTGTCGGGCGAACTGAATGCAAGCGAACGCCACGCCGTGGTCGACGACGCCTGGGCGCTTACCGTCGCCGGACGAATGAGCGCCCAGTCCTTCGTGGAAACCGCTCTCAGATTCGTCGACGAGAACGATCCGGCCGTCTGGCAAGCGCTGGCCGGATCCTTCGGGACCCTTAGACGATTCGTGGACGGCGACCCGGACAACACCTCTCGCTATACCCGAGACGTCGGCGATCTTGCCCGGGACGCACTGGACCGCATCGGCCTCCAACCCACCGGCGCCGACGATGACCGAGTGCGAGAACTGCGGGCCACTCTCGTTTCCCTGCTTGGAACGGTCGCCGATGATCCCCGGATCATCACCGCGTCACCGGACTTGAGGCGCCACTCCGATGCCACACTGGCCGCCGCTGCGTTGGCTGTGGTCGCACACCACGGCGGACGAGCTGAGTTCAACGAGATCCGGGCAGCTTCACAAGAAGCGACCGACCCCCAAACCGAACAGCGAAACCTGCGGGCGCTCGCGGATTTCCGGGACGCCGCACTGATGGACGAACTGCTCGAGGCAATCGTCTCAAGAGCGGTAAGGACCCAAGACGGGCCCTACCTGATCCGCCGGGCGCTGGCCAATCAAACCGTCGGTGGACATGTCTGGGCGTTTGTGGCCTCACACTGGGATCTGCTGACCGCACGATTCCCAAGCAATTCAGTGGCGCGGATGCTGGAAGGAATCGTGATGCTCGACACCAGCGATCAAGTTGCCTCAGTCTCTGAATTCCTCGCAGACCACCCGGTTCCCCAGGGCAGCAGACAAGTCGCTCAGCATTTGGAGCGCCAGCACATCAATTCGGCCTTCCGCTCCCGAGTGCAGCAATCGGATTTCTGGCTCAGGGTGCAGCGGTGAGCGTGTGCCCCAGACGATCCCGCTTGGTCTCGAGATAATGCAGGTTCTCCGGGTTCGGCTCGATCTCGATCGGGACCCGTTCAGTGATTTCGAGTCCGGAATCCTCCAAGTCGCCGAGCTTCATCGGATTGTTGGTCATCAAGCGCATCGAGGCGATACCGAGATCTGCCAGAATTCCGGCGCCCGCTGCATAGCTGCGGGAATCGATCGGCAGTCCCTGCGCCTCATTGGCCTCGACTGTGTCGAGCCCCACATCCTGCAGCGCATAGGCACGAATCTTGTGACCGATACCGATACCGCGTCCTTCGTGGCCCCGAAGATAGACGAGGACGCCACGGCCCTCCTCGGAGATCTTGCGCAGAGCGGCACGGAGCTGTTGCCCGCAATCACACCGAATCGACGACAGGATGTCGCCGGTCAGGCATTCACTGTGCAAACGCACCAGCGGCGGTTCGCCCCCCTCGACATCACCCATCACGTAGGCGACGTGCTCTTCCCCGTCGGCCGACGACCGGTAGGCGTGAGCCACGAAACTGCCATAACTCGTCGGCACCCGGGCAGCGGCAAAATGCTCAACAACAACGTGCTCGACAACAACGTGCTCGCCAACAAGGCGTTCAACGGTTTCAGCGGTTCGAGTCATCACCCTGTGAGAAGCGTTCGAGCATCGTCTACATCGTTCTTGAGCTGTTCAGCCAGCTGGTCGATGCCTTCGAACTTGCGCTCACTGCGCAGGAAAGCCGCAAACGACACCGCTACCTGACTGCCGTAAAGATCCCCGTCGAAATCAATGAGGTGCGCTTCGAGCAAAGACTGCTCTGCGTGCTCATAGAACGTCGGCCTCCGACCGATGTTGATCGCACACCGATGACGGGCGCCGTCTCCAAGGTCGCACCACCCGGCGTACACCGCATCGGCGGGCCATGCCATCACCTTGGTCACGGGAATATTGGCTGTCGGAAACCCGATCAACCGTCCACGATGATCACCCTCCTGGACCGTGCCCCGCACCTCGTAGGGGCGTCCGAGCATTTGCGCTGCACGCGCGACGTCGCCGCCTGCCAGAGCCCGGCGGATCTTGGTGGAAGAAACCGGTTCACGAGCCTCGTCACTGTGTTGGATCAACTCCAGCGCATGCACCTCGAAATCCCATGCCTCACCGATTTCGCGCAAAGCGGCCACATTGCCGCTGCGGCCTCGGCCGAAGTGAAAGTCCTCGCCGACAACAATGGCTTTGGCATGAAGCGCATCAACAAAGACCTGCTCAACAAAAACCTCCGGATGGGTGCCGGCTCGCTCGGCGTCGAAATGGACCACGTAGGCATAGTCGATTCCGTGATCTTCAATCAGTTCCAGCTTCTGCTCGAGGGACGTCAGCAAGCGAGGGGCGCTGCGGGGCCTCACCACATGAGCGGGATGGTTGTCGAAAGTAACGACCGCGGAGGCTACGCCGAGGCGGTCCGCGACCACCCGAACCATGCGGAAAACCTCTTGGTGCCCTACATGGACACCGTCGAAGACGCCGATTGTGGACGCGACAGAAATCGTCTCTGGCAGTCGATCATCTCGGTCTCGAAGGATTTTCATTTCACTGTCCACGGAGCTGACCCTCAACGGTACGGGGGTCAACGGTACAGGGGTCAGAGCGTGCGCGGCGCACCCGGGTCAGAGATCACAACCATGGGCTTGGCGAGTCCTCGGCTGGGTCCGTACACCGCTAGGAGCTCGCCGACAGGATTCAGCACGGCCCATGGACCCTCGTCCTGCCCGCCAACCATGAGCACATTCTGTTCAAGCACCTGTCCATGGCTGACACGAACTGCTACCTCGTCGCTGACCACACACGCATCGAGATGCCCGACGGCGTCCGAGAGGGGCCGCAGAACCGGAGAGTCCACGCTCGTGGCCTCATCGATGGTGAACCCGCCCACCGCTACTCGTCGCAGGGAACGCAGGTGGGCGCCTCCCCCCAGAGCGGCGCCGAGATCTGCAGCCAGTGACCTGATGTAAGTGCCAGACGAACACTCGACTTCGCAGCGCCACACCCCAGCCTCGCCGACAACCGGCTCGAGTTCACAGCGGAACACCTCGACCGCGCGAGGACGACGTTCGACCTCCTTTCCCTCACGAGCAAGTTCATAGAGCCGCCTGCCGCCAACCTTGACCGCCGAGACCATCGGCGGAACCTGCATGATCGGGCCGACGAAGCTCAGTGCGGCAGCGCGCACTTGATCCTCGGTCACAGCCGACATGTCGTGAGTCGCGCTGATTTCGCCATCGGCGTCGAGCGTGGACGTCTCGACGCCCAAGACGATTTCGCCCAAGTAAGTTTTTGGCAGCTCGGCCAAAAAGCGCAGCAAACGCGTCGCTTTGCCCACCCCAAGCACCAGAACCCCGGTAGCGGCTGGGTCAAGCGTCCCCGAATGGCCGACCTTGCGGGTGCCGAGCACGCCGCGACACTTGGCGACAACGTCATGGCTCGTCCATGCGGCAGGCTTGTCGATCACCGCAACGCCATGAGGCGCCGCGCCGGTGGACACTGGTCCAGTGGACGCCGCTCCAGTGGGCCCCGGGTCGCTGTCAGCGGTGCGATCTGGGCTACGAACCATCGCCTGGCTCGCTGGACCCGTCGCTCGGCATGCAGTCGGCGTTTCGATCGTCGCGCAGAATGTCCTCGATGCGTTCCGCTGAGCGCAGCACTGTGTCTGGCCTGAACTCGAGCAGAGGCGTGTGACGCAAACGGGCTTGCGAGCCCACTGCTTTGCGCAGAACACCGACGTGCTCGTCGAACGCTTCAGCCGCGGCGGGCTCGTCGTCGCCGTCAAGGGTGGTGAACCAAACGACCGCTCGGTGCAGTGCTCGATCAACATCGACCGAGGTGATCGAGGCCATGTCAAGTCGGTCATCGTCAATCGACTCGAGTTCAGATGCCACTATCCGACGAATCAACTCGCCGACTCGAGCGGTTCTGGCAGCCGCCGCGGGATCAGGCGGCGCTGAGCGACGGCCCCGGCCCCCCCTGCGCCTGCCAACCATCGCTTTAGGCGTCCTCTAGGCGTCGAGGGTGCGCTCGATTTGACGATTGTCGAACGTCTCGATGATGTCGCCTTGCTTGAGATCCTGGAAGTTCGACAGGCCAATCCCGCATTCATAACCGGCGGCGACCTCACGGGCATCCTCAGCGAATCGTTTCAGCGAGCTGATCTCGCCCTTCCATATGATCTTGCCCTCACGCAAGAACCGAACCGCCGAACCGCGGGCAATGACCCCGTTCTGGACGAAACAACCGGCGACCGCCCCGACCCTGGGCACTCGAAAGATCTCCCTGACTTCAGCTTCGCCGGTCACAACCTCTTCGAACTCTGGAGCCAGCATGCCGACCATGGCGGCTTCGACGTCTTCGAGAAGCTTGTAGATGATCTCGTAGGAGCGGACCTCGACCTTCTCCAACTCAGCGAGCTCACGGGCTTTTCGATCGGGGCGGACATTGAATCCGAGAATTGTGGCGTTGGAAGCTGCGGCCAACGCTATGTCGTTCTCGGTTATGCCTCCCACCCCTCGGTGTACGAACCGAATCTTGACTTCGTCGCGCTCCAGCTTTCGCAGCGATTCCGTCACCGCCTCGAGAGAGCCGTTGACGTCTGCCTTGACGACCATATTGAGGGTGGCTGCCTCGCCTCGCTGAATCTGCGTGAAAATGTCCTCAAGTCGAGCGCCTCCGGAAAGCGCGTGGGCCTCCCGGCCCAGACTCGATTGCCGCTGCCAATGCTCGCGCGTGCCGGCAACACGACTGGCCACCTTCTCACTGGCGGCAACAACAAAATCGTCCCCCGCTCCGGCAACATCAGACAGCCCGAGGACCTGCACCGGGGTAGACGGTCCAGCCTCCATGACGTTCTCTGCGCGATCGTCGAGCAGCGCCCGGACCCGGCCCCAAGCTGCGCCGGCGACCATCGGGTCACCGACCCTCAACGTGCCCCTCTGCACCAGGACGGTGGCCACGGGTCCGCGACCGATATCCAGGTTCGATTCGAGCACCACGCCTGTCGCTCGGCCCTCGGGGTCGCCGCGCAGGTCCTCGACTTCGGCCAACAACAGGAGATGATCGAGCAACTCTTCAATGCCGAGGTTCTTCAGGGCGGAGATCTCCTGAAAGATTGTTTCTCCGCCCCAAGCCTCGGGAACCAACCCGTGCTCGGCCACCCCGGCCACCGCTTTCTGGGGATCCGCATTGTCCCGGTCGATTTTGTTCACCGCCACCAATATCGGCACCCCGGCAGCCTTGGCGTGGTTGATCGCCTCAATCGTCTGCGGCATCACCCCGTCGTCGGCAGCCACCACCAATATGACGATGTCAGTCGAGCCGGCGCCCCTCGCCCGCATAGCGGTGAACGCCTCATGGCCGGGGGTGTCGATGAACGTGAGTTTCTTGCCGTCACGCTCGACTTGGTAAGCGCCGATGTGCTGGGTGATGCCTCCCGCTTCGCCATCGACCACGTTCGCGTTGCGGATGCGGTCGAGGAGCAGGGTCTTGCCGTGATCGACATGGCCCATCACAGTGACAACCGGCGGCCGAGACGGTGCATCTCCTGCATCGGCCTCCTCTATGTCGAGCAGTTTCTGGAGTTCGACTTCCTGCTCCTCGCCGGGATCGACCAGTCGGATCTTGGCGCCGATGTCTTCGGCGAACAGCTCGATCATGTCATCGGACAGTGAATGGGTTGCAGTCAGCATCTCGCCGGCTTGCAATAGGAAATGAACAACATCGGCGGCGGTGCGATTGAGTTTCGGGCCGAGATCCTGCGCGGTGCAAGCCCGTTCAATGACGACCTCTTCGGTCGGCACCGGAGCATCCTCAGGCGTGTAGAACGGCACGTCCATCGGCTGGAGCTCTTCGCGGCTCCGACGACGACGACCCTTGCGACGCGGTGGACGGCGCCCTTGGTTGGGCCCTCCGCGCCCACCTGGTCCTCCGCGCCCGCCGGGACCACCCGGTCCGCCGGGAATCGCCCCAGCCCCGGGCACCGACTGACGAGGGCCGCCGGGACCGCGCCCGGGAGGTGAACCCCCGCCTCGGGGGCCTCGCTGGGTTGTCGGCACACCGCCTGTCGGACGACCGCCTGCTGGCGGGCTGCCGAGACGACGACCACCCATAGGGGCCTGAGGACGTCCGCTGGGCGGAGGTGGAATCGAGCGACCAGACGATGAACGGGGCGGCGGCGGGATCGGCTTGCCGCTGCTCGAAGCCGGAGGGCCGCTCTTGGCCGGCCGGTTGGGGTCTGCCACCAGCTTCTTGACAACCTTTTTTACGACTTTCCGCACCACCGGGGCATCTACGGGGGGCGAGCTTCCGACCAAGTCCTCGCCACGCTTGGGAGGCGCGGCGCTGCCACTCGAGGAGATGACCCGTCTGGGGGCGCCTGTGGTTGGAGGCGCACCCGCACTCTTGTCCTGCTCCGTCGCCGAACCAGGAGCTGCCGTTGTCTCAGCTGCAGAAGCGCTTGTCGGGGCACTTCCTTTGAGCGCCGCTCGCTGGGTCGGTTTGCCCAGTGCCGTTGCCTCGGGCCCAGAGGCCCCGGCATCGGACTCAACGGCCCCCGCTGCAGCACGATCACCGGCGGCGGGAGGATCGCTTGTCTCGGGAGCCTCCGTTGTTGCAACGGTTTCGGCGGCCGCGCCATCATCCGGCACACCGTCAGACCCGCCATCCGCGCCCGGCTCGGCCGCCGGTTCTTGGCGTTTGGCTGCTTTTCGGGCAGCGGCTTTCTGGGCAGCAGCCTTCTTGGCCGTCTTCGGCTCTTGTTCGGGAGGTTGCTCTTCGCGAATCAAACCTTCGCGCTGTGCCTTGCGACGCACCCGGTCCGCTTGCGCGTCGACAATGCTGGAGGAATGGCTCTTCACGCCAATCCCCAATGCCTCGGTCAATTCAAGGGTCTCCTTGTTGGTGAGTCCAAGCTCCCGAGCGAGTTCGTATACACGAATCTTTGATGGCACGTTCTGGCGAAAATCCTTGAGGTAGGTCTGTCTAGTTCAGCGGCGCATCTGCGCCACAAGTCGTGGAGTTGGCAGCTCTCGTGCGGGCACGCGAACGGTCCGAACAGGCACGACTCCATGAGCCTAGCGATCTCGGTGGGTTTCGCGTCTGCTGACCCGATCACCCCGCAGCTCAGTCGGAGGCGGCCTCGAGCGTTTCGGGGGCGGCTTCAGCTGTCGCTGCAGCAGCGGCTGCCTCGGCCCAAGCGTCTGCCGAGACCACCTCACCACCATCGGCTGGTTGCCATACCTGCTCGCCACTCTCTGGATGAATCACCCATTCGCCTTCAGCCCATTCAACATCTCCGTAAGCCTCTTCCTCGGCAAGCTGCGACTCGGACTTGATGTTGATGCCCCAACCGGTGAGCCGCGACGCCAGACGGGCGTTTTGGCCCTCCTTGCCGATCGCCAACGACAGTTGGTAGTCAGGGACGATCACTTCGCAGTCGCCGGTGGCCTCGTCTGGTCTCACCTCTTTGACCTTGGCAGGCGAAAGGGCCTTCATCACGAACTCTTCGAGATCCTCCGAGTAAGGCACGATGTCGATCTTCTCACCGCGCAACTCGGTGACAACCTGGCGGACCCGGGCGCCACGGGCGCCGACGCAGGCGCCCACCGGGTCGACGTTGTTGTCGTTGGACCACACCGCGATCTTGGTGCGATGGCCTGGCTCACGGGCACAGGCCCTGATCTCGACGACGCCGTCGGCGATTTCGGGAACCTCGAGCTCGAACAGCCGCTTGATCAACCCCGGATGGGTGCGGCTCACAACAATCTGCGGTCCTTTGGCAGTATTCCGGACCTCGACTATGTAGGCCTTGACCCGGGTGTTGGAGTCAGGGCGCTCGTAAGGGACTTGTTCAGCCTGGGGCAACAGAGCTTCGACCTTCCCGAGGTCCAACAGCGTGTAGCGCGCATCGGTCTGTTGAATCATGCCGGTGACGATGTCTCCCTCCCGGCCCGCGTACTCCTCGTACTTCAACTCGCGTTCAGCCTCGCGAACCCGCTGGGTGATCACCTGGCGGGCCGCCTGCGCGGCGATGCGTCCGAAGTCGTCGGGAGTGACCTCGAACTCCTCGCCGACCGGTTCTCCTTCTTCGTCCAGATCCTGGGCGAAGACACGGAAGTCCATGGTTTCGGGGTCGATCGTGACCCACGCGTATTCGTGTGCACCCGGAATGCGCTTGTAGGCAGATTCCAGCGCGTCGGCCAATGCCGCGAATAGTGCGTCGACAGAAATCCCGCGCTCTGCGGCGAGCGCTTGAAGAGCTTCCATCATATCTGAGTTCATGACGTGGGGACCTCTCTGGTCTCAGGCGAGCCGTCGCGGCTCGAATACGATGAATCGGCAGGACGGCCTCCACCGGGCTTGGGCGCGGGACCCCAGACAAACACGGTGCGAGCTTTCGACACTTCCTCATAAAGCAGGCGGCGCTGACCTTCGTCTGTCTGCAGATCGAACCCACCGTCGTCGGCGCTCAAAAGGGTGCCGTTGAGACGACGGGCGCCATCAAGGGTCGGCACCGTCTTGATTTTGACGTCCTCGCCAACGGCACAACGGAAGTGGTCCGCTGTGCGCAGAGATCGTTCGAGGCCAGGACTCGAAACCTCAAGTGTGTAACGACCTGGCATCGGGTCCGCTTCGTCGAGCCGTCTGCTCACCGCTCGACTGATGCGTTTGATGTCGTCTATGCCGATTCCACCCTCGACGTCCACAAGCACCCGCAGGACGCCACCGTTGTGCTCCACGTCGTAGAGGTCCACCGATTCGGCTTCAACGATTGGAATTACGAGTTCTCGCACCCGGTCGACGATCGCCATTTCTCCGACCTCCTCTCGTGTGCGCGGTTCTCAGTAGCTGACACTCGAATCCCAAGAAAAGAAAAACGTGGCCCCAGGGCCACGCCTCATCCATACGGGATAACGAACGCGCCGTTCAGTCTAACATTCTTCGCTGTTGTCGCGTCGCTTTTTCGTCCCTTGGTTTGGAAGCGAGCCGGATATTGGCAATGGTCGCCTCGGCGTTGTCGGCATCGTCTCCGCGCTGATCAAGATTCCGGTCGCGATCTTGTGCCGCGGCCCTGCGTGCGGCGGAGCGCGTCGACGATGCCCGGTCGAGAGCTGCTTGCGCCCCATGGGCGTGGATGTACTCGGCCCATTCGATCAGAGTGTCAACCATCTCATCTTCGGGAACAACCATCACATTCTGCCCCTTGACGAACAGGTGGCCCCTCCTGTTGCCCGCAGCGATCCCCAGATCGGCGTCTCGGGCCTCCCCCGGTCCGTTCACGACGCATCCCATGACCGCTACTTGCAGCGGGATCTTTCTCTCGCCGAATGCCTTCATCGCCTCTTGGGCGATGGCAAAGACGTCGACTTCGGCTCGCCCGCAGCTCGGGCAGGCGATCAAGTCAACGCTTTTTCGCTCTCTCAGACCCAGTGTCTCCAACAATTGACGGCCCGCTTTCGCTTCCTCAACCGGATCTGCGGTCAACGAGTAGCGGATCGTGTCGCCGATTCCCTCGGCAAGCAATGTCGCCATGCCCGCAGTCGCCTTGAGAGTGCCGACCGGTGGCGGTCCGGCCTCGGTGACGCCAAGGTGCAGCGGATAGTCGGTCACCTCGGCCAGCTGCCGGTACGCCTCGATCATCAATGGAACACTCGAGGCCTTGACCGAGATCTTGATCAGGTCGAACCCCACCTCTTCGAAGTAGGCGATCTCTTGTCGAGCGGACTCGACCATCGCCTCGGGGGTTACCTTCCCGCCGTATTTGGCGTACAGGTCGGGATGCAAAGACCCGCCGTTGACGCCTATCCGTATCGGCACGCTGCGATCCAGAGCCTCGCCGGCGACCAGCTTGATGTGTTTGGGGTTGCGGATGTTGCCCGGGTTGAGGCGCAGGCAATGCACACCGGCTTCCAACGCTTCGAGCGCTCGGAGATACTGGTGATGTATGTCGGCCACGACAGGCACCGGGGAGCGGGGCACGATCCGCGCCAAGCCTTCGGCCGCAGCCGGCTCGTTGCAGGTGCAGCGGACAATGTCAGCTCCGGATGCGGCCAACGCGTAGATCTGCTGGAGCGTGGCTTCGTGGTCTGCGGTCTTGGTGACCGTCATCGACTGCACGGTTATGGGCGCTCCCCCGCCAACCGCAACATCGCCGACCATGATCTGGCGCGTGTCACGGCGGGGAAAGCTCTGGTTGAACTCCACATTGGAGAATCTACCGCCAACCGCCCGGCCTCGGCTCCGGCCACGCCCGGCAACAACGCGGCCACGCCCGGCAACAACACCGCTCGGCTCCGGCCACGCCCGGCAAACAACACCGCGACTTTGGAGCCGAGCCTGCGGTGGTCCACACTTGCACTATGGCTACGACCGAACCGGCGCCGTCTCACATGAAGCTCGGCGATGTGGCCAACGACCAATACCTCTCCGGACCTCGGCCGCTGTCGGGAATCCGGGTGCTCGCCGCAGAGCAGATGGCGGCACTTCCCTTCGCTACGCAGCTCCTAGCGAGGCTCGGCGCCGAGGTCGTGAAGGTCGAGCATCCCGTCACTGGCGACAGCGGCCGCCTTTCGAAACCCGCCATCCAAGACCCCGACGGTGCAGATGTAGGCGCTACGTTCCTGCGCAACAACTTCAACAAGCGCAGCTTGACCCTCGACCTCAAGTCGCCCGAAGGCGTCGAGTTGTTCCTCAGGCTCGCGCCGAATTTCGACGTCGTCTGCGAGAACTTCAAGGCCGGAACTGCAAATCGTCTCGGTATCGGCTACGAACACGTGTCCAGCCACCACCCGGAGGTCGTCTATCTGTCGGTGTCGGGGTTCGGAAACGATCCGGCATCCCCCTACATAGACCGCGCCGCCTATGCCTCGATCGTCGAAGGCATGTCTGGCATCTACGAATACAAGAGGCGCCCGGGAAAGCGTCCCGCCGCAAACCCGGTCGGCGCACTCGGAGACATCAGCAGCGCGCTGTTCGCCGCGATCGGGGTCCTGGCTGCCCTACGCCATCGGGACCTCACCGGTCGAGGACAGTACATAGACATAGCCATGCTCGACGCCACCATCGCCATGACCGACATAGTCGCCAACTTCTATTCGATGGGCATTGTCGATGAGGCCGCCGCCGGAGTCGGGATAGTCGAGACCTTCAAGGCAGGCCGAGGGCACTTCGTGATGCAGATCGTGCGAGAACATCAGTTTGAAAAAGTTGCTGAAATCACTGGAAACAAGCAGTGGTACACCGACGAGCGGCTTGCGACACACGCAGGCTGGCAGAAGCACTTCGAGACGATCCTGCGCCCGGGAATCGAGCGCTGGGCCTCCGACAAGTCCCACCGGGAGGCGGTGGCCATCCTCTCGCGTGCAGGCATCGCCGCCGGCGAGTCCAACTCGAGCCGCGAAATCGTCGAGGACGAGCACGTTCGGGTCCGTCATATGCTCGTCGAGATGCCCAACGAAGGCGGTGATCCGGTGCTTGTGCCGGGCAACCCGATCAAGATGTCACGCACCCCCGAAGGCCCCGAAACTCCGGTCCCGTGGTTGGGCGAGCACACCGACGAAGTGCTCACGAGCGAACTGGGCATCGACGACGCCGAACTCGCCGCCCTGCGCACCCGCGGGGTGATCAAATGAGACGGCACGACCCGAACGAGTCCGGCGGAGCAGCAGCGCCATAAGATCACACCGACCCCACAGCAACGAAGGAGGCAACTGCGAATCCGCGGCACGGCAGCCGCCGATCTGCAGCAACGCAAATGGACTTTGAGTTCACCCCCGAACAAAAGGCCTTCGCCGCGGAGGTAACCGAGTTCCTCGACGCCAACGACGACCCCGAGGTCTTCGACGTAAGCCGCGAGAACATGGCGCAGATCGTCGACACGCCCAAGCGGCGAGCCTTCATGAAGGAGCTCGGGCGCAAAGGCTGGCTGGGAATCACCTGGCCCAGAGAATACGGAGGATCCGACGGCGAGGGCGTCTACGAGTACATACTCAACGAACAGCTCGCAAGCCGCGGTGGACCACAAATCGGCAAAGGCGTCGGGATCATCGGCAAGACCCTGATCGCTCACGGCTCAGATCGTCTGAAGCAGGAGTTCCTCCCCCAGATCCTCGAGAACGACGTCGAGTTCGCGGTCGGCTACTCAGAACCCGACGCTGGTTCCGATGCTGCGGCCATGAGGCTCAAGGCCGAACGGGTCACCAGCGACGCGGGAGAGGACGGCTGGCTGCTCAACGGCCAGAAGACTTGGACCACATCTGCGCACTTCGCCGAATGGTACTGGGTCGGGGCCCGCACAGACCCGGACAACAAGCACATGGGGATCACCCTGATGCTGGTACCGCTCGACCAGGAGGGGATCAGCATCACTGCGATCCACACGATGGGAGACGAGCGCACCAACGAAGTGTGGTTCGATGACGTCTTCGTAAGCGACGACTATGTCGTGGGCCAGGTCAACTATGGCTTCCGCTATATCAGCCAGGCTCTCGATCTGGAACGCTTCACACTGTTCACGATGTCGCCGATCTTGCAGCGGCTCGAGGTCCTGACCGACTACGTGAAGACCGCTGAACGCGACGGGGCGCCGTTGCGCAACGATCCCCGGATTCGGGCGAAGTTGGCCCGACTCCACACCGACGCGGAGGTGGCGCGGGTAATGGGCCTGAAGTTCGTGGCCGAGGCGGTCAAGGTCGAGGACAGCGCGCGCGCGGGCAAGGAGGGCTTCCAGCCGCCGACCGTGGAAGCCTCTGAGTACAAGCTCTTCGCCACCGAACTGTCGAGACGGCTGGCCGACGCCGCCATGGATATTTCCGGACCCGGATCACAACTCAGGATCAAGACTCACGACGCGCCGATGGAAGGGCGCTCGGAATCGACCTACCGCTACACCGTGATCGACACCATCGGCGGCGGCTCCTCGGAGATCCAGAAGAACATCATCGCTCGCCGCGGCCTCGGACTGCCCAAGAACTTCTGAGAGATGAGCTTGGGAATGAGCCGGGAACTTCTGAGGCAACGAGCACAGGCGATGAGCCCGAGAGCTTCCGAGGCAACGAGCACAGGCGATGAACGCATGGCTATGAGGACGTTGTGACCACTGTCGGAGCGCTCGGCGGCGTACGGGTGCTCGACTTCGCGTCGGTCGGGCCCGGCGCGCGCGCCTCGCGCATCCTCTCGGACTACGGTGCCGAAGTCATCAAGCTCGGGCCGGTCCCGGCCGATCGAACGGTCCAAATCGTTCCGCCCCACTACGCCTATTCGGGACACCGGCTGATGAAGCGGGCGCTGCTCGACCTTAAATCGGACGATGGCCGCGAGGCCTTCTTGACGCTGGCCGAGGGTGCAGATGTAGTGCTTGAGAGCTTTCGGCCCGGTGTGGTCGACCGGCTCGGCATCGGTTACACCGCGGTCAGAACCGTGAACGACAGAATCATCTACTGCTCAACCAGCGGTTTCGGCCAAAGCGGTCCACGCAGAGACTGGGCCAGTCACGACATCAACTATCTTGCGCTTTCGGGTTACCTGGACTGTACGGGGCGCCGTGCCGATGGATCACCACCCCTGCCGGGCGCCACGGTGGCCGACATCGCCGCAGGCGGGATGCATGCCGCGATGGCGATCATGGCGGCGTTGTTGCGGCGCGCCCAGACCAACGTCGGCGAATACCTCGACGTCTCCACCGCGGACGGAGCTTTCGGCCTTATGTCGCTCTACGCGGACGAGTACCTCGCCACCGGCACGGAACCTGGGCCCGGGCACTACATCCTCACCGGAAGATTCGCCTGTTACGACGTCTACGCCTGCGGTGACGGCCGTCATCTCTCGATCGGCGCGATCGAACCCCAGTTCTGGCGCAACCTTTGCGCCCAGCTCGGCCTTGAAAGATACGCCGACAGCCAGACCGACGACGACGTGCAGGACGAGATACGCATGGCCATTTCCGAGGTTCTCGCCACTAGGGCCCGTGACCAATGGGCCGCGCAGCTGGGTCCGGCGGACTGTTGCGTCACAGCCGTCAACACCGTGGCCGAAGCAGTCGAAGACGAGCAGTACAGCGCCCGGGGCCTCGTTGTCGAAGCCGATCATGTCTCTAGGGGCAGGTTCCGCCAGACCGGCCCTGTCTGGGCGGGCACCACTCAAGTTGACGGTGCATACCCGGTGCGGGACAGCAGTGTGACCGACACTGCCGATCTGCTGGGGGCTGCCGGGTACGCCGACACACAAATCTCCGAACTGATCACCAAAGGAGCAATCGCATGATCGACGACTCCGCGCTTGATAATCAAGCTCTGCCGGAACGCACTGGCCCACCGAAAAACGCTGGCCTGCCGGAACACATTGCTGCGCTCATCGGCGAGCCCCAGTACCCCGAGACCGCGACCTTCCCGGTCGAGATGAGCTACGCCTACAACACCTTGTCAGCCACCGAGAATGGCAATCCGCTGTACTGGGACAGTGAAGTTGCAGACGAATTGACGGACGGAATGACCATGCCGGTCGCGACGCTCTCACTGTGGATGCGACCTCACCGTTGGGAACCCGGCGCAACCAAAGAGCAGGTGGCACTCAAAGCCCACTTCGATCTCAAAGAACAACTCGATCTGCCCGAGGCGATCATGAGCGACAACACAATGATCCTTCATGAACCTGTGCGACCCGGTGATGTGATCAGCCACCATCAGGTGCTCCGCTCGATCAGCGATGCCAAAACCACAAAGTTGGGCACCGGGCGTTTCTGGGTGATCGACGTGGAGTACCACAACCAGAACGGAGAACTGGTCGGCGTCGAGTCCTACACCGGTTTCGGCTACAAGCGCACAGCGCCTTCGACAAGCACAGCGCCTTCGACAAGCCCAGAGAACTCATGAACCTTCCCACCAGCACATCCACAGATGAGACGGGAACCGCCGGCATCACGCTTGATCGGGCGGTAGCGGGAACGGCGCTCCCAGCGCTGAGCTACGACGTGAGCGCGACCACCGTGGTGTTGGGCGCTCTCGCAAGCCGTGACTGGAGGCCCATGCACCATGACTACAAGTTCGCCACCGAACGCAACGGGACGCCCGACATATTCCTCAACACCCCGAATCTGGCCGCCTGGTTCGAGCGGTTCATCACCGACTGGACCGGCTCCCGAGGCCGTATCGGCCGGATGACATTCCGCATGCGCGATTCGGTGTACCCCGGCGACCGTATGGTCTTCAGCGGAGCCGTGAGCGGCTCAGAAATCGACGAAACCGGCTGTGGATGGGCCGGCCTCGACATCTCCGTGAGCGTCGGCGACCGACTGTGCTGTACCTGCACGGCCCGTGTGGCGCTTCCCACCGACGAGACCGACAACCCCTGGGCACGAAAAAGCGACGATTGGAAACCATGATGCTGGATCTGGACTTCACCGAAGAGCAGGAGATGCTGCGCGACATGGTGCGCGGGCTCTGTGCCCAGTTGTCACCCATCGAAACGGTTCGCGAGCTCGAGGACGACGCCGCAGGAGTTGCCACAGAACTGTGGGAGCAGTTCGGCGAACTGGGGATCTGCGGCTTGATGTTGCCAGAGGAATACGGCGGGTCGGCCATGGGTCTGCTCGAAGGGGTGGTGCTCTACGAGGAATTGGGCCGCTCGCTGGCACCGGTCCCCCATTTCGTGAGTTGCGTGCTGGCTGCCGGAACAATTCTTGAGTCAGGTTGCGGCGAGCAGCACGCTTCGCTGTTGACGGCCATAGCGTCCGGCAAAGCGATCGTCACCCCGGCATGGCTCGAACCCGACGGCGGCTACTCGCCCAGAGGTGTGCAACTCAGCGCCTCCGCGGACGGGAGCGGCTTTGTGCTCAACGGCTCCAAAATGCACGTGTACTTTGCGAGCGCTGCCGAACAGCTGCTGGTGCTGGCCCGCACCGGCGCCGAGGAGCGCGAGATCGACCTGTTCCTGGTGCCTGCCGACACCGACGGCATAAAGCTCGACCAGCGCATGTCGATCGCGTCTGACACTCAATACCGAGTCGATTTCGACGACGTCCGCGTACCCGTGTCAAACCGGCTCGGCGCCGCAGGCAGCGGATGGGGCACCTGGGAGGCAGTGATGCACAAAGCGGTCATCTTGGCCTCCGCACAGGCCATGGGCGGTGCGGAGTTCGCGCTCGAGACGACCGCCCAGTACGCCAAAGACCGCGAGCAGTTCGGCAAGGCGCTGGCCGAGTTCCAGGCAATCTCGCACTACTTGGCCGATGCCAAGACCGAGCTCGACGGAGGGAAAATACTCGTCTACGAGGCGGCCTGGGCCCAATCAGCCGGCCACGACATCTCGCGCCTCGCGCCGATGGCCAAGCTCTTCGCCTGCAAGGTCTACCGCGACGTCACAGCCATGGCCCAACAGGTCTTCGGCGGAGTCGGCTTCACCCTCGAATACGACATCCAGCTCTATTTCCGCCGCGCCAAACAGCTCCAGTTGAGCTGGTGGGACAAGCAAACCTGCGAGGACCGCATCGCCGACGCCATCCTCGCCTAGCTGTCACAACCACGCTATATTCTGGCCGGATGTCGCCTAGGTGCAATAGTGCTCCGTGTGCAGTGAACCGATTCCCGCAACCGCGTTACCTGAGCCCCGAACAAGTCGAGTTGCCCCATATCGTGAAGTTCTCAGGGGGCAGGTCATCGGCTGCGATGACGCTGATGATGGCCCGCAACAAATTGCTTGACCCGGGCCGCGGCGATGTGGTGCTGTTCGCCAACACCACCGCTGAGCACCCCGAAACGTACAGGTTCGCCGCAAGAGTGTGCGACGAACTCGAGGCTGAACACAGCCTGCCGTGCTTGTGGTACGAGTTCTGCACCATTGAAGTAGCCGGCCGGAACGGCTGGACGCGCGCCTCCACGTATCGGTTGGTGACGCGTTCTGAGGCAACACCTGAAGACGACCCAGCCATCCCCGGATTCAGTTCGGACGGCACCGCCTTCGAGGAGATGGCCTCACTCAAGGGCATGATCCCCAACCGCAAGATGAGGTTCTGCACCCAAGAGCTCAAGGTCCTGCCTGGGATACAACTGATTGCCGACTGGCTCGGTGGAGGACCTGGCCCAGACCTCGCCGGGCACGATCATGGCCGCTCGCTCTCATCGCCTGAAGACGCTGCCGCCCGTTATGGAGGCACACGGATGTCCTATGACGAGATCAAGAGAATCCGCGAGTTCGCCTACCGCCGTCCCTGGATGCGACCCGCGCAGCACTGGTCTGACTTTTCCGGCGACGCTTGTGCTCGCCCCAGCGACGGACCGAGACGTAGATCAGATCAGCGACCAAACATACGCCGATCCGCCAAGGAGCACTGACGGATACACCGGACAACTGCCGGTAAACCGAGACGTTCTCGACCGCGACTACCAGCGCACCAGTTCGAGTGATCGCAAAACGCTTGATGCGACTGTCCGCAATTTGCTGCGCTACTCGGGTGGCATCTACCACCGAAAAAAGAACTTCCTCATCGACGCGGCACTACCGGCGGCTTGGTGGCGGGTAGAGATCGCCGATGCTGCGGCTCGAACTGACTGCGGGTTGAACGAACAGCAGATCTATGAGGCTCTGCGACCTGCTTGGAGGAAATGGGCCGACAAGGCTGCCTACTCCTCGACCAGACTTGCGGCGCCCAGCACCGCGGCTGCCTATGCGCTGCTAGCTGTCGGTTCGCGACAAGAGACGACTGGCAACCTGCCCAAGGGCAAAGAAGCCGAGGAGATCATTGCCAAGCTGATGCGTCGGACGCTTCAACTGAGCGTTTCGCACATATCACCCGAAGACCTGGCTTCTTTGGTTGCTTGATCGGCTTATCGTCAGATATAAATACATCAATTTTCTGATATATCTATGATTTTCAAGGGTCACTGTCATACCCCATCTGTAATGTCGTGGCCATGGAAGATCTGGTTGTTCCGTTCGTGGAGGTGGCTTCGCTGTCAGACGAGGGTTTGACTGCCAGGTTGCGGGTGATCGGTCGGGGCGAGTCTCGGTTGGCGGCGATGAAGTCCCAAGTCCTCGCGGAGGTCGGGCGTCGCCGTAGCGCTGGAGAAGCTCAGCGATTGGCCCGTCACGAGTTGCAGGCCTCGGCGCGTGAGGCCAAACGCGATGTTGAAACCGCAGTGAAGCTGGCTGAACTGCCCGCCACGTCCGGAGCTTTGGAGTCCGGCGAGATCCCCCAAGGCCATGCCCGGTTGATTGCGCGTGCTTCCGGTGAAGGAAGAATCGACGAGACCCTGCTGGTGAAAGCGGCAGAAGAACAGGACTTCGACGAGTTCGCCAAGACGGTGCGGCGCCATCAACAAGACCAGTCCCAAGACGACGGGCAGGCAATCCTCGAGCGGCAACGCAAGGCTCGCAAAGCACGGATCTTCGAGTCGCCGGAGTCTGGCATGTTCGTCCTGTCCGCTGAGTTCGATCAGATTACCGGGGCCCGGATCGCTACTGCGTTGACTGCCAAGGAACGCGAGCTCTGGCACAACGAAGACCCCAAGGCACGCCGAAATCCCCAACAGCGCATGGCCGACGCGTTGACCGAGCTGATTTGCGAAACAGGCGCCGACAAATCCCAAGGCACTGATCTGTTGGTGATCGCGGACTACGACATCTGCAAACAAGGGCTGGTGAATGCCAGGCTCGCCGACGGCTCACCGATACCAATCACCGAATTGCATCGCCTTGTATGCGACGCCAACATCCTGCCTTCGATTTTCGACACAAAATCTCAAGACCTCTGGCTCGGGCGTTCCCGCCGCATCGCATCAGCGGCTCAACGCGCAGCGTTGACGGCCCGTGATCAAGGCTGTATCGGATGCCGCGCGAATCCGCTGTGGTGCCGAGCCCACCATGTTGTCTGGTGGTCAAAAAACGGCTCCACCGATCTGAACAACCTGGTTCTTGTCTGCGACGGGTGCCATCGCAAGATCCACGAACACAACTGGACCGTTCACCAAGACCGCAAAACTGGCAAGTACCTTCTCAAACCACCCAAACCCAAGTGACAGCAGACGTGTTCGACTCCACAGCAAGCCCGGGCGAACACACGACAGGGCAATTGAGCCGATTCGAACCGAATATGCGTCGTCTCGTGATCTGGAAGTAGGTGGTTCAGCAGGGTCGAACAGACCGGTTGTGGCCCGTTGCTCTGTCACCCCTGAGGTCCCCCACCTTGAGGTCGCCCACCTTCACGAAGGCGGCACGCTGTCTTCGATGATCACCGTGTCGGAGGCTGAACGGCCGAACACCTCCGGCGCGTAGATCTCCTCGGCTTGGGCGGGGGGCGCCACGAAGATTCCAGGGGTGGTCGCCCGGGCAACGTAGCTGTATTCGTGGGTGCCGGCCCACAGGTACGACGAGAACGCCTCTGCCCGGTCGTCGCGCAGATTCTGGTGGTCATACCAGGTCCATCTCCACCAATGATCGGCGGCGTCGGAGCGAGGGGGCTCGATCTCGCCTGTCACCGCAAGCTCGGGGTTGAGGGCTTCGAAGCCCGCCGGCAGTGGGTCGACCAGAACCATGTTGGTGCGTCGGCTGTCGTTGACCATCGTCAGCTTGACCCGCACCTCGGCGCCCGACCGGACATGCCAGACGCCGTCGGAGTCGAGCCAGACGTCGTCGGGATCGCGGATCGCCTCGTAGGAGCGCTGCACCACGAAGCCGCGGTCAAGCGGATCCAACTCGAGGTCTGCGGGTGCGTAGCGAAGCCCGAGTCGGTAGTAGAGACGGCCGTCGCCGTCATTCTGGACGGTCAGATCAGTGTTGCCCGCGGCGATCAGGTCTGCCATCGGAACCAGAGTGGAGGCACGGTCAGTGGTCCGACCCGAGAACTCATGCTCGGCCACATATTCGTCGCCTAGCCAGACACGGGCGACAAAGTCTGGCTCAACCGCTTCGAACGTCTCGAAATACCTGTCGAGGGCCAACAGGATGAAGGAGTTCTCCTGAACATTGTTCCAACGGCCTTTGACCTGGTTGGACAACAGCCCCGCCACGACCTTTGCGATCAGGTCTGAATCCGGGGCCATGGTGATCAGAGCGTCGAGCACGATGCCGTCGGTTCGACGGTCCGAAGCCAGGATCAAGTAGGCGTCTTCGCCGTAGTCGGTGACGAAGGTGGCTGCCTCGGCCGTTTCGGTGACTCGGTTGTTGAAGACCCGCTCGATATCGGCCTCGATGCCGTCATCAGCGACCACCGGCCAGATCCAGGCCAACGCGTCCAACTCGAGATCCCCACCCCGTCGGTTCCACAGCTCACGAGCTGCGCTCAGGTCCCGATCACCGTCGAGCGCACGCACATGCAGTGCGTAGGCCGACAACATGTCCTTTGATTTTCTGCTGTAGTCAGCCGGGATTCGACCTTCGATGCTGCGCAGGTACCAGCGACCGTTCTCCATTGCCCCGCCCGGGACCGCGAAGCCGGCGGTCTGAGCCGTGACGAGGGCATGCATCGCCTGGATCGACGGGTACGGGTACGAAACGCCTTTCCGGGACCACCAGCCGAAGCCGCCGTCATCGTGCTGCAGAGCGGCCAACTCCCCTATGTCGCTGCGCACGATCGCGTCGAGTTCCGCCGGAGTCGGCAGACCTTCCGCCTCGAAGGCTCCGAGTACGTCCCGCAGCGCAGAGACGGCCAGGATGCGGCTGGCGTATGCGTCGGCGGAGGCGTAGCGGTATTCCGAGAGGTACAGGACCGCGTCGGTCAGGGTCTGCAGGGCAGTGGAAGACGTGTTGAGCTCGAGCCCCCCGAACTGGGGGAACACATCTCGTGGTTCGGTGAGCGAATAGCCCACCACTCCGGAGTCCAGCACCCCGTAGGCGGCGAACGCCTCCCCCGTGGCCGGGGTGTAGACGGGCAGCGAAACGACCTGGGCATCGGCGTTGTCACCCGACGCCGCCGCGACCCGGAGGCGGGCGGTGCCGACAGAGGCGGTCGAAGCACCGAAGAGCACCTCGACCCGATCGTTGGCGGGAACGGTTATCCGCCGCCCAGCCGACCCCTCAAGGTTGAGGTTGCCATCCAGGATCAGGTTAGAAGCCTGCACGACCACATCGACCTCGGCCGGTGAGTCGGTCTGGTTCTGCACCACGATCGGAAGATCGAACCGGTCGCCGAAGTTCAGGAACCTGGGGGCAGACGGCCGAACCTGCAGCGGCAGCCGCGCGGTGATGGCAGACTCGGCCGAACCGAACCGATCGGCGCCATCGACCGCGATCGCGGTCACCCGGTAGCGGGTGAGGTTGTCGGGCAGATCGAACTCGACTGTGGCAATGCCATCGGCGCCGGTCACAACCTCAGGGTCGAACAGGGCCAGCGCATCAAGGTTCCTGCGCACCTCGATCTGGAGGCCCTGGGCACTGAGCCTGGTGGAGGACGCCGAATCTGTTGAGATGGACTCATCGGCCATATCATCATCGGCCATTTCGGCAGAATCGTCCATGTCGGAGGCCGCAGACTCCTCGAGCGTTGCAGAGGCGGCGGCAGCAGTAGCCGCTTCGTCGCTCTCTCCCCCGTTGCCAATGGAGCGGAGCAACTCCTGCGGATTCTCAAGCAGGATGCCGTCTCGCGCGCGCTGTGAGCTCAGGTAGACGCCCAGTGACCGGTAGAAGACCGCAAGGGGGTCGATGAGCCGGTAGTCCGAAAGGGCGAGCACTGCCTCGTCGACCGCGACCAACAGCACATCAGCATTGTCGACCGGCTCACCGTCGGCGTCGTGTACCTGCACTGTCACGCTGGTGGAAGCCCCCGGCTCCACCCTTGAAGACTCCGGGGCGACCGTGACGTCCAGCGCACGCCGCGCCGGAGGGACACGAAGCCGAATCTCCCCCGAGGCGTAGGCCGGGCGGTGAGCGACGCCGTCCAGGACGGTGCCGTCGTCGGCGGTCCGCTCCGTCGTCGAGACGATCTCAACCCGCACCGTCAACTCCGGGACATGATCGTCGGTGATCGGCACCTCAAGGACAGCCGCGTGATCAGCGATCTCGAAGGTGTTCAGCTCGATTATCTCGTTGTGGGCGATCACCAAGAGCCCCGTCCCCGAACTGAACGGCGAATCGACCAAGATCTCAGCGGTATCGCCCGCCGCGTAGGTTTCGGCGTCCGGGACGAGGTCGGCGGTCTCCAACTCGACGTTGCGGCTCGGCACACCGCTCTTCCCGCCGGTGACCCAGCGGGTCATTTCGCTGCGGTTGGTCCGCCCCGCGTCATCGACGACATTGGCGTCGATGCGATAGCGACCGCCGACAGCAGCCTCGAACTCGCAGACGACCGGCTCGCCGTCCGACGCCGCGTCACAGGTCTCGGCGTCCACGGCGACTTCGGTCCATTCTCCGCCGACGTGCTCCTCAACGATCCGCGAAGCGGTTATCTCAAAGGCACGGCCAACGACCGCGTTGCCGTCGATGTCAGTGACGATTGCCTCGATGTCGAAGCCGTCGCCCGCTCTGACGAACGTCCGGGTTGAGCGGACGCCGACGTACAGGTCTGCGGCATGCACCAGCACATCAGTCGACGAGGCCCACTGCTGCCGGTTCACGTCGAGCACTTGAGCTTCAGCGGTGACCGTCGTGGGAAGGTGGTCGCCGTCACCGTCGAAGTCCATCTGCAGGTAATGGCTGCCGCCGGCGTCGGTCAAACCCGAGAACGCCTCGCGGGCCGGCTCCTCGAACGGACCGCCGAAGCCGTAATCCTCCTGCGAGTACCAGCCGTCGCTGTACCAGGGATCGCCGTACCAGCCGTCGTCATGCCAGCCGCTGCTGTCGGCGAGACCCTCGTTGCGCCACCACGGCGTCCACACACCGAACGTGAAATCGTTCCAATCGGGGGGCGAGTACGAAGCCTCCCTCGTGGTCACTGTCCAGGAGACCTCGGCGTTGGGCAGCGGACCGCCGGAGAAGTACTCGGCGTCCACAGCCACCGTCGCGGGCTCGTCGACGAAGAACGGGCCCGGAGACTCCAGGCGGGCAGTCACTTCGAACTCAGGGCGGCGGAACTCCTGAATCTGGAACTGATGGTAGTGCCAGCGGCCCTCAAGATTCTGCGGGCCCTGGAACTCGATCCAGGCATCGCCCAAGTTCGCCCCCTCGCGCAGCTCGATGCTGAGATCGAAGCCGCCTTGGGCGTCGAGGCGGAAACTCCCCTCGGCGAGTTCGTTGCCGAAGGAGTCAGAGGCCCGATAGGTGATCAGTTGTCGAGGGGGGAGAAACTCGAGACCGCCGTCGCCGCTCAGGTCAAGGCTGCGCACCCATCCCTTCAGGTGAAGTTTCTCCCCGGGGCGATAGACGCCGCGATCATCGGCGGTGTACCAGATCAGCTGGTCGGATCGCGGCCAAGCCTGCACGACAGCCGGGTTGATCGCCTGATCGTCACCGAGCGTCGCGACTATCCAGTCGTGTTCACCAGAAACCGAAGAGCGGGCCAGGCCATCGCTGTCGCTGACGAGGCTCGCATTTCGGCCTTCCAAGTCGATTGTCACGCCTGCCAGCGGATCACCGGAGCGCAGATCCGTGGTCCACACCACCACTTCGCGATAGTCGGTGATCATGTCGACGCCGATGTCGGTGGCCTGCACCCAGACGACCACCGGGCGGTTGCTCCAATAGTCATCGTTCCGATAGGTCATCTCCGCGAACCGCCCGACCCCCTCGATGATCGCAACCACATGCCCGTGATCACCGTCGAGCGCTCTGTCGAGGTCGATGCGCACCTCGGCAACCGTGTCCGGGGCGACTCCAGTGCCGACCACTTCATCTGAGACCCGAGTCCAAGGCCGAGAGGGCAGTTCTCCGTCACGAGAGCGCTCCCAATCCTCCCAGAAGCCAAGGAACGATCTGTAGTCGCTCGGGTCCACATCGAAAAGCTGCACGCGAAGCCGCTCGTGGTTGCGCACCGTCACAGGAATCGTCTGCTGATCAGCGAGCGGATCAAGCGTCACGAGCCGTCGAGGCGAGGCGCCGATGAACGGACGGGCACTGCCTATATGAAACTCGACCGTCACCGCCTCGCCCAAGGTCTGGCCGAACTCGTCACCCAAGGCCGCCGGTATCTCCACCTTGTAGACGGTGTCGCCCACGGTCGGGACGGCGATGCTGAGAGAGTTGTAGTAGACCGCGGTCCGGGCGCCGACAAGCTCAGGCGACGTCTCCAGGTCGGCGGCGTCGAGCGAAGCCATAGGCAGACGCAACCGTCGTGGCTCAGGCGATATCTCCAGGTCGGCGGCGTCGAACGTGGCAGGGTCGAGCACATTGTTGAAGTACACGTTGAGCCGATCCCCCGGCTGACAGGGATATGCAGCCGAGCAGTCCACCTGCTCCACATGAAGGGCCGCGTACGTTCGGGCCTGGGCCGCCAGCGCGGCGTCCGAGGTGTTCGGCCCCTCAGCCGAAGGCACATGCGGCCCGACCTCGACAGTGATCGCCGAGTCAGGCTCGAGTTCCGACACCGGCGTGAAGGCAACCCACGTGCCGTCGAGAGCCTGCCCTATCCGGCGCCTGACGTCCTCGTCGCTCTCAATCTCGACCTCGGTGGCAAGGCGGATATCGCGCTCGGTGCCGTCCGCGCTCAATGTGACTGTCTCGAGCACCGCCGCAGCGTCGACTCGCTGATCAAAGGCGGCCAAGAAAACGGGCTGCAGACCGAGCGAGTCGTGCTGCGGGGAGAGCGAGAGCACCGTGGGCGCCGGAGTCTCGAACTCGAAGCGAACCGTTTCGGTCAACTCGCCACCGGACTGCGAGGTCGTGCCGGCGGGGATTTCGATCACGTAGGAAGTCGCCATCGGCAGTCGGTCGAAAACTGCCGGGTCATGCTCGAAGCGGAGCGTTCGAGTGCCGATCCACTGCCAACGACCCGGCAGCGACGGGGTCATCGTGACAGGAACACCAACCTCATCGAGTTGCGCGAGTGTGGTCAACGGCGCCATCGCCTGGTTGAAGGTGATGCTGACGAAGGGCGCTATGCCCACTTCGCCCTCGGGCTGCACACGCAACACTTCCAAGGGTCCGGAGTCGACGACTGGTGCTTCACCATCGGAACCATCGGATTCCGTCGGGAAGGGACTGTCGATCGTGGCGCCCACGCGTGGGCGCGGAAGACTCTCCGGCGGGCGATTGAAATCAAGGGCGCCGTCATCTTCGCTGTCACCCCAGGCCCCGAGTCGATCGGTCACCGCGTTGATTTCTGTCTCGCTGAGCTCGCGGCCCTCGACCCGGGTCACCACCGCCAGAGTCTCGGTGCCACTGGCACTGCCCTCGCTCAGACGAACCTCCAAGTGGCGGCCTTCGCCGGTCGATCCCGACACTGCTCCAACCCCGGTTCGGCTTGGGGAATCACCGTCGGCGACAGGTGCCGCAGGGCCTTTCGGGTCCGCTGTCGACGCAGGTTCGTCTTCACTTGACAGCGCACTGGCCAGCAGAAGCAGGACGATCCCGACTATCGACCATCGCCAAAGCTGCCTCACCATGGTTCAAACCTCTCGACTTGCCTTCGCCTCTCGACTTGCCTTCGAGACTAGGACGACCGCGAGACCCCGTTCGGTTCCCGCGTATTTTTCAGCGAGCGGCGATGGCTCGTCCCAGAGCGGCCAAGTGCTCTTCGCCATTGCCCAACGTCAGCTCGAGTTGTCGAGCCAGCAGAAAGAACCGATGGAGGGGATAGTCGCGGTCTACGCCAACTCCGCCATGCACATGCACAGCAGCATGAACGACCCGGAACCCGCCCTCGGCCGCCCACCAACGAGCCACAGAAACAGCGTCTTGAGCTTCCAGACCCTGG
>JAPOYA010000036.1 GCA_026706815.1 Acidimicrobiaceae bacterium | reverse complement strand
CAAAGGCCGCCGCCAGGCGCGCGAAGCGGAGAACGCCGAACCAAACCAATCGGCGTGGCCCCTTCACCGGCACTCCCTTTCCCGTTACTGCTGAACTCATTGCTGCTCCATTCTTGGTTGGATTGTCTGGCTCTTCGCAGACACCAGTCGAAATCTAGCGGTTAACTGCACCCGGCACCTTGCCGGGACACAAGAAAACACCTATCACGATCGGCATGCAAAGGTTAGCGCAGGCCGATTTCTAACACAACCCAACCCCCAAGTCAACGACATAGGGGCCGAAAGAGGTGTCAGAATCGCTAGGCGTCGGTTTAAAACCACACATGTATTCAAGGCCCTTCAGCATAACGCGGCAATTGAACGCGCGCCATGCTTTCACGGACCAACTGACCCACCCTTCGTACAGGTGCATTCAGCGAGGGCGGGGGCGGGGGCTCGGCCAGGGGCCGTTACCCTGTGCGGAGGCGGCCCTCCCGGTCGCTGCGGGACACTGGTCCTCATCCCGTCGACAGCCACTTCTAACAACCCTTGGAAGCCCCCGTGATCGAACTCCCAGCACTCCCCTACGCCCAAGGCGCCCTCGCCCCGCACATCAGCGAACGCACCATGGGATTCCACTACGGCAAGCACCACGCCGGCTACGTCGCCAACCTCAACAGGCTCCTTGCCGATGCGGGTGCCGGTGATGGTGAGCCGACGCTCGAGACGCTTATTGCATGCATGGGGCCGGGCGCGATATTCAACAACGCCGCCCAGATCTGGAACCACACCTTCTATTGGCAGTCGATGAGCCCCGACGGCGGCGGCGACCCGAGCGGAGAGCTCGCTGCGGCTATTGACTCCAGCTTCGGCTCAGTGGACGCGCTGCGGGTCGAGCTGACCGCCGCGGCTACCGGCAACTTCGGGTCCGGCTGGACCTGGCTCGTGCGCCGGGCTGCCGGGGGCGGGGGCGCCGGTTCCGGAGATCCTGGGGGTGCAGGCGCCGGGGGTGCCGGGGGCGGCGAGCTGGCCGTCGTCAACACCGACGACGCCGACAACCCGCTCACGAGCGGGCACACGCCACTGCTCACAATCGACGTCTGGGAGCACGCCTACTACCTCGACTACCAGAACGCTCGGCCCGCCTACATCGCCACGTTCCTCGAGCACCTGGTCAATTGGGACTTCGCAGCAGCCAACTACGCCGGTTGAGCGGTCTGGACGGCGGGGGCGGGAATGCAGCAGAACATCTTGTTGTAGTGTCACAGTGCATGTAGTAGTGTGATGATCATCGACAATCGGTCCTGATCGTGCCGCCTGGGCGGGGGCGTGTTAGGCTCACGAAAGGACAGACAATGGAGCCAGCCGTGATCGCAGCGGTCATCAGTGTGACAGGGGCAGGACTGTTAGGAGGCGTCGGCTTTTTCCTGCAGCGCCTCGACAAGAAGTTCGACCGGCTAGACCAGAAGATCGACCAGAGACTCGAGGCGTTCGAAGAACGGATCAATCTGAAAGTCGACGGGCTCGAATCGCGAATCGAGAAACTCGAAGGGAAAGTCGAGGCCTTAGGGGTGGAACTCCGCTCAGAACTCGCCTCGTTGAAACTCACCGTCGGCAAGATCGAGTTCGCACAAGACCACCACAGCGAGCAACTCGCGCTGATCGCCGGTTACAGCGAACGCATCGCCCGACTCGAAGGGGCGGTCTTCAACGCTGAGAGCTAGAAACCCGGTCCGAGCCAGGCTAGCGAGGCGGGACGGGTGAACGGGTCAACTCACCCAGGACTTGACCTTCTCTATCAGGGCGAGTTGATCGCCGCCGACCGGGGTGACCTGAAGACGAGTAACCCCGGCCGCGGCGTACGCCTCCACACGCTCCCGGACCCAGCCCTCGTCACCGACCATCGCAGTAGCGTCGAGGAAATCCTGAGGCACCGCAGCCATCGCCTCCTCTTTACGGCCAGAGAGATACAAGTCCTGGATCTGCTCGGCCTCGGACTCATAGCCGTACTGACGGAACAGGTTGTTGTAGAAGTTCTGGTCCCTCGAACCCATGCCTCCCACATACAACGCCACCATGAACCGGGCGCCGTCGCGAATCTTGCGCGCCTGATGCTCATCACAGATCGCGACCGTGCCGCCGGCCACAACCTCCAAGGGGTCCAGCGCCGGATCACGCTTCGCCGTGCCCTTGGCCAGAGTGTCGCCCCAAACCGACTCCGCCCTGTTCGGATGGAAGAACACCGGAATCCAACCGTCGGCAACCTCGGCGGTCGTCGCAACATTGCTCGGCCCGAGCGACGCTATATAGATAGGAATGCTCGAACGCTTCGGATGGTTGATCAACTTGAGCGGCTTGCCCAGACCCGTGCCCTGATCGGCCGGGAGCGGCAACTGGTAGCTCGGGCCGTCGTGAACCACGACCTCGCGCCGCCACACCTTGCGGCAGATCTCGATCAGCTCACGCTGGCGCCCGACCGGACGGTCATAGGGGACGCCGTGCCAGCCCTCGATCACCTGGGGACCCGACGCACCGATGCCGAGAATGAAACGCCCATCGGAGACAGCGTCGAGGCCCGCCGCGGTCATCGCCGTGAGGGTCGGCGTGCGCGAATAGACAGGAAGGATGCTCGACCCGAGCTCCATCGTCTCGGTCTTGGCCGCCAGATAACCGAGGATGCTGACCGCGTCGAAACTGTAGAGCTCCGCCACCCAGCCGACATCGACCCCGGCAAGCTCCAGATCCCTGGCCTGTTCGGCCGCAGCCTTCGGATCCCCGGAGTAGTTGAGCGTCATCGACAGCTTCATGTTCATCGCGCCTCTCTTATTGGTGCTTTCTCGTGGTTTGCAGTTCGGTGATGCTACTGAGCAATTCTGCTCAACAGCGCAAGCGGCAATTACTGGCGGACAACTATTGTCAGTGTGGCTGTCAGTGTTGGCGACAATGGTCGACCGGCCGTAGTGTCACACCCGTCAACCCAAACTGGCGATTCGGCAAGCTGGGAGAACAACACATGCGGCAATACGGCGAATGGAACGGAACAATCGGCAAGACCATCGCCGAATCCCAACCATGGTTCAGCGAACCACCCCACCCCGGCGACGACGCTCCCAACGTCGTCGTCGTGCTGCTCGACGACCTCGGCTTCGCACAGCTCGGCTGCTACGGGTCCGACATCGACACCCCCAACATCGACGCCCTGGCCGCCAACGGGCTCCGCTACACCAACTTTCACGTCACTCCACTGTGCTCGCCAACCCGGGCCGCGCTGCTCACCGGGCGCAACCACCACAGCGTCGGCATGCGGAGCGTGTCGAACTTCAACACCGGCTTCCCCAACACGACCGGGCACATCTCCAACCACGCCGCCACCCTCGCCGAAGTGCTCCACGACGAAGGCTACGCGACTTTCGTCGTAGGCAAATGGCACCTCGCGCCCATGGAACAGTGCAGCGCAGCCGGACCCTTCGACCAATGGCCCCTGCAGCGCGGCTTCGACCGCTACTACGGCTTCCTCGAAGGCGAAACCGACCAATTCAACCCCTCGCTCATCTACGACAACCACTCGATCGACCCCCCGAGCACGCCCGAAGAGGGATATCACGTCAGCGAAGACCTGATCGATCGAGCCATCGGGTTCGTACACGACACAAAAAGCGTGCGGCCCGACAAGCCCTTCTTCCTCTACGTCGCCTTCGGCGCGACCCACGCCCCGCACCAAGCGCCCGCCGAATACCTCGACAAGTACCGCGGCCGCTACGACGAGGGCTGGGACGTCGTTCGGGCACGCTGGTTCGCCAACCAGCTCGACATGGGAGTGATTCCACCCGGGACCGAGCTCGCGCCGCGCAACCCCGGAGTCGAACCCTGGGACGACCTGTCTACGAACCAACAAGCGCTGGCGTGCCGACTGCAGGAAGCCTTCGCCGCATTCCTAGACCACACCGACGCCCAGATCGGGCGGCTCGTCGACGACCTCGCCGCGCTCGGCGAACTCGACAACACCATCATCATGGTGCTCGGCGACAACGGGGCGTCACAGGAGGGAGGGCCGTTCGGAGTCCTCCACGAGATGAAGTACTTCAACGGGATCCTCGAATCGCCCGACGAGGCGGTCGAACACCTCGACGAGATCGGCGGGCCGCACTCCCACAGCAACTATCCGTGGGGTTGGGCCCAAGTCGGCAACACGCCGTTCAAGTGGTACAAGCAGAACACGCATGAAGGCGGAGTGCATGTCCCCCTCGTGGTGCACTGGCCGGCCGGTCTTGCGGACGGGTCGGGGACCGGGTCGTCGGGGACCGGATCGTCGGGGACCGCTGGTGGGGTTCGGCGGCAGTTTCATCATGTCAACGACATCGCCGTCACGATCTATGACCTTATAAATGTACAACCGCCCGCTGTGCGGCGAGGCCTCGAGCAGATCCCGATCAGCGGAACGTCGCTCGCCTACACGTTCCACGATGCGTCAGCCCCCACCCGCAAGGAGATCCAGTACTTCGAGATGGGCGGGCACCGAGGCCTCTGGTGCGACGGTTGGAAGGCCGTGACCCGGCACGAGGCCGGAGTCCCGTTCGACGACGACGCCTGGGAGCTGTACCACACCGACGCCGACCCGTCCGAGTGCAACGACCTCGCCGCCTCCATGCCCGAGAAACTCGACGAGATGATCGCCCTGTGGTGGCAGGAGGCCGAGACCCACGGCGTGCTTCCCCTCGACGAACGGATGATCGAGCTCTTCGCGGTGCGCTTCCGAGACCACTCGCCGCACCCCGTCGACAGGACCTACCGCTACTACCCGCCGGTGTCGCCGATGGGGAGCCAATCCGGCGCACAAATCGGCGGGCGCAGCTGGCGCCTCACCGCTTCGGTCACCTGTGGCGCTCGGTGCGGGGGCGTTCTGTTCGCAACCGGGACTGAGAACGCCGGACTCTCGGTCTTCTTGGACGACGGGCGTCTGGTGTTCGACTACAACGCCTTCGACAACCACACCATCGTTCGCTCGAACGCTGCGGTGGGTCCCGGCGACCACAAACTCGGGGTCGCATTCCACCGGGGGCCGTCACGGACAGCTCAGGCCCGGCTGTTGATCGACGGTGAGGTCGTGGGCGAGGGTTCGATCCCCTGGGTCATGTCGACCATCTCCTCGGTCGGGCCCAGCGTGGGCTACGACGCCGGCTCTCCGGTCAGCAGCGCATACAGCGACTCCAACCCGTTCACGGGCAAGTTGCACGAAGTCGAGATCAAACTGCTGTCACGAGAGGACGCAGAAACCCTCCACGCCCAATCCCGCGCCGAACTCAGCCGCCAGTAGCCCCGGCGTCGGGTGCGATGGGCAGCCGGGGATTCAGATCGGGACGATGTCGACTCGACGGGTGCTCGCAGCGACAAGCACTACGAGATCCGCTGGGTCGGATGTGATGATCTGATCGCCATGATCGGCCATGGCAGCCAGAGCCGCGTCGATCGCATCCGTGGAACCGGACCGGCCGAGCAGAGCGCCGGCCCGCTTGCCCAGCTGTTCATCGAGGGGCATCGTCTCGACAGCCTGCAACGCCCTGGCGAGAAGGGCTTGACGGCCTGTGCCATCGCGCCACGCTTGTCCGACGACCCCACCATGGGTCATGGGAGGGCTTTCCGCCTGCAGGGCCTCCTTCAGCCGACGCCACATTGCGCGATCATTGCGTTCAAGCGCTACGAACGCTCCTGCGTCGAGGATGATGCTCATTGTCTCGGCAGGTCTGCATGCCGCTGGGCTGCCGCCGCATCTCGATCCTGCTGGGCCTGTTGAGCTATCTCCTCGTCGCTTATGACCCCGTGTTCGGCCTCATACTCCGAGATCAGTTCGCCGAGCACCGCAAGCCGTCGATCCTTGATACGGCGCTGGGCCATGGCTTCGCTGACCCATTCACTCACCGAGCGGGCGCGACCCTGGCGGACCGCCTCGTTCGCCTCGTCGAGGTCGGCCTGGTCGACCGTGACCGTCACCCTCCGCTTCTGCATATGTTTAGCATACTCACGTAGTGACATTTGCATAACTCCTTTGACTCCTTTGGTTGGCGGGATGGCAAGGGCTGTCCTGTTATGGAGCGCATCATGCAGTGTCATACCCTTTGAGTAGGTTGTGATCATGTTCGATTTGATGATCCGACGGACCAAAGCGGTGGTGGTCTCCGGCCTTTCGAGGGCGGAACTGACCGGTGTGGTCGAGGGCGCTGGGCGAGCGATGGCAGCGCTGAGTTCGTTGCAGGCACGGTGTGCGACTGAGGTCGAGGCGCTCGGTGATGGCGGGGTGAACTCCAAGACGGTGTTGCGCGAGGCCGGGCGTATGTCGGCACGGAATGCCAACACGGTCTCCAGAACCGCCGCCGGATTGGCGGAGATGCCCCGTCTCGCGGAATCGCTGGCCGACGGCGCTATTACTGTCGAGCACGCGGCGATAGCTGTTGGGGCTGCGGCCAAGACTTCGTCTCAGCAAGCAGACGACGAACTTTCGAAGCTCGCTGAGACTTCGTCAGTCGATGTGTTCGCCGAACAGTCTCGGCGATGGGCGAACCGCAATCAGGCCGACGACGGATCTGCCCGCCACAAAGCCCAACGCAAGAGTCGGTCGTTGAAGAACTGGGTGAACGAAGACGGTATGGGCGTGTTGTTGGCGGAGCTCGATCCGGTGAGCTACCAACAGGTGCGCAAGGCGATCAATGTTGAATACGACCGGCTATGGCGTGACGACGGCGGGCGAGACGGCACGCGAGACGGCACGCCCGATGATGTTCGTACTCCGGCGCAACGGTTGGCAGACGCATTTGTTGCGTTGATTACCGATCCTGGTCGACGGGGGCCGGGGAGTGCGCGGGCACAACTCATCGCAATAGCCGACATCGAACGCCTGCGAGGCGACAACCCCACGGGTGTGGCAGAAATCATCGGGGGTGAGGCATTGCCCCAAAGCGTGCTCGAACGCCTCATATGCACCGCAACGGTCACCGGGGTGATCTTTGACGGCAAAGGTCACCCCATCTGGGTGGGGCGTGATCATCGACACGCCACCGAAGCTCAGGTCAAAGCGATCATCACGCGTGACAGGCACTGCAGAGGCTGCGCCGCAAGCCCCGAGCGCTGCGAGATCCACCACATCGTGCCGTGGGAGCAAGGCGGGCGAACCGACATCGACAAAATGTGCCTGGCCTGCTCGGCGTGCCACCACAACATCCACGACCGTGGTTACGTCGTCGTCAAAACCAAGAGCGGCTACAAGATCATCAACCCCAACCACCCGCCACGCGGCCCTTGAGCACAACCAGGGACGGGCCTCTGTGGCGCTGGCGACCCTCATTCTGGGGAACGGCCAATCGGCGAGCCAGCTACAAACTCCGCTAGCCCAACAACCAACCGACGCGGCCGTGGATCAGATGGGCTCCATGAATTCGAGGCGGTTGCCCAGAGGGTCGAAGGCGTGGGCTCGGTGATAGCCGTCGACCTCGTTGACGTCGGTGGTCTCCGGGTTCTGGGCTCGACAGAGATCGACTAGTTCGGCAACGTCGTCGACAAGAAAACCAACATGGGCCTTGCGGGCGGGACGAAACTCTTGCTCCACGCCAAGGTGAAGCTTGATGTTGGGACCCTCGAACCAGGCGCCGCCACGATTGGCCAACTCCGGGGGTTTCGGCACCTCGGTCAGCCCGAGAACACCCACGTAGAACTCCCGGACCTGATCCTCGGCGCCTGGTGGCATAGCGAGCTGCACATGATCAATCGAGCTGACTCTGGGCACGGTTGCCTCCCTTGCTTCGTTGCCTGCTTGGCCCCTGTTGATTCTGGCCTGTCGGCGGGGGTAGTCCTGACTGCCGCCGAGGGTGGGCACCTGACTGCCGACTGCCGCCCGGGGTGGACACCTGACTACTGGGAGCAGGCCAAGCACTACTGGGTGTAGGCGAGGTTGCGGGCGGCGGTCTCGCCCCAGTGGGGGTCGCCGGACCACGAGATCTTGTTGGCGTCGATCTGCTCCTGGGGGTCGATGCGGCCCGAGGCGAGCATGACGAAGGTGCCGACATCGGAGAACACCTCGACGTCGGGGTCTGCAAGTCCCGCAACTCGGCCGGCGCGGCCGTCCACGCGCACGAGGATGTCGCGGTCGACCGCACCGCGGATCCGAAAGGCGATGCTCATCGGGTCGGGCAGGCCGATCTTCTTGCCGACGATGTAGCCGATTGAGTCATCGACCTCTTGTAGAGCGGCCTCGGCTGTGAATCCTGAGTCGTCAAGAGTCTCACCGAGCGGGATTGCGATGTCGCGGGCATGCACCCACATGTCGAACACTCGAACCTGCAAGAACCGGCCGTAGCTTGACATCCCCGCAGGAGTGAACGACGGGCGGTCCAGAACCTCCGGACCCATGGCACGTAGATCATCAAGACGCGTCGCGGTCGACTCGGCGACGATCCGGGCGAACTCAGACCTGCTCGCGCCCCGGGTTCGGGCGTCAAACTCGGCGAACCGCTCAAACGGCGGCGGGGACGTATCCGAGGGTTCCCAACCAGTCATCCAATACTCGGCTCCGACGGCATGGTTGATGACTCCTCTCACATCCCAGTCCGGGCACAGTGACTGCGCCGCCATCTGCTCGTCGCTCAAACGACCGACGAGGTCGTTGTAGTGCGCGAACAGGTCTTGATGGGCGCTCAAATAGTCGTCGAAGGCGTTCATGGCACCGCAGAGTATCAGCGGGTTGCCGGCAAGAGAATCTGTCAGGCAAACTGGCACTTATGAGCGATAGCGAAGTCAACGCAGTCAACGAAGCGCTCGACGCCCTGCTGGCCGAGCACGACCCGACCCGGGAGTCCTACCAAGAGTTCCGCGGACATCAATTCGACGCCGGGCTTGCCTGGGTGCAGTTCCCGGCGGGTCACGGCGGGCTGGGAGTCAAGCCACAACTGCAGCGCAACGTCAACCGGCGACTGGCCGAAGCCGGCGCTCCGGCCATGGACGCCAGTCAGTTCTTCATGGCGCTATCGGGGCCGACGATCCTCGCCCACGGCACCGAGGAACAAAAACGCCGCTTCCTGCGTCCCATGTTCACCGGTGAGGAGAAATGGTGTCAGCTGTTCTCAGAACCAGGCGCCGGATCAGACTTCGCAGGACTCGCCACCAAGGCGGAACTCGACGGCGACGAATGGTTGGTCAACGGCCAAAAAGTCTGGAACACCATAGCTCACATCGCCGACCGGGGAATGCTCGTCACCCGCACCGATCCGCAACTGCCCAAACACAAGGGCATGACCTACTTCGCGCTCGACATGCACGCCGAAGGCGTCGAGGTGCGGCCACTCCGCCAAATCACCGGCGAAGCCGAGTTCAACGAGGTCTACATGACCGATGTGAAGGTGCCCGACTCCGACCGCATCGGCGAACGGGGCGAGGGTTGGCGAGTCTCGATCACCACGCTGATGAACGAGCGAACCGTGATCGGTGGATCAGGGGGCGGGGGGACCCCGCCGCGGGGCAGCGGCGCCATCGCCGAACTGGTGAAGGTGTGGGACTCGCTCCCCGACTACGAGCACACCGCCGCGCGGCGCGACAACTTGATGAAGCTCTGGAACCGGGCCGAAGTGCTCCGGCTCACCAACATGCGCGCGACGCAGAACGCCAAACGGGGCCAACCAGGCCCTGAAGGGTCCGTGGCCAAACTGGCCGGAGCCGAACTCAACAAGGAGATCTACAGCGAGGGCATCAACCTCGCCGGCATGGCCTCCCAGATCGACCTCGACTACGCCTTCCGGCGACCGACCGCAGTCGTGATGCCCGGCGAAAGCGGCAGTCTCGGCTACCTGTTCCTGAGGGCTCGGGCCAACTCGATCGAAGGCGGAACATCGGAGATCCTCCGCAACATAATGGGCGAGCAGATGCTCGGACTGCCCGGCGAGCCCCGAGTCGACAAGAAGATCCCCTGGGCAGACGTTCCCAAGAACTAGGCCCGGCCGATCCGGGTTCCGGGATCAAGCGGTCCCAAGCAGCTTGATTATCGAACGGTACAGCTGGCGCTTTATCCGCCGCAGGTTCGGTCCCGCAGTGGCGGCATGCGCACGGCCATAGTCTGAGGCCGCGTCAATGAGCTGATCAAGGCTCGTCGCATCGTTGACGATGCCCGCGGCCACCGCATCGGGGCCGCCGTAGCGACGGCCGATGGTCACCGCTTCACGAGCCGTCGAGTTCGACATCAAGTCGTGGATCATCGCCAGCAGACCGGGGTTGAAGGTCATCTGCAGATGAACCTCCGGCCAGCACACAAAACCCCGGTCAGCGCGCATCACTGCATAGTCGTGGGCCAAGATCACGAACGCGCCCGCACCGAAAGCGTGACCGTTGACAGCAGCCACGGTCGGGGCTGGAAACGTCAAAATCCGAGCGAGCACCTTCTCAACCGAGCTGACATATTCGACGACCTCAGAAGATGAGGCCGACGCAATGAAGTCCACATCGAGCCCGTTGGAATAGTGCTTCGCCGAACCAGCCGTTGTGATCAACGCGGCAGGACCCTTGAGTGCCTGTTCCTCAGCCTCGTCGAGCAGCACGTTCATGGTTTCAACCCATGCAACATCGGTGCGGTTCTCTCCGTCGCCGAAGTCGATGATCAGCAGATCGCCGTCCCGGCTCAATGTTGGTGTTCCCACGGTTCTCTCCAATCCAGACAGACGGTCCACACGACGGCAGACCTCCGTGAAAGCTAGTGCGTGTTGGCGGAGATACACCTAAGCGGCCAAGATCAACCGATGAGCCGACCGGCGATCGGATCGCCTGACTGGACCCGGCGAAACATGCCCGACGAAACATGCCCGGGGCAACAAACGCCTGACGAAATGCGAGCCTGAGCCGATGACCGCCGCTCTGCCCCATGGGAATTTCGCCTCGGCTCTATGGTCGGTCACGGCACAGCACCAATCGGCGCCGTTCCTCATCGAACCCGGCGCAAAGACCTCCAGCTACGGCCAGATTGACGACCTGGCGGCACGCTACGCAGAGACTCTCAAAACCCACGGCGCCGAGGTCGGCGACCGGGTACTCGTGCAGGTCTGCAAGAGCGTCGAAGCGGTTGCGCTGTATCTCGCATGCCTGCGTGCGGGAACCGTTCACGTGCCTCTGAACCCAGCATTCACCCCCGCAGAGCTCGACTACTTCTTGAGCGACGCCGATCCAAGCGTGGTCGTGCTCGATCCCAGCTCAGCGGCTGCCCGAACAGCAACAGGCGGCCGTCCTCGAATTCTCACCCTCGGCCCAAGGGGAGAAGGCACGCTCACCGAGCAGGCCGACACGCCCGAAATCCGAGCCGTCCGGGCCGTTGCCGCGCCGATAGTTGAGCGCCGAGACGACGACGTCGCCGCGCTGCTCTACACCTCGGGAACGACTGGCCGACCAAAAGGCGCAGCGCTCAGCAACGCCAACCTGCGACACAACGCCGTCGCGCTCCATCACGCCTGGCACTTCAGCCGCAGCGACCGCCTTCTCCACTGCCTGCCGATATTTCACACACACGGGCTGTTCGTGGCCCTCCACTGCGCCATGCTCTCAGCGATCCCGGTGACCTTCCCGGCCAAGTTCGACTCCGATCAGGTGCTCGACTCCCTTCGGAGCACAACCGTGATGATGGGGGTGCCCACGCACTACAGCCGACTGCTCGAGAGCCCGCGACTGAATGCTGAACTGGCCGGCGGGATCCGCCTGTTCACATGCGGGTCGGCACCGCTGCGCGACTCGGTGTTCGAAGAGTTCTCCGAACGCACCGGGCACCGAATCTGTGAGCGGTACGGCATGAGCGAAACGGGAATCATCGCCTCGAATCCCTACAACGGCGAGCGCTTGGCAGGCACCGTGGGCTATCCCCTGCCGGGCGTCGAACTGCGTGTGGTCGACGTTGTCGGCAATGACCCAGCCCCGCTCGAGCCCGGGACCATCGGTTCGGTGGAAGTCCGCGGCACAAACGTGTTCTCCGGCTACTGGAACCAGGACAACATGGCTGCCGACAACGCTCTGAGCGATGACCGTTGGTTCACAACCGGCGACCTCGGCAGCCTCGACGAAAGTGGTCGCCTGACGCTGCACGGCCGATCCGGGGACCTCATCATCAGCGGCGGCGAGAACATCTACCCCAAAGAGGTCGAGCTCGTGCTCGACGAAGTCGTCGGGGTCCGCGAATCGGCGGTGGTCGGAGTGCCCGACCGAGACCTCGGTGAAGCCGTGATCGCCGTCATCGTGGTGGACGACGAGAGATCCGCTCTCGACAACTGCAAGGCTGAGTTGGCCGCACGACTGAGCCGCCACAAGCACCCCAAACAGATCCTGACAGCTCCGTCGCTGCCTCGAAACGCCATGGGGAAAGTCCAGAAGAACGTCCTGCGCGAACAGCACTCACAGCACGAACAGCACCAAGAAATCTCCCGCTGACCCCAGGGGGGTCAGCCGGATACGAGGCTGGCAATCGCCCAGACCGCAGCGACCAAGCCGACCACAATGAACACAGCGCTCCGAGCTACCGGGGCGCGCTCCAGATCACCCTCGCGATGCTGCTTCTCCGCTGGACGCACCAAGGCCAAGAAGTTGCCGACCGCCATCGCCCCGCCCAGCGCCAAAACCAGCCATATCAAAAAGTCCTCGCCGAGAAACACTTAGATTGCCCGGGTCTCTAGGTTTCTGAACGACGTCAATCTGGGCACGAAGTTGAGGTTGACCGTGCCGATCGGCCCATTGCGGTGCTTGGCGATAATCACTTCTGCCAAACCCTCGGTCGTCTGATCGGCGGGGTTGTACACCTCGTCGCGATACAGAAACAGCACCACGTCGGCGTCCTGCTCGATCGATCCTGACTCGCGCAGATCAGAGAGCACCGGCCGCTTGTCCTGACGGCTCTCAAGGGTACGGGACAACTGCGAAACGCCGATCACCGGGCACTGGAGCTCACGGGCCAGCACTTTCAAGCCGCGGCTGATCTCGGCCACCTCAACTTGGCGGCTCTCAGCGCGGGAACGACCGGTCATCAACTGGAGATAGTCGACTACCACCAACCCGAGGTCGCCGACGCTGCTCTTCAATCGCCGCGCCTTCGAGCGGATATCCATAATGGTCGGATTCGGATTGTCGTCGAGCCACAACGGCACGTTCTTGAGACGGTCGATGGTTGACGTGATCCGCTGCCATTCATGCTCCTTGACCCGGCCGTCGCTCATGTCCTTGGAATCGACACGAGTCTCAGCGGACAGGATGCGCTGACTGATCTCTATATGGCCCATCTCCAAACTGAACACGAGGACAGGCCGCTGCTCGTGAATCGCAGCATGGCTCGCGATGTTGAGGATGAAAGAGGTCTTGCCCATCGCCGGGCGAGCGCCGACCACGATGAAGGCGTTGGGCTGCAATCCCGACAACTTCTGGTCGAGATCAACAAACCCAGTCGGTGTGCCGATGATGCCCTTGCCGGACTCGTTGCGAGCGATGAGCTGATCCAGCGTCTCCTTGAGGAGCACTTCGATCTTGCTCATCGATTCGGTGTCTTGGCCTTCTGCGATCTGGAACACCATATTTTCAGCCTCATCAATGGCTGCGATAGCGTCATTGGGCTGGCTGTAACCGATTTCGGCGATTTCGCCGGCGACCCTGATCAGTTTTCTGAGCATGAAATGCTCGCGCACGATGCTCGCGTACTTAGCCGCATTCGACGAGGCCGGAGTGTTCATCTGCAGGCGATGCAATCCCTCAAGACCGCCAACCGCCTCGGCCACACCCGCCCGCTCAAGCTCAACAGCGACCGTGACAGGATCTACCGGGTCACCGGCGGCATACAGCGCAGCAATAGCGTCGTAGACATGCGCGTGCGCCGGCCGATAGAATTGCTCAGCGCTTACAAGTTCGATTGAGTCCGCTATCGCGTGACTCGAAAGCAACATCGCACCAAGCAACGACTCTTCAGCTTCAAGGTTGTGGGGAGGCACCCGGCTGTCATGCCGGGTGCTGGTTTGAGTCATCGCCATTCGTTCGTCACCTGATCGTCACCCGTTCGTCATATAAGCCAACCGTTAAATTGGCCTGTTCCCCCCGTGGGAATCCAGGGGAAATCTCCGTATTGCTGGGGATTTCTTGTGTGCTTTCGACAACCGAGGGCGCGCGCCTCTCAGACGCCGGCAAACACCGAGATGTCAAGCTGCTGCCACCGGAAGGCGACAGCCGGCTCACTCTTCGATCACCTCCACGGTGATCGGGAACTCAACTTCGTCTTGAAGCTTGCAGTTCACCGATACTCGGCCGAGTTCTTTCAGCGGAGCGTCCAAGGCCAGGGAATGCCGGTCAATGACCACCCCCGCCTGCGCTTCTACGGCGCCGACGATGTCGAGCGTGCTCACTGAGCCGAACAGGCGACCACCTTCTCCGGCGCGTGCGGGCACGGTGATCACCATCGGAACCAAACGAGCGGCAATCTCCTCGGCCTCGGCCCGACTCTTGGCGTCGCGCAAGACCGCGGCACGGCGCATCGCCTCAGCCTGAGACTCGATCCCCTTGGTCGCCTTCAAAGCCAAACCACGAGGTGACAACAGGTTGCGGAAATAACCGTCTGCGACATCGCAGATCTCGCCCTTGCGGCCGAGGCCGGCGACATCCTGGCGAAGAACAACCCTCATGCTCTGCTCGATTCAGAAGCGGCAAGGCCTGCGTCGACGGGGCGCTCGGCTGAGTGATCAGCACCAACGGCGAGAGCGGCCTCTTCGTGCATCATGTCGCTGTCTTCATCGCGAGAAGCAGGCGGCGGACCGCTGGGCCGCGGCGCGGGCCCATCGGCGCGACTGATGCGTTCACGATCACCCCGTCCGCTGCGCTGAGTCGTCACCCGATTGGCGTACGGGACAAGGGCCATCTCCCGAGCAATCTTGATCGCGTCGGCAACCATCTTCTGCTGTTGCGTGTTGTTGCCCGTCACACGGCGCGCACGGATCTTGGACCGCTCGGACAGGAATCGACGAAGTAGTCCGGCGTCTTTCCAATCGACGTACTCAATCTGCTCGGCGCTGAGGATCGAGATCTTCTTCTTGACCCTGCGGCCACTGTCCTTGGGCTTGCCCCGTTTCTTTGCCTTGGCCATTGCTTCTCCAGTCCTTCCAGTTCTGTCCTTGTCGTCCTTGTTGCTGGTGTTCTTGGTTGCTGGTGTTCTTGTCGTTTGTGGTCGACGGTCCGAACCCAGCCGCCGCTCGATGACGAGCTAGAACGGCTCCTCGTCAAGGTCATACGTCGGCTGCGGCTGAGTGCGTTCCGGCGCCTGCGACCGAGCAGCGCCGCCGCTCGGTCGGCCGCCACCGTCGCCGCCGCCCCGGAACTCATTGCGGGTGACCTCAGCCGAAGCCCACTTGAGGCTCGGCGCCACATCGTCGGCGAGGATCTCGATCTTCGAGCGGCGCTCGCCCTGCTGGTTCTCCCAGTTTCGCTGCGTGAGCGTGCCATAAATGACGACCCGCGCTCCCTTGCCGATCGAATCAGCGACATTCTCAGCAAGCTGCCGGAAGCAGGTCACGTCGAAGAACGAAACCTCGTCCTCGCCGTCGTTCCGCTTCTTGTTCCAAGCCACGCCAAAGTTGGCGACAGCCATCCCCCCCTGCGTAAAGCGCAGTTCCGGATCGCGGGTCACGTTGCCCACAACAGTTACGGTGTTGTCAAATCCCATGTGAATACCTCCTGGTAAACCGGCTCAGGCCGGTACCGCCTCCCCGAACAGACCACGGCGGGCCGCTTCTGATTCCGGAAGACGGAAAAGCTTGTGGCGAACAATGTCGTCCGCGAGACGCAACTGGCGTTCGGTGTTGGGAAGACCTGCCGATTCGGTGACGATCTCCCACACCACATAGGTGCCTTCAAGCTTGTGCTGGATCTCGTACGCAAACCGACGACGGCCCCAATTGTCGGTGGACGCAATCCGGCCACCTTCATCGACAACAAGACCCTCAACGCGAGAGATCACCGCATCAATATCGCCATCATCGACATCAGAATCGACAATGATCATCAATTCATAGGCTCGAGAAATATCCACGAGCACTCACCTCCTACGGACCCGGTTCAACCGGAGCCCCTTGTTGGGGCAGGGGTTGCTGGCTGAAGTTGTTTCCTTTCGGAGCTGCTTCCGTTGGAAACGCCACCTGGGGGAATTGCTCAAGGCTACCGGCGCGAACCGCATGACCACACCTCGGAAAGCCGCGAAAACTGCATGGACACATCATGGCGAGGGGGTGTGACAGTGCCCTTCAGAAGCAGCCGAAAGCAGCCAGCAGCAGCCGACAAGCAGCCGATGACCGACCTAATGACCCCCGTAGAGCCGCAGTTCCGAAGCCTCAGCGTCAGACATGTGATAGCTCTCGTCATGGTCGGGGAACGCGCCCGAGCGCACATCAGCCGCATAGGCGGCAACAGCCGCCACCGACACAGACTTCACATCGGCGTAACGCCGCACGAACTTCGGCGCGAGCCGGTCCTCGATACCCAGAAGGTCGTGATAAACCAGCACCTGCCCGTCACAACGAGGCCCAGCGCCAATCCCGATCGTCGGAATGTCCACAGCATCGGTGACCGTCTCCGCAACCCGGTCCGGCACACCCTCAAGAACCACCGCATAACAACCCGCATGGGCCAAAGACTTCGCCGCCTGCACCAGCTTGCGAGCATGTTCCGCCTGCTTGGCCTGGACTTTGAACCCACCCATCTGATGAATCGACTGAGGCGTAAGGCCGATGTGGCCCATCACCGGGATCTCCGCGGCAATGACCCGATCGATCATCGGCAACCGCTTCCGTCCTCCCTCAAGCTTGATCGAGTGCGCTCCGGCACGCATCAACCGGGCCGCGTTCTGAACCGTCTCCTCGGGAGAGACGTGATAGCTCATCCACGGCATGTCCGCCACGATGTGACAGTCCGGTTTCGCCCGGGCGACAGCCGCGGTGTGATGACACATATCGTCGATCGTCACCTGCAGCGTGTCGTCGTAGCCGAGCACGACCATGGCAAGGCTGTCACCCACCAGAATGATGTCGGCGCCGGCCTCCGACGAAATCCGCGCACCAGGCGCATCGTAGGCGGTGACCATCACCAGAGGTTCACGGCCGGCACGAACTTTCATACATGCAATCGCAGGGGCAGTGAGCTTGCCCATGTCCGACTCCTTTCCCGTCCAGCGCCCTTCGGCTGCCAGCGGTGGACTCAGACTAGCGGATCAACCTGCTCGACTCCAAGCCGCCGCGGGCTGACATCCCGCCGCGGGGCTGACAAACCGAAGATCATCCGCCCACACCCTCGACCGCCTCGGCCGCGCAGCCGCCCACCGAACGGCTCCGCATCAGATGGTTCCAGCCGCAATCCGTGCACACCTCGACCACATAGCCAACCGACGGCTGCTTTCGAGCATTGAGACGGGTCATCTCCTTGTCGCTGGTCACACAGCGGCCATGCCCCGGCAGACGCGGACCGAACACATAGGTGACCTCGACCAGCCCGTCCGTTTCACAGACCGGGCACGGCGACTCCAGCGGCCGTCCACAAAACTCGGCGTTGCGGCGCAACTCCGGTTGAGCATCGCACAACTCTGAAACACTGACCTTGCCGTCACGCCAAGCGCTCAGAGCCATCTCGCGCATCAAGCGATAGTCGATGCCCGCATCACCACCGACGGCCTGAGTCAGTCCCATCTTCACGCCCAACACAGTAACCGTCCACACATGTCGCACGCACGGCGACAAGAATCAACCCCATGCAGACGCACGACACACGGACCCCCGCTGACCGTCCCATCGACCATGTCGACCTCGGCCTGGGCGTTGAGCCCACACTCGATCGGCGGCTCATCGGACACGTCGCCGGACGGCGCGTTCTGGAGCTCGGATGCGGCCAAGGACACGCCGCGGTGGGGCTCGCGGCGCGAGGCGCACGGGTGACCGCCATCGACGAAGACGTGCAACAACTGCGAGCCGCACGGGAACTGGCAATCCATCACGACACGACGGTCGAATTCCACCAAACCCGACTCGCCGAGCTCGCCTTCCTGACCGCCGACCAGATCGACCTGGCCTTCTCGGTGACCTCGCTGTGCTACGTCGAAGACCTCGACCGGGTGGTCCGGCAGGTCCACCGCGTCATCAAACCGGGCGGTCACCTGCTCATCTCGCTCCCCCACCCCGCGGCACTGTGCGCCGACCAAGACAACCCCGCTCTGACGATCCGCCCCTGGAACGGCAATCGCCCGATCAAAGGACGCTATGTCCACACCGTCGAATCCATCGTGTCATCGGTGTGCCGGGCCAAATTCGTCGTGGACACGCTGCTCGAACGCCACACCGACGACAACCTGCTGCCCGCAACCCTGCTGACCCGCGCCCGTAAACCCTGAGCAGCGAAACATTCGGGGACCGGGGCCGAGCTACTCGCGAGTACGCTGGGCCCACCAGTCCTGTAGACGGGCGGCGGCTGTATCGGCGTCCAGCGGACCTTCGGCGACGCGCAGACCGGCCAACCAGTTCATCGCCCTGCCGAGTTCGGGACCAGGCTCGATCCCGAGCATCTCCGCCACTTCCAAACCGCTGAAAAACGGTGCTGGATCATCCCAATCAGGCTCTCGTCCGCGCAGGCCTGCCAGACGCGCCGCCATCTGATCGACATCATCGGCCGAAAGCCCATCCCCAGCACGCAACCCCGCCACAAACGTCAGCAGATCCTCCACCGTGCGACCAGCCGGACAACCGCCGGCAAGCTCCCGAAGACGCCGGTCTTCAAGCGCAGCCAGATCGGCAGTCGACAACTCGGGCGCCTCACGCAACAGCCACATCACGGCGCGGTCCAGATCACGCGAGAACTTCAGCAACCGCAGATCGGGACGGACAACCTGCAAAGCGCTCAACAACCCGGCCCAGCGCATCGCCGGATCGGTCGGCAGAGTCCGCAGGCGCCGCGCCGCCGACTCCCAGCCGTCACAACCGCCGACGACCGGCACCCTCCGCCCGACCCCAGTCGCATCGATCAGGCCCAGACCCGCAGCCGGATCGTCGAGCAGCAACAACTTCTGCAACTCATCGCGAATGCGCTCCACCGAAACGATCTCCAAACGGTCACGCTCAGCGGTCATCGCCGCGACCAGATCCGGCGCCGGGGACAGAGCGCAACTCGCGCAGAATCGGGCCGCGCGCAGCATCCGCAACGGATCCTCCGACAGAGACGCCTCAGGCTCGAGCGGCGTACGCAACACGCCCGCCTCCAGATCGGCCTCACCCCCGAACGGGTCCACCAACGAACGATCGGCCATGTCGATCGCCATGGCGTTGACTGTGAAATCCCGCCGAGCGAGATCATCAACAACGTCATCGCCGAACACCACAGTCGGCTTACGCGAATCCGGCACGTAAGACTCCGCCCGATGCGTGGTGACCTCATAGCTATGACCCGCGACAATGCAGCCGATCGTGCCGAATCGCTCGCCCTGGGACCATACGTCATCAGCCAACTCAGACACCAAGGCCCTGATCGCATCGGGTCGCGCGTCAGTTGTGGCGTCGAGATCCTGACCAACGTCGAAACGCTTCAGGAAATAGTCCCGCACCACTCCGCCAACCAAGAAAAACCGATAGCCGGCGGATTCAAACACCCGAGCCAACGGGTCTGCCCGGTTCAACACCGCCTCAAGCTCATAGGTGTAGCCGGCCACACAAAGACACTACCGGGCGCTGCCTGCTCAACGGGTCGAGGCCCGGGTGCAGCGCCGAGGCCGCACAGAGACACAAGACACTACCGGGCGCTGCCTGCTCAACGGAGAGCGACGTATCGTAACAGTGACCATGGCCCTCACCCAGCTCACGATCGGCGACGCCAGATTTCGCGCCGGAAGCTGGCGGGGACGCGCCGACCTAGCCACCCTCGTCCCTCTCAGCGCCGCCTGGACACTCGACCGACGATCGCTGTCAGCAGCCCGAGAAATGCTGCAAGATCAAGGGTTTCGGGCAGTGGTGACCGCTGCCGTCGCTCCACCCGAACGAGCCGCGTTCCTGCGCGACGACTTCAGCGAACGCGAACGCCTCCACCTGCTGCGCTACGACCTCCAACCAGGATTCGCCGGCGGCGTGCCCCGCGTTCAACGCCTCCCGCAATGGCGCCGCCCGCGGCCCCGAACCCGCCGCGGAACCAGACGCGACTGGGACGACATCCTCACCATCGACGGACAGTCATTCGATGAATTCTGGCGCTTCGACCGCGACGGCCTCGAAGACTCAATCACAGCCACACCCTCGAGCAGACTGCGGACCACGCGCCGCTCTGACCTTGCCGAAACGCCAGAATCCGACAACCACAACGAACACAGCAGCGAAATCGTCGGCTACGCCCTCGTCGGGCACGCCGGCGGAAGCGGATACCTGCAAAGACTCGCGGTCCACCCAGCCGTTCGCCGACAAGGAATCGGGACGCTGCTAGTCAACGACGCCCTCGCCTGGGCCCGACGACGCGGAGCGAAGATCGTCTGGGTCAACACCCAAAAAAACAACCGCCACGCTCTGCGCCTCTACCAAAAAATCGGGTTCAGCCTCCAAGACCAACCCCTTACCGTCATGTACCGCACGCTCACATGACCCGCAGAACCCGCCTCGCCGCGGGGTTGGCCGCGCTAGCCGCTCTAACCCTCGTGCCCCTGGCAACGAGCACACCCCGCGCTGTCGCCCAAACCGACGGGCGCATAGACCTCGTCGCCCAAACGGCCTTCGTCGGCGACGACCCCGCAACCATCGACCTCAGAATAACCGCCCCGGACGACGCCAGAATCCGCGTGCAGATCCACCAAGCCCTCACAACCCGCGAAGAAGTCCACGCCAGCTACGACGGCATCACCGGGCAACGGCCCTTCAGCGACTTCAGCTGCGACGCCGACGAACCCCTCGAAGAAGCCCCGTGCCGGGTCAACAGCAGCGGAGAGATCTTCTCAATCGAAATCCCGGACCAGGAAATCGGAGAGATCCTGCGCATCAACCAGGGCGCTCTACCCGTGGTCATCACCCTCGAGAACGCCGAAGGCGACGCCATCGACACGCTCACCACCTACCTGCTCGTGCTCGAGGAACCGCAGCAGCCCAACTTCCCCAGCTTCCACGTCGCCTTCTTCGCCGACCTCACCGCACCGCTCGCCATCCAACCCGACCAGACGATCAACCTCGACGCCGACGACCTCCTCGCCCGAGCCGGACTGATAGCCGAGCGCAGAGACATCCCCGTCACCGTGGCGATACAACCTGAAACGCTGCAAGCGCTGGCCGCGAACAGCAGCGAACAACTCGCAGAACTCGCCGAGCTGCTCGCAGACCGGCCGATCCTCAACGCTCCCTGGGTCGACCTCGACGAAGAAGCATGGCGGCTCACCGGCGACGCCACCCTGATCGCCGAACAGTACCGCTACGGTGCCGACGTCATCGCTGAAACACTCGGGCGCAGGCCAACGAACATCTCCACACTCGACGCCACTGCCACACCCCAAACCTTGGCACTGATACGCAGCAACGGCACTGAAGCCGTCATCGTTCAACCCGGCCAGATCATCCGCAACAGCAGCGCGCCCGACGAATTCGCGCCGCTGCCAATCACCGACTCCGGCGGAACCATCACATCAGCCATCGCCAGAGACACCGTTCTGCGCCGAGCAACCAGTCATGCCGATCCAGAACTCGCAGGCCACCGCGCGCTGACCGAACTCGCAATCGAAGCCAACAGCGCCACCGTCGACAAAGCAATCATGTTCAGGTTCGACGGTTTCGACCCAGCAGCGCTCGACGTGCTCATCGACGGCATCAACCAACGCAACAACCTCCGAACGTCCCCACTGTCAGAGGCGCTCCGAGTTCCCGTCGCCCGCAGCACAGCCGGCCAACCACTCCAAACCCGGTTGGAGCCACCCCCAGCGCCGGATATGTCCCAACGCTCCGCCGACATCGCTGTCACCCGAGGAACAGTCGACGCCTACGCCGCAATGGTCGCCCCGGAGCGAACCCCGATCACAGCACTCGAAACCCTCCTGCGAGCAGCCGCCGCCGACAACCTCAGCGACGAGCAGAGCTCCGCCTACACGCTCAACGTCTTCGACGCAGTACTCACCGGCACAGCCGGCATCACCGTCGAGCCGGCCGAACGCATCACGTTGACGGACCGACAAGCCGATCTGCGGATCACAATCCGCAACGGACAACCCCTGCCCATCACCGTCGACCTGCTGCTGAGCGCCGAAAAGCTGCGCTTCCCCGACGGGGCGCGATCCACCCGAACCCTGGCTCCCGGCGACAACGAGATCGCTGTGCGCGTCGAAACACTCGCCTCCGGAGACGCCAGAGTCACAGTCGCCATAACTTCGCCCGGAGGGAGGCTCGAACTTCACGAAGGCATCATCGACATTCGCTCCACCGCAATCTCCGGGCTGGGCCTGGTCATCTCGATCATCGCCCTCATCGTGCTCGGCGGATGGTGGGTCCGAACGATCCGACGCGTACGCCGCAACCGTGCCGCTGCTACCGTCGCTGCCAGCGGCCAAGCCCAACCAACCCAACCCCAGCAGAACCAGGAGGAACCGTGACCGTTCGTATCGTCACCGCCCCTACGGCCTCAGCCGCCGTCGGCCAGCAGAACCAGGAGGAACCGTGACCGTTCGTATCGTCACCGACAGTGCCTGTGACCTTCGCGGCGATGAGGTCGACGAGCTCGGCATCGAAGTCGTGCCCCTCTCGATTCGCTTCGGCGAAACCGAGTACATCGACCGCGAAGAGCTCACCGTCGAGGAGTTCTACCGCAAGTTGGCAACCGCCGACGCACTCCCTGAAACAGCCGCGCCCGCGCCGGGCCGGTTTGACCAAGCCTTCCGACGGCAACTCGACGCCGGCGCTTCCGGAGTCGTCTGCATCAACCTCTCCGCGGCTCTCTCAGCGACAATGCAGTCCGCCAAGACCGCTGCTGACAAGATGGACGGCGACATCCGAGTCGTCGACAGTCGCTCGATCACGGTCGGACTCGGATCGATCGTGATCGAGGCCGCCAAAATGGCCGCCGACGGAGCGACGACCGACCAGATCGAAACCGCCGTGGGCAACCTCAGCGACCGCACACATGTATTCGGCGCGCTGGACACGCTCGAGAACCTGAAAAAAGGCGGCAGGATCGGCGGAGCGCAAGCCCTCGTCGGCTCGATGCTGGCAATCAAGCCGATCCTCGACCTGTCGAGCGGCGAAGTCGAAGAGGCAAGCAAACAACGCACCCGCAAAAGAGCCCTGGCCTGGCTCCGCGACAAACTCGCAGAGTACGACGAGCCCGAAAACCTCGCCATCATGCATGCACAAGCACCCGACCTCGACGAGTTCTTGTGGATGATCGACGGGACCGTCGACATCAGAGAGGCACGGGTCGAATTGATCGGCCCGGTCGTCGGCGCCCACGGCGGACCCGGAGTCATCGGATTCGCCCTGCAGAGCTGATTCCCCTGCAGAGCCTACGAACCGGCTCGCACTAGGGTCGCGAGCAACGCTCCATGGACGACTCGACCCTCATCACTGCCGCACAAAGAGGCGACCGACAGGCCCTCGATCAGCTGCTGCGCAAACATCAAAGCCGCATCCACGCAGTCTGTCGACGAATCGCCGGCAACGACGCCGACGCCCTCGACGCCGCCCAGGAAGCACTCATAGCCATCGTCAAAGGACTCCCTCGCTTCGACGGACGCTCCAAGTTCTCAACCTGGGTCTACCGAATCGCCACCAACGCCTGCATCGACGAACTACGCCGACGGCGCCGGCAACCCACCCCGGGCCTGCCCGAATACGAACAAGCCAACCCGGTCCCCATGGCGGCCAGCACACCCCGAGACCCCGCCGAAACAGTCACCGCCCGCATAGACATCGACCGCGGACTCGAACAACTGCCCCAGGAATTCCGCACCGCCGTGGTACTGCGCGACGTGGCGGGCCTCAACTACAACGAGATCGCCGAAGTGCTCGATATTGCGCCCGGCACAGTCCGCTCGCGGATCGCCCGCGGACGGCGCCAACTTGTCGACGTCATGAATCCCGGCAATTCAAGGAACCGGCCCGAACCCGAGAATCGTCACAAACAAACAAGCCGATGAATGACCCGACCCGAACCGACGACGAACTGATTTCGTCCTACATCGACGGTGAAGCGACCCTCGACGACATCGCTCGCATCGAAGCCGACCCGACGCTGCCGGCACGCGTCCAAGAATTCCAGGCCGTAAAAAATCTGCTGTCCACCCCCGTGCCACCGTTGCCTGGAAGCGATGTGGACCGGCTCATCGGCAACGCCCTGACACAAAGCACCAGCGACAGGGTCACCGATCTAACGGCAGCAAGAGGCGTCCACTCATTCAATCCACAGCGGCTCGCAGCCGTTGCGGCCGCCCTGGTGCTCCTCGCCGGGGTGGTGGGCGCACTGATCGCCCGCAACTCAGACTCCGGCGACGACATGGCCGCCGTCTCTGCAGAGAGCACCGAAACAGCCGACGAGTATTTTGAAGACGACGGAGGCGCCAAGGCACTCGACAGCGACATGGCCGAATCCGACATGGGGTTCAGCGACGACATGGACGACGAGATGTTCGATGCCGACGAGATGTTCAATTCCGGCGAGATGGAGATGTTTGACGCCAGCGACGACATGGCCGAACCGGCCGAGCCCGACGAAGCTCCCGCAGACGACGAGGCCAGCGAAGACACTGCGGCTAGAACCATGAGCTACCACCCCCTCGACTTGGAGATCGCGGCCCGCTATGAAACCCTCGACGAGCTGATCAGCCACACCACAGAGCAATGGAGTGAGCTGGTGGCGGGCGGAGCGACCGCAACCCCCCAAGTCATCGAGGAGCAGGGAATCGCTGAACAGGCCCTCGCGGAAGCTGCATGCGGGCAGGAGCTCCACGACTTCATCGACGCCCTGGACCACAGCGTTGGCAGCGGCGGCGTCAGCGTGGGCGAAACCACAATCGCCGGCTCGCTGACCACGGTCGTTGTGGTCAAACTCTCCGTCGACGCCGCTGAACTCCTCACCACCGCCGAGCCCGACTGCGAAATCGCTCAGCTCGCAACCCTCAACCCCTGAATCCGCAACCCGGCACCCTGCGCTCAACGCAGTCAAATTACAAACAGGAAATACTAATTGAATTATAATTAATGTCAAAATTAGTACTTACAGCGTGAAATCGCATACAGTACAAGAATGGTGAAGGCTATTCCACCACCAGACTGGCACGAATTGCTCACCGAAGTCGTCGAGAAAAACGCGCCGCGTCTCAGCCACATCTTTACCACTGCAAAACCAGTCGACCACAAGGGCCGCTACCTGCACTGGGATGAGATGCGGCACAAAGACCCACCCGAGGGTCTCACAATCCGAGAGTGGTGGCTCGGAACCGTCTATAGCCGACAGGCTCTTGCACGCAACCTGCCCCTCACAGGTACGAACGGCTCCCCGTACCGGTTCTCCAACGTCGACCCGATCCAGGCCATGGCGCACCGCATTGATCAACAGGCCAGCGGTTGGATCGGCACTGAGGACACGTTCACAACCATCGAATCGCGTGATCGCTACCTGGTGTCCTCGCTGCTGGCTGAAGAAGCGATCACTTCAAGCATGCTGGAGGGAGCGGCCACGACTAGGCGGGCGGCTCGGGAGATGCTGCAAACCAAGCGACAGCCACGAGGCCATGCCGAACGAATGGTTCTCAACAACTACAACGCGATGCAGGCTGCCGAACAGTTGGCCACCGAAGAAACATCGCTCACTCCCGACGCGGTGCTGAACCTGCACCGAGTCGTCACGGACGGCTCATTGGACGACGATGCAGATGCCGGACGTCTTCAACAACCCGGCGAAGACAGAGTCATGGTTGTCCACCACGACAACAGGGTGCTGCACCAACCCCCGCCGGCAGAAGAACTTCCCGAGCGGATGGAGCAGCTTTGTGCCTTCGCCAACGCTGAAAGCGCCGAGGGATTCCTGCACCCCGTTGTCCGAGCCATCCTCATCCATTTCTGGTTAGGGCACGACCACCCGTTCGTAGACGGGAACGGGCGCACCGCAAGGGCCTTGTTCTACTGGTCGATGCTGAGGTCCGGATACTGGCTCGCCCAGTACTTCTCGATCTCGACGATTCTGCGGGAGGCCCCCGCACAGTACATCAGGTCATATCTCCACGCTGAGACCGACGACAACGATGCCACCTACTTCGTGATCCACCAACTGGCGGTCATCGAAAAAGCGATCGCCAGCCTCAACGAATACATCTCCAAGAAGATCGCCGAGGTCGCTGAAGTCGACAGGCTACTGCTCACAGTGCCCTACTTGAACCGTCGTCAGATCGCGGTCGTCAACGCCGCCCACCGAGACCCTTTCCGGTCCTTCACGATCCGCGAGCACCAGGAACAGGAACGGGTCACATATCAAACCGCCCGCACCGATCTCCTGGCATTGGAGCAACTCGGGCTGCTAACCCAGACGCGTGTGGGAAGGACATTCGAGTTCCGAAGCAGTGGGGACATTCCAGCAACGCTGCGGGCGGCGGGGTTCAGCGCTGGTCGCTGAACTGGATCGGCAGGGTCTTCAGGCCGCTGCGGCAGCGGCTGCCTCACGAGCTGCAGGCGGAATCGTCGAGGTCGGTGACCGTCGACTCATGACCAGCGGCAAGAACATGGGGGCACAGCGCCCTCCGATATTGCCCAGTCCGATAAAGCCCGACTCTCATGGGCACTCTCCTCGCTACAACTTATGCTGATGGCGACAACGACCAGAGGGAAATCCGACATGTCCAAAGTTTCGATGGTGGCCACATTCACCTGTGCAGAAGGCAAGAACGACGAGATGGACGCCGCTCTCGCGGCCCAAGTTGCAGCCGCAGCCGATCTCGAAGGCGTGGAGGTGTACTCGTATCACCGGGGCGAGGGCGACAACTACTCGTTCTTCGCTCTGTTCTCGTCGATGGAATCGGTTCAGGCGCACGGAGAGGCCGACTCGTTGAAAGACGTCATGCCCGTTTTCATGAGCCTGCTCGGCAGCCCCCCACAGATGTCGATGTACTCCCCCGTCGCTGCTGCCGGCCTCGACCTATAAGCATGCTCTGAACGGCTGCCGCAGACGGCACGCCCGCGCCGGTCACTCGGGGACAAGGACCTCGATCTCGGCTTCGGGAATATCCGGCCATTTCTGGTCGCAGGCCACGATCGTATACCCGCACACCACACCCGCGGCCACGACAACGACGTCAAGAAGAGGAAAGCTCCGGCTGCCGTAGAGACGCCACTCACGCTCGGGGTGCTTGAAATATTGCTCCGCGCTAGGCTCCGATGCCATGAAAGACGATGCCGCGCCAGTTGAGAACGACTGGATATCCGGTGTCGTCGACACAATCGTCGACAACGTCGACAGGGCCCGAACCCACGGCACCGAAAACGCAGTCCGGCTCGTACGAGCGATCGTCTACGGCTTGGTGGCGCTGGTCTTCGCCGCCGCCGCGCTCACCCTGCTGATCATCATCGGAGTCCGTCTCGCCGATGCCTACCTGCCGATCGGATCTGGAGTCGGCGACGCGACCTGGGCCGCCCACCTCTTCATCGGCGGCCTGTTGGCGATCCTCGGCTTCGGGTTCTGGCTCAACCGCAAAATCGAAGGGGTGCGCTGGGTCATCTCGGCACTGATTCTCGATGCCGGGATCATCATCGCGATCGTCTGCTACGGCATCATCGACTCATTCGCGTGACCAAGGCCAACCAGTGCATGCGCTAGGAGAATGAATGCCCGAAACCCATGAAGTGATCATCATCGGCTCTGGGCCGGCAGGGCTCACCGCCGCCCTCTACACCGCTCGTGCCAACCTCTCCCCCCTGCTGCTCGAGGGGGAACCCAGCAGCACCAGCGACCAACCCGGCGGACAGCTGATGCTCACAACCGATGTGGAGAACTACCCTGGTTTCCCCGACGGAGTCATGGGCCCCGAGTTGATGGTCGGCTTCAGAGCCCAAGCGCACCGTTTCGGGACTCGGATCGAAACCGTCAAAGCCACCCGGGTCGACCTCTCCGAACGCCCGTTCAAGGTTTGGGTCGGTGATCCTGGAGCTCCGGAGCCGACCTATGAGGGCAACTGCCTGATTGTCTCAACCGGCGCTCAATCGCTGATGCTCGGCCTCGACCGCGAAATCGAACTTGTCGGGCATGGACTCTCGACCTGTGCAACATGTGACGGATTCTTCTTTCGCGACCAGGAGATCGCCGTGGTCGGCGGAGGCGATTCAGCCATCGAAGAGGCCGTCTTCCTGACTCGATTCGCGAGCAAAGTGTCGATCATCCACCGGCGCGATGCCCTGCGTGCCTCAAAGATCATGCAGCAGCGAGCCTTCGACAACCCCAAGATCGAGTTCATCTGGGACACCGTCGTCACCGAATACCTCGGCGAGGACTCCATCAGCGGCTTGCGGCTGTGCAACGTAAAGACCGACGTGAGTCGCGACTTGGCGGTCACCGGCGTCTTCATCGCGATCGGGCACCGACCCAACACCGACATTTTCTCCGGTCAACTCGAGATGAAAGACAACGGCTATCTGGTGACCCGACCTGACTGCTCACGCACCAATATTGAGGGCGTGTTCGCATGCGGCGACGTGCAAGACGACGTCTATAGACAGGCCGTTACCGCAGCCGGCTCCGGATGCATGGCCGCGCTCGACGCCGAACGTTGGCTTGAGGCACAACACAGCTAGAGTCAGCAGCACGCCGACTGAAAGAGGATCAACCATGGCCGGAACCCTTGGAACCATCGACGACAACACCTTTGACGAAGAGATCGGCAGTTCCACAACGCCCGTTCTGGTCGACTTCTGGGCCGAGTGGTGCGGACCATGCAAGATGATCGCCCCGATCCTCGAAGAAATCGCCGATGAGCAGGGGGATTCGCTTAAAATTCTCAAGCTCAACGTTGACGACGCCCCACAGGTCGCTCAACGGTTCCAGGTAATGAGCATCCCCACCCTGATTCTCTTCAAGGACGGCGAAGAGGCAAAACGCATCATCGGCGCAAAGCCCAAGGGTGCTCTTCTCGACGACGTAGCCCCGTTCCTGTAAGCGGCCGTATACGCGCGCGAGCCGGATGAATCCGCCCGGGCTTCCCCTTCGACGCGGTGACGCCGGCGCCGGGGTGCGAGACCTGCATCGTAGATTGGCTTCAGCAGGTTTCGCCGACGTCGGAGACCTCGATGTGTTCGACGAGACCACCGAACAAACGCTCCGTGAATTTCAGGCTGCGCGTCGGTTGGTGGAGGACGGAATCTGCGCTCAACAAACATGGGCTGCCTTGGTCGACGCTCATTTCCGTCTCGGCGACCGGATGCTCTACCTCCGTTCACCGATGACTCGCGGCGACGACGTGGCAGACCTCCAGTTGCGTCTTGGCAATCTCGGATTCGACGCCGGATGGCTCGACGGCATATTCGGACCCGACACCGAAGCGGCAGTACGGGACTTTCAACACAACCAGGGGCTCAACGCCGACGGCACGGTCGGCCGCTCCACCATTGCCGCGCTTGACCGACTCGCCGGCCGGCAGGTGGGCGGCAAGACGATCGCTGAAGTGCGCCAAACAGAGACGCTGCGGCAACACGCCGGTGTCGAGGGACGACGCATTCTGCTGGGTGAAACGGGAGGTCTGCCCGCTGTTGTGAATTCTCTGGCCCGGCTGCTGCAGCTCGACGGGGCGACGGTTCTCACCCTGCATCATCCCGACCTCTCCTCACATGCCCGGATCGCCAATGGCTGGGGAGGTGACGCTTACCTCGGCGTCACCTTGGCCATCGATGATTTCCGAGTCGCCTATTTCCAGACCGAGGGCTTCACTTCCAACGGAGGTCGTCTGCTGGCTCAACAGTGCACCACAAAAATCGGGTCAGTGTTGGGCAGCGACATCCCCGCAACCGGGATGCGCTTGCCGATCCTTCGGGAAACCCGGATGACCGCGGTTTGGTGTCGAGTGGGGCCCGGGCCGGTGGTGGTCGAGCGATCCGGGGCGATCGCGGGTGCTCTGCGAGAAGCCGTGACCACTTGGTGTGACAGCCCTCACCCAGAGTGACTTCTCGGCTTTGCTGCAACAATTAGCAGTTTAACTGCCAATAGTTGCGCACTATTGGCCGGCGATGATCCGATAGATCCGCTCGAGGTCATCCACGTCGGCAAAATCGACCACCAACTTCCCTGGGCCCTTGCCCAGTTTCACCGCAACCCTGGTGTCGAGCCGAACAGCGAGAAGTTCTTCGAGTTCCAACACCCCCGCATCAGGCGCTTTGCGAATCGCTCGTTCAGTTGGGCTTTCGTCTTCACCGACTAGCTCGGGCGGGTCCTCAGCACGGAGCATTTCCTCGATCTGACGAACGGTCAGGCCTTCCTCAACAATCAGCTCCGCCAATCGCTCCTGCTCGCTCCGGTCAGGAGTCGCCAACAAAGCCCTCGCATGCCCAGCGCTGAGTTGACCCTCGATCAACAATCTCTGCACCATCGGAGGGAGCTGCAGCAACCGAAGAGTGTTGGCAACAGCAGACCGAGACCTCCCCACCCGCTGTGCAACCTCATCCTGGGTCAACCCGAACTCTTCAACCAGTTGTTGATACGCAGCCGCTTCTTCAAGCGCGTTGAGGTCCTGTCTGTGCAGGTTCTCCACAACGGCTGTCTCAAGCGAGGACAAATCGTCCGAGGTGCGAACGATCGCCGGAATAGCCGAGAGGTCAGCGCGTTTAGCCGCACGCCAACGCCGCTCCCCCGCAATCAACTGATATTGACCATCCTCCAGCTCTCGCACCACAATCGGTTGAATCACACCGATCTCTGTTATCGACCTGGACAAAGAGGCCAAAGTCTCCTCGTCGAAGTGCTCCCGCGGCTGGTAGGGGTTCGGGACTACCTCTTTGATGTCAATCTCTTGATAGACACCGCTGTCTGCAGTGAAGTCCGCTGGAATTAGCGAACTGAGGCCTCTGCCAAGTCCACTACGTCTGCTCACCAAGAATCTCCTTTGCTAGGGTTCGATAGGCAGTCGCCGCCCGCGATCCGGGATCAAATACGGATATCGGCTGACCAAAACTCGGGGCTTCACTCAAGCGGACCGCTCGAGGAACCACCTGGCGGCACACCTTGTCACCAAAGTGGCCGCGGACCTCCTCGGACACCTGTCTGGACAACTTCGTCCGTGCATCAACCATCCCCAACACGATGGTGCTGAGATGAAGCTCCGGATTGAGGTTGCGTGTGACCAAGTCGATATTGCGAATCAAGAGGCCGAGGCCTTCAAGCGCGTAGTACTCGGCCTGGACTGGCACCAGCACTTCGTTTGCCGCGGTCAACCCATTGATCGTGAGAAGCCCGAGCGACGGCGGGCAATCAATGAACACAATGTCATAGTCTTCGGACACTGATTCAAGAGCCGCCTTCAATTTCCTCTCACGGTTCATTGTCGGAACCAACTCGATTTCAGCGCCGGCGAGATCCAGGCTTGACGGAACGATGTACAGGTTTTTTACCGAAACCGGCTCGATCACATCCTCGAGCGGAACGTCCAGAAGCATCACATCGTAGAGAGAATGATCGACCATGCGCGAGTCGATGCCGAGTCCCCTTGTAGCATTCGCTTGAGGGTCCAAGTCCACAATCAGCACGCGCTGGCCCAGTTGCGCCATACAAGCAGCCAGGTTGACGGTCGTCGTGGTCTTCCCGACCCCGCCTTTCTGGTTGGCTACAGCAAACACCCTCGTCTTGGGTTGAGTCACGAAACCAACTCCTTCCTCCGAGCACGGATATCTTCGGTCAGGAGATACCCGAGGTCAAGGACCCTCATTAGTTTATGTGGAATGTGTTTCATGTGAACCACGATTTTCTCCCGGCTGCGCGTTTCACGTGAAACACTCAAAACAGCGGGTCGCGCCGCCGTGCTGGCGGGCGACGGGGGAGCCGATCGGCAATGGCTCCACCTGTGCGCTGCACACGAATGTAAGAGCCTGAACTCGTTTCCCACTCTTCGATCACCGCAGCCGCGAGCAGCGACAAGTCCGCAGAAAACCAAGCCTTTGCGGTGTCCTCCGATGACGAAACCACCAGAGATCCCTCCTCAGCCAGTAGGGGGATCCCGCATTCTGCTACTTCGCTCGGAGGCCCGAACAGACGGGCAACCGCCAGATCATGCGCTGACCTCCACTGCGGTTCACGGGCGAAGTCATCTGCACGACCGTGTACGACTTCAACTCGATCGTCAAGGCCAACTGCGCGAACTGCACGGTCTGCGAACTCGCAACGCCGCTCATTTGCGTCCAGCAACCGCCAAGTCGTTGTTGGATGCAACATCGCGAGCAACACGCCCGGCACACCTACACCAGAGCCCATATCAACGCAACACGCACCAGGCCGCAGGCCAAAGCTAGGCAAAATATAGCCCGATGCGTGGTCACGAAGCGATTTAATCGACGCTGAGCCAAGGGAGCCGATTGCCCGCGCCTTCTCCCAGACTGCTGCCAGCTCCTCGTAACCAGAATCAGTCACCAGCCTCGTCCACCAGTTTTGGCGCTACGTGCTATTCAGACGGGGCGATCACCACGTAACGGCGAGGATCGTCTCCTTCGGAGATGGTTTGCACGCCCGCCGTCCCGTCAACAGCATCATGAACGATCTTGCGGTCGGCCGCACTCATAGGCTCAAGTGATCGGGGCACGCCGGAATCTTGCACTTCGAGGGCCTGTTCGCGGGCAAATCGAATCAGCGCTTCGTTCCGTCGCGCGATAACGCCTCCGACGTCCACCCGAACGCGCCCATTGCGGGCGCTGCCTGCTCGACGCTGCAAAACCGTCCGGACCAAGTCGTCGATCGCCCCCGCGGTCATTCCCCGATGGCCGACCATGCGGCCCAATCGATCGCCGCTGACAGTAATACGGATCTCGTCGATCCCGATATTCTCTCTATGGAACTCGACGGTTGCTCCAAACCGTTCAGCTAGGCCCCTAACGAAATCCTCAGCAATATCGGCCTGCTGCGGTAAGGGCATCGTTTCTTGGTCTTGGTTCACAATTTCTGCCTTTTTCTTGGGTTTTTGCGGAGTTTGCTGCTTCTGGTCGGTTTGTCGACTATGCGAGGGCTGGTTGTCGGTTTTTGCTTTCTTGGCTTTGTCATTCTGGGACCGGTGGCGCCTACCGGACTCCTGATCTCCCCGGTTGTTGCCGTTGCGGCTCCCCCGGCCCTGCCGGCCGCGTCTGTTGCCGCGATCTCGCCGGCCGCGGTTTTCCTTCGCCCTAGGAGTCTTGGGACGAACGCGCGCCCTCACCCGGGCCGGTTCCTTGACGCGACCGAACACTCCCGTCTTTACATCGCTAAGGACATCGAACTCCGCGTCGTCTTCGTGAACCCCCAACCGATCCAAGGCGTGTTCTTTTGCCAGTTCGATCGAATCGCCGATGCTTTCTACCCATTCCATCACTGCTCCTTTCGCTTGTGCGCTGTCCAATCCCACCAAGAAAGCCCACCCGCCAGTGGGAGATTGGCGCTACTTCTTCTTTCGTCTCTTGTGCTGTGGAGAACCTGGTTCAGTCGTACGACTAGGCCCTCGATGGTGCCGAGTCGGGGCATTTCCCGTCCTACCCGCACCGGTACGCTTCTGTTCAGGTTGTTTGTCGGGCTTGTTGGCTTTCGCCTTCGCCTCAGACTTGGCTGGAGCACTCCTGCCCCCGGATCGACCCGTGTCCTTCTTTGATCGACCCGCGTCCTTCTTGCCGCTTGAGCGGTTCGGCGGGTTCCTGCGTGCCGGTTGTCTCCCGCCCTTCTTGGCATAACTGCCGTCTCGCTTTGGCGTCGGGGCTCCCTTTTTCGGCGTAATGCTCTTTGACGCAGTGGTTTCGTCGGCGGCATTCGCCATCTCCTCACGTTTCTTGGCCAGCAGAGCCCCGGGGCTGTCCTCCCCGCGGTACAGACTCCGGGTGATATAGGCTTGCTGACCGATTCGATAGAGATTGGACACAACGAAGTACACAACCAGAGCAGCCGGCATCGTGAAGCTGAACACAGGCAACATGTAAGGGAAAATCTTCATCAGCATCTGTTGCTGTGGAGGCATCGCCGAGGCATTCCGGCCCTGAATCTGCTTCTGTTGAAAAAGGCTGGACGCCAGCACAATCAGGATCAAAATCAGATAGGGGACACCTGAAATCAGACTGTCTCCGATCACATCCTGCGCGCTGCGAGCCAGATCTATTCCCCACGACACCATCTCGGTTGGACGATCCTCGATCGTGTCTCCTGCACCGCCCGCAAGTCTCAAGTAGAGGTCACTGTCGACCGGGAGATTCTGCGGAAGGAACGGCCGGTCGGTCGAAGCAAACGCGGTGCTGTCGAGTGTGAGGCCCGAGGACACGCGGCCGCTTGTCCATCCGAACTGGTTGCCGAAGTTTGTGGCCCGACTCGTTAGACCTTGGACCACACGGAACAGCACCAAGAAGAGCGGCATCTGCACCAGCAGGGGCAAACAGCCCCCGAACATTGAGATGCCGTGCTCCTGTTGGAAGGCCAGCATCTCTTCGTTCATCTTTTGGCGGTCGCCGCGGTTGCGGTTTTGGATCGCCTTCAGCTCAGGTTGGAAACGCTGCATCTGCAGCATCGACTTTGTGCCCTTGAGGGTCAACGGCGTGACGATGATCATCACGACAAGGGTGAGCCCCGCAACGGCCATGCCATACGACGGCCAGAGCTGGTAGCAGTAAGCGAGAATCTCACCGGCCAGATCGAAGATCAGGTCGAGCACTGTGACTCCCGAGTGAAGCGCGACTCCCCATCCAAAGGCACCGGGTCATAGCCAGAAGTGCCCCAGGGATGGCAACGACAAATACGTTTGGCGGCCAGCCAACCGCCGCGAATGGAGCCATGGGATTCCAGGGCTTCAATCGCATAGGTCGAGCACCCCGGTACATGTCGACATGGCGATATGCGTCCCGCGGTGACTTGCTGATATCCCCGAATCAATGCTCGCAGCAGGCGGGTCGATGGGTTGAGTCGACAGGAACTCATGGTTTCGCGCCTGACATCGCTGAGGGGGACAACAACTCAGACACAATCGCTCGAAGTTCCGTCGGCGACCAGTGCTCAATCTTGGAGGTGACCCGGAACAGATAGTCGCCCGGTGGAAGGATCGACGGGGTCTGACGGGAAATATCCTGCAGTGTCGCTCGGATCCGGCGGCGGATTCTGTTTCGCTGCACCGCATTTCCCACTTTACGTGAGATTGAGAAGGCTATTCTCACACTCTGCGTGGGATTATGTGCGGGCGCGGGCCGTGAAACCAGCCGAAGGGGACCTCGGCCGCGGCGCATTCCCTCCGCCCTCAAACGTTCGAGGGCGCGACGACCAGACAGAGCCTCAATCACGCGGAAAGCCGCGTCCGCTTCTTCTGACGGCGGTGGGTCAAGACTGAACGCCCGCCCCGAGTGCTCATGCGAGCGCGAAAACCATGCTTCATTTTTCGCTTGCGCACATTGGGCTGATAAGTCCGCTTCATTGTTCCTCCACAAGAGCCACCCGCAGATGGTGCGGTCGTGGCAAACGTCGGGTTCCCTCGAGAACCGACATGGTCTCCGATCACAGTACGGGTTGCAAGGCTACAGCAACAACCACCACAAACGGTCTCTGTGACCCCGATGAGGCGCCCCCGACGACCAGAATTCGAGCCTCACGCGGAAATCACAACTATGAGATTCATTCTTCCACATATGTAATTTGAAGCGCTTATTGTCCCGTGAACAGGCCCGATGAAAAGACCTCCCGTTTCAAGTTGCAGAGATCGTGAACGTTGCTAAGTTCACCTCCTACCACGGTTGGGTTGCCTCACCGACAACGACACACTGTCAGTCACCGTCGCTCCCTCGACCAAGTTCAAACAAAAGTGTCGTCCACATCTGTGGACAATCCTGTGGAGAGTCAATTGAACAACAATGAGGTGAACGACAATGAGGCAGACGATGCGAACGGCTTGTGGAGTTCCTGTGCCGAGAGCATCCGCGCCCAGGTAAGCGATGCCGTCTGGCACACCACATTCAGTGGGGCCAGAGCCGCCGCATTCGATGGGGGAGAGTTGGTCATCGTTGTCCCCAACGGTCTTCAGAAAGAACGAATCGAGGGCAGATATCTCGGATTGGTCGAACACGCGATCACCGAAAGCCGCTCCGACGCGACCGTGCGGGTGGAGATCGACACGGGCTGGACCGGGACAGCCTTCGCTGTTCCATCGGCCGACCTGACCGCCCCACCACCTGAACATATACCCAAGTCAAAGCCGATTTCTGAACCACTCCCCGAGGCGCTGCCCGAGGCCAGGAAAGAACTCAACGAGAAGTTCACGTTCGAGCATTTCGTCATCGGCCCGTCCAACCGCTTCGCCCACGCGGCAGCATTCTCTGTAGCCGAGACACCAGCCGCCAGCTACAACCCACTGTTCATCCACGGCGACTCGGGGCTCGGGAAAACCCACCTGCTGCGAGGTATCGCCCACTACATCGGCAGCCACTACTCGCACTACAAAGTCCGCTACGTGTCGACCGAAACGTTTCTCAACGAGTTCGTCCAAGCGATCCGCACCAACACACAGCCCGAATTCAAGCGCCGCTACCGGACCAACGACGTGCTCCTCATCGACGACATCCAGTTCATGGAGGGCAAGGAAGGCCTCCAAGAAGAGTTCTTCCACACGTTCAACGAACTACACCAGAACAACAAGCAGATCGTGCTGTCGTCAGACCGGACGCCCGACGCCATGCCAACCCTCGAAGAGCGCCTGCGCAACCGCTTCAAGTGGGGCCTGATAACAGACATCCAAAGGCCCGACCTCGAAACCCGGCTCGCCATCCTCCGCAAGAAGGCCGAATCGCGAACAATCCAAATCCCGAGCGGCGTCTTCACCTTCATCGCCGAGAACATCACCCAGTCAATCCGTGAACTCGAAGGAGCGCTCATCAAGGTGACCGCGTACGCGAGCCTCACCGAGCAGCCCCTCGACGTGCGACTGGCGAGCTACGTCCTCACCGACCTGATCAACAACTCCCAAAAACCACCCGTCACAGCGACACGCATCATCGAGCTCACAGGCGAGATGTTCGGCTTCGAAGTCGACCAGATCACCGGAGGCAGCAGACGCCGACCACTCGTCGACGCCAGACAAGTCGCCATGTACGTCACCCGCAACATGACCGATCTCAGCTTCCCCGACATCGGCCGCGCCTTCGGGCACCGCGACCACACGACCGTCATGCACGCCGTGCGCAAGATCGAAGCCCGAATGGGTGAACGCCAACAGATATTCGACAAAGTCACCGAACTTCAACGTCGGCTCAACGAACCGCCGTGATCTCGCCCGAACACGGGGGGACGCAGGACACTCGCACGCCGGTCACCGCCACACGCAGGACCAGTGGACAAAACTGTAGATCGCCTGTGCAACGCCAGTGGACCCGAACTGCAAACCCCTCCACAACCCCCAGCCCAGCTGCCGGCTCAGCCCGAGCTGTGAAGCACCGGGCAAACCATGGGGATGCAGAAACTGCGGAAATCCAAGGCAGACTGACACTCATCCACAATCCACAACCCCTATGAACTCCTACAAGGAATATTCATACAAGAACTCAGGAGAAGTGATCGCACAATGAGCATGCAGTTCAGATGCGAAAGAGACCTACTCTCAGAAGCCTTGGGCGTCGCCGGCCGAGGCGTCGCCGCCCGAGGTGGCACAGCAGTGATCGGCGGAGTGCGTCTTGAGCTCGTCGGCGATCAGCTCACTGCGACCGGGAGCGACGGTGACCTGACAATCTCAATGACTGTGACGGTCAACGGCAGCGGCGACGGTGTGACCGTCATGCGTTCAAAGCTGATGGCCGACGTGGTCCGTTCACTTCGACCCGGCGCCGTAGACGTGATGATCGAGGACCAGGACGCCCGCATCGTCGCCAACCCCTCCGAATTCTCAATCCGAGTGATCACCGCCGACGACTTCCCTGAAATCCCCGAGCCTGCCGGAGATGTGGTCACACTCGACGCGACTGTGTTCAAAGCCGCCATCGAACAAGTAGGCAAGGCAGCCTCGTCAGACGACGCAAGGCCCATCCTCACCGGCGTGTTGATGGCCGCGGAGTCCGGAGGGCTCAGGCTCGTGTCAACCGACTCCTACCGCTTGGCTGTATGCGATATAGAGGGCCTGTCGGTGCTGGGTGAAGGCCAGAAAGTGCTAGTCCCAAGCCGCGCTTTGAAAGAGCTCGCCAGGATCGTCGGTGAAGAGGAGGAGATCACTCTTTCTCTGGGCGAGCACAACGCCAGCTTCTCGGTCGGATCGGTGACTGTCACCACCCGCCTGATCGAGGGGGACTTCCCGAACTACAACCGGTTGATTCCCGACACACACGAAAACCGCCTCACCATTGATCGCGAAAAACTGCTGGACGCACTCCGCCGGGTTCGGCTCTTGGCCCAAGAGTCCACGCCCATCCGTATGTCGATGTCGGCAGAAGGACTCGAGGTAGCGGCTGTCACCCAAGAAGTGGGAGAAGCCCACGAAGCCCTCGAGGCCGAATACCAGGGCGAAGACCTGATGGTCGCGTTCAATCCCGAATACCTGATCGACGGGATCGAAGTGTCACCAGGATCAGAAGTCATGCTGGAAACCCTCGGCGAATTGAAGCCGGCCCTGCTCAAATCCTCCGAAGATCCCAACTTTCTGTATCTGCTGATGCCAGTGCGCGTCAGCTAGGGACCGGCTCCTCGGGCAGCCGCCACATGGCAATACAGACCTTGGAACTGCTCGACTTCCGCATCTACACCCAAGCCGCGGTCGAGTTCGATCCCGGTCTCACCGTCATCGTCGGAGAGAACGGCCAGGGCAAGACCAGTCTGCTCGAAGCCATTAGCTGGATCGCCGGGCGAGGCTCGTTCCGCGGTGCAGCCGATGAGTCACTGATTCGCACAGGTGCGTCCGCGGCGATCATGCGCGCCGACGTGACAGGCCCCGACGGCCGCCGACAACTGATCGAAGTGGAACTGCCGCGGGTCGGCAGAAACCGTGTGCAGATCAACCGCCAGGCCCTTCGTCGCAAAGGAGACCTGATCGGAGTCGTCCCCGCGACCATCTTCTCACCCGACGATCTGGAACTCGTGAAAGGCGGGCCGGCGGGCCGCCGGCGCTGGCTCGACGACGGCGCAACAAGCCTGCAACCCGGCCACGACGCGCTCTGCAGTGAACTCGAGAAGATCATCAAGCAACGCAACGCGCTGCTGCGCTCCAGCGGCGGTCGGCTCGACGCCGACGGGGCCTTCACCCTCGATGTCTGGGACGCCAAACTCGCCTCAACCGGAGGCGCACTGCGCAACGCCCGCGAAAAGTTGCTGAGCGAACTCGAACCGCGGCTGTCGGCAGCATACGCCGCAGTGGCCGGCCGGCCGGCCGAGATAAGTGCTGCCTACCTGCCAAGCTGGGAGGGGGATCTGACTGCGGCACTCGAGCACGCACGCACGATCGACCTCCGCCGCGGCCTGTCGACCATTGGCCCGCACCGCGATGAGATCACCCTGCATATCGGGGACACACCAGCTCGCACCCACGCCTCACAAGGCGAGCAGCGGTCACTGGTTCTGGCAATGCGGCTCGCGGTCGACGCCCTGGTCCGCCAGAACGGCCCGGCCGAGCCGCTGCTACTGCTCGACGATGTGTTCTCCGAACTGGACGCCGGACGTGCCGAAGCGCTGCTCGAAGCCCTCCCCGCAGGTCAGCGACTCCTCACCACAGCCACCTGGGTTCCCCCCGCCGCAACACCGGACCGAGTGCTCAAAGTGACCGCGGGAACCGTCACGGAAGTACTCCGATGAGCAGCGGCGCCGACGAGCCCAAACAACTTGGGTGGTCCGTCGAGCGCTTGTTGCACACGATGAAAGCGCCCAGTGCAGACGTGCTCAGCGCAGTCTTTCTGCAATGGCCGAAAATCGTCGGTGAGGATGTGGCAGCCCATGCCCGGCCCAGCCTCATAGACGGCCGAACGCTGGTGGTGGTCGCCGACGATCCGACCTGGGCCAGCCAACTTCAATGGCTCGAATCCGAACTCATTGCGAAGATCGCAGAAGTCTCAGGATCGGACCGAGTGCAGACCCTCAAAGTAAGGGTCGGGCCGCAAGGATCAAGGCCCTCGGACTGATAGACTCGACGTATGCGCGGATTGCAAAAGCCCTTGCGTCGACAGACGTTGCTCTCCCGCTCTTGTCCGCTGCGCTCACGGGCCGCCCGGGCCACGGCGTCGCTGATTGTTTTCGCGGGTGTGGACAATCTTCGAGCGATTCGCTCGGCCTCTTGAACGCAGTGTATGGGCCAGGAGACCAGCGTCCCGAAGACGCCGCTGCCTCACCCGAATCCCACCTGTTTGCTTGTGCTGTGGGGTTCTTCGGGGCCCACCGGTGACCCGGAAGAACAAGCCAGGGATCTCAAATGAGGACGCAGCCCGCGCGCAAAGCGAAAAAGTCGTCACGAACGGACCGAATCCGATGACAACAGACACGCTCGCCGCCGACGAATCGTCCTACGGGGCTCAGGACATAACAATCCTCGAGGGGCTCGAAGCTGTGCGCACCAGGCCCGGCATGTACATCGGCTCCACCGGGCCCACCGGCCTGCACCACCTGGTGTGGGAAGTCGTCGACAACTCCGTCGATGAAGCGATGGCCGGCCACTGCACGCGCATAAACGTCACCCTGACCGCCGACGGCGCCTGCGAGGTGTCAGACGACGGTCGCGGCATCCCAGTCGAGAACCATCCCAACTACGAAGACCTGACAGCCGCCGAAGTTGTGCTCACAGTGCTCCATGCCGGCGCAAAGTTCGGCGGCAAGGGCTACAAAGTGTCCGGAGGGCTGCACGGTGTGGGGGTCTCGGTCGTCAACGCCCTGTCAAAGCGAGTTGAAGTAGAAATCGATCGTGACGGCGAGCGCTACGCCATGGCCTTCGCCGACGGCGGCGAGCTGATCCAACGGCTGAAGCCGTCCGGACCGTCGACCACCGGCGAATTCGCCAACGGAGAAACCGGGCCCCGGACCGGAACGACCGTGCGATTCTGGCCCGACCCCGAGATCTTCGATGAAGTCGAATTCCGCTTCCAGACCCTGCTGGAACGCTTCCAAATGATGGCATTCCTCAACCGCGGGCTGGAGATCCGGGTACGGGACCAACGACCGAACGCGGTCTCGAACGACTGGGTCTCATTCCAATACGAGGGCGGAATCGTCGACTTCGTCAGCCATATAAATGCCTCGAAAGAAGCGCTTTTCGAAACAGTCGGATACTTCGTCGGCTCCGAGGAGATCGACGACAACCCCCACGAAGTCGAAATCGCCTTCCAATGGAACACCGGCTTCAACGCCGACGGCATACACAGCTTCGCCAACGGCATCGCCACCATCGAAGGCGGCATGCACGAGCAAGGATTCCGCTCCGCAGTCACCCGCACCGTCAACGCCTACGCCCGAAACAAAGGCCTGCTCAAAGAAAAAGACGACAACCTCAACGGCGAGGACATTCGCGAAGGCCTCACCGTGATCATCTCCGCACGGATCGGCGAACCCCAATTCGAAGGTCAGACGAAATCGAAGCTCGGCAATGTCTCCATGCGCTCGCTGGTCGAACGGGTGACCAACGAACGCATGGCCGACTGGCTCGAAGAGCACCCCGGCGAAGCCAAAGCCACCATCGCCAAAGCCACAAACGCCGCCCGGGCCCGCGTGGCAGCAGCCGACGCCCGCAAGGCCATCCGCTCCAAGTCGTTGCTCGACGGCGCCGGCATGCCGGACAAGCTCAAAGACTGCTCGTCCAAAGACCCTGCCGAGCGTGAACTGTTCATCGTTGAAGGCGATTCTGCCGGTGGCTCGGCAGTGAGAGCGCGAGACCCCAGAACCCAGGCGATCCTGCCGATCCGCGGGAAAATCCTCAACGTTGAAAGAGCACGAATCGACAAGATGCTCAAGAACACCGAGGTCAAAACCCTGATCACCGCCATCGGCGCCGGATTCGCAGACGAATTCGACCTCGAACAAGCCCGCTACCACAAGATCATCCTGCTAGCCGACGCGGACGTGGACGGCAGCCACATCCGCACACTGCTGCTCACCTTCTTCTTCCGCCAGATGCGGCCACTCGTGGAAGCCGGATACGTCTACATCGCCCAGCCGCCGCTCTACTCGACGAAGGTCTCCAACACCCAGACCGTCTACCTCAAAGACGACGCTGCCAAAGACGAGTTCCTAGCCGCCCGTCCGAACTACACCAAAGACTTCCAGCGGCTCAAAGGCCTCGGCGAGATGGACTGGGACGAACTTCGCAGCACCACCATGAACGCCGCCTCCAGATCGCTGCTGCAAGTGTCAGTCGAGCAGGTCGCCATCGCCGACGACGTCATGTCGATCCTGATGGGCGACGACGTCGAACAGCGCAAGAACTTCATCGTGACCAATGCACGCGAAGTGCGGAACCTGGACTTCTGAAGGGTCTGTCTGAACAATGGGAAGACATGGCTGATACTCCAACAGCGGATCTTGATGGCCAACTTGATGGCCAAGACGATCTCGATGAGGTGACCGAAATCGAGATCCAGGAGGAGATGGAGGGCTCCTTCCTCGACTACGCCATGTCGGTCATCATCAGCCGGGCCCTGCCAGACGCCCGTGACGGCCTCAAACCCGTACACCGCCGAATCCTCTGGTCAATGTTCGACCAAGGCTTCAGGCCCGACCGAGCCCACGTGAAATGCGCTCGCGTGACAGGCGACGTCATGGCCCGGTTCCATCCACATGGTGACAGCGCCATCTACGATGCGCTGGCCCGCATGGCCCAGCCGTTCTCGCTGCGACACCCGCTGATCGACTTCCACGGCAACTACGGATCGCCCGAAGACCCCCCAGCGGCGGCCCGCTACACCGAATCCCGGCTCGATCCGCTGGCCATGCACGTGCTCGCCGGGATCGACGAGAACACAGTCGATTTCGTCGACAACTACTCAGGCGACTTCAGCGAGCCACAGGTTCTCCCTGCCCGTTTTCCCAACCTGCTCGTCAACGGAAGCCAGGGCATCGCGGTCGGAATGGCCACCAACATCCCTCCGCACAATCTCAACGAAGTGTGTGATGCGGTCGTTCACCTGTTGCGAGACCCGGACGCGTCAGTCGATGACCTGATGGAACACGTCAAAGGCCCCGACTTCCCCACAGGCGGCCAGATACTCGGCCGAGCCGGTATTGAGGCCGCCTACCGGGGAGGCCGAGGTTCAATCAAGGCCCGTGCCTCGATCGAGGTCGCAGAGGTCAAGAACCGCCGAGCGCTCGTCGTGACCGCGTTCCCGTATCAGGTCTCGGCCGGTGCGGTCGCCCGGAAAATCGCCCATTTGGTAGACACCCGAGAGCTCGAAGGCATCTCTGACGTCAACGACGAATCGTCGGGAGACGACACCCGATTCGTGATCTCCCTCAAACGCGACGCCAACCCGGAAGTCGTGCTCAACAATCTCTGGAAGAGCACGCCGCTGCAGACCAGCTTCGGCGCCAACATGGTTGCACTGGTCGCCGGGGTGCCGCGAACGCTCAATTTGCGAGAAGCGCTCCTCGCCTACGTCGACCATCAGATCGAGGTCATCACCCGGCGTTCGCAGTTCCGCCTCGACGCGGCCGAGAAACGCCTGCACATCGTTGAAGGCCTGGTCAGGTGCCTTGATCTGATCGACGAGATCATCGCTGCCATCCGCTCCAGCGCCGACCGCAGCGCGGCCCGCGACGCGTTGACGGCAGACCCGTTCGAGTTCTCCGAAGTGCAGGCCAACCACATACTCGACATGCAGCTCAGCCGACTCACCCGGCTCGGGCGCTCCGATCTCGAAGAGGAAGCAGCCAATCTGCAGGCGAGAATCGCGGAGCTCCAGGCGATCCTGGGCGACGATCAGAAGCTCCGCGGGGTGATCATCGACGAACTCACTGAGATCCGCGACAAATTCGGTGAACCCCGCCGCTCGACGCTCGAAATCGATCCGGGCGAATTCGATATCGAGGATCTGATCGATGACGATCCGCTGGTAGTGACCATGAGCGCCGCCGGCTACGTCAAGACAGTCATGGCAGAGGAGTTCAAGACACAGGGCCGCGGCGGGCGGGGCGTAGCAGGCACCAAACTCAAAGACGAGGACACCCTCATCCACCTCATCTGGACGACGGCCCACTCGTATCTGCTGTTCTTCTCCACCCGCGGCCGGGTCTACCGCCTGCGGGCGCACGAGATTCCCGTGGCGTCGCGCACCGCTCGCGGCACGTCCATCGTCAATCTGCTGCCCCTGCAGGAAGGCGAGCGGATCCAGGCCATCATCGACACCCGCAACTACGAGACACACCGTTATCTGTTCTTCGCCACAGCCAAGGGCCGGGTGAAGAAGACCCGCTTCAACGCATACGACTCCTTGAGGCGAGCCGGATTGATCGCCATCCGGCTCAATGACGACGACGAGCTCGCCGAGGTGGTTCCCACCAACGGTCTCGACGACATTCTGCTGTCATCCCGGCTCGGTCAGACGATCCGGTTCGCGGAATCGGACGTGCGGGAAATGGGCCGGGCGGCGGCGGGGGTAATCGGCTTGAAGCTCAAGAAGCCGGGTGACGAAGTGGTGGCTTGCAACATCGCCGCCGGGGGAGCGTCTCTGCTCCATCTCACCGCCAACGGTTTCGGCAAGCGGACCCCAGTGGAAGAATACCCAGCCAAAAAACGTGGCGGCAGGGGAGTCATCGGGATCAAACTCACCGAGGACAAGGGGGCGGTCGTCGGTGCGCTGATGGTCGAAGAACACGATGAGATCTTGGCTGTGACCGTCAACGGTGTGGTGATCCGCACGCCGGTGGAATCGATCTCCTCGCAGAGCCGCTACGGCAGCGGCGTCAAGGTGATGAGTCCCGACGACGGCGACGTCGTGGCTTCGGTCAGCCTCGTCACCCCAGGCAATGAGGCAGATCTTGATGACCCCGACCTCGCCGGCTCAGGCGGCTCCGGAGAAGGCGAATCGCAGACGATCAGGTCACTGGGCTGACCCTGAGCCCGACTATTTCCCCCGGCAACTCAATCGAGCACGAGGGTGATTTCAAGACGTGTGCAGACGACCCGAGATCTGGGGACCCGAACGCGGCCAAGCCGTGCCCATGATGGTGGTGATCCTGCTGTTGGCGGGACTGGTCGTGGTGGCGATCGCTCGACTGGGCGCGGCAGCGGACGACTCAGCGCGAGCACGAACCGCAGCGGACGCCGCAGCATTGGCGGGAGCAGCGCAGGGATTCGCCGCCGCGACCGAACTCGCCGAGGCCAACGGCGGCAGCCTGCTCGACTACACGGCGTTCGGGAACCAAGTCGAAGTTCGTGTTCAGGTGGGCTCAGGCGTTGCTGTTGCGAGAGCGGAGCGCACGGTGGTGTGGGCGACTCCCGGTTCGAGCCCGGAGGCCCGAGCGGTCCGGTGAGCGCAGCGGACAAGAGCGGATATGCAGCGGATCTCCCCCTACACTTGGCCCATACTCGCCCCACCGCCATGGTTGACGCCCCGCCGATGCAAAAACTCCATGAGTGAAACCACCGCAGCCTCCCCACCCACCCCGGGCACCCCGGCCAAGCCTCAACGCCCCACGCCTCAATCCCCCGAACAGCCCCTGGCGACCTTTCTGGAACGCCGCACCGCGAGCCGCCTCCGGGCCCGCAGAGTCCGTCGCCTCGTGCGCCACGTCGAGCCGTGGTCGGTGCTCAAAATGTCGCTCATCTTCTACTTCTGCCTCTGGGCGATTCTGTTGATCGCAGGGGTGATCCTCTGGAGGTTCGCGGTCACTGCGGGCACCGTCGACAACGTGGAGAACTTCATCAAGGAACTGTTCGCGCTGGAGACCTTCACGTTCAACCCCGACCAGATATTTCGGGTCAGCGCCCTGGGGGGTCTGGTGATGGTCGTGGCCGGATCAGGCTTCACGGTGCTCATGGCCGTGCTGTTCAACCTGATCAGCGATCTGATCGGCGGTGTGCGGATGACCGTGGTGGAAGAAGAAACCGCCCGGCCCCGCCCGAAGCGCGCCCGGCCCCGCAGAGCAGCCTCGGGCGGCGCTCGTTATGCCGCCGATCCGACACAAGGACCCGCACCGGACGCCGCCCGGCCGAGACGGCGACAAGCCGCAACAGAAGATCCGGCTGCCCGACAAGCGGACGAAACTCCGTTTTGGCCCAGCGGCAAACGCGACAGCCCGAAACGCGGTTCTTCGTCGAAACGCTGGACCGACCGCTAGCGTGGTCGTCTTGCGGGGCTATAGCTCAGTCGGTTAGAGCGCACCCCTGATAAGGGTGAGGTCGCAGGTTCGACTCCTGCTAGCCCCACGGTCGGCGCCGCAGATCCACGGGAGGGACTGATGGGTAGGAGTGGCCTGTTCACACTCATACGAAGAGCCCTCGTTGCGATCGGCGCCGGAATCGCAGTGGCCGCCGCGATCAGAGTGCGGGGAAGCGGTGGCACGCCACCCCGAAAAGGGGGCTGGCGGGAACTCCGAGGCGACGACCTTCGCTGATGTCGCGCATTGTCGTATTCGGGGCAGGAGCAACGGGGACACGGATCGCGCAGCAACTTCTGGCCAGCGGCCAAGCGACCGACGTCGAAGTGCGAGACACCCGTAGAGAGCGATCCCGGCAGCTCGTCAACACACTCGGCAGGGGACCGGAGCCAGGCCACGGGCAGCACCTCGATCCCTCAGTCGATCTGGCAGTTATCGCCACCCCCGCTGCGGGGCAAGCGAACCTGGCCCGCCGAGCTGTCCACCACGGGGTTCCGGTCGTAACCACGTCGAACCATCTGTCGGAAGTCCGGCGCTTGCTGGCTCTGCACCAGGAAGCGCTGCACAACCAGATCCCAGTCGTTGTCGGCGCCACCTTCATGCCCGGGCTCACATGCCTCATCGCCCGTCACGGCGCAGCAGAGCTCGACCAGGTGGATGAGATCCACGTTGCCAAGGTCGGCACCGGCGGACCCGCATGCGCTCGCCAACACCATCAGGCCCTGTCATCAGCCGGGCTGGACTGGCGCGACGGGCGCTGGACCTCGCGTGCTCCGGGTTCGGGGCGGGAACTCGCGTACTTCCCGGACCCGATAGGCGGACGCGACTGCTACCGGGGGGCGCTTCCGGACGCACTGCTGCTGGTCCCCGAATTCGAAGGACTGCAACGGGTGACCGCCCGCATGGCAGCGACCCGCAGAGACCGCTTGACCTCGCCGCTGCCGATGTTGCGTCCACCACACGCCGAGGGCGGGTTGGGGGCGGTGCGCGTCGAGCTGCGGGGCAAAGTCGGCATTGAACGCCGGGTGATTGTGTTCGGTGCCGTGGAGCGACCCGCATCAGCCGCAGCCGTAGTAGCGGTCAGCACCAGCCTCGCAGTGCTCAGAGGGGATTGTCCTGTCGGCGCCTACGGTCTGGCAGGCGTGGCCGATCCACTCCCACTGTTGAACGACATCGCCGATCGAGGCCTCCGCCCACTGCGCTTCGAAGGCGTGTCCATGTATTGCTGACGGGCTTAGAGTAGCCCTGTGCGTTTTCGGCTGATGATGGTGTTCGCGTTGGCGCTGAGCGCGTGTGGAGGATCCGGGTCGTCAACCGAACCCGAGGCTGTCTCGGCTCCTGTCGTAGATGCTTCGGAGGCATGCCCCGACGCGGTGGATGCGGCGCCTGAGCGGCTGCCTGTCGGCGAAGTCCAAGAATTGCCCGACAACGGCAGAGATCATGTGATTTGCGCCAGTTACGAACGCACGCCGCCGGCCAGCGGAGCACACTTCCCGGCGTGGCAGAACTGCGGCGTCTACGCCCGCCCGATTCAGAACCAGACAGCCGTTCATTCACTTGAACACGGTGCTGTCTGGGCGGCTTATCAACCAGGCCTCGATGCGTCGGTGCTTCAAGCGATGACCGACCAGCTCAAATCTGAGCGGTTTGCGTTGGCAGCGCCCTACCCGGGCCTGCAGAACCCGATCGTTCTCACCGCCTGGACACGGCAACTCGCAGTCGACGAATGGTCAGACCCCGCAGTCGGAGACTTCCTCGACACATATCTCGGCAGGTACTCCCCGGTCGCTCCCGAAGCAGGCGCATCTTGTGGCCAAGCCGTCGGCTCTGCGCCCGACGCCCCGAACTTGCACTACCAAGAGATTCTCGAACAGGTGAGCTGAGCCGGGCCGCGGCCTTGCTCAGCGGCATCGGCGCTCACTGGAACAGGGCTACAAGATCATCGTGAATCCGGTTGTTGGTCGCAACAGCCGACCCGGAACTCCAGACATCGCCACCGGTTCGGCCGTCGAAAGCGCTGAAACAGCCACCGGCCTCGGCAATGACGACCGCGATCGGAGCGAGATCCCAAGCGAAGGCCTCGGGATCGACCATTGCCTCAACTCGGCCGGTAGCCACGAGGGCATAGCCGTAGGCGTCACCCCACGTGCGCAGCTTCACCGGACTGTCGAGCAGCGAGGACAGCGCACCTTCAGGCCAGTAGCCGAAGCCGCTGGTACACACGAAAGCCCCGTCCAAGCCCCCGTGATCGTTGACCCGGCAGGGCTCACCGTTGTGAAACGCTCCGAGGCCGCGCCCAGCCCAAACCGTCTCGCCCAGTGCCGGCAGATGGATCACGCCCACGGCGGGACCGTGCTCGTCGACAAGAGCCAACAGGTTCGCGAACAGAGGCACGCCCTTCATGAAGGCCTTGGTTCCGTCGATAGGGTCGATCACCCAAGCTCTGTCCGACGCCCCTGCAGTGTCGGGGTGTTCTTCGCCGAGCACAGAGTCGTTCGGGTAGGCGGTGTTGAGCCGCTCGCGCATCAAGGCTTCCACGGCGAGATCGGCCGCGGTGACAGGCGAGCCGTCGTGCTTGTGATCGATTGAGAAATCACGTCCGCGGTACCACTCGAGTGTGAGCTGCCCCGCCTCTCGGGCCAGATCGACACAGAAGTCGAGATCCGCTGGGTTGGCAGGGCCTGGCCGAGTCACCCTTAGAAGCTAATCGCTCGTTTGGCGTCAGCGACTCAGAAACCAATGAGACAATGTATATTTCTATGATGTTTCAAGTGATATAATGTATCGGCAGAGGAATACAAGTAGAGCAACACGGTAGAGGATCGAGGCCTGACAATGCCCAACCATGATGCAGACGAGGCCGCCCGGCTGCTGGTCGTCGCCGACCGATATTTCGCCCAAGCCTCAGCTGCCCGTGGGCTCGCCGCGGCCATAGATCAGCGTCGCAGATCCCTCACGACCAGACTGGACCCGTGTGTTCGCCGGCATCTCCCTGAAGTGTGGTCGTCCAACGCGGCAGAAATCAGTCGCATGAGGCTCACCAGGATGATCGCCCGAGACATCTGGGTCGCGTGCGAGCAACTGCTCGAAACCCGAACGGCCCTGATCCAAAATGCCGAGGAAGCCGAAGCACAGGCCTTCGTTCTTCAGAACCGCGCCGCTGAAATCAACTCGTCTGCAACGAACCACCACAACAGTCGCTCTCCGGACACGCTGGTCTAACCGGCAGACACAGGATTTTCAAGGATATGTCCGTAGCCTGCATCAGCGACGAAAGGGTCGGGCAGTGCAACAACTCAGCGCTCAGGACGCAGGTTTCCTTCATCTCGAATCACCTCGAACGCCGATGCACATCGGCTCAGTCTCGATTTATGACCAAAGCAGTGTTGAGGGAGGAATCGTCACCTTCAAATCAATTCTGGCAATGATGGAAGAACGCCTCGGCATGGCTCGGTCGTTCACTGAGAGGCTCGTTCACGTGCCGATGAAGGTCGACTACCCGTACTGGGTGTCCGACCCCGACTTCGACCTCGAATATCACGTCCGTCACATCGCGCTGCCCAAGCCCGGCGACTGGCGCCAACTATGGATTCAATCGGCCCGGCTCGCCTCGCGTCCGCTCGACTTGGACCGACCGCTCTGGGAATTCACCGTCGTGGAAGGACTCGACAATCTTGACGGCATCCCGGCAGGCTCCTACGCCATAGTGTCAAAAGTTCATCATTGCGCCGTAGACGGCGTGTCAGGACAAGAGATCGCCGCGGCGATCCACGACCTCGACCCCGACGCTCCGCTGGTCAACCCGCCTCTGGTGCGTACCGACAATGTGCCGACCAAGACGGAACTGCTCAGTCGCGCCGCAATCAACAACATCCGTCAGCCGCTGCGGATGCCCAACCTGCTCAAGGAGATGGTTCCCGCCCTCGGACGCCTGGCACAGGCTGCCAGCAAAGAGGACGTCCACATGCCGGCGGTTCCAGGACGGGTGCCGGTGACTCGGTTCAACCAGAAAGTGTCCCCACATCGAGTGGTGTCCGGCAAGCGCTTCGATCTCGACGAGATCAAAGCGATCAAGAACACGGTGCCGGGAGCGACCATCAACGACGCGGTCCTCACGATCTGCGCCGGGGGTATTCGACGCTACCTCGAACACCACGGCGAGCTGCCCGAGGAGAGCCTGACCGCAATGGCCCCGATCTCGGTGCGCGCCGACAGTGAACAGGGCGACGCGGGCAACCAGGTCGCAGCCATGGTGGTGCGCCTGCGCACAGACATCGCCGACGACGTCGAGCGACTGTCGGCTATCCGCGAGGCTTCAAGAGAATCAAAGGAGCTCACCAACGCGGTCGGCGCCCGGCTGATGACCGACTACACCCAGTTCATCCCATCCGCCACCGCCGCGTTGGCAAGCCGCCTCGCAACCCGCCTCGCGGCAAACACCACCCGTCCTGTGGTCAACTGCATAATCAGCAACGTCCCCGGCCCCCAGATTCCGTTGTACGCGGCCTCGGCGCGTCTGGTCGACATGTACGGATTCGGTCCGCTGGTGGACGGCTTGGCGCTTTTCCTTCCGGTGCTGAGCTACTGCGGTGGAGTCACCGTCAGCGTTACCTCATGCCGCGAGATCATGCCGGACCCGGAGCGTTTCATGCTGTGCATCGAAGAATCCTTCGAGGAGCTCAAAGCCGAGGTTGCGGCATAGACCGGACCCCGCTGGGCCAGGTTTGATTCAGGCTGCGTGCCGGGACGAGTCGTAGACCTCCGCGCCGGGGAACAGACTGCGCAACGCGGCAGGCGGCTTGAACGGCTGCCATTGCGAATCCGGTTGTGCCAGGCGATCCGCGACCACGACTATTGCCGCGGGATTGTGCCCGAGCCCGCAATGACTGCCCCGCACCTCGACGTTCTCCGTATGCGGAAAATCACGGTTCAAACAGTGGTCCCACCTGACTATGCCGTCGCCGCGGGTATAGATCGAGGTCGCTGGAACCGGGATCGGCTCCCTGGCCCAGCTGGGGATGCGAGATTTCATCACACGGTCCGAATGGAATGCCCTGAAGGATCTGAACGCCGCGCTCACCTTCGAATCCTGTTCCCCGACGCTCTGGAAAGGACTGCCGAGCGTGATCACCTGGCGGATCGCAGCGGGCGAGGCCCGGGCGACCTCGCGGGCAAAAAGACCTCCGAGGCTCCAACCCACAAGGTCGATCGGGCCGTTCTTTTCGTCGAGGTCGTCGAGGAGATGGACAAGACCGTCAAGGATCTCGTCGGTAGGGCCGATGTTGCGGCCGAGACCCCAGCCAACCGCGTCGTGCCCCAGAGACCGGAGCAGAACACGCAGCAGTTTGGTGCTTGTGTCGTCGCCCAAGAACCCGGGGAGCACCAGAACCGTCCGCCCGACCCCGCGAGGCAGAACCCGGGACAGCACAGGCGCAACTGCTACGAAGGTTCCCAACTCCGCCAGAGCCCGAACCTCCAACATGACCCGCAGCGAATCAAGCCGAGTGCGCACAACCCCAATCGTGGCACTTTCGCAGTGGTTCGGCAAGTGTCAGCAGCCTTCAGTCGATTCCGTCGAAGTCTGAGGCCGCTTCTCAGCGAGCGCAGTCATCGCCCCGACGTCCGTCGGGCGAACTCATTTGACGGCGAGAGTAGGCGCGTGCTGCGCAATGAGTGTCATCATGTGACAGGACACGCCGAGGGGAGAAGGCGATGGCGCAACACGATCTGATCATCAGGGGCGGCACCGTGGTGGACGGCACGGGTGCTGCCAAGCGCACTGCCGACGTCGCGGTGAACGATGGCGTGATCAGCGCTGTGGGCCACCTCAGCGGGTCTGCCCACCGCGAGATAGACGCAGACGGAGCGTTGGTCACCCCCGGCTTCGTCGACGTCCACGCCCACTACGACGGGCAAGCCACTTGGGATGAACGCATGCAACCATCGAGCTGGCACGGGGTCACGACCGTCGTGTTCGGCAACTGCGGGGTCGGTTTCGCGCCGGTGCACGACCAGGACCACGACAAGCTCGTGGAACTCATGGAAGGCGTGGAAGACATTCCCGGAGCGGCACTGCACGAGGGACTGCAGTGGGGATGGAACTCCTTTGGCGAATACCTCGACGCGCTCGAAGGCCCCAAAGACATGAACATCGCTGCACAAGTGCCTCACGGCGCATTGCGTCTGCATGTGATGGGGGAGCGTGGCGCCAACAGAGAGGACGCCACCGATCAGGACGTCGCCACGATGGGGCGTCTCGCTGCGGAGGGAATCGCAGCGGGAGGCTTGGGGTTCACCACCAGCCGCACCTCGAACCACAAGACGTCGACCGGAGACTTCACCCCGACCCTGACCGCCGCGGCCGAAGAGCTGATCGGGATAGCCGAAGCCGTCGGTCGGGGCAACACCGGCGTGTTCCAACTGGTGAGCGACTTCTCCGACATCGACGCCGAATTCCAGATCCTCCGCGACATGTGCGAAGTGTCGGGACGTCCCCTGTCGTTCACCCTCGTCGAGAGCCCCCGCTCAGCCGGATTCCACCACGACCTCCTCAACCGCATCGAAACCGCCCGCGCAGACGGTTTCGAGATCACAGGGCAATGCCCGGTTCGCCCCATAGGCATCCTGTTGGGCTTCGAATGCACCCTCAACCCGTTCATGCGCAACCCGGTCTGGCAGGAGGTTGCAGACATGGCGCCCGCCCAGCGCGTCTCCGCCCTGCAAGACCCCGACCGCCGCCGACGCCTGCTGCAAGCCGGAGGCGACACCGCACGCGACCTCGTCGGCGGGCGCATCATCGAGGATTTCCACAACATGTTCGAGATGGGTGAACGGCCCTACTACGAACCCCCGCCGGACCAGACAGTCACCCGTCGCGCCGAAGCGGCTGGCACAAGCCCCGCCGAGTTCGCCCTGGACCTGCTGTTGAAACACGGCGGAACCAACATGCTGTGGCTGCCCTTCACCAACTACGGCTTCATGAACCTCGACGGCACCCGAGAACTGCTCACCCACGAACACACGGTTCCCGCACTCGGTGACGGCGGCGCCCACGTCGGCACCATCTGCGACGGTTCGTTCCCCACGACGCTGCTGCAGCACTGGGGCCGGGACCGGCCCGACAACAGGATCGAGCTGGAGTTCCTGGTGCAACGCCAAGCCCGTGACACAGCCCGCACCGTGGGGCTGCGCGACCGCGGAGTCCTGGCCCCCGGCTATCGAGGGGACCTCAACGTCATCGACTTCGACAATCTGCGAGTACGAGGTCCCGAACTGGCCTACGATCTCCCCGCCGGAGGCCGCCGAGTGCTGCAACGAGCCGACGGTTATCTGCACACCATCGTCGACGGCGAAGAAACTTACGCATCGGGTGAGGCAACCGGCGCCCTGCCCGGACGGTTGGTGCGAGGTGAACAGCCGCCGCCGGCAATGACGGTCGGCGCGAACGGAACGAACGGCAAGGGCCGGTGAGCGCCTTAGAAGCTGCACAAGGCCTGGCAGTTCGACCGCTCGAAACCCATGCCTGCTGGACCGCGGCGGACGTGGCCGACAGCGACGGGTGGACCTACTGGCTCGGCGACGAAGAGATCGCAGAACTCGAATCGGCTCTCGCCGTCGCGCGCAGCCACACCGATGAGGTGCTCGACGTCGACAGGAGCCTGTTCCCGTTGCCCACACTCGCCCCGGCGCTGGAGCAGCTCGCTGACGAGCTGATCAACGGCCGCGGCTTCTGTCGAATATCGGCGCTGCCGGTCGAAAGCCTCGGCTTCGAGGACGCCTCCTGGATGTACTGGGGGATCGGCCTGCACCTCGGTGTGCCATGGCCTCAGAACGTCAAGGGGCACCTGCTCGGAGACGTCAAGGACCAGGGCAAATCGGTCGACGACCCCACCGTCCGAGGCAACGAACTCGGAGGCGTCGCCCAAGCGTTCCACTCCGACGGATCCGACCTGATCGGGCTGTTGTGCTTGGACCCGGGCGTGTCGGGAGGGGAGAGCCTGGTGGCCAATGCGGTCGCCGCGCACAACCTCCTGGTTGAATCCGACCCGGAACTCGCTGCAGTGCTCTACGGAGCTCTTCCCTACGACTTCCGTGGTGAACAAGGCAAAGGAGGCGACCCGTTCTATCGGGTGCCGGTGTTCACCGAACACGGCGACCGGCTGTTCGTGCGCTACATCAGGCCCTACATCGAAGCCTCGCAGCGCCACGCCGTCGCGCCCCGGCTCAGCGACGCGCAACGAGCTGCCATGGACGCCTACGATGCCCTGATCTACGACCCCGACAATCGTGTCGAGATGACCTTCGAACCCGGCGACATGCAGTTCGTCAACAACTACCATGTGCTGCACGGCCGCAACGCCTACCAAGACGACCCCGGCGCAGGTCGGGTGCGCTGGTTGAAGCGCCTGTGGCTCGCCACCGAAATCCTCGGTCCCCAGGACCGCCCCCGGCAGTTCCAGTCCGCGGGGGCAACCCAGCACTGGTCCGCCCGCCGCACCCGCGCCGGAGCCTGAAGAACCCGCTGGATCCGCACAGCAACAATGGCCGCGCGGATGTGTCTTGGAGCTTGTAGCGCAGTAGGTTACGGATTTCATGAGATACGCAGCTCCCACAACCACCGATGAGGCTCTTGAACTGTTGCGAAGCGACCCGGATTCGCAGGTGTTCGCCGGTGCAACCGACCTCATCCCCCAGATCAGAGCCGGTCGCCCTGAGCCGTCGCTACTAGTCGATCTCAAACGCATAGAGCGACTGGTCGCAGTCAGCCGCGTCAACGGCGCCTGGACAGTCGGCGCGGCAACGCCCACCTCGGCGCTCACCGCCAACGCCGAGTTCAGCTCCACGTTCCCGGGCCTGTCCGAAGCGAGCGGCTTGATCGGGTCCGACCAGATACAGAACCGGTCGAGCTGGGGCGGCAACCTCTGCAACGCCTCGCCCGCAGCGGACTCGGTGCCAGCGCTGATAGTCAACGACGCCAGAGCGGTGATCGCCTGTGCCTCAGGCGAACGGACAGCGGACGTGGCCGACATCGTGACCGGGCCGGGTGAGACGTCGCTTGCCGATGGGGAGTTCATCATCGAGTTCCTGCTCGACAACCCCCCGGCAGGTGCCAGTGACGCCTATCTGCGGCTCATTCCCCGCACCGAAATGGACATCGCCGTGGTCGGCGCCGCGGTGCAGCTCAGGTTGGACGGCGACAGCGTGGCGTCAGCGAAAGTCGCTCTCGGCGCGGTGGCCCCGACCGTCGTGCGAGTCCCCGCCGCCGAAGCAGCACTCGTCGGGTCCACGCTGGACGACGCTGCTCTGGCTGCTGCGGCTGCCGCGGCGTCGGCTGCCTGCAACCCGATCGACGACAAGCGCGGCACGATCCAATACCGCAGGCAGGTAGCGGGCGTGCTGACCAGACGAGCCGCGCAGATTGCCGCACAACGAGCCGCCGAACACCCCACTGCCGAGCAACAGGAACAGGGAGCGAACTGATGCCACGAACCCACGCACTCCGTACCCAAGTGCAATGCACCGTCAACGGCGACGAGGTGGATTTTCTCTGTGCAGACGAAGCCTCCCTTCTCAACGCCCTGCGCGACGAGTTGGGCCTGACCGGCGTGAAAGAAGGATGCGGAACCGGCGACTGCGGCGCCTGCACAATCCTCGTCGACGGCAAGGTCAACTGCGCATGTCTGATGTTCGCTCCCGAAGCCGAAGGGTCGTCGATCCTCACCGTTGAGGGCATCGCCCAAGGCGACGAACTGCACCCGTTGCAGCAGACCTTCCTCGAAGGGGCTGCTCTGCAATGCGGAGTGTGCACGCCGGGGTTCCTCGTGGCCGCCAAGGCGCTGCTCGATGACAACTCCGACCCCACAGAAACCGAAATCCGCTACGCGCTGGCAGGCAACCTCTGCCGCTGCACCGGCTACGACAAGATCATCCGAGCCGTGCAGGAAGCGGCTGTTCAATTGAACGGAGCCTCCAAGTGACTGTCACTGAGAACCCCCGAGCCTACAAGTACGTCGGCACTCGACCGGTCCGCCACGACGGACTCGACAAGGTGACCGGCAAGGCCCGGTTCGCCGCCGACCTCGACATGACCGGACAGCTCCGCGCGGCGCTCGTGCGCTCACCGCACGCGCATGCCCGGATCGTCTCGATCGACACCAGCAAAGCCGAGGCGATGCCTGGCGTGAAGGCAGTCGTGACCGGCTCCGATTTCGCCGATCTCGACCCCGCGCACGCCGAGTTCGACATGGCGGTGAACCTGATGGCACGCGACGAAGCGCTCTACAACGGCCATGTCGTCGCCGCTGTGGCTGCGGTCACTGCCGCTCAGGCCGCCGCCGCCGCCGCCGCGGTCGAAGTCGATTACGAGCCGCTGCCAGCGGTCCTGACCATCGACGAAGCCATCGCGGAGGGTGCGCCGATCGCCAACCCGACCACCCGCACGCTGTTCTCGGGCGACACGGAGCCGTCGAACCTGGCGTCGGTCAACGAATTCGGCCGCGGCGACGTGGAGGCTGGTTTCAAGGCAGCAGACCTAATCATCGAACGCGAGTTCCGGACCGCGGCGGTCCATCAGGGCTATATTGAGCCTCATGCCTGCGTCGCCGATTGCGGCCAGGACGGCAAAGCCACGATCTGGGCTTCCTCGCAGGGCCATTTCGCGGTGCGGTCCAAGACCGCCGCGGCACTCGGTTGGAGCACAGACCGGATCAAGGTCATCCCCGCCGAGATCGGTGGCGGGTTCGGCGGCAAGACCACCATCTACCTCGAACCGGTCGCCGTGCTGCTGTCACAGAAGGCCGCCCGCCCGGTGAAGTTGGTGATGTCACGCGAAGAGGTGTTGCGAGCGACCGGCCCAGCGCCCGCCACCAAGATCACCGCCAAGATCGGCGCCACCAACGACGGCGAGATCACCACCCTGCAGTCCACGATGTACTTCGACAACGGCTCCACCAAAGGCTACAGCGCTCTCACCGGGGCCATGTCGGTCGCTTCGTACAAGCTCCCCAACCTTGAGCTTCACGCCATCGGCATCGTCACCAACACGCCGCGTTCAGCCGCCTACCGCGCCCCCTCGGCGCCGCAGGCGGCTTTCGCCGTGGAAACGCTGATCGATGAGCTTGCCCAACGACTCGGCGTCGACCCGATCGACCTCCGCCTCCAGAATGCGGTGGTCGAGGGCGACGCGACCGCGATGGGCATGCCGCACCCCAAGATCGGCTTCGTTGAGACCCTCGAAGCGATCAAGAGCTCCGACCACTACAACTCACCGGTTCCTGAAGGCGCCGGTAGAGGAGTTGCAACCGGTTTCTGGTTCAACATCGGCGAACAATCGTCGGCGACCGTCAACCTCAACGAAGACGGAACAGCCACGGTCGTCACCGGAAGCCCCGACATCGGCGGCAGCCGCGCATCCATGGCGTTGATGGCCGCCGAAGAACTCGGTCTGGCGGTCGATCGGATAACCCCGGTCGTCGCCGACACCGAATCGGTCGGTTTCACCGACATCACCGAGGGCAGTCGAGCCACGTTCGCCACCGGCATGGCCGTCGTCAACGCCTGTCGTGATCTCATCGAACAGCTCAAGCAACGAGCCGCGACCATCAGGAGCGTGGACGTTGAAGAGGTTGAATGGGTCGACGGCGCCGCCGTCATC
>JAPOYA010000010.1 GCA_026706815.1 Acidimicrobiaceae bacterium | reverse complement strand
ACAACCGCCCAGCGGGCGTGAACCTTGCATTAGCATGCGACACAACGAGCCTCCTTGTGTTCGTGTGAGTTGTGTTCTCAACACCACACTTACACAGGAGGCTCACCCCAACGTGCTACCAACCTCTATGTCCACTACACCTAGTTACGTCCCTGGCTCGTCTCGATCGCCTTCTTGCAGCCTTATAAAGTAACGAGTCCCGACCTTGGGGTGTGCCGCGGGCAATGCTCCAAGGGGTCGCTAAGTGGTGCGCGGTGAACACTGCGGTACCATCGGGTCGCCCAAGAATGACGCACCCCGGTACCCGCAAACGGCGCGCCGCGGCAACGCAGCAGGCCTCGCGAGATGCCCAAGTCGCGTTCTTGAGAGCGGCCACGTGCTCCGCTTCGAGCACGCCGGAGATAAGAACCCGGTCAACAAGATCAGCAGGGATCAGCACGCTCGCCGCAACCTCGTTACAGATTGCCTCATCGCGCCTGTCAGCGTCACTGATTGGGAGGTCATTGAGGTGTGCATCGTGTTCGATAAGGTGGTGACCTAACTCGTGCAGGATTGTGAATCGCTGACGAGACGCAGCGACATCGTCGGCTACTCGGATGCATGGAGGGGGCCCTGGGTCATAGGTCCCATCGACCGCACATCCCTCGCTTCGCATTTGAGGCTGACGTGGAGTCACAACGACATCGAAAAGCACCTCGACGGCAATCGCGGGATCAGCAGCCAATTCGTCAAGGTCTATATCATCGATCTGTTCGAGGAGGCGCTGCGCTTCTGCGGTCGGATCAATCCGCATGTAGAGCCTCACGAATCAACTCCGCCCAATTTCGCTGACCCGACTTCCGGTGTCTCGCAGCCATTGCCATCAAACGTCCGGCATAGACGCGCCGAGCAGCAACTTCATCGTCGTTGTGCTCTTCACTGGCGATCAGCCGCAAGCGCGGACGGAACTCAGGGAGATCAAGGCTAGCTACCAAGTCCTCATCGAACCGTATACCAGCACTTGAGATGGGACCGAGGAGCTCGGTGAGAACTGAGAGCTCATCAGGAGAGGGTTCCCGCTGACCCTTGAGCAACCGTCGCGCGTCCCCTGGGGTGATCCCAAGGCTTACCGCGATCTGACTGGGCGGTATCCCGAAGTTGACGGCTAGATCGGCGAGCGTTTGTTCGTCATCTCTAACCGTTGGCATCCATTCCGCTTCGGAGAAACCTTGAAGCTTGTCGACGAGGTCGGCGCGAACTAGAACACGATCGTCAAGATTGTTACTGATGGGAGCCCAATCGCCATCCCGTTGGCCAACGGCAACGGCAGCGAGCATGCGAATACTCTGGTGAGTTAGGTCAGTGATTCGTTGAGCGAGAGTGAACATCTTGACGGACTTGGCCAACCCTCCCCATACCGATGGCTTCATCCCGTTCTCCGCCGAAACAACGACTGCTCTCTCATCACCGATGTGATCAGAAGTCGCCGCCATCACAGGCACATTTCGCCCACTGCGCGTTCCAGAGATGACGACGAGGCAAGCGACTCGTTCCCATTCCGCGCGCCACAGCTGACCCGGCTCCGGTTCGGGACGATCCAGCGCCATCGTGGGCCAGTTCAGCTCTTTCAGCCGTTGCAGAAGAGGGTCAGTCACCTTGTTCTCCTCCATGTTGCTCATTTGAATGACGCAATGCACCGTGCTGTCCGATCAGTTCGAGGAGTCGCTCCATGGAACCTTGGTCGTTCTCGGGCGACGACTCCGCCAGACGGCGCAGCTTCTCGACGACACGACATTTGATGATCTACGCCCGATATTTGCTGCAGTCGAGCACATCCGCAAGAGTGCGAATGCTCGCGCCATCAAGCACCAGCCTGAGGATCTTCTGCTCCTCAGCGGTGATTTGCTCTAGCATCCATCGAGCGACCAGTTCGTTCTCGACCGCTTCCGTTGCGGGAACCGTCCCCGGTCGCTCATGACTCTCCTCGTCGAAATCGGGATATTCGAAACGCTGTTCAAACACCACGTTGAAACGCTGTGCGAGCACGTCAGCAAGATCGCGCTTCGTCATTGGCCCTGAGACCCCGAGCAGGACAGAGCATACGGAGCGTATGTCCCGACGGTAGGCCATAGGTGGGGTCTTGCTCGCCGTTCGCGATGCTCGAACAGTGGCCGTCTCAATTTTCCACGCAACAGAAACAAGTTCAGAGACTGAACCTTGCCATTCCATTTCCCGACTATCACTCGCTAGTCGCCAACAACCATTGGCTAGTCGAAACTGCTCTGGATCCTCACCAAGAGCATCGTCCACCGCTCGGATGACTCGGCCTACTGGTGTTTCCCGTGCCCGGATATCGAGAGTGCTTTTCAATGCGCATCTCAGCCAGCCACCAAGAAATTCGGTGTCGTTGGCAGCCTCATGAGCAGCAAGCACCAGCTTTTCGAGGGTGATGCGCAAAATGGTCTCTTGCACAAGGTCGTCAATATCCTCATCGAACCAGCACGGGCCGCCGGATGGTGGGGGGCGCTCACCGACGACAGAACGAGCAGTCGATCGAGCCGCTTCTACGAAGGGTCGCTCAATACGCCCAGATGCGACTGCTTCTCGTACGCCTTCCATGATCACAATTGTAAGAGCGGAGCACGTTGAGCCCTCGCCACTCATCTTCGCGGCGAGAACCGCGACAATGTCTTGTCTCATCTAGAACAGGAAGCAGTTCTTAGCTCTTCTCGTTCGGTGCCACTGTGCCGAGCCAGATGGTCTTGCCGGTGGTGGATAGGGTTGCTATTTGTTGGTCGTAAGAGGGCATCAGGCGGGCGACGATTGACCAGAATTCAGGGGTGTGGTTGGTCTCGTGGAGGTGGGCTAACTCGTGGACGAGGATGTAGTCGATGAGGCTTGGGCGGAGTTGGAGGGTGGCCCAGTGCATGTTGATGCGTTGGGCATCCGTGGACGGACGGGCTGAACCCCAGCGGTAACCGAGGTCGCGGACTTCAACGGTCACTTCGGGTTCACCCAGGCGGGATGCCCAAGGGCGGATTCTGCGCTGAAGCCATCGGCCGCCGACCTCGGTGTACCAACGGCGCATCAACTCAGCACCACGGGACACCTCCGAAGTACTGAGGTGGAATCTCCCTCGCTCCAGCCGAACGCCGGATGAGTCTCCCGAGCGGGTGAGGCTGAGCCGATAGCTGCGGCCCAGGTAAGCGAAGCCCTCCCCTGCCACGAACTGCTTCACAATTGGGGGACCGGTCAAAGCGTCCTTGCCGGCCAGTTTGCGGTACACCCACGGGCGCTTGGCGATCACGAATTGCTCAGCCCGATCAACGGTCGCGACGCGAGGCGCTTTGAGCACCAACGAAGCGTCGCGCTCAACGATGATCTCGATCGTCTTGCGATCGCTGGGAGGAGCGATCTCAAACACCAGATCCCCAACGACCAAGGTGTCCAAATCATGGAGCGGAGAAGCAACCCCATCCTCAGCGACATCGGCCTCCGAACTAGCTGTGGCAACCGGTGCAGAGGTCATTTCAGGCGGTGCTGGTTGGCTTTGGCGAGGGCCACTAGTTCGACGGACAACTCGTCGAGGCTGGTCAATGTGAACAGGTCGCTGTCGTCTAGCGATCGTTTGATGACCTTGCGCAAGTCGTCTTGTTTGGTGGCGTTGTCCCAGAAGCCGACGGTGCCAATGATCCGTCGAATCTCGGCGACGAGGGAAGCCGTTAGAGCTATCAGCCGCTCGCTCGCGTCGGATTCCGAGGATGCCACCTTCTCAACCATTTGGTTGTGGAATGGCAATTCGGTGGTCGGGTCGAGTCCTGTGTGATCTTCGTCGGTGGGTCCGTCGTTGACATCGGCGATCAAATCCTCGAACTCAAGGGCGATCTGCTCCCATCGGTCTTCGAGCCGGTCGAGGATGTCGTCGATTCGCTGCGAGAGCTTGCCGTAGTAGGCGGGGTCTTCGTCGACGTGTTCACGGATGTGATGGAGTAGGGCGTGTTCCATCTCCGAGGCTTTGGTCCGATCCGAGTCGATCTGGTTGACGTGTTCGGCAAAGGCGACATCGTTGATGCGCACGGGCGGAATCTTGTGCTCAAGATCGAGCACGGTGATGTGCTCATCGATCAAACGGCGGATCTTCTCCTGGTATTTGCGAGGATCGAAGTCCCCGTCTGGGGTGTCTCGATAGCGGCGGCGAGTCTGGACCTGGATTTCACCGAAGAGCTTGAGGTCACCGATGAACGGGAGGGCTGCGGGTCTCGGCAGGACGGTGTTGAGCGTGTTGAGGAAAGCTCTCAGAGCAACGTCGAAATCAGTCCTGAGTCGTTCGTCGCCCAGCAGATGAACACAGTCTTCAGCACTTTCGGTCGTTGGCTCCACGTCGCGTTGCACGAAGATCTGGCGTAAGCGTTGGCGTTGCGGTTCGAGCTTCTCAATCTCGTGAGTGAGCGGACGGAGGGCTCCGTCGACATCCGGGTCTATTTCTCCGCTGGCACTCATGTACGCCGCGAGGGCCTGGGTTAGTTGGGCCGACACTCCGTAGTAGTCGACCACCAGGCCGGCGTCCTTCTTCTGCGCCGTCCGGTTGACGCGAGCGACTGCTTGGAGCAGTTCTGCTTCTTGGATCATTCGATCGAGGTAGATGACTTGGGCCTGTGGCGCGTCGAAACCAGTGAGCAGCATCGACTTCACAATCAATAACCCAAGAGGTGCAGTCCCTTGGCCTGCGGCGCCGAGGGGGAGCTTGAACCTATCGATGTGCTCCTGCTGGCGTTGCTTGTCGGTCCATTGGGAGTAGTGGGGCGGGTCGTTGTGATCCGCGGAAATAACCGCCGCGAAGTCAAGGTTGCGGATGAGGTCAACCTCCTTAGCGGCGTTGCTCATGAACGGCCCGTCCGAGTCGAACCGTTCAACGGGCTGACCAAGTTGACCTGATCGCTGCTCGAGCTCTGCTAGCAGTTTGTCGCGTGCCTTGAGCAGTGCTTGGTGATATCGCACGCACGCTTCTCGGCTCGTGGCGACAATCATTCCCTTGAAGCCATCGGGCATGACTGTCGAGATGTAGTGGCGCAGGATGTCTTTCGCCTTGGCTTCAATCAACTCCGGTGCTTCAAGCACACGGGAGGCAGTGGCGTGCTTCTGTTGGAGAGTCTCCCGTTGTTCGTCACTGAGTTCGCTGAACCACCGGAAGAACAGATCGTCCATTTTGGATGCGCCCTTGACAGCGGCGTCGCTGGTACGGCCCTCGTAGAAGATCGGAACAGTCGATCCATCTGCCTCTGAAGCGCGCATCGTGTACTGGTCGAGGTAACCGCCGAAAATCTCCTGGGTTTTCTTTCGCTTGCCCATGATTATCGGCGTGCCGGTGAAGCCGATACGGGCCGCGTTGGGCACGGCACTCATCAGACTGGCGTGCAACGCTGACCCGTGGGACCGGTGGGCTTCGTCAACCATCACCAAGATCGACTCTGAATCGTTCAATGCCTCAGGTATCTCGTTGTCCCGGTACTTCTGGATCATTGCCATGACGACACCCGGACCAGGTCGGCTGAGCAGGTCCTTAGTTCCTGCCGTGCTTTGAGCGACATGAATGGTCTCGTCAACAAGTGCGGCTGTGTCTCGGAGTTGTTTCTGGAGGTCGATGCGGTCTGTGACCAGCACGATCTTGAACTTTCGCAACTCGGGGTGGCTGCGCATCGCCCGGACAAGGAACACCATGGTGAGGCTCTTGCCCGACCCTTGGGTGTGCCAGATGATCCCGCCCCGGCGGTCGACATGGCCATCGACAGCGCGGGTGTCGCCGGTTAATAGCCGCTGTATCGCCTTCTGCACGCCCCGGTATTGTTGATAGCGGCCAACGATCTTGACGGTGCGACCCGAGCCGGTGTCGGTGAACAGCGTGAAGTGCCGGACGATGTCGAGCAGCCGTTCTGGCGCCAGCATCCCAGCGGTCAGCAACTCTTGTTGGGTGACAGCATCGGCTTGCTTGCCGAGCGAGCCTGCAACTTCCGCGATTGTGGACGGGCACGGGTCTTTCCAGGCCATGTAGTGCTCGGGTAGCGCTGAGAAGGTCGCCGCTTCGGCTCGTTCGCCGGTGGTGGCGACGGTTAGTTGGTTTGTCCAGAAGAGCTGTTCAGCTCCTTCGGCGGTTTCGCCTCCACGCTGATTGGAGTATCGGCGGAGTTGGTCGATGGCATCGGTGATGCCGCTGTCGTGCCCTGGAGGCTTGGCTTCGATCACCACCAGCGGGATGCCGTTGACGAACAGTGTCACATCGGGCCGGATGTTCGGTGCTTGTCCAGGCGTGGCGACCGTGAACTGCGACACGGCCAGGAAGTCGTTGTTCTGCGGGTGAGCCCAATCGATGTAGCCGATGGTCTGGTCTCGGCTGTTGCCCCATGCGCCGCACCCTGTGACCGCTATGCCCCCGAGCAACAGTCTCGTCGCCTGCTGGTTGGCTTCGAGCAGCTTCGCCCCTGCGGGCATCGTCCGCAGTTCCGCCACCGCCGAATTGATTCGGGATTCATCGAGCCAAGGAACTCCCTCTGGTCCCGGATTGATCCTCCGCAGCGCTAAACCCAGCCTCTGTTCGAGAAGCACATCGCGATCAGACGACCGGTCAACGTTGTGGGCCTGCTGGCGCTCCGACCAAATAAGCGTCTCCCACCCGAGGGATTTGAGGTGATCCAGCAGCGGACGCTCGACTTTGTCCCACTCAGGTCCAGTGCTCATGCCGCCACCGTACGTACACGGCCCGACAGCAGATCAGCCGCCAGCCCGCTTCGCAGTGCCCTGAGCTTGTCGCGCTCCACCTCGTGCGCTCGGATGGCATCATCCGCGCTGTCAAGAATCCGCGCAATCCGCCTCTGCTCCCCCAAGGGCGGCATTCGTATTTCGATTCGACCAAATTCTCTGCTGGAGATTTCAAGGAACGTTGTGCCAGATGCACGCCTGATCATCTCGCGCTGTAGCGTCTGGCCCAAGTGAAACAAATAGGAAGAATCGACATCAGTTCTCGGAATCAAGTTCTTGAACCCTTGGTTCGTCGTCATCGGAGTTCCCGCTAACGCACAGAATCCGATAGACGCACGACTTGTCATCAACAGCGATCCTGCAGGCACCCATCTCGCACCTGACTCCGCAAGACCACGAAAGCTTATTTTCTCATCAGTTTCAAAAACGAACTTCTCGTTACTGCTCGTTAGCTCACCGGGTGTGAGCCATGGAATGAGCCCATCCCAACACCGAGCATTGTCGCGAGCCGGTGTTCCGCCACCAACAATCGTCCCGATATCGCCAAGCTGGCACTTTCGCCACTCAGGGCTATGGGCTTCGTAGGTCATCGGATTCCTGTTTCCCCCATCGAATCGCTCAACTGCTTGAGTAAGCAGATCGGCGGCGAGACCGGAGCGGATTTGTTGGTGTTTGACGATGACGCGTTCGGTGGCTTGGATGGTTTCGTCGATCGTGTCGAGAATCTCCGCTATCCGCCGCTGCTCCCCCACCGGCGGATGCGGGATCTTTAGAGCAGCCAAATCCGGTCTGCCAATAGCCAAGAAGGTTGTGCCCTGCGAAACACGATGGAGTCCTCGTGCATGTTCAAGGAGGGCGTGGTGTCCGTAGGACGAGTAGATTCTAGCAAAAGTGATCGCAGCAAGACCACGGCCTATTCCGTACTCACGGTCTGAACGGTTGATCGCCCCCACGGGTGCCCGGACACTGATCAGGGAGTCGCCCTTTTGACACCTACGGGGCGCGTCACCACATTGAAATGTTGCCGTTGGGAAGTGTTCTCCAAACTCTGCGTTGCCTTGGAGGAACGGGATCCCATCTTCGAGTTCCTCGACGAACTGTCCGGATGGTGATTGACCCATTTTCAACGTTGCTAAGGCATCCAACCTCCGCCAGTCCCATTCACTCATAATCCAAATCCCTTAGGTGTTTTTGAAGTCGGGCAGTAGCATCGTCTCGCTCCGTTTCGAGGTCTCCCAGGGTTGTGCCGTACTTGGCAATCAGGTTGTCGTACCATGCCAGCGCAGTACGTTCTATGACCGCGTAGTGATCGTCAACCAAAGCCTCAAGCCGGTTGTTGAGTACACCGATAACCTTCGCTGGGGCATCTTCGGGTTTCATGTCGTCGAGATTCTCTCGTGCTGTCGCAAGCAGTGAGCTGTCGATGGCTCCAAGTTTCTTCTTCGCCTTCGTCCGCTCCGACTTGAGCGCTTTTAGTTCAGCGGGGCTCAGCGCGCCATCGTCAGCCCCGTCGTCATGGCTTGCCGATTCAGCCGCCTTGATCTCAGCGTCGAGGCGGGCGTGTTCAGCCACCAGGCCGGCCCGCTCATCCAACTGCGCACACGCAAGCAGCTTGACAGCTATCTGGTCCGCCGGATCAGGTGCGTTCATGTCGTCTCGGCCAGCCTCAGCAGTGGTGAGCCAGGCTTCTACAACAGCTCGCCAGCCTCGACTGACCGCTGTTTGGAACTCGAAGACACTCTGGTCCCACCAAGTGGAGACCAGTCCGGCTGCGTCGAAGCGTTCCATCCCGAAACTGGCCATTGAGGCGGTGAAGCTCTCGACAAGATCCTCACGGCAGCCGACGAGACTGTCGCGGTCGGGCAGCGCACTGAGCAGCGGTTCGGCAGTATCACACCACCACTGCAGCCAAGGATTCTCCCCGGCTCGCCCGTCGGCGGCATCTGCGATCAGCCTGTGAGCACCCTCTGATTGCTGAGAGAGAGAGAGAGAGAGAGATCTTTTTCGTGGGGGAAACGCAAGTCGGCGTAGCCGTCACCACGATCAGCGAACAGATCGGCGGGGTCAAGACCGGCTTGAGCCAACAGGGACCGCCCCGACTCGATCTCGGCCATCGGCACTCCGCCGTGGAGGTGGGCGCGCACGTCTTGAGGCTCCGGTGGCGGTAAGTTGTCGGCGTAACGGCGAATGTTGCAGTTGAAGTCGTTATCCGCCAACTCTTTCAACGTCACGATCTTGGCGAAGCCGTCCACATCGTCGAACTCCCGGTACACCGCAGCGATCTTCTCCTCGTCTCGGGGGCGTAGATGGTTCTGGGCGCGTCTCTCGCCATAGTCGCGGTCGGCGTTGATGAACAGAACCTTGCCTTGCCGTTCAGTCGGCTTGGAGCCTTTCGCTCGCAGGATCAGCACGGCGGCAGGGATACCTGTGCCATAGAACAGGTTCGGGGCCAGGCCGATCACCGTGTCGAGCAAGTCGTCCTCGATGATCTTCCGACGGATCTCTCCCTCGGCACCGCCGCGGAACAGCACACCGTGGGGCATGACCGTCGCCACGATTCCGTCGCTTTTGAGCACAGCGAGCATGTGCTGCAAGAACATCAGATCGGCTTTCTTGCCACCCTCGGGGGTATAGCCGTAACGGAACCGCTCGCGGTGGGAGAGCGAGCCCTTGTCGTAGTTCTGGCTGAACGGCGGATTGGTGATAACCCGGTCGAAGCGCCTCAGTTCGCCACCGCTCACATGCGCGGGGTTGGTGAGCGTGTCGTCGTGGAGGATGTCGGCGTCTCGGATGCCGTGCAACAACATGTTCATCTTGGAGATCGACCAAGTGGCACCGTTGTTCTCTTGTCCCGCGAGAACAAGGTTGGCTGCATTGCCCCCGTTGTCGGCCACATGGTTGCGGGCGTAGATCAACATGCCGCCCGAACCCGAACACGGGTCATAGATAGCCATGCCCTCCTGCGGATCGACAAGGCGCACCATCAACTGGACCACCGGCCGAGGCGTGTAGAACTCCCCACCCTTCTTGCCCGCGGAATCCGCAAAGTCACGGATCAAGTACTCGTAAGCCGCCCCGAGCAGGTCGGGGAACTCGAAATCCTCGTTGCGGAGTTGGTACTTCGAGAAGTGGTCTATGAGGTCGCGCCACTTCTTGTCAGACACGGTGGTATTGCCCACACGCCGGTTGAAGTCGATGTGCTGCAGCACGCCTTCCAGTGACGACGGATTGCTCTGCTCAAGCGCCGCAAGCGCCTTGTTGAGACCGTCGCCCACCTGGTGATGCAACTCGTCACGCAAGCGCGACCAGCGCGCCTGTGGCGGCACGAAGAACGCTTCGTTGTAGAAATCTGGATCGTCAGCCCGCTGTTCGGCATCCTCTTGCGAACGGCCTCTGGCTAGCTGGTTGTTGATCACTCGCCGGCGCGCCTCCTCGAACACATCACTCGCCCGTTTCAAGAAAAGCACGCCGAAGATGTACTCCTTGAACTCCGACGCGTCCATCTTCCCCCGCAAGATGTCGGCCGCCGCAAAGAGATGTCGTTCTAGCTGAGGAAGAGTAAGCACTGCGCGAGAGTAACCGGTGGGGTCGCTGTCATACCCACTCAGCATCATCGGGCTTGGGTCTCTCGCCGCCCGAGCCACCTTGCAGGAAGGAGGGCAGCCACAACTGACAACGCAGAAAGCCGCGCCCATGGAAGGACTATCCGAACATCATGAATCCCCCGATCACGTTGATCCCCGCATCTACGTCGCCTCGCTCAGCGACTACAACAACGGTCACCTCCACGGCCGCTGGATCGCAGCGGCCCAAGCACCCGAACGCATCTACGAGGAGATCCACCAGATGCTCGCCACATCACCAACGCTAGGTGCCGAAGAGTGGGCCATCCACGACTACGAAGGCTTCGCCCCCCATGAAATCTGCGAAACCGAAGACATCTCCACTATCTCCCAAATCGCCACCGAGATCGCCCAGCACCGGTCCGCCCAAGACCATACGATCACAACTAAGGGTGGCGTGTTCGCTTCGGTGACATCGCGCGAAAGGACGCTGCTAGCAGGCCGATCCACCATCTCCGGTATATCAACGATCTACCCTGGAACATGCTCGATTGGCTCCAAACTGGAAATCAATGACACCCTTGATCTTGGGAAACCATACAAGGGGGCATGTGCTGACATCTAAATCGAGCCTCGCGTTCAACGCTCTCGAGCAGTTCACCGGAGAACACCTCGTTTCGCTAGCAATCAACGGATCCATCATGCACGCCGCGTTTGAGCTCTGCCCCGACGAACACGAGCGAAGATTGCAGGAAGGCGTAGGAGCCATCACCTCCACAGCTCTGCTGTGCGGTCTTTGGCTACTTCCTTCAGGCGTGCCGGTAGCTCCCGAGGCACTGCCTGACGTGAAAGCGCAAAGACTGCAAGACGCTCCTTACGCCGTCAAAAAGACTTCAGCCGGTTTCGAACGAACTTACTCCCCTCCCGGAGTCCTGCGATCAGTAATGTTCAGCGGACGCAAACTAGAACGAACAGTTGATCGAGCACTTCGATTCACTCCAATCGTCCAAAGGTTCGCTGTGACTGAGCAACATGATGAAGTGCTACCGTCGCGCGTCGAATGCGTGGCACGTGAATGGGGAGTCGGGATCATCGCGCTTCATCAAGAAGCGCCACCCCAAGTATTGCTCCCCGCGATGCCCGCTGAGGTGGGGGTCCCAAGCGTCTACCGATGGTGGGTGGCTGAACTCGCGTACAAGCGGTACCTCTATGACAAGACCCAACTGGTGAGCTGAGGCTTCGGGTTCTCAGGGCCTTTGAAGCCTGCAAGACCGTATAGCGAAACGGCTCTCCGGCACTGTTCTAGGAACAGTCGTGGACGATCGAACGTGTCCGCGCCGAGGACATAGTCGGCAGCATGAGCAAGAGCATGCATGTTGTGCCAGTTCACGTCCAGATCAGGATCGATGAACTGAGCAAGGGAGAGCCCGCCACAGCACTGGAGGTCACAGACCACATCGCTTCCGGCTGCGGTCCATCCAGCGATGTCATCAGCGAGAAACCAATCAAACAAAGAACTAACAAAGACCCTCGATGCGAGTCCGGGGCGCCGCCTTGCTCTCATGGCAGCGGTCGCATAGTGGCGCGTGGTGGTCGTGAGTCCAATCGCCGCGTGTTCAGCTCCAAACGCAAGCGCGCCGATAGCTCCATGATCACTGCGCAGGATGGTCAGACGGCTGACCCGCTGTGATATCCGGCGCAAGCCAGGGACAGCTCCACCGACCGAGAGAGGGTCAGCTCGGTGCGCAAGTACGAGAGCCACGGCTTGGTCTGTCGACTGCAACGAATCAACCACCACTTCCGTTCGCTTGGCAATCCACCGCGCGTCAACCGCCAACAACATCGTCGCGCCTAGGTCCGAGGCGATGGAGCTCTGTTCTTGCACCGCTACCTCGAACGTGTCATCACAGTTCTTGTCCCACGGCACAAAAATACCCGGAAGCAGGTAACGAGAAGCACCCACATTGGCCTGCTGACTTATCCAGATATCGGGTGACGGCAAGTCATTACGAGCGTAACCAGTCCCGTCGAACAGGATCGGAGCTTCAAAACCAGAGGCGCGCAACCGAACTGCGGCAGCTGGACCACCTGGCCCTGCAATCGTTATCGTGTGCGCAAGGCTTCCGGCTGAAATGGCGACTCCAGGCTGGCGTTCACAGTGGGGAGCCGTGAGATAGAAGGAAAAAGAAGCCGAGTGGCCTTGAAGGCCCCACTCGGTGATTGCGGTCATGAGAGCAGTCCTGCGTCTTGAAGTTCGGGCCGGACCTTTGGTATCCGATTGCGGTGACGACTCCAGTTCTGGGTCTCGTATTGGACGTGCCCAACGACGACGCTCGGATGCACCTCATATCGCGACGAGGCTTCCAGGATTGCTGACACCGATGACGACTCAATCTTGAAGCCGCTCGGAAAAAGCCACATTGAAGCTTGCTCGTCAGCCTCCACCTCTTTCGGATCAAGTTCGGCTGGATCATCCCGAAGTGCTCTGAGGTCGTCGTCAAGAATCGCGCCGTCCTTCGGGGTTATGTGACCAAGTGTCAGATGGGCGCACTCATGGAGCAGTGTGTACAGAAGGCTGTCAAACCGGTCTCCTCGAGTGGTCAGCCCGATTGCAGGGCGGCCGTCCGCAAGGAAGGTCACCGCACCATCGAGCTTGCCTCCCCGGAGACCTTGAGCAAAGACCAGACAAACGCCACAGTCACCGAACAGCCTTGGGAGTTTCGCGACCTCGCCCGGCCCGTCTTTGAGCATTCTAGGAAGGCGCTGTGCAAGCTGTTTCAGCGCGTTAACGGCAAAGTCTGCGACAGTCTGACCCTCGGCAACTCGCCGAACACGTCCAAGCCACGCCGACTGCTCGATGCTGATCGGGTCAGCAGAATTAGAACGCCTCGCCGCCAAGGCAAACTCTGGATCTTCATCGAGAGAGTTGATCTCAAGCAGTTCGCATACGGCCGCTTCGGTGACATCGAGATCATCGGTTTGTGGGATCCAACCGCGGGACCGTACTTCGGCCAAGGGTATTGCTTCGCGGAGTCGCGCTCGTCGAGCGACCGGGCTCGGCTGATCTTGGGCGGACGTTGAGCGTAACCGGTGAAGGCGATAGGCCCTTTGAAGATTGAGCCACAGCTCCGGAGTGGTGCCGAGCGCTTCAGAGAAGGAGCAAGCTGTCTCGGTAGTGATCTCCTTCTTCCCATTCAGTATCTCCGACACTGCCTGAAGCGGTCGGCCGATAATTTCCGCAAACTCCGTGGCAGTCCATCCTCGCTCGTTGAGCTCGTCGCGGAGGTACTCGCCTGGAGGGAACACCTCGGCGGGAGTGTAGGTGGTGGTCATGGCGCTGAATCTCCTTCCTAGTGATAATCGGCTGTCTCGACGATGAACAGCAGACGGCCGCCGGCATCGGTTTCGATCCGCAAGATCAGCCTCCACTGATGGTTGAGCCTGATCGAATGCTGGTTTGCGCGGCCTCCTTTGAGTTTCTCGAAACGTAAGGCTCGATAGCTCCGCAAGTCGGACTCGGACTCAGCCTCCGCGAGAAACCCCATCTTCTTTCTGAAGGCTTTCGTGACGTCCGGCCCGAATCGAGGCAGCACAAAATCTTGTTCCTCGTACAGTCGTCGTAAGTCGTCATCTTCAAACTCGAATCTCATACTTCAAACCTTCACCCTATAGGTGAAACTATATTGTGCAACGGACTTTCGCGAACTTCGTTTCCCAAACGCATGAACCGCTCATCAGGAAATGCTGCCGGGGTGATCGGCTCTGACTGATCAGTCTACTCAATTTTCTAGCATTTCATTAGTTTTTAGGTGTTGTTGTCACACCCTGCATGTAGAGTTGCATGCATGGGATTAGCTCCTGCATCCGACCTATTCGACCTATTCGACGCCCGAACCGGTACCGGGTGTGGGGAAGACCTGTTTGTTGCGGCGGTTGACGTTGCGGGCCTGGGTGATGAGGGATTGTCATCTCGGTTGAGCTTGATCGGCCGTGCTGAGTCTCGGTTGGCGGCGATGAAATCCCAAGTGCTGGCGGAGGTTGAGCGTCGTCACGACGCCACCGCCGCTCAACGGGTCGCCCGCGATGAACTGCAGTCCTCGGCACGTGAAGCCAAACGAGATGTCGAGTCGGCGGTTCGGTTGTCTGAGCTTTCTGCCACTAGCGAAGCCCTTGAGTCAGGCGAGATCCCCCAAGGCCATGCTCGGCTTATCGCTCGTGCTTCTGGTGAGGGGGACATCGACGAGACCGTGTTGGTCAGCTCAGCCAAGCAGCAGGATTTCGACGCGTTCGTCAAGACGGTGCGTCGTCATCAACAAGACCAGTCAAAAGACGACGGCCAGTCGCTATTGGAGCGGCAACGCAAGTCCCGCAAAGCGCGGATCTTCGAATCTGCCGAGACAGGCATGTTCGTGTTGTCCGCAGAGTTCGACCAGATCACCGGGGCACGCATCGCAACTGCGTTGACCGCCAAAGAACGACAGCTGTGGCACGACGAAGATCCCAAGAAGCGCCGCACTCCACAGCAGCGGATGGCCGACGCATTGGCCGAGTTGATCTGCGAGCCCGGCGCCGGCAAGGGTCAGGGAACCAATCTGTTGGTGATCGCCGATTACGACGTGCTTCAGCAGCAGTTGGTCAACGCCAGGCTCGCCGACGGTTCACCGATACCCATCGCCGAGTTGCATCGAATGGCTCTCGAAGCCGGCATTCTGCCATCGATCTTCGATGCCAAGTCTCAGAACATGTGGCTCGGACGCGCACGACGCACCGCTTCTGAGGCTCAGCGCGCAGCGCTCATGGCCCGCGATCAACACTGCGTCGGCTGCGGCGCCAACCCACTGTGGTGTCGAGCCCACCACATCATCTGGTGGCGTGACGGCGGGCTTACCGACCTCGACAACCTGCTGCTGGTATGCGACAGCTGTCACCACAAGATCCACGAGCACGGCTGGACGGTCTACCAACACCCCAATACCCACAAATACCAGCTCAAACCCCCCGCTTCTGGCCCAGTTTCCGACCAAAGCCCGTCCGACCGACCGAACCTGGATCGGAAGCGCGCTACGACTATGGCCTTCGGCGAGCACCGGTGCATTACCACCATCTGCCGACCACCACCAGTAGCCGCACTGGAGATGGCAGAAGAATCACAGCAACCCACCAACACCAGCGGTAGACCCCAGGCGCCACCCCTTAGCGAGCACGGGTACGTTCACCGTCGCTTGGCGACTACCACCCACCACCGGCAGCGAGCGAGCGAACGGCAACAAGCGAACGGCAGCGGGGGGCAGCGGCAACGAGCGAGCGAACGGCAACAAGCGAACGGCAACAAGCAGCGGGGGCAACGGCAACGAGCGAGCTAACGGCAACAGGCAACGAGCTAACGGCAACAAGCGAACGGGCAACAAGCAGCGGCAACGAGCGAACGGGCAACAGGCAGCGGGGGCAGCGGGAAACAGCGCCTTGAGGATCAGGGGCGGAAAGTGAGGCCCCGATAGCTGGGGGTGAATCCGGCAGATTGGAGGCGGGCGGCCCAAGGAGTCTCGCGGATTGCGACACCGTCGACCTTGGCGATCTCCAACGAGCGTATACGTCCGCTGGCAACCAGATCCTGCAATGCCCGCATCCATGCGTCATCGTCGTGCGCCGCAGGGAAAGTGACAAGCGAACGGCCACCCCGCTCCAATATCGCCACACAGACACCAGCATCGATCACCACATAGGCGCCCACGGCCCGTACCGGACGGCCCGAAGACTCCGGCCACGGCAATACCGAACCGTACGGCTGTGCCGGATCGGTCGCCGCCAACGCGACCGGGCCGTCATTCGAGCCGTCATTCGAGCCGTCACCGCCCCCACGGTCGGCTTGGCGATTGCCCCCGCTGTTTCCGTTGCGGTCGCTGAGAAACTCGCCGCCGGCAACGCGCAGACTTCGCAGTCGGTCAACCGCGCCAAGAGCAGCAAACTGAGCCGCGCCGAGACCGGCAACAAAGTACCCGCGCCGAACCTCGCCACGTTCCTCAAGCAACCGCAGCAGCGGATACAAACCAGCGAAACCGCCGTCGATGCCTTCGCCACGGGCAATCTCGCGAGTCAAGATGCCGTAACGGTCAAGCAGTTGCTGGACCCGCGCGTACGTGATCTCGGTCTGTGCGGGTGCCGGTTCCCGCATCGGGGCAACTAGCGACCACCGTCCCGCTCCCGTTGGTGGTCCCTGCACCCGCAGAGCGCCCGGCCGAGGTCGCCGGTGGCCATACGCCCCGCTCCGCCTAGTGCTGGACCGGAATCCAGCACGGGAGCCGGAACGGGATCCAATATCGGATCCAGGCCGGGATCCAGAGCGGGAGGCCACTGTCGATCCGTCGGCAACCAGAGCGCGGACCGGTGCCAGGGTGTCGTTGGTGACGTGGCCAGCCCAGACCAGATCCCACAAGCCCGCCAACACGGTTTCCTGATCGTACTCGACGCCGGCTTTGGCAACCGCCACTACCAGATCAGGCCAGAACGACGCTCCATGCTCGCCAAGATGAGCCAGCAGCGCCACATGGACAGGATCCTGAGCCTGCTCATAAGCAGGCTGGTCAACAGGCTCAGGATCAGCAGCCACGTCCAGCAGAAACCGCACCTGATCCCGGAAAAACAAACGCACCCGCGGGTCACGAGCACCCAGTCCACCGGCTCCCACCCATACCAGCTCACCGGTAGCGCACAAAGTGTCGAGTTGGCTTGGTTGATAGTCATCGACTCGAGCAGGCAACACCGCAGACTCCAGAATCGAAGCTGCGATCGGCGTGCCCTGGAGTTGCCCAATCACCTCGGTCAGCCTGTCAATGCCGGATCTCGTGCTTGTCAAGCCCTGCCAAGCCCCCAAAAAGCCGGCCAGTGTCTCCGACTCGACTGGCTCGATCTCGTTGCGCAGGGCAGCCAACGACCGTCGGCGCAGCAGGCGCAACACATCGTCATTGCAGTATTCGCGTTCACGGCTGCCGCGCCGGAACTCTCCGCGTACTATTTTGCCGGCCGCCACCAGCCCCTTGAGCGCCTCGACAATCTGATCTTCGGCTACATCGATCCAGCGGGCGATGTCTGTGGCCAAGAACGGTCCGTGGGTACGGCTGTAGCGCAGGCACAGATCGCCCAGCGGGTCGGCAACAGACTTGGCCGATGCACCGGGCGCACCAGCCGAACCGGGCGCACCGGATGCACCAGCATCCCCGGCTGGCCCGGGTGCAGGGGCCGTGTCGACCGCTCCTGTTTCGCCGCGGAGCCGCGCGGCATCTTCGACCGCGGCCAACCGATCCTCGCCGGCGATCTGGATTTCGATCACTCGCTGCTCTTCAATCAGCAGGCGTATCCAGGCATCAATGTCAGCATCGGCGACTGCACGAACCGCCAGCTCGAAGCGGCTGAGCGGGCCGAGTATGCGCAAATGGTCGTGGAGTTCGTCTGCGTCACGGGCAAGACAGGGGTCTTCAAGACGCTGCAACTCGAGTTCGACTTCGGCCAGCACGGCCGGGTCAAGAAGCTCTCGCAGTTCCTCTTCGCCGAGCAGGTCGCCCAACAACTCGCGGTCGAGGGCCAGAAGCGCTGCGCGACGCTCGGCCAGGGGCGCGTCACCTTCATACATGTAGACCGCTATCCAGGAAAACAGCAGTGATCGGGCGAACGGGGACGCCCTCGGCGTCTCAACCGACACCACCCGAACCCGCCGACTTCGCAGGTCGGTCATCAACTGACGCAACCCAGGAAGGTCGAAGACATCGTCAACGCACTCCCGAGTCGCCTCCAACAACATCGGAAACGACGGATACTGCGCTGCGACAGCAAGCAAATCCGCAGCTCGTTGACGTTGCTGCCACAGCGGAGTGCGCTGGTCTGGCCGGCGCCGCGGCAACAACAAGGCTCGGGCCGAACACTCGCGGAACCGCGAGGCGAACATCGCGGTGTCGCCCAGCCCGGCGAGCACTACGTCTGAAACCTCGTCAGGATCAAAGAGCAACTCGTCGACGCTCAGTTCGTCGAGAGCATCGGGGAGCCGCATCACAATGCCGTCGTCGCTCCACATCAGCTCAATGTCGACCCCCGAAGCCTCGCTCAACCGCGCACGGATCGCCACCCCCCAAGGGGCATGCAAGCGGGCACCGAAAGGCGTCAAGACACAAACCCGCCAATCACCGATCTCGTCTCGGAACCGCTCAACCACAACGGTTCGATCATCAGGAACGGCTCCCGTGGCATCGGCCTGATCCCGCAGGAAGGCGACAATGTTGCGCGCAGCCGGCTCATCAAGATCATGGCGTTGACGCAGCCGCGAGATCGGGTCCGGATCTGCGCGGATCTCGCGGATGAACTCACCCATCGCTCGGCCGAGCTCGCTTTCACGACCAGGCCCATCACCCCTCCAAAAAGGCATTCTGGCGGGCTGGCCCGGCGCGGGAGTCACAACCACACGTTCGACGGTGATCTCTTCGATGCGCCACGAAGACGCTCCAAGCAGGAATACCTCCCCAGCACGGCTCTCGTAGACCATCTCCTCATCGAGTTCCCCAACCCGAGTGCCGTCCGGCAGGAACACACCGAACGCCCCCCGATCTGGAATCGTTCCCGCATTGGTCACAGCCAGACGCTGCGCACCCTTGCGGCCTCGTATTGTGGCCGCCGCGCGGTCATACACGATCCGCGGTCGAAGCCCTGAGAACTCCTCGGAGGGGTAGACCCCCGACAGCAGGTCCACAATGTTGGAAAATACCTCCTCAGACAGCTCGCTGTAGTTGGCACAGCGTCGCACAACCGCCAACAAGTGTTCGAAATCCCAATCGTCCATGGCGCACATGGCCACTATCTGTTGAGCCAAGACGTCCAGCGGGTTGCGAGGGGAACTCGTGTGCTCGATCAACCCACGCTTCATGCGATCGACGATCACCGCGGCCTCGAGCAGTTCCGCACGGTGTTTCGGGAAAATCTTGCCGCGACTCGGCTCACCCACCTGATGTCCGGCACGACCGATCCGCTGCAAGCCAGATGAAACCGAGCCGGGAGAGCCGACCTGAACGACCAGGTCGACCGCTCCCATGTCTATACCGAGCTCAAGCGTTGAAGTCGCCACCAACCCACGCAGATCACCCCTCTTGAGCTCTTCTTCAACTTGGAGCCGTCGATGGCGTGACAGCGACCCGTGGTGTGCCTTCACCAACTCGGGTTCGTCGGGCGCAGCCCCAGCTGCTTCAGTTGCCTCGCATTCGCTCGCCAGTTCATTGAGTTGAGTCGCCAAGCGCTCGCACAGTTGCCGGGCATTGGCGAAAATCAGTGTGGATCTGTGCTGTTGCACCAACTCCAGCAGCCTTGGGTGAATCGAAGGCCAGATACTCCGGTGAACGGGTTTGCTCGCAGCCTGGCCAGACGGCGCGGCCCTTTCCCCCAGAGAGCCCATGTCTTCAACCGGAACAACCACCTCAATATCGAGTTCCTTGCCGGCGCCCGCGTCGATCACCGCGACCGGACGCGGCCGCATCCCACCTTTGTTTTCCGGGGTCGAATCGGGCTCGCAGCCTCCCAGGAATCGGGCGATCTCTTCGAGCGGCCGCTGGGTCGCCGACAGCGCAATTCGCTGAGGACTCAGACGCGTCAACTCTTCGAGGCGTTCAAGCGACAGCATCAAATGCGCACCGCGTTTGGTGCCCGCCAACGAATGAATCTCGTCGACGATCACATGCTGCACGCCACTGAGAGTTTCACGGGCCCGACTGGTGAGCATCAGATACAGGGATTCTGGAGTCGTGATCAAAATGTCCGGCGGATGGTGGATGAGCCGACGACGCTCCGGGGTCGGCGTGTCGCCCGTGCGAATCCCCACTGTCGGCGCGTTGACGCTGCTCCCGTTGCGCCGCGCCGCCAGTTCAATACCCAGCAAAGGCTCACGAAGGTTCTTCTCGACATCGACCGCCAGGGCTCGCAGCGGAGACACATACAACACCCGAGTCCGCTGCATTCGATCCTCGGGCACCGGCTCAAGTGACAGGCGGTCTATGGCCCACAAGAACGCTGAGAGCGTCTTGCCCGATCCCGTGGGTGCGAGAATCAGCGTGTGGTCGCCTGCAGCGATCGCCGGCCAACCCTGCACCTGCGGTGGCGTCGGCTCAGCGAAGGTCGCCTCAAACCAGTCCCGGACAGGCGTCGAGAAAGGCTGCAGCGAATCGCCCATCCCCGCACGCTAGCCGGCAATGCCTTTGCTCGTTGTCTGCTTGTTGCCTGCTCGATGCCTGCTCGGTGCCGTTCCGCCGAATGGATCAAGGCACACAATCGTCATAGAAACAGGGGACGTCCTTTGCTCTAGACTGCAACGCATGGACGACTACGAGTCTCCGGAATGGCACCCCGCATTCGAGGAATACTGCGAAACAATCTACGAGCTCGACGAAGACGATCTGGATGTCATACAAGCGCGGATCGCAGACCGTCTCGAAGTATCACGACCCTCGGTTTCTGAGATGGTCAAGCGCATGGAAGCGGAGGGCTTGATCAATGTCGGCGACCAGATCACCCTCACTGCCGAAGGAATGCACCTGGCAGAAACGGTTGTGCGCCGCCATCGTCTCGCCGAGCGTTTCCTCACTGATGTTCTCGGCCTGACCTGGGCTCAGGCCCACCAGGAAGCAGGCAAATGGGAGCACATTATCTCGCCTACGGTCGAAAGGGCCATGATGGCCCTGCTCCACGAACCGACCACCTGCCCGCACGGCAATCCCATCCCTGGCTCGGACTACGAAACACCCGATCTTGTGGCGCTCGACACCATCAAAGTCGGCCAGAAACTGACCATCCGACGCATCACTGAGGAACTCGAGTTCACCGAGGGAATGCTCGACTTCCTTGAAGGGTCGTCGATCGTCCCAGGGTCTACCGGCCGGCTCAGCGCAAAGTCTCCCGACGGCACGTCCACCGTCGTCATCGACGGAACCCCCGTCGTTGTAGGGGGATTCGCCTCCGCCCGAATCCTGGTCAGCGCCTCCTGACTGCCGGTTGACTGCCGGTTGACTGCCGGTTGACTGCCGGTTGACCGGTTGACTGCTAGCCCCCGCTCGCGAGCTCGCGGAACTGGGCCAACAGCTCGTCTATACGATCCTGCGCGGCAGCCCAGGCGCTGCGCTGAGGCGGATCGGCGGCCAGAGCCTCCTGTGACAGGCGGAACTGGCGATCGAGTTCCGTGAGCAGTTCCACAAGCGTTTCGGGGGTCTCGTCACCGGCAGACGGAGCGTCGTCGGGATCCGGGGAATCGTCGGGGGTCCCGGAATCGGAATCGTCAGGATCAGCGGTCGCCGGCCGGTCCGGTTCACCCGTATCTCCATCGCTGTCTGCGGAGCCCGCTCCGTTCACATCGCCCAGAGCCTCGCCGACGATGTCGGAGAAGTCCTCCCCCGGGAACAGTTGCTGCAATGCCTCGTTGAGGTTTCGGCCAATGCCGATCTGCTGGGTCTCGCCGACGATCGCGGCGATCACAAACTCGAGGTTCGGCACACTCGTGCCTTCAGCAGACACGTACAGCGAACGCACCCACAGGATCGAGTTGTCGATCGGCAGCATCACGAGATCACTGAAGTCGACCTGCGAACCCACCTGATCCAGCAGAGTGAGCTGGGTGGTGATCTCCTGTGTCTGAGCAATGCCTGATGCCACCAGAACCGGGCCCGGCGCAGTGGAACTCGTCAGCTCGTAGGTGACCAGGCGAGACGATCCGTCAGGGCGCGTCTCACCCACCATGAATGCTTCGAGTTCTTTGCGGTCGTCGTTCTCGTCGTAGGGAACGAAGGATCGCAGCGTGACGAAGGCCGGTTCATCCTCTCCGGGCAGCTGCAGCAATGTGTAGTAGGGGCTGACCCGCTGCTCACGGACGGTCACGACCCCCTGTTCATCGACCGATGACTCAAAGGTCCCGCCGGCGCCGACCGAGCGGCCCGGGTCCTGAGCCACTGCCCAGCGTTCAGTGCCGACAAGCAGACTCACCGGATTCTCGATCTGATAAGTCGAGTACATGTTGGTCTGAACTCTGAACAGATCCTGCGGATACCGCAGGTGCTCCTTCAACTCGTCAGGCATTTCCGAGAAGTCGCTGAACAGACTCGGAAAAGCTGATCGCCAAGCCTCGATGATCGGATCCTCCACCGGCATCACATAGAACGCCACATCACCGTCATACGCGTCCACCACGGCCTTGACCGAGTTGCGCACATAGTTGAACCGCGGTCCAGCCAAGCCACCCCTCTGAAGCCTGTCGTTCTCAGAGCGCTGTGAGTACGGGTACTTGTCGGTGGTCGTGTATGCGTCGATCACATAGTGGATCCGGTCGTCGAAAATCACTGGGTAGACATCGCTGTCGTACTGCAGGAACGGCGCAAGCTTCTCCACCCGGTCACGCACATCGCGCACATAGATCACGCGGGTGTCGTTATTGATGAAATTGGATATCAGCGGCTCGATCTGCCCGAATCGCAACGAAAACGCCAGCTGACGAACAATCCCACCGAGTTTGACGCCCGCCGAACCCTCATAGCTGCCCAAGACGTCGCCGCCGTCGTTGGCGACATAATCGACCTCATCGACGGTTGTGCCGACCAGGGCGTAACCCCCCATGTCCTCGCCGTGGTAGATCTGCGGAACTCCGAAATCAAGTTCTACCGAGTCGTCGACGTCGTTGGTGATCGTCGACACGAGGAAGTCCGGGCGGCCCTCGTCGGTCGTCGCGTTGGCACTCGCCATCGCCAGGCCGTAACCGTGGGTGACGCGGACATGTCGCCGCTCCCAGTTGGCGGTGTCTTCGCCGGCCAACTCGCGGGCGCCGAGAATGACCTGACGAACTTCGCCGTCGACTATATACCGGTCTGTGTCCAACGTGGGCTCCAACGAACCGGTTCCCGGCAACGCGTCTTCGCCGAGGAACCGATAGAACCCGCGTTCAGCCTGGAAACGCTCGAAGGTGGGATGAACCGTGACCGGATCGAGGATTCGGGCATTCTGGACCGTCACGGCGTTGGCGCGGATCTGGTCCGGCGTGAGCACCTCGGAATAGTCGAACGGGCTGACGGTCATGTCCTCAAGGCCGAATGCGTGGCGGGTTGCCTCGATGTTGCGATCCGCGAAATCTGCTTCGCGGGCGGTCTCGTTGGGATCAACCTGAAACCGCTGTACAAACGCTGGATAGATCCCGCCCACCACAATCGCCACGAACGCCCAGAGCCCGACGGCGAGCACGGGGAGCGTCCAACCTCGTCGCCACAAGTTGACAACCAGCAGGACAACAGCGCAGAGCGAAATCGCGATCAACAGGTACAAAGCGGGTAGTTGCGCATTGACGTCGGTATAGAACGCACCGTCGAGAACCCCACGGGTCGATGTCGTCAACTCGTATCGGGCCAGCCAGTAATCCAGTGCCTTGGTAACGGCGAGCACGGCCAGAATGGCCGAAAGATGGACCTTGACGATCGGTTTGGCTCGTTCGCCTCCGATCACGCTGATGCGCACCGATCCGTTGAGGTAATGCGAGAGGGCCGTGACGATCAGCACGATCACAAAGGCCGCGAAAGTCCAGCCGACCACGTAGCTCAAGAACGGGAGCTGGAAGACATAGAACCCGATGTCAGCACCGAACTGAGGATCGGAGATTCCGAACTCCTTGCGGTTCACGAAGAGCAGCCATTCCTCCCATTGGCTGGGCACGCCTGCCGACGCGACCAGCGCGAACAGGAACGAAACCACCGTGCGCACCAAGAAATAGCGACCCCCGATCGCGGTGTGGTACCGGGCGATCAACTCTTCTTCGGGTCCTGGGGGCCTGTGTGTCGGCGCGCTGCGATCGGAGATCAACAGGTTCATCCACATCAACACGAAGAAGAAGGCCCCGAAGATGAGCGTGAGAACTATCTTCGCGCCCAGTACCTGACGCCACACCGAGGCGCGGTCGAGTGCATCGAACCACAGATAGTCGGTGTAGAAACTGGCTACTCCGCGCAGCGAGAAGAGGCCGAACAGCAAGGCAACGACCACCGCAAGGACAATGAACCGTCCGTTGCGACGAAATCGTCCGCCCCGCGGGTTAATAATGTCCTCAACCTCAGCCATCGAAGGAGAGGCTAGCGGTCGCGAGACCTGAGCCGAACCTGATCGGGCGAAACATCGGGTGAATCAGTCGGGGTCCTGCCGCGCAATCGCTCCGCCCTTCCATGCCGGCCCTCTGCCGGCCCTTTCCGGTCTAGACCACTTCCAGACGGCAGGTACACATGGGGTGCGCCGGGGGGAATCGGTCGCCTGTAGGGAACTTCTCGCCGGCGATCACTTCGCCCGCCAACGCATTGTCCGCACAATCGGCGCCACAGGAACCGTCGGCGTTCACCACCCAGCGGACCTTCAGTTCAGCCTTGCCCTTATGGACGGCCTTATGGGCTTCATCAATCTTGACGAGACCATCGACCGCGACCGAAGCCGCCGACGCAGCGTCGTTGAGGTGCCTGGAACGAGCCTCGCGATACAGCGCTCGGACCGCGTCGGAGAGTTCTTGTTCGCTGTCGAACTGCTGAGCAATGTCCGCAAGCCGTCGCCGCACAGGCTCGAGCGCGATCTCATGGATATTGGCAAGCGCCGGTGTCAGATCGAGTTCCGGGGAACCTCCCAGAGAGACGCACTGTTCCCGCAGGGCAGGAATGGCGGCTTGGTCGTATGCAGCATTGTGGCTTGCTTCCTCGTCGAACAAGGCCATTGCGGCTGCCCCCCTTCGCCGGATCCTGTCAAGCAACGAACCCTGCTCTTCCACCAGAACCTTCTTCATGGCCTTCGCCGCCGCGTCGGCCGCGCGCTCGCGAGCCGAGTTCGCGCTAGAGGATTCTTCGGACGCCGGTTGAGGCTCGCGCTTCGCCTCCTCGGTCTCGGACTTCGGACTCCGGGCAGATTCCGCGACCTGTTCAGGGGCAGGCTCCGAATCGGTTTCAGCCCGCGCAGACCGCAGACGGGCAAAGATGTCTCTGGCGTTGCCTGCAAGGGCTGCAAGGGCTGGGCCTTCGGTTTCGGGATCAGCTTCTGCCTGAGGCTCAGCCACTGATCGAGGCTCAAGTGCCGCCTCCGGTTCGGGTTCCGGGTCCGGATCGGGGTCCGGTTCGGGTTCCGGATCCGGATCCGGATCGGGTCGAGCCGACTCGGCGGATTCTGCCCCGTCGGTTTCCTCGGCGTGGACGCTGAGAGCATCCAAATGGTCCAGAGCCTCCATTTCACCGGTAGTGAAGGTGTCGCTGATCGGTCCCGGGAGAGGCGAATCTGAGACCAGGGGCTGCCCCACCAACCGGCCCGCCTCGATCTCCGCCTCGAGATCATCCGCTGTCGGACTCGGCTCTGAGGAAATCCGCAGGCCTGCGCGATTGGCGGCCGTGCGGGCCTCCGGCACAGAGGTCACAAGGTCTTCGATCGCGGTGTCGAGGCTGTTCTGAACCGTTGTCAAGGCGTCCAGCAGCCGATCCCGCCCGGCTCGAAGCTGCTCGATCTGGGTACGGCCGGTCTGGCGCTTTCGGGCAAGATCACGCAGCATTCGCTCTCTGACCGCCTGAGCCTCGTTCACCATCTCACGGCCCTGATTGCGGCTCTCCTCAACGATCTCGTCTGCTTCGAGCCGCGCTGTTGCAATCAGTTCAGTGGATTGGGCGGCGGCGTCCGCGAGCACAGACTCCGCAGCGGAGCGCGCCTCGTGACTGATCGCCTCAGCTTCACTGTCAGCTCTCTCAATCCGGCTTGCTGCTGCGTTGTGAGCTGCCTCAAGCACGCTGCTCACCTCAGCCCCGAGCATCTCAGTGGCCCGGCGCGCCTCCGCATCACCTCGACCGGCCTGTTGGGATTCGGTCAGCCTCCCGGTCAGTTCGTTGCAAAGCCTCTGCAATCGACGGATCTCAGAGGCGGCTTCCCGAAGCTGGGAACGCACCTCGGCGGGGTCGAATCCGCGTCGTGTGATCGGAAAGGACCTCGCCTCGAGATCGTCGGGATTGAGCGCATCATCGCTGAGCGAATCGACGGCTGGGGGCGCGCTCTCAGGCTCGATGTCCGGCGTCTCGGTCACACCCGACATCGTAGGAGCCGCACCAGCACGAATGGGGAATACCCCTGCCTGGAGATCCCTGGGCTTCCCCGGATGTCAAGCCTGGATGTCAGCCTGGATGTCAAGCCTGGACGTCAAGTTGAAGGTCGTCGATGTCGCCACCGAGTTCGCCGAGGACCTGAATCGCCTCGTCAAGAGTCGACACACCGAAGACTCTCATATCTCCCGCTTTGGCCTGCGCAGCATCAACCAAGGCTGCCGGGACGATGAAGGCGACCACCCCAGCGGAGCGGGCCGCCACCGCTTTCTGGGCGACTCCGCCTACATTGCCCACTACCCCTCCCGCAAAAATCTGGCCCGTGACGGCGATCCGCTGGTTCCCGGTGAGCTCACCCTCGGTCAACCAGTCGATGATGGTGAGCGTGAACGCGAGTCCAGCCGACGGTCCGCCGGTTGATCCAGTGTCAATTCTGACATCTATCCCCAGCGGCAAGTCTTCGATTCGCGGGACGATCTCGCCGATGCCGATATAGGCGCCCTCAAGTCCCTGAGGGTGTTCACCCCAGACAATCGAAACATCTCGAACTTCAAGCGTGTCTGCGTTCTCGACTGTTACGACGCCAGTGTCCCCCGGCGTCTTGCGCGTCAACTCGTCGCGCAGCGACTGAAGCGAGCTGATCTTCAGGCCGTCGACAGCAACGATGACATCGTCGACCGTCAACAGGCCGTCGACCGGGCCGTCGGTGACGACAACATTGAACCCGACCCCGGTCTCTTCGACAGGCACCCCCAGATACTCCAAAGCAGCGGTAATCGCATCGTCTTTGGAGCGATTCATCATTTCAAGGTTGCGCGTCCGGTTCTCCTGAGGAGTTCGACCGCCCAGAATATGTTCCAAGGGCTGCAACTCGAAGTCACCGTCGATCTCTGATTGAATCCAGTCGAACACCGAGACGTCGAGGTCGACCGAAACGGTGGTGAATAGGAACTCGCCGTCGGGTCTGTGCCTGAGGCGCCCGTTGACATCCACTCTGTCGTTGACCGATCGCGCCCAACCCGGCCCAGTGACTGCCGCTCCTTTGTCGACGAGCGTCTGGCCCGGAATAACCTGGCCCAGCGTTTTCGCTGGAACCAGAAACGACGCTCCCACGAGCACGATCACCGTCAGCAGCGTCCACAAGCCCCTCCGCAACCACGGGCGCCTGCGGCGAGTGGGCGGCATCGGGTCGTCGGTCGGCGTCGAGCCCTCGATGTCGCGCGGTAGCATTGGAACGGACGTGCTCACCTCAGTCATCGCGCCAATCATCGTGCCAGTCATCGTGTCAATGTTCGTCCTAGTGACGGGGGATCGTGTCGGTCGCGCTGCACGACCGCAGTGGAGACTTCAGCCTGCCAGAGCCACAGCCAACTACGACAGCCCATACGGTCGGACCCAACTGGACTCCGTCCGCCTCTCCGTGTGGCTGGCCACTTCAAACCATGGCAATGAGCAGCCGAGTCCCGGCCGCAACCAGCCGTCCGAACTGATCGTGAGCTCCCTGCGCGCCGTGGGCTTCCTGCGACGAACGGTGGAGCGGCCCGTCGTGGGACCCGGGGCATACGTTCGACTCTGGCAACGCTTGCGCTCGCTCGTCGTGCTCGGCGCAATCGTCATCGGCCTGGGCATCGCCGTAGCGGTCGTGATCGGCGTGATAGTTGTTGGACTCGCGTTCTTGTTGGAGAACGCGATCTCCTGAGAGTTCATGACGGGCTCCAACGCTGAGCAACGAAGACGGGACGCGGCGCTGGCCGGCTATCGCGGAGACGTCGACACCGCCGAGGCCGCTCAAATCGACCCTGACCCGAAGGTGCGCATCGCCGCTCTCCGTTCTCTCGCGAGGATCGGCGACACGACGAAAGAGCAGATCTCTCAAGAGCTGGTCGCCAAAGCCCTCAACGACGCCGAGCCGGCAGTTCGCATCGCGGCTATCGAAATAGCGGCCAAGCACCCACAGCCAATGCTTGAACACCTGCTCGACGACGAAGATCCGATGGTAGTCGAGACCGCCGCTTGGGCACTCGGGGAACGGGAGACAGCGAGCGAAACGATAATCGACCGACTGTCGCAAGTCGCTCGCAATCATCGCGATCCGCTTGCCCGGGAGAGCGCGGTCGCCGCACTCGGGGCTATCGGAGACGACCGGGGCCTCCCTGCGATCCTTGACGCCAGCCGCGACAAAGCGGCGGTCCGACGCCGGGCAATCATCTCGCTGGCCGCGTTTGAAGGCGCCGAGGTCTCCGCCGCCTACCAACGCGCGCGCCAAGACCGCGACCGCCAAGTCCGCGACGCAGTCGAAGAATTGCTGGGTCCCGACGCAGAGGGCTGATCAGAAGAAGCCTGACCGGAAAGACTGACCCGGCAGAGGAGTGATCAGCAGAGGAGTGATCGACAGAGCCTGATCGTCTCAGCGATCCCGCCCGTCAGTGCTCCCGGCCTTCATGAACATCGCCTGAACCGACTCGTAATGCTCGATCACCCGACCCGCCCCGAAGACAACGGCTTCAAGCGGTGACTGCACCAACTGCACCCGGACATTCGTCTCACGCGACAACCTCTGGTCCATGCCCCTCAACATTCCACCGCCACCCACCAAGTGAATACCCTGCACGATGAGGTCCTGGGCGAGTTCAGGCGGTGCTTGGGCAAGACAGGAAAGCACCGAATCGACCATCGCCGCAACCGGCTCCTCGGTCGCCCCGCGGATTTCCGTCGGCGTCAAAACGATGGTCTTGGGCAACCCGCTCATCATCTCGCGACCGCGCACCTCCGCGTTGACCTCGTTCGCAGTCGGCGCAGCGGAGCCCAGGACGATCTTGATGTCCTCCGCGGTGCGTTCGCCGATCGCAATTCCATATTGCCGCCGAACATACGCCTGCACAGCGCTGTCGATATCGAATGACCCGACCCGGACCGCCTCAAGCGCTACAACTCCCCCAAGCGAAAGCAACGCGGTTTCGGTGGTTCCACCACCGATGTCAACGACCATGTTCCCAATCGGCTCATTGATCGGAAGGTCCGCGCCGATCGCGGCCGCCACCGGTTGTTCAATGAGCTGCGCATCGGCGGCTCCCGCTCCTCTGGCTGCATCGGTTACGGCCCGCCTTTCCACCGCAGTAATCGCAGAAGGCACGCAGATCACCACACGAGGACGATTGAGGCGGCTGACCCCCACCCGCTGCAGGAGTAGACGGATCATCCGCTGCGTAACGTCGAAATCGGTGATCGCTCCTTGCCGCAGCGGGCGCACCGCCACGATATGGCTCGGCGTCCTCCCGATCATCTGCCACGCTTCGCGACCGGTAGCGAGCACCTTCTTGGTGCGGCTGTTGACCGCGATAACGGAAGGCTCGTTCAGGACGACGCCCTCCCCTCGGGCGTATACCAGCGTGTTCGCGGTGCCCAAGTCGATCGCCAAGTCACGTGCCAGAACTCGACTCCTCGTCAGAATCGGGATCAAACGGAACAATCCCGGTCGGTTGCTCAACCGTTGGTGAGCCATCGCGCGGTGCCAGCGCTCTCAGATGCTCGCCGAATGTCGGAGGGGCTGTCGTCCTGGCACGATGCCACAACCACAGGACGAGGGAACCAACAATCGCTACCGCACCAGCGACTACCAGAAACCCGACGGCGCTGCTCATGAGTCCAGCTTCGTCGAGTCCAGCTTCGTCAAATGCTGCGCCTCGAGCCCCCAAGACTCGCCGTCAGCCCAAACCTCTCTCTTCCAAATCGGAACGGTTGCTTTGAGAGCGTCGATCCCGAAGCGGGCCGCGGCGAAGGCTTCCGGACGGTGAGGCGACGAGGCAACCACTACGACCGACGACTCGCCCAAGCTCACCAAGCCCGCTCGATGCAAGAGCACAATCCTCCCCAGAGCGGACCATCGCCGACGCATCTGCGCAGCGATCTCTTCCAGTTTCGGCACAACGTAGCCATCATAAGCTTCGTATTCGAGCCGTTCAACGCAATCTCGCCCTTCGGCATGATCTCTAACCGTCCCACTGAACAAGACGACCGCACCGCAACTGGGGAGTACCGCCCAATCAACGGCTTGACCCACCGGAAGCGTTTCGTCAGCAAGCCCCAGCCACGTGTCGGAGTCCGTCGGCGGTGCGAGCATTCCCTGAGTCGGCATTCTGTAATGGTACGGCTCCGAGTCGGGCTCCGTCACGCTGCGGCGCGGCGGACTCGCCATTCCCGCTCTTGTTCCCCGCTCTTGTTCGCTTCGCTCACGGGATGCTCGGGCCGCGGCCTCGCACCGCATGAGCCGCATGAGCCGTATGAGCCCTATCGGCTCGGCTTCTGGGCTGCCCGACGCAACAACCACGCCAAAAGCCCGAGTCCTCCCATCACGCCCAGCGCCGCGATCGCCAGGGCCAGCTCTTGGCGCCGGCGCGCTGGAATCCAATCGAGTGGGCCTGGATTGTGCGAAACAACCCATGCCTCCTCATTCGAGTAGGCCGGTTCCCAGCCGAGCGAGCGAAGGCGGTCGTTTGCGATCACCCAAGAATGCGACGTGCAGGGCACAACACCGGGTGGTATGGGCGCCAGTCCCGCCCGCCAACGGACCGCGGCGAGACCTCGAGCCATCCACAACGGGACACGCAACCTCGGCTTGGGTCCCTCAAGATCACGGAGCGCGTCCGGGGGAATCCAACCGTCGGGAGCAACATTCAGCGGCCCGTCGACACGACACTCGACAGCAGTCGTCACGGCGCTGACCAGGTCGTCGATGTGCAGGTACTGCACGGGGGGGTCGCCGTCGGCCGCGACTCCCAGCCGAGCGGAATGAAGCACACGGGCCAGTTGCCCCAGGTCGTCGTCGGCAACGATTGCTGTGGGACGCAGAACCGAGACCGCTGCCAACGGATGCGCTTTTCTCCATTCAGCTGTCAGCTCTTCGATCTCCGCTCGTACCACAGCCCAGGAGAAGTCGGGATTGGGGCGCACTGGTGCGTCCTCCGTCAGCGGAACCGGGTTGGCGGTCCGGGCGCCATAGACCAGCGCCGTCGACAGGAGCACGATCTGATCGACCCGGCAGTCTGCGGCTGCTTTCAGGACCCGCTCGGCTATCAGCAAGTCCAACTCGTCAGCCGCAGGATCCGTTTCGCCCGGAGTGCCCCGGGAACTTAGATGCACGACCGTATCGGCGCCACAGAATATGGAACTGAGGTCTGCGAACTCCAGATCAGCCTGCTTCTTCTCAATACCCGGTGGCAGCGAGGGCAACGTCGTTCTGTCGACCGCCAGCACCGCGGGGCGCGGCTGCGCGCTGGAGAGTTTCGCCACGACCCGCTCGCCGACATCGCCGGCCGCGCCTGTGACCACGATTCTGCTCATAAACAGCCAACCCGATTGGGGAGGATAGTCACCGTCACGCATCTACGATGCCCCAATGAGCGACGATCTGCCACCTGACGGCGAGTCGCTCGGCGCGTTTCTCGGCGAGATCATGAAGATGCTCTCCGGTGCGAGCGGTTCTTCACCCGACTCGGCCCGTGACCTGGCCCGCACGATCGCCACCGGTGGCGAGTCTGAACCCAACATTGACCCCCGCGATCGGATCACGATCGAGGAGTTGGTGCGCGTCGCCGAGTTGCAGGTCCAGTCGGCGACGCAACTGGCCGTGGCTCGCGGCGCAGCTCTGAGGGTGGACGTCGTCAACCGCACGCAGTGGGTCGACAGCACAATCGAGCACTATCGACCATTGTTGGGAGCCATAGCCTCATCGATATCGACCGGCTTGCCAACACCGGACGATCTTTCTGAGAACGATCCGATGAACCAGATGATGGCCGGGTTGTCTCAGATGCTCGAGTCGATGCTGCTGACCATGACCACCGGATCGATGGTCGGTGAACTGGCGCGGATTGCATTCGGGGGCTTTCACCTGCCGCTCCCTCGTCCAGCGAACGCTCCGTTGCTGATTCTGCTTCCGAACGTCGACCGATTCGGACAGGAATGGTCCCTCGACGCCGACGACCTCCGGCTCTGGGTGTGCCTCCACGAGACAACTCACAGGGCCGTGCTGGGAGTTCCTCATGTGAACGAACGCTTGAGTGACTTGTTGCAGCGCCACGCCAGTTCCTTCGAGCGCGGTCCCGAGGCGCTGAGCGACCGCCTCGGCAACTTCGACCTGAGCACAGGTCCAGAGGCTTTCGCAGAGTTGAATGAGACGCTCAGCGATCCGGAGGTGATCTTCGGTGCGGTCCGTTCCCCTGCACAAGCAGCGCTCGAACCAGAGATCACCGCTCTGGTCGCGGCCATCACCGGCTACGTCGACTATGTGATGGATCAGACGGGAGGCAGCATCATCGGGTCATACGACATGGTCACCGAAGCACTCCGCCGACGCAGGTCTCAAGCCGACGCATCGGACCGGCTTGTTGAGCGGATCCTCGGCCTTGAACTCGACCAGGACCAATACGACCGCGGCACGGCGTTCGTCGATGGCGTCATTGAGCGGGCCGGGACTGCCGGCCTCAGCCGCCTCTTCGACGACCCCGCCCACCTGCCGACGCCATCGGAAGTCGACGCACCCGGTCTGTGGCTGGCCAGGATCGACCTTCCGCTGGGTTGACCGGTTGACCAGTTGATCGGTTGATCGGTTGATCAGGTGGAGCTGGCGGGGTCTGGCCGCTCACGCCGAGGATCGTCTGCCTCGTTCTGCTCGGTGGGCTGCCCGGCTGGGGGGATGGGGTCGACTTCGACGCCGTCTATCGACGAGACATACGGCGTGCTCTCATACCATGACCTCGGCCTGGAATAGTCGCTCGTCCCTGCGGGAGGCGCCGGCTGAGAAGCGCGAATCTCCTCTTCAAACTCCACCTCACGGCCATCATTGCCCTCACGGCCATCACGGCCCTCGCGCCCTCTTGTGCGATCAGCGGATCGACGCTTGTCCGTCGAAAGTCGTCGAAGCTTGAACAGGCGCCCGGGATTGCCGAACACATAGACCAGCAATGCGACACCCCCGACCGCGCCGACCAAACCCGCGCCGACAGGAATACTCAACCGAATCACCACCGGCAGCATGGCCCCCATGGCGAACGCGAGCTGAAAGCGCGCCTCGAACCGGGCGAAGGAACGCCCATAGTCGGCGACCGGAGCGTCCCGTTGAACCAGCGCGTCAAAAGCTAGCTTTCCGGTGCCGGCCGCAGCGGTGAGCGTGCATGCAAAGATGACCGTGCCGAACAGACCCCCGGACAGAGCAGCAAAGATCGCCCCAGCCACGAGCACGGTTATCGCCCCGAGCAATATCTGCTCTTCGGTCAAGCGTCGGCGCAACGTCGGCGCAGAGCGCGCACCGCCGAGGGTCCCGACCACTGCAAACAGGCCCACGACCACAAAGTGCCAAACCGGTGCTCGGGGATCGCCGGTTATGTCGATATCGCGCACCGTCGCCGTCGCTCCACCCAACGCGGCGCCTTCTGTGCTCACATCCAGACCATCTTTGCCACCTCTCAGTTCGAACATCAGGAGCATCGTCACGAACCCGACAATGCCTCTGACGATCATCATCGAGGTCGCAGCCAAAAGGATCTTCCGGTCTCTGAGCTCGGCCCGTCCCGACTGCTCGGGCGGAACCGCGGCAACGACAACCGACGGGATTCCCAGAGCCAGCAACGTGGCCGACACAAACCCCACCAGACCCACCGCTGCCGCCGCGGCAGGTCCGCCGAAAATGCTGAACAGTCCTGCTAGGCCCGCACCGACCGGACCCGAAATCGCGCTGATCAGCGCCAATCGGCTGTTGGCTCCCACCAGATCCTCATCAGAGGCCACCAAAGGAGGAACCACCGCACTCTTGGCCACGGAGTAACTCTTCTGCAGCACCAGGACGCCGAATATCTCTGGGAACAGCAGCAGGGTGTCGACATGTTGAACAATCAACAGGGCGAGAACAGCCCGACCGATCATCGTGACAATGATCATCATGCGACGTCCGCCGCGTATGCGGTCGATGGCGGGACCAATAAGCGGTGTCACCACGGCGAAGGGAGCCATCGTCAACAGCAAGGCCAGCGCCACCCGTCCGCGCGACTCTTCGGGACTGATGGCGAAGAAGATCGAACCTGCCAAAGCAGCCGCGATGGCTCCGTCGGAAGCGGCGCTCACTGCATGCAGACGCGCCAACCGCATGAACGGCGTGACAACCGGCTCAGGCGCGCCGTCCGACCCCGACCGGCGCGACCTTGGCCCGAAAGAGGCGAACGGTCTCGCTTTGTCAGTGTTCACGCAAGCATTCTGAGCGAAGGAACGGCCCCTGTCACGGAATCAAGCAGCAAAACATCGTGTTCGTAGGTCAATACCCGTCGTGCGGACAGCAAATCGAACCAACCCAGGGCATCCACCTCCGAATTCGGCTCGAATTGCCCGCCGAGCACTTGCATCGTCCAATAGACAACGGCTTTGCGACGGCCGCGGCCATCCCGATAGCGAACCAGAGGCAAACGCTCAAGACGCTTGCACCTGAAGCCGGTCTCTTCGTGCACCTCCCGCCATGCGGCCTTGCCCAAAGTCTCACCCGGGTCGAGTTTGCCCTTGGGGAACGACCAGTCGCGGTGAACGGGCCGATGGATCAACAACACCTCTGTGGCCCCACGGTGATCGCGCAGCACCACACCCCCAGCGGCCCACACCTCGATCTTGGGGTACTTGCGCGACAGCCGGTTGTGGAGATCACCCACGGGACCTGACCCTCGCGAGCTCTTGGAGCGTTTCGTGGACATCGACACCGACAGTACCGTTTTCGCGCGTCCAGACACCGGACCCATCAAGAGACCACGCCAAACAATCGTCGGCCAGGTTCGCTTCGAGCACCTCAAGGAGCCGATTCTCAAGATCTTGGTTGCCAATTTCGAGAAGGACTTCCACCCGCCGATCAAGGTTCCTCCGCATCAGGTCGGCGCTGCCGATGTAGGTGCGACTCCGGCGGTTCCCACCACCGCCGGCACCTCCGCCATCGGCGCTCCCGCCGTTGGCACTACCTCCATTGGCGCTCCCTCCATTGGCAAAGTGGAAGATCCGCGAATGCTCCAGGTACCGGCCCACAATCGAGCGAGCCCGAATGTTCTCCGACATTCCCGCGACTCCCGGCCGCAAGCAGCACACACCTCGAATGACCAGATCGATTTCAACTCCCGCGTCGGATGCTTCGTAGAGCTTTCCGATCATCTCGGTGTCGACGAGGCTGTTCATCTTGAGGATCATCCGGCCCTGACCGCTGGCAATCTCAGAATCGATCAACTCGTACAGGCGCGGGCGCAGCATTTCGGGCGCCACCAGAATCCGCTCGTAGTCGCGGGCTCGGCTGTACCCGGTGAGGTAGTTGAACAGATCGGCCAGGTCATCGCCGACCACAGGATCGGACGTCAGCAAGCCGATGTCCTCATAGAGGCGGGCGGTTCGATGGTTGTAGTTGCCGGTGCCGACGTGACAGTAACGCCGGATGCCGTCAGCCTCTTCACGCACGACCATCGCGATCTTCGAGTGGATTTTGAGGCCGACGATGCCGTAGGCCACATGCACTCCCGCCTGTTCAAGGCGCCGAGCCCAACCGATATTGGCCTCTTCGTCGAACCTCGCCTTGACTTCGATCAACACCGCCACCTGTTTGCCGCGCTCAGCAGCTTCGATCAGCGCATCGATGATGGGGCTGTCCCCGGATGTTCGATAGAGCGTGAGTTTGATGGCGAGGACCGACCTGTCCCGGCTGGCTTGGCGAACGAACTGGACGACCGATCTGCTGAACGACGAGTATGGATGGTGGAGCAGAACGTCTCGATGCGCCACAACATCAAAGAGGTTGCTCGGCTCGTTCTCGGAGGTGAGCCCCGGTTCTGTGATCCCGCGCCAGTGCGGCCATTTCTGGCGTCCAAAGTCGAGATCGGCCACGGCGTTCAGTGAAGTCGCGTCCAACGGAACTGAACTCGAGTAGACGTCCGCCGGTTCTAGATCGAGTTCCCGGATCAACAGTTCCAGGGTTTGCTGTGACATCGAGGACGCAACCTCAAGGCGGACCGCGCGTCCGAAACGCCTGCGCCGCAACTCGATCTCAACTGCCGCGAGCAGATCCTCAGCTTCTTCTCCAAGGGTCAGGTCGGCGTTGCGAGTGACACGAAACGGCGCTGATTCGACAATGTCCATCCCCGGGAACAACTGGTCGAGGTGAGTTGCAAGGACCGATTCCAGGGAAACGAAGCGAAGGCCCCGGTCCAGGGAGATCCAACGCTCGAGCGTGTTCGGGACTTTGACACGGGCAAAGCGCTTCTCTCGATCAGCCGGGTTGCGGACAACCACAGCAAGATTGAGCGACAGATCCGAGATATAGGGGAAAGGGTGACCGGGGTCAACCGCCAACGGCGTGAGTATCGGGAAGATTCGACGGCGAAAACGTTCGGTGATCGTGTCCTGCTCACCGCTGGTCAGGTCATCGAACTCGAGCAGTTCGATGTTCATCTCGTTGAGGGCGGGCAGCACCTGAGTGGCGAAGATCTTCTCCTGCCGAGCACCGAGCTCAAGAACCACCGAGCGGATGTCTTCGATTTGCCTGCGAGGAGTGCGTCCGTCCGGGCCCGCCGCGGAGATGCCCGCGGCGATCTGATCATGAAGCCCCGACACCCGCACTTGAAAGAACTCGTCGAGGTTGCCGGCGTAAATCGACAGGTAGCGAACCCGCTCAAGCAGCGGGACTTTCAAGTCCGCGGCAAGTTCTAGAACTCTGCCGTTGAACGCCAGCCAACTCAACTCGCGGTTCAGCACCGTGGTGTCGTTGACGTCCCAGCCACCGACTCGAACACTCACATCTGACCCTCCTCAACGAGCAGGGCCGCACCCAGCGCTCCGCCGATGTCACCGGTCGACGCAGCGCGGACCGGCACCGCGTTCCCGGCAAAGACACGGGTCTCCAGTCTTGCGGCAACGTCGTCTAGGAACTCCGGTCCGAGTCTCTCGGCCATCCCCCCGCCGAGCACGACCATCTCGATATCGATCAAGTCGACTACTGAAGCCAGCGCCGACGACAGGGCTTCTGCAGCTTGGTCGATGAGACGAAAGGCCACGCGGTCACCTTCGTCAAGAGCGCGTTTCCAAAGTTTGGACTTCATTCGGCCCTCACCGGCGAGCGCAATCAGAGCAGACGACTCACCTTGGGCGTGCAGAGTTCGCGCGCGGCGCTCAAGTGCTGAGCGTCCAGCGTAGTCTTCAAGCTCGCCTAGGCCCTCTTCGTCTCTTCTCGCCGAGAAATCAACAACCATGTGGCCGATTTCGCCGGCCATTCCACGCGGTCCTCTACGCAACCGTCCGTCAAGAATCAGCCCCGCACCAACCCCTGTGCCCATGAACACGCCGACAAGGTCGTCCACACCTCGGCCCGCTCCCAACCGGTGTTCGGCGAGCGTTGCCGCGTTGCAATCGTTGTCGACGAAAACCGGTCGTTGATCGAAACGAGCGGACAGTTCGCCGGCCACGTCGACAGGGGAGGCCCAACCCGAGAGATTGCAGGCGAGCGGAAGCACCCCGCTGCCCGGTACCACCGGACCGGGCACCCCTACGCCTATCCCCGAAGCGACCCCGTCTGGATCAACTTCACGCGCAGCCGCGGTCATTGCAGCGAGAATGCCCTCAGGCCCTTCGTTGCTCGGCGTGGGCAGCTTGTGTTTGTCGAGCACCTCGCCGTTGTCGACGAGCACCGCCAAGATCTTGGTCCCTCCGAGATCAATGCCGATCGACGCCATCCACTACTCCCCCTGCGACTCTCCCGAACCTTGCAATCGGCTCACGCCCTGACCACTTCGTCTTCCGGGTAGCCGAGATCCCATTCGACAACGATGCGCTCGCGTTCCCCGTCACGGTTGACCCGTTCGCGATTTCGTCGGAATTGAGGATCGTGCGGTGGAAGAAGCAACAACCTGGCGTTCACGCGGTCACGAAAACCGTCCATCAGCTCGCGTTCTCCGAACACCGCGCGGATGTCCCAGTGAGGAGCGGTGGGTCCGAGATAGACGATCATCGCCTGGCCTACTGGCGACTCGTCATATTCGGCTTCTGCGGTATCGGTCATCACAGCTCCTAGGACTTCGGTTCGTGCTGGTTTCACAGTCGTGCTGGTTCACAGCAGAGCGCGCCAGTCGGCGCGGCTTGAAGTTTATCGGAGCGCCTGAAGTTTACCGGAGCAGAGGGACCACTCTATGCGATCACTTCGAGGCGATCACTGGAGGCGGTCACTTCGAGGGAGTGGACTCCTCGTCGTCTGCGCCCTCTGACAGTCCGGACTTGAACTCTTTCTGTGCCTGACCGAGCGAGCGGGCCAATTTCGGGAGTTTGGCGCCACCGAACACGATCAAGACAATGACCAGAACGATGATCAACTCGGAGGCGGACGGGGTGGAAATCAAGCCGTACATGAGGCCAGCTTAGCTGAGACTGCCTGTATGCGCCCCAGTGTCGCCGCTTTTGTGTGCTCCATCGCCGGTTCCAGCTTGGCCCGACGTGCCTGAACCAGGCGTTGAACTATGCCTGGCCGGAGGCGGCAGCCCGTGCCAGCGCCCGCTGGCGACGCACCCTGCGGCGCTCGCGCTCGCTCTTGCCGCCCCAGATGCCGAACTTCTCGCCATTGCGGAGCGCGAATTCAAGGCATTCGTCCTGCACCACGCAACCACGGCACACCTCTTTGGCCTCGCGTGTCGAAGCACCGCGCTCAGGGAAGAACAGGTCGGGGTCGACTCCAAGGCAGTTGGCGTAGTTCTGCCAGACCTTCTCTTCGGGTTCGATATCGATGACGGCCATGGGTCCCTCCGTGGCGCATGAACCTGTGTTGGATTCAGTCCGTAAGTCGCACTAATGGAATTACAACACTGTGATTCCGAATTGTAAAGCCCGCGTGCCGGATTTCCAGTCGAATTTCCTTTGTTTACGCGAGAAATCAGCGATCTAGACACTGCACAGGCGCTCAGAGGCGCTCAGAGGCGCCTATCAACGTCTTGAACGGACGATGCTGCGCCGATTGTCGACGAAATCGTGGAGCACGTAGTTGCCTAGATCCTGGTTGGTCGTGAAGAAGGCGCGACCCCCGTTTAACCGGGAGATCTCCGACACGAAGCCCCGCAGGTAGGGGGTCACATCAAGCACGAAGGTATTGATGCGGATGTCCTCACGGGCACACTTGATCACCTCAGCAAGCGTCAGATCGACCGTCGTGCGTGACGGAGGGTAGTTGAAGTACGGCTGACCGGACTTGGTGATGTGCGCCGTCGGCTCGCCGTCGGTGATCATGATGATCTGCTTGGTGCCGGTCTGGCGAGCCAGCATCTTGCGCGCCAGTTGAAGACTGTGCTGCATGTTGGTGCCGTACACGTAGTCCCACGACAGTTGCGGCAACGTGGTGGCAGTGAACTCCCGGGCCACTTCCGAGAACGACACCATGCCGAGAAAGTCACGAGGGTACTGAGCCGAGATCAGCGAGTGCAGGGCCATGGTCACCTTCTTGGCCGGCAGGAAGTTGTCCCGCATCGCCATCGACATCGACACGTCGAGCATCAACACCGTCGCCGACCGGACCTGCTGTTCGGTCCGTTCGATCTCGAAGTCGTCGGGGTGGAGGCGGACCGGGACGCCGCCGCCGGTGCGGGAGATCGCGTTGCGCAGCGTCTGGGGGATGTCGAGGTTGAAAGCGTCGCCGTATTCGTATGGTTTCGTTTCGTGCTCTCGTTCGTGACCCAGGCCCGCCTCTGAGAGCGAGTGTTGGCCCATCATGTCGTCCGACATGCGTTTGAAGATCTCCACGAGGGCGCCGTTGCCGATCTTGCGAATCGCTCGCGGCGTGAGTTCGTAGCGACCCTCGGAATTCTCGATGAGGCCGGCCTCTTCCAACATGCGGGCCAACTCCGCCATGCGTTCGAGGCTCTCAGCTGATTCGTCGCCGAGCAGGTCGCGGGCACGGTCGATGTCGACTTCAGCAAGGGCTCCGGGATTGTTCGCTCCACGCAGGAGATTGTCGAGCTGATCGATGTCGCCGAGCTCGCCCATCATGTCCATCGCCGAGGACATGTCGAGCGGGTCTGTGCCCTCGAAGTCGAAGGACTGGCTCCAACCCATCTGCGGGAACTGCTCGCGGAGGTTCCCTGCGAGCTGGTCCATCTGCCAGCGCAGGTCCATGTCCTCCATGAGCTGATCGCTCAACGCCTGCAGTTGCGCTCGTTGCTCGGGCGACATGGAGTTCATCATCTGCTGGGCTTGAGCCATCCGCTGTGCCATCACTTCGAGCAACTCGTCGAGCGTCCTCGGGTTCTCCGGGAAGAAGTCGCCGTAGCGCTCCATGAAACCGTCGAAGTCGGGAACCTCGCCATTGGCCCGCTGTTCGAGCATGTGGTTGAGTTCAGCCAGCATGTCCTTGAGGCGGGCCATGTCCTCAGGAGTCATGTCGTCGACGCCCTGGGCCATCTGGTCGAGCTGCTGTTGCATGAGTTGCTCACGCAGCCGATCCATGAGCTCTTCGAATTGCTGCTGCGCCTGGCCGCTTTCGAACTCATAGCTCTGGAGGCCCTTGACCTTGCCGGCGAGATCCGGGGGGAGCATGTCGAGCTCCATATTCTTCATCGCTGCCGAGTCGTCGGCGAGCTCTGAACGCCTTTCGTCGCCGGAGTCGGTAGCGGCGTCGAGCATTTGTTGCAGAGCTCTGCGCTCGGTGTCCACGACTTCGTTGAGCGCGTCAGAGATCTCGTCGAAGACACCGCCGAGATCGTGCTGGTCGAGGATTTCTCGGCGCCGTTCGCGGAGTCGATCAAGCATCTCGCGGATGCCTTTCATGCGGCGGCCGTCCCGGTCGGTCATTCCGTCCTGCATGATCCGGCGCAGCGCGCTGTTGACGTCACCGTGATACAGCAGGTCGTCTGCCAACTCGTCGAAGAGACGGTCAGCGTCGACGTCGAACCCGTTCTGCGTGCCGTCCCACGCCGAGTAGCGGAAGTGCGGCGGCTTGCGACGGCTGCGGCGACGACGCCGACGGAGAACCATGGCGAAACCCTAACCCGTCGTTTCCTGCGCCGATGACTTCCGCATCGGATCCCCCCAGCCCGCCCGAGTGCCGGTCTCCACGGCTCCCGCTACGCCCGACGACAGCAACTCTTGTTAACGTTGGCTGCAACATGAGCGGACTGCAAGGTTCTCCGATTCCAAAGACGTTGGTTCCCGCTCTTCGTTCGCTGCGCTCACAGGGCCGCTCGGGCCACGGCCACGCTACTCAGTGCCTGCCTGTGGGTGATTCGGAAGGCTGTCCGCGTGGCCTCCGGCAATGAGTGAGGGAACTGTCGCTGAAGCTGAAACGCCGTCCCCTGTCGACGAACCGAACCGGCGGCCTTCCAATCGCAGGGCTTTGATACTCGAAGCGGCGATTCAGCTGTTTCACGAACGGGGCTATCCGGCGACCAGCGTCGACGACATAGGCAGTGCGGTCGACGTGAGCGGGCCCGCCATCTATCGCCATTTCTCATCCAAAGAAGAAATCCTGATCGAGGCCATGATCCTCGCCGCCGACGAAGTCCACCAGGCAATCCAGGCCACACAAGTATCTGAAGACGAACCGCTGCTTGAACGCTATGTCAGCGCCTACGTACGCACGGCGCTTCGTCGCTCGGCGCTCATCGCGGTGTGGACCAGCGAAGCCCGCCACCTCTCTGCACAGCGCCGCTCCCCCATGTCACGGCGGCTGCGAGCCTGGACCGGTGACTGGGCCGCCGTACTGGTTTCGGTCCGACCGGAGCTGACCAACGAACAAGCGAACCTGCTGGTAACAGCCACTATCGGAATGATCACATCGGTTGCCGCCAACGCTCGAGTCGATCGGCGGACCCAGAATCGACTAACAACCATTGCGATGGCGACGCTTCACGCGCCTATCGAACAAACCCATCAACAGGAGAAATAGCAATGCCCATCGATCCCGATGCCGTCGGCAATACCAGCGAGCCGGCAGACGTCACCTGGTCGTCAAGCGACAGCCTGCTCTACGCCCTCGGCGTCGGCGCGGGCATGACCGACCCGACCGGCTTCGAGTTGGAATTCACCACCGAGAACACCAAGGACGTGCAACAGGTTGCGCTGCCCACCCAGGCCGTGGTCATGGGCGCCGGAAAGATGCCCAAATTCGGTGACTACAACCTCGCGGCCCTGCTGCACGGCGAACAGGCAATCGAGCTGCATCAGACCCTCCCGGCCGAGGGCTCGGCCGTCGGCATCGGCAAGGTGGCAGCGATCTACGACAAGGGCAAAGCCGCTCTGGTGCGTCTTGAGACAACCGTTGCCGATACCTCCGGAGCACCACTTTGGACCAGCCGCTCGGGGTTGTTCATCTCCGGTGAGGGCGGATGGGGAGGTGATCGGGGTCCCGCCACCGACTGGGCTCTGCCCGAACGCGATGCCGACACGGTGGTCGGTTACGACACCCGCACCGACCAGGCCCTGTTGTATCGCCTCAACGGCGATCGGAACCCGCTTCACAGCGACCCGTCCTTCGCCGGCATGGCGGGCTTCGACAAGCCGATCCTGCACGGACTCTGCACCTTCGGTTTCACCGGCAGGGCACTGCTGCACGGGCGTTGCGACGGTGACACCAGCCGCTTCGGGTCGATGGGCGGACGCTTCAAGTCTCCGGTCATTCCCGGCGAGCGTCTCGACGTCCACATGTGGGATGTGAACGGTCGGACTCTGTTCCAGACCCGGGTCGGTGACCGAGTGGTCTTCGACGCCGGCGTCTTCACCCTCCGCTGAGGCCAACACAGATACCGCGCATCTGCTAGGCGCGGGAACACCGCTGAGTATTCTGCGGCGCGGTGCTGACTTCGCGGCACAAACCACGAGCCTCGTGCCGGCGCATCTCTGGCCTGTTCACTCGACAGTTATGTAACGTCGGGGCGATGTATGTTCCCGCGCCTGAACACACCGGGCAGATCATCGCGTGGCTTGAGCGTGAACTGGGCGGCGATGTCGTAGGGATCGAACAACAGCCTCGCTGGCGCCCGGTGTGGTTCGCCGACCTGGCGCGTGATGGCGAGACGCTGGAACTGTGTGTGCGAGCCGAGCGTGCCGACATGCCCTTGATCTTTCCGCTCGAACACGAAATGCGTTTCCAATCGCTGCTGCAGGAGCGGGGCATTCCGGTTGCCGCGGTCCACGGAATGATCGATTCTCCCCACGCCTACGTAATGGACCGGGTCAGCGGGCAGGAACACTTTCCCGACACGCCCGACGACGAGCGGGCAGCGGCGGTCGACGACTACCTCGGTCATCTCGCCCGGCTTCACGCTCTCGACCCTGAGCCGTTCGCGGCCGCCGGAATCCTTCGAGCCAAGAGCCCTGCTGCATCGGGAACCGTGGGTTTGGAACGCTACGAAGAGGTCTACAGATCCCAGAAGCTGTACCCCGATCCCTTCCTGGAGTTCTGCCTCGGTTGGCTGCGCCGCAACCCGCCCGACTCCAAGGGGCGCGAGGCGCCCATCGTGTGGGACTCGGGTCAGTTTCATCACGCGGACGGCAAGATCGTGGCCCTGCTCGATCTTGAGATCGCCCACATCGGCGATCCGATGATGGATCTCGCTGCTTGGCGGATGCGCGACACCATCGTCGGCTACGGCGACATGGGAAAGCTGTATGCCCGCTACGAGGAGTTGCGAGGCGAGCCAGTCGATATCGACGCGATTCAGCACCACCATTTTGTTTTTACGCTCACCAACCAACTGGCGTTCAGCGCCGCGATCAAGGAGCCGCCTGCAGCCTCGGATCTCATGACCAACCTGCAATGGTGTTGCGAGACCAACCTCTTCGCCACCGAGGCACTCGCCGAGATGCTCGAGATCGAGTTGCCCGGAGTCGAGACGCCTGAGCCGACGCGTTCGCAGGGCGCGGCAGGGCACCGACACCTGGTGGGCATGCTGCGGTCGCAACAGATCGATGACGCGGTGCAGCGTCACCAGATCCGAACCGCTTTCAGGCTGGCCCGCCACCTTGCCCGCGTCGACGAGATCGGCGAGGCCACCGAACAGGCCAACCTCGACGACCTGCATCTCCTGCTCGGACACAGACCCGCCGACTGGCAACAGGGGGAGGCCGAACTCGAACGATTCGTGCTCACCAATGCCGACACCAATGCTCACGACGAGGAGTTGGTGAGGCTGTTCCACCGCCGCAATCTGCGCGCCCACATGCTCTTGGGGCCGCCCGGCTCAGCGATGACCAAGCATCACCAGATCCAAAAGTTCGCCGCCCACCCCAGCCCGACCCGCGGTCCGCTGCGCTAGGGCGCGAGCGGGTTCTGCCAGCGGACTTCGCTGAACCGGGCGAAATCGGAATCGGCGCTCATGATTGTCAAGCCGTGCTCTATGGCGAGCGCGGCCAGCATCGCATCGGGGACCAGGTTGGCGGTCACCCCGTGTCGGACTATCAGGCCTCCGAAGATCGTCGCTGTCCTCTGAGTCGCTGGAGGAATCCAGCACACCTCCGCGCCGACCCACGCTTGAACGCAGGCCCACGCTTGGTCGGGCTTCAACGGGTGCTCGTTGATGCGGGGATTCGTGACAATGCGGACGAATGCGCCGAGCGTCTGCCACGGCAAACCGACCCGGCTGTTCCCTCTCAGCACTCCGACCAGCCACTCCTCGGCCCGTCTGTTGTGGACCGAAGACCTGTCCACGGCGTACAACAGGAGGTTCGCGTCGACCAGCACGGGTCAGTCGAGCTCGTCAAGCAACGCGAGGACCTCACCGATGTTGCTGACGTCGATCTTCATCCCGACATCGAAGCTCAGGTGTTCGTATTGAGGAGTAGTCGCACGCTCGGCGAGACCCTTTCGCACGAGCCGGTTGACAGCTTCGCTGACGCCGACGTTCGCGGTTCTGCGGACCTCGTTGACAGCGGCTGCCACATCATCAGCCAAAGTCACGGTGGTACGCATGGTTGCCATGTTATCGCATCATGATGCGATTAGAACAACATCAAGATGCTATTCACGGTTTGTGCTCGGGACCCCCTGAATCTACGAGAACTGGACCCAATGCAGAGAGCGCTGCGGCGTAGCCCAAGGGCGCGGTCACGGCATCGCCGATCCACTTTGCGAGCTGGGTCCGCGTGGGAGGTCTGTCTGGGCCGGGCCGGAAGGCGAAAGCATCCGGAAAACCCTGCAAACGAGCTGCTTCGGCCGCGGTCAGCGTCCGCTGTTCGGTGGGATGCACGAAGCGCCCTCGCCCCGGTGTCATGAACCCGGTCGTGATCGTGGGTGCAGGCCTGTTGCCGTGCATTCGGCCGTAGACCGCGCCGTAACTTGTTCCGTCTTGGTGGCATTCAGGCCGCTCAGCGAGGGCCAGATCGTGCTTTTCGTTTTCGAAGAGCCAGGCGATCCGCTCGCGAGTCACTTCGGTGAACTCGGGAAGGTCGTGCATAGCCGGGTCGTCGGACAATGACTGACCACCACAGATTGCCCACTCCACCGAACGAGCTCGCTCTTGGGCCAGCAGGTCGCGCACCTCGGCCAGAGGTATCGGTCCCGAACGGCCGGGGGGCGTCGAAACGGCGAGCGATCAAAAAGTGACGCCGCCGGGTCTGAGGCCAGCCCATCTCATCGGCAGCCAGGACGCCTTCTGTCACCTCGTAGCCGTTGGCAATCAGCAGCGCCTTGGCGGTAGCGACCACGTCCGCTCCGTCATGAACGACGGAGGTGACGTTTTCGATGGCGACGCTTCGAGCCCGACAAGCAACGGCGAACGCCGGCACATCCAGGTACAGAAGGTTGCGGCGGTCGGTTCGTCGGGAGCGGTTGTTCAGATTCGAATGGCCTTGACAAGGCGGGCCCGCGGTCAGCAAGTCGATGTCTTCACACCCTGAAGACAGTCCGTCGTCAAGGATCTCAGGCGGATACACGAACTCCGCGTCTACACCCGATCCACGAATCCGGTAGTCGACCAGCGAAGTCACGGACGCCGCAACGGTTCGGCGAGTTCCATGGTTGCGCCGATGCACTTCCAGTGCGTCGGCGTCGATGTCAACGGCCAACTCGCAGCGTTGCTCCGCACCTGCTTCAACAGCAAGTTGCCCCGTACCGACCAAGAATCCACCGATTCCGCTGAACAGGTCCGCGACCCGAAGCACCAACTTCTCACCGGGCCGCCTAACGGGTCCGGCAGACGGCATGGTTCCTTGCATGAACGCCAGCCACCAAGCACCCATGAGGTCCGCCTGAACCGAACCACCGTTCATCGAAGATGACTCTTCAAGGGTTACATGCGAACGAATCTCCCCCGAACCAATCGGCACAGAGCGCACCAACTGGTCGCCGTCAACGAGAGTGGCCGAACGCGCCGAGCCGTTACCCGACGTTGCCGAGTCGGCCACGTTTCCGAGACTCACGCCGCTTTCCTCTCAAATCGCATCTCCACGATCATCAGTTGAGCACGCCGCTGTGACATCGGGGCAACCGATCCATCGTCGTTGCTCACCGGAGTTGCCGTTCCCAAAGTTCTTCGACCAGCACGTCCGCGGCTTCGTCGTCAAGCATGGCGGATACGAGATTTTGCAGCGTGCGGTTAAGTTGCTTGGCAAACTCTCGCAGCGGAGTAGTCGCCAGCCGAGTGGACTCCTCCGCTTGGCGGCGAGCCATCGCCCGTACGATCCCAGGATGCTCCCCGGCCTTCACTCGCAGGATGTGACTGCGCCAGAAATCGGTGCTGCCCTCGGCCTTGAAGGCCAGGTCGAGTTCCTGCCCGCCGAGCACATTGACCCGCAGCCACATACGCGACGGCACGCACTCATGAAACTTGCGACCGTCGACATAGACCGCGAACTTCCGTGCCGGAGAACTGGCTGGCTCGCCTGAGGCCTTGGGCTTGGGGAACAGAGTCCCGTACTCGCGCCATACCGCGAAGTTCCATAGATGCGCGATCGCCACGTAGCGCCAGAAACCGGGATCATCGAGCATCACAAAATCGGCTCCCAAGTCGCTGATCGCGCGGTGCAGCACCAAAGACGCCTTGCCTTCGACAACGTCTTTGCGCGCACCACTGAGGTCGGCCGGATGCGAGCCGATGAGATCCTCTATCTCGTGTCGCGCCGATTCGAGCAGTTGGTCGGAGAACTCGTGCTCTTCACCACTGAAGTGGCCCCTGTTGTTCATGTCTTCGTTGAGAGAGTCGATGACCAAAGGCCCAGTTGGTTTTCCTGCATCGTCGAGACCGCTACGCAAACGGGCGATCCGGTTCTCCGAGACTTCAAGAGCCTCGCCTAAGCTGAGAGTCAGGCAACTCACCGTGCCGCCCGGAACAGTTGGTTGACTCCTTCACGCAAACGGAGAACGTCTTCGGCCAAAGCCACGAGCCGCGCAGGATCACTCCGACACTGGCGTAGAGTTCTATCGCGGGCTTCATCGTTCGGCTCGGCGATGAGCTGCACGACCTTGCCGATGAGCGAGTCCTTGACATCTTCGTAAAGGGTGATGGTGCCAGAATCTGCACTCCGGGCGTACTCAAACACCACGGCGCTGACGAAGTCGAGGAGAAGCTGCCGCTGGAAGAACACGGCCGCCGCGGACGTCCTGTTCGCGTTGAGGGCTGTCAGAGTGCCCTCATCGACCAACACGTCGACATCGGGCGTGCCTTCGATCGCCTCCTCTAGGTCTTGGCCTCCGAGGTCGATGAAGCGGAGGGTTCCCTGGGGGAGTCCGAGTTCTTCTCTCTTGGCCTCGGTCAGCGGTCGCGGCTGGAACAGCACGGCGGCTTGGGCGCTTGCCTCGAGTCTAAATGTCGCCCTGGCGAGCCAGGAGGCAGCCCGTTTGGGGAGTCGACGCTCCACCAACGAACCCGAGGTCCAGTCCGGTGACAGTGCCACGTACGCATCCACCACGGTGCCGTGGGTTCCAGCGCAGAACACGGGTCTGCGCTCCCCACCGGGATCCAAGTCGAGGCGAGTACACCTTTCGATGTCGTCGAGCCTGTCGAGCCCGTGATCGAGGAGTTTCTCAGCGAGCTTCAGGCTGCCCGTGCGGGCCACGACCACGAGGCGGAGCCACCGAGGATGAACCCCTGTGTCCGCGGCCGCATTGGTCAGGCGTCTGCAAAATCGGTCGAATTCACTCTCAGTCGTCCACTCGACCCACACTTCGCGCCGAGTAAACGTTCCGTCGTCGACCGTCAAGCTTGACCCGGCCGAGCAGGACAGGTCGTCGCCGAGCCGCACCTCGGTCGATTTGAACGCAGAACTCAGACCCGAAGCAACGGTGTAGGGGCGGATCGTACGCTTCTCGCGACTCACGCGTCGCTCCCACTGGAGACGGGCCTCAGCTCAGTCCCTACCGACACGAAATCCGCGTCAACAGTCAACTCGACCGTCCAGTCAGCCTCATACGGCTCGCAGCTGTACTCAAAAGCAACGTCTTGACCCACGAACAAGTGCCCCGTGAAGAACTCGGGCTTGTCCGGGTGTCGGCTGAATCCCGCCGGCGGGTCGATCTCGATCTCCAGCAAATCCGAGCGGCGGTCCTCAGCGACAAAGCCGCAGCGGATCACCACCTCCACCTCGTGGCGTGGATCGGCCTCAGGATCATGGTGCTCGCTGAAACCGATCCTCGCGGTGCCGCCGAGCTCCAACCGGCCGTCAACACCTTGCGTGAGCCGTTCACCTGGCTGGATCGAGAACGGACGCGGACCGGCCTGCGGCGGCGACTGCCTGCTTCGGCCCGTACCCCGCAGCAGCAGACGCATGAGACGATCCCATTCGGGCAGTCGCAACTGATCTGGGTCTGGTGTACGCGGCGTGCTGTTGCGGCTGAACTGGTCGACGTGATACTTGATCCGACCCCGGACAAATCTCGCGACCGCGGTGTCCTCGGGCCGGACATCGGAACCGTCACTGGTAGACTCCCAGGCGTCGTGCAGTTTCGGCTCGGTCTGCCGCAGCGCTTCGTTGACCGCCTTATCGGCAACGAAGACTCCGCGAATGTGCGGAGCTTTCTTCCGGGCCACGAAGTACTCCACGACCATGCGCGGCGAGCGAACGAGTGCCACGAGACTGCAATGCTCGACCTCGCCGTAATCCTCACCATCAGAATCGCCCGCTACCGGCTGCGACCAGCCCGGCAGTTCGGTGACCAGGCCGAGATCCCCGACCCCGTCGTAACCGGTGCGAGATCCCAATTTGTGCTTGCGGGCATTGTCCCGTCTGGCGTCCTGGGAGGTCGTCGCCACCTGGTAGGCGTCGATGAACGGGCGCAGATTCGGGTTTGACTTCGGGCGCGGGACAAGCCCCCCCCCCCCCGATTTCCGGCGCGGTCTCGTCGACGATGCTCACGTCGAACTGCAGTTCACCGCTGTCCTCCAAGGCCGGCCACCAATAGCGTTCAACGGCACGTTTGAGGTCAACCGGATCCACCGTCGGACAAACCAACAGCATCGTGGTGCCGATCTGTTCCGGGTACTCCGCGGAGCGCAGTTCCATCCCGAGACCGGTGGCCAAGTCGTCCGCCTCCCTGTCCACTGCCGGATAGATCCCGTCCTGACCGCTGTGTTCGGAACCGAAGTGCGCCCAGCCCTTGTGCTGCTCGCCCTCAAAATCGTGCGGCCCCCAGTAGGTCATGCCGAGCAGACGGCGCGTCACGTTATTGTCTTCAGGCAGGCCGCCGAAACAGGAGTACGCGATCACAGTTCGGATGGCGGACGCGCGGATCAGGCCAGCCTTGCCGTAACCGAAGGAGCCGCCGCGCCCCCCGGAGGCCGGAGTGAAGCCGGTACTGCACATCGCCAGCCACAGTTTCGACTGCTGGGTACCCCAAACACCGCCCATACCCCCTCCGCCAGACTCGGATACCTCCAAGAGACGTAGATCACCACCTCGGCTGAGTTCGGCGAAGCAGTCGCTCTCGGTCAGGCCGATCTGTCGCCTGTCACCGACACGGGCCGCACGCTCTTCGAGTTCATGCAAACCGAGGCGGTTGATCAGCGCTTCGGCTTCATCACCGCCGACGTCGAAGAAACGGAAGCGGATCTCAAAGGGCAGCCGTTCCTCGGGCATCTGCGACTCACGACGCTCCCTCGCCGCGTCCCAGGCATTCTGTATCGCCTCGCGAGCCAGCAATGCTGCATCAGGGTGGATAGGGTCGGCGGCGAAGAACCCGGGTGCCTTCACCTCTTCGTTTCGGAATACCTTCGCCAAGTCGCCGCTGGCGCCAAACGTGGTGGCATCGACCACAGGCCACGACCATCTAGGTGAACGCATCGCCGGAAGTGTAGGCGATGCGGACCACTCGGTTGCCAGCCGCGGACCCACTCATTTCCGCGCTTCTAGGCGCAGGGACTCAATGGCGGTGCGGCGGTGACAACCCTCAAGATGATCGTTCACAATGCCGGAGGCTTGCATCAGGGCGTAGCAGGTCGTGGGGCCGACGAAGCGCCAGCCGAGTTTCTTGAGCGCTTTGCTCATGGCCGCCGACTCCGCAGTCGCTGCCATCGACATCACGGCCTCGTGGTCGATGCGTGCGGGCCGCGCCGCCGGATCAGGCTCGAAGCTCCAGAAGAACTCGGCCAGGCTGCCATGTCGATCCACAGTGTCGATCGCCGCGCGGGCGTTGTCGACCGTGGCTTCGATCTTGCCCCGATGGCGGACGATGCCTGCATCGCCGAGCAGTCGATCCACATCGGACGCACCGAAACGGGCCACCTGCTCGAAGTCGAAGCCACAGAAAGCGGCGCGGAAGTTCTCTCGTTTGCGGAGAATCGTCAACCAGGAGAGGCCCGACTGGAAGCCTTCGAGGCACATCTTCTCGTACAGCCGCACATCGTCTGCGACCGGCACGCCCCACTCTTGGTCGTGATACGCCGAGTAGTCATCATGGCCTTCCCCCCACCAACAGGCCAAGGTCCCATCGGCCCGCCGCAGCAGACCGTCAGGAACTTCGCCGTCCGGCGTCATCTTCGTCATCGGCGTCTTCGACCACGACCGGACTCTCCCGCCGGCTCGCTCAGCCGCGGCTACGGAACTGAGACCTGGTGCCCCCGCCGTCCTTGTTGAGCCGCTTCAGCAGATGAAGACCCTCGAGGATCAACTCAGTAGCACTGGCCACCAGCGCTGGAGATTCAGCTTGATCCTCATCAGACAACAGCGCCTGCACCGGGGGAACAAGAGCCGGAATCTGCTCCAGCATCGCCGTATATGCCTCGTCGGTGACATCTTCCCCCGTGTCGACTACGAGGTCGCCCTCGAACGCCTCGACAACACCAAGATGCATGTCCGGCGGCACCCGCTCCTTGAACACCGCCAGCACCGCGGCGCGCACCAGATTGTGAAGAATCTCGCTGTCACGCCCCTCATCGAGAGTCTCCATCTCGACTTTCCCCGAAGTCGACGCGGGGAGCGCTTCAAGATCGACGATGCGAGGCACGACATGGGCGCCACCGACCCGCAGGGTGCGCCGCACTGCGTTGGCCACCATGATCTCCTCGTTGGCGATCGACAGCCGCACTGACACACCCGAACGTTGCGAGATGTGCTGGCTGGCTCGGGCCGCGTGAGTCAGGGTCGCCACGATCTCGCTCATGAACGACGGGACCGAGACCTCGATGTCGTCGGCGAAGGCAACATCGGCCTCCTGTTCAACGATCGCCATCTCAGTGTCGACGTCGAGGGGATAGTGGGTGCGGATCTGTGAACCGAACCGATCCTTCAGCGGGGTGATGATCCGGCCCCGGTTCGTGTAATCCTCCGGATTCGCTGAGGCGACGAGCACCACGTCAAGGGGAAGTCTGACCTTGTGACCGCGGATCTGCACGTCCCTCTCCTCCAACACGTTGAGCAGGCCGACTTGGATGCGCTCCGCGAGGTCGGGCAGTTCGTTAATGGCGAAGATGCCGCGGTTGGTGCGCGGCACGAGCCCGTAGTGGATCGTGAGCTCGTCGGAGAGATAACGTCCCTCGGCCACCCGGATCGGATCCACTTCACCAATGAGATCCGCGATCGACGTGTCCGGAGTGGCCAGCTTCTCCCCTAGGCGCTCGTCGCGGTGGACCCATGAAATAGGCGTGTCGTCGCCGTGCTCTTCGATCAGGTCACGGGCATGGCGCGAGATCGGATGGTACGGGTCATCGTTGATCTCCGATCCCGCAACAATCGGCGTCCATTCGTCTAGAAGGCTGCAAAGACCGCGGATCATGCGAGTCTTGGCCTGCCCCCGTTCGCCCAAGAATATGACGTCGTGACCGGCAAGCAGGGCATTGGCGAGCTGGGGGTTGACCGTGTTGTCATAGCCGATCACCTCGCTGAACAGCGGGTCGCCGCCGCGTATGCGCTCGATGGCGTTGTTTCGCAGCTCTTGGCGGACAGGGACCGACTCCCACCCGCTCTTGCGAAGCGCCCCCAGGGTCTCAGGTCTCGGGGTCTCTGGTCTCGACATGTCGGGGACACTATACGGGCTGCCAACACAGACAAACAGTTGTGCAGGCAAGAGCCCTCAGAGACGCAACGGTACGCTCGACGGGATGGAACTGTCCGGCCAGTGGCGTGCAACCACCGCCAACGACGAGAGGCGACGCACGTTCCACCAACCCGAACTCGATGATCGCGCCTGGTCGGAGATCACAGTTCCCGGGCACTGGTCCAGCCACCTGGAGTTCGCTGAGGCCCACGCGGTGCTGTACCGAACCCGATTCGCGCTCAAAGCACCAGACGCTGATCGTCGCTGTCGGCTGTGGCTCGACGGCATATGCCAACAAAGCGACGTCTGGCTCAACGGACGCTACGTCGGCACCACAGACGGTTACTTCATTTCTCACGGCTTCGACATCACCCAACACCTCGAAGACCGCAGCGATCACCTGCTGGCCGTGGATGTGACCTGTGCTCCGGACAAGGGCGCGGCTGCTCGTACGTCTTTGATGGGGGCTCTTGCCGACCCGGAGCTCTCCGGGACTGCTGAAGAGAACCCCGGCGGCATCTGGCGCCCCGTGCGCATTCGTGAAACCGGGAGCACGGCAATCCTGTTCTCCCGCACCGTGTGTCTGGGAGCCGACCCCGCCAGCGCTGCCCTCGCTCTGCGCTGCGTGTTCGACACCCCGGTCGCCGGGCCGGTTGTGCTGCGGACCAGAGTGTGCGGCCACGAGCACGAACTGGAGCATCCAGCCGCGGCGGGCGAGAACCGGGTCGAGTGGACGGTCGATGTGCCAGAACCAGAATTGTGGTGGCCGCACTCGTTGGGCGATCAGCCGCTGCACGACCTGCTCTGCGAGGTGGTAGTCGACGGCGAGGTCTCAGACTCATTCGCGGCCCGAGTCGGATTTCGTTCGGTGCGCATGCGCAACTGGATTCTGCATGTCAACGGCGAACGCCTCTTCGCCAAGGGCATCGGCATGCTGCCGACGTCGGCCCGGCCGGGAGACGCCGGCTCTTCGGAGGTGGCAGACGATGTGCTGACAGCCAAACGTGCCGGTCTCGACATGATCCGCGTGATCTCCCACATCGCCCGGCGCGAGGTTTACGAGACAGCCGACGAGATCGGCATGCTGGTTTGGCAGGACCTTCCGCTCAGGGGACAGATGGCACGCGGCGTTCGCCCCCAGGCGACACGCCAGGCCAGAGAGGCGGTGGACCTGCTGGGGCATCACCCGTCGGTGGCCGTTTGGTGCGCCCACGATGAGCCCTTCAAGAAGTCGGAGACTCCTTCGCCGACGCCGCCGCTGATCGGCCAGCAAACCCCCTCATGGAACCGCACCGTGCTGGACCGCTCGGTGCGCAGGGTGCTGAACCGCACCGACGGTTCCCGCCCGGTGGTGGCACACACCGCGGTGCCGCCTACCTTTCCCGATTTCGACGGCACGACCAGTCACCTCTGGTTCGGCTGGCATCATGGCAGAGCCGCGGACCTCGCTGCCGCGGCAGCCCGGATCCCACGGATGACCAGGTTCGTGACCGCTTTCGGCGCCGCCACCGTTGAATTGCAGAACCCGCATCTCGATGCTGCCCGTCCCCATGGCTCCCACCATCCCCATGACTCCCAGTGGCCAACGCTTGACTGGGAACGGATCGCCGCGTCCGTGGGGGCCCCGAGCGAGTCCCTGCTGCACCTCGTCGCGCCTGAGCGTGCGCGTGATGCCGAGGACTGGGCGAGGCTGACGGGCATCGCTCAGGCCGAGGTCGTCAAGACCTCGATCGAATTGCTGCGCCGGCTCAAATACCATCCGACCGGTGGTTTCTCGCTGTTCTATCTGGCTGACGCCTCAGAAGCGGGCGGCTTCGGAGTGCTCGACCGCCAGAGGCGCGCCAAGCCGGGGTGGCAGGCCCTGCTCGATGCCTGTCGCCCCGTCATCGTCGTGGCGGATCCTCTACCGCCTCTGCTGTCGCCGGGTGAGGAGATCGACCTGGCGGTGCATGTCGTGTCTGACCGGCGCACTCCCATCGACGAGGCACAGGTGCATGCTTCTGTGCGGGCCAACATCACCGGCGGCGGCTCCGCGATAGTTTCAGAGCAGCGTTGGGGCGGGACAATCCCGGCAGACGGCTGTTCGCTCATCGGCAGGGTGAACGCCATCGTGCCCGGCGTCGCGAACGAGCTTGTTGTGAGTCTCAAGTTGACTGCCGAAGAGTTGACCGTCACCAATGAGTACCGAAGCCCCGTCCACAGCCTGGCTGTGTGAACTCCCGGCATAACATCTCGTTAGGCAAGCCTTATAGCCGCTCGGTGCGATTCGCCCCTCAACGATTCACTTCGCAGAAAGGCGAAGTCAACATATAGGGTCTCTGGTTTCGTGAATAGATGAAGTTATAGTAAATCATCGGTATATTCGTGCATCGGCGAAGATACGACACGGAGAAAACCAGCCAATGCCAACCAAACCACACCCCATTGAAGCCTTGGGCTCAGACCTGCGAGAACCAGCCACTCTGTCAAGGGTGCTTGCCGGCCGCCGACGCGAACTCGGGCTCACCCAACAACAGGTATCTGACACAGCTCAGGTATCGGTGCAGTGGCTGTCGGAATTCGAGAACGCCAAGGGGGACTTCGGACTCGCCCGCGTGATGCGCCTGACCCAAGCACTGGGGTTGTCTCTAGCTGTACACAAGAGACCGGAAACAGACATCGACCGCGTGTTCCGACAACTGCAAGCCGCAGCCGAATAAAATGACCACCGACCGACTTGAAGTGTTGATGTCAGGCCAGAGAGCCGGTCACATGACCCGAGCCGCGAAGCGCGGCGCCCTGTTGAGCTTCGAGTACAGCGAAACCTACGTCGATTCGCCCACTGCGGTTCCGCTGTCTGTAAGCATGCCGATGCAACAACGCAACTGCACCGGCGAGACAGTGGATGGCTGGCTAGCGGGCCTGTTGCCCGGGCACTCCCAAGTGCGGAACCACTGGGCCGCAAAATACGGCGCCGCCTCGTCTGAGCCGTTCCACCTGCTCAGCACCAAGATGGGACTCGAATGCGCCGGAGCGGTGCAGTTCTGCGTGCCCGGCACCTGCATTGAGAGCTTGCAGGCCGGCGATGTCGACTGGCTGACTCCGGGACAAACCACCGAGATGGTCGCCGACATGGTGCGCCAAGGGACCCTTTGGGGGCGCCAGCTTCGTCGCAGCGCCTTCAGCCTTGCGGGAGCCTACGCCAAAACAGCCTTGTACCGAGACGACGCCAACCCCCGACGGTGGGGCGAGCCCCACGGATCGCAGCCATCGACTCACATTCTGAAAGTCCCCATGCCGAACCAACCCGAGCAGTCCGTCAACGAGCACCTGTGTCTCGCCACGGCGCGCCACGCAGGTCTGGCGACTGCGCTATCAGAACTGCAAACCTGGGGCGAGCACAAGGTGGTCATTGTTCGGCGCTTCGACCGGATACGCGAACCCGACGGAGCGCTGCTGCGCGTGCATCAAGAAGACCTTCACCAAGCTGCGGGCAACCACAAAGCATCGATCTACCAAAACGACGACCCAGACAGCCACAGCCCCGCAAGCCTCGCCCGAATACTCTCGAGCCATTCGACCGAGCCCGCCCGCGATATCGCCGGCTTCTTCGACGCGTTGGCCTACAACTGGTTGATCTGCAACACCGACGCCCACGCCAAGAACTACAGCATCTTCCTGGGTCCCAACACAGTCCGACTCGCACCACTCTACGACATCTGGTCGATCATGCCCGAGGATCCCCACCACTATGAGTCTTGGAGCCTGGCGATGTCTGTGCTCGAAGATCGACGAATTCTTGCTGCCGCCAGCCGAGAGGCATGGCGTGAAACAGCCCGTGCAGTCGGCCTGAACCCAACCGAAGGCGTCGAACGGGTCGAGCGGGTCGCCGGAGCCCTGCCGGCGGCTTTCGAGCGCGCTGTTGACGAACTCGATCCCGAGCATCGTTCGGCTCGCATCGTTCGGGAACTCTCGGCGATGATTCCCAACAGGGTTTCAAATTGCCTTTCGGCCCTGACCGGCGCCGTGAAACCCTAACGGTCGGAGCTATCCGTCCGCGACTCAGTCGACCGCACCCGCGAGTTGCCCGTCACCAACAACTACCGAACCCCTGCCCACAGCCTGACCGTATGACAACTGTGCATAGCGGTCCAACTCGGCGCCGGCCACGTAGTGCCCGCCGAAGCCGCGGTCCAAGAAAAAGACTGGAAGGGAACCGTTAGGCGGCTTCGAAGGTAGGCCAGATGGCATTCAGACTCTCGGTGATATGGGCGGCGGGAACCTCATAGTCGGCCGCAATCGACTCAACCGGTTCCCCGGCGACAAAGCGCGAACGAACCACCGACAACGGCGCGCCCCCCTCCATGAACAACGGTGTGCCACCGGCGACCTCTGGGACGACTCTCAACAATGGCCGCTCGGTGATCGGAAGGATGAGCCCGGTTGCCCAGCCATCGGTGAACTCGATGCGCCTCAAGTAGTCCAAGATCACTTCGTGGAAGACACGCTGACCGGTGCTGACTTCGGTCAGGGTGAGCAAACGGATCTGAAGTTCTTCGTTGCTCGCGGCGTAGTCGTACAGCACTTCGGCGCCGTCCGTAAACAGATGCTCGGAAGCCAACGCGTGTTCCAGCTCTCCTTGTTCGGCCAAGACGGTAAGTGCCCGACGAATACGTTGCAGCGAGAGCCCTGTCCGTCGGAACGCCTCCACGACAGTGGCCTCGATCAACCCGATGAAGGGGATACGGCGGAGGTCCCCCGGTTCAGGTGGAAGCGCAGTCACGACCGCCGTGTGACCGCGACCGCCGCCAGGCGATGTCTGACGGCAACGAGGAGGTCTCGTCCATGTGGCCAGAGTCGCCTGGTGCATCCCAATGAACCGGGCAGCCTGAGCAAAGGTGTACAGCGGTTGCACGAAGCGGTCGTCTCGCATCTCGCTATTCCCTCCTGCTTTCGTATCAGCTTACGATACTCCCAAGCGCGTACTGAGAATGGGCCAGTGAGCACTGGGCCCAGCTCGGGTCCGTTCCCCGGTATCGGTTCAGTCGCGTCGGCTTGCAGACGATTCGAATGCACCGTCGGCGCGTAACCAGTTCCGAAGAGAATGGTGGGCGAATTCAAGAAAACCACGACCGGCGGGCACAACAAGCCCGGATCTAATGAGGCGGCCGCGGTAGAAGCGGGCATAGTCGTTCGACCTGTCGATCCGCTCGGCAACTTCGCTGACCCGTGACGGCCCGTCGTCAGATGCCATAGCAGTCAAGAAACGCTGGTCCATTTCTGACAGGGACTTCCAGACAGGTTTGACGACCAGCTCGACTAGGGCCGTTCCCGCTTCGGCAATCCCCGCGTCGACATCCACGCGGCTGATGCCGCGCTTGGGATCAAGCGATGCCTCCCAGCAGTGATAGCCGACGAGCTGCACCATGAACGGATAGCCCGAAGTGGACGTCACCGCCACTCGAAGCGCTTCGTCTGCTATCTCTGAGCCGCGTTCACGAATCGGCTCGCGAAGAGCCTTCGCAACATCCTCATCACCAAGCGGATCGAGATGAGTGCGAGCGCAACGTTGGAAGAAGGTCATCCCGGGGTCGGCCAAGAGCGTGTCTTCAATCTCGGGCAGCGCCGCGCCGACGAAGAGCACGGGCTGGGTCTCACGGCGCGTCACATGCTGAATTGCGACTGCCAGCTCCCTCATCTCGCCGGGTTCGGCACCCTGTAGTTCGTCCACGGTCACTAGAACTCCGAGACGCCGGCTGTCGAGTTCAGACGCCAGTACGGTCAACACTGATCGAAGGTCGACGCCTAGGTCTGTTTCGACCGATTCGGAGTTTCCCACGAAACCGACAAGCCCATCGCACTCAGCGATGAGAGGCGCGGCTTGAGCGTGGACGTCTGACTCAAGATCCCCACCGCGGACCGCGTAATGCGCTCGCACAGCTTCGGTGTCGAAGCGGACACGGAGATCACCTGCCAAGACGCTCTATTCGCCTCACTTTCGATCGCGTTCAGAAGCGCTGTCTTACCTGACCCTCGCGGACCAGTGATCAAGATTGTGTAGTCGGGATGCTGGGGACCGACTTCAACGGCTGTTGTGACTCGGCGCACCGTTTCGTCACGCCCGACAAGCAGCGGAGGCGCCGTGCCGAACGTGGGCGAGAACGGGTTGGTCGACTCTTTGTCGACAATCCTCTGAATCGCCCCGGGTTCGGTGGAGGCTCTGATCCTTGAGAGGATGGAGTTATGTCGAATAATGGGAGATATCCAGTTG
>JAPOYA010000015.1 GCA_026706815.1 Acidimicrobiaceae bacterium | reverse complement strand
TCGGCTGGCGATCGTGTTCAACGGTTCCCCTCTGTTCACTGGCGGTGCCGGATCGGGCGAGTCCGAGATCCGACGCTGGATTATCGAGAGCGACATGCTCGAAGCGGTTGTCGCCCTGCCCGATCAACTCTTCTACAACACCGGCATCTCCACCTACTTCTGGGTCGTCACCAACCGCAAGGCTCCGCAGCGCCGCGGGAAGGTCCAACTCATCGACGCCCGCGAGAGCTTCACCAAGATGCGCAGGAGTCTCGGGGAGAAGCGCAAGGAGATCTCCGACGCGCAGATCGACGAGATCACCCGCCCCTACGGCACCTTCGAGGAAGGTCCGCGGGTCAAGATCTTCCACAACGAGTCATTCGGTTTCCTCCGCATCACCGTCGAACGCCCCCTACGGCTCCGCTGGGAGATCACCGACCGGACCCTCACGGCTGTCAAGGCCGACAAGAGCGTTGGGAAGCTCGACGATCTACTGCTCGAAGCGCTGCTCGAAGCGTTGCTCCACCGCGAGGGCAGTGTCTATTCCTCGGAAGAGTCAGCCAAGTCAGCAGTGCAGGAGGCACTCGTGTCGGCTAACGGCGTGAACTCTGCCGCCATCGTCAAGGCTGTGACTAATGCTCTAGCAGTCCGCGATCCCGACGCCCCTGTCGTCACTGATCGCGCAGGGGACCCGAAGCCCGATCCGAGCCTGCGCGACTACGAGAATGTTCCTCTGCCAGCGGTGAGGGTGACTTTCGAAGCCGAACCGGCCTCCCGACTTGCATCCATCGATTACCGCACTGCCATTGATGACTATCTTGAGACTGAAGTTTGTCCATACGTCCCCGACGTGTGGTGCGATCCGAAGAAGGTTAAGATTAGCTACGAGATTCCCCTAACTCGCTACTTCTACTCCTACATCCTTCCACGCCCACTCGACGAGATCGACTCCGAAATCAAGACACTAGAAGGGGAATTACAGGTTCTAATCAGTGAGCTTGAAGCATGAGCATCATCAGTGAGCTCAACAAGCCACATGAGTGGCGGCTTGCTCCTCTTGGTCGTCTCACTGTCCGAATGCAGATTCGCGAACGGCCGGACTTGGAACCACTCTCAGTATTTCTTGACGAAGGCGTCGTACCCCGTTCCTACCGGGATGATAACCATAATCGTCTCGGCGACGACCTAAGCAAATATCTCGTCGTGGCACCTGGCGATATTGTGTTCAATAAGTTGAGAACATGGCAGGGCGGCCTCGGTGTGTCCAGTCATACGGGTATTGTCAGTCCAGCGTATTTCGTATGTCGACCATTGGAGGATGTCAATCCTCGCTTTCTTCATTACTTGTTACGCTCGTCTGTCTACTTGCAGGAACTGACGCGTATTTCCAAGTGGATGCCGCCCTCACAGTTCGATATTTCTTGGGACGAGCTGCGCCGTCTACCAATCTTGCTACCCTATATCAAACTACAGCATGACATCGCAGATTATCTCGACACTACGACTACTCGAATCGATTCTCTTATTTCAAAGAAGCGCCGCAGGCTCGAACTCATCGATGAGCGGCTACAAGCCCAGCGTGACGATTGGTTTCAGAGTCTCGTATCAGTACATGGACTCGTATCCATCCGTCGCTGGTCTCACGCTATTGAGCAGGGATGGAGTCCCGTTTGCGATTCGGAGCCCGCCGGACTCGGTGAGTCTGGCGTGATTAAGACCAGCGCAGTTTCGTCTGGACGGTTCGTTGCGGCCAACAATAAGAGGCTTCCACCTGAAACCGAGTGCGATACGCGATGGCTTCTGCACGACGGTGATCTTCTTGTTACGAGGGGCTCAGGATCCCGGTCGATGGTGGGGAGGGCGTGCGTGGCATACGTTGGGACGCAAAGCTTGACATTGTCAGATCTCGTGTACCGAGTGCGACTTACTCAAGCTGATCCCGAGTTTGTTGCCGCGGCCTTGCTCAGCTCTCCTGCCCGTGCACAGATAGAAAGCTCAATTCGGACTGATGTTGGGCTGACACTGAAGATTCGCCGCGATGATCTTGCAGCCGTTCGTGTTCCAGCAGTACCGTTCAATCGCCATATGTCGGAGGTCGCGAGACTCACAGATCGTCTGTCGCCGCAGCGCGCGGCAAAGCTTCTGATCGAGAGACAGATAGAACTCTTGACTGAGCGGAAGCAAGCGCTTATTTCGGCGTTGGTCTCAGGTGAGGTGTCGGTGCCCGGGACGTTACCCTGAATGCCGTTGGCCATGGGGCGTTGGCACGACGCACCAGTGCTTCCAAGCCCGAGCGGCCTGCCCACGTAGGCTTGGAGTTGCCCGGGGCTGCAGGCTGCGCCTGCGCTGGTTGCAGGCGCAGCACCGGGGGCGTGCCTTGACCAGATTTTGCATCGTTTGCAAAGTGGTCGTACTACGCGGCTCGTTAGCGCACCCGGTCCGCACGCCCCAGAACCGGTGAGCTGGCTCCGAGCCCGGAGGCCCCATTCACGCGGACCTCGGCGGCTCGTATGGCTCTCTGAGGCTCGTGCGACGTTTGGAACGTCGCGAGGGCTCGGCTGGATCCCAGCCCTGCTCTCCCAGGCCCGGTAGGGAGCCTACGGGGATGCGTCGTGTGGGGCGCACCTTGCTGGCCGACCCTCGGGACGTGGCTCATGGTGCAGGGGCCGAATACCCGGGTCCAGAGCCGTCGGCCAGATGGCGCGAGTTCTCCGTCCGAGGCTGTCCTGGGCGATCATCAGCCGAGCGAGTGCCGCTTGACGCTCGCTGGCATCTGGACTTGCCGAGTTGCTGTTAGCCTGCTGAAGCCGTTCGCTGGTGGGAGTCGGACAAAACCACGGCGGTGGTGTCACACCCCGGCGCGAGGATGGAGACCATGAGACCTTCTCCGAACGCTGAGGTCACCGCAAGTGATGATTTGGAACCGCAGGACTCGGTCTTCGCTGAGGGCATATTGGTCGAAGATGACGGCACGCTCATCAAGACCCACTCAGTTCATCTCGGGCAGGCAGCCGATAACCAGTGGCCACACGCGATGCCTGTGGTGTTCAAGGGATCCCCGCAGCGGTTCGCGATCGAGCACTGCCGCACAATTCGCCTCAGCAAGCCCGAGGTATTCCACAACCAGGGCGAGACCCTGATCAGCGATCTTGATGAGGGTGTGACATGGTATGAGGAGTCAAGCGAGACCGTTCGCGTTGACCCCCAGCCGATCTGAGCCGTGCCGCCGAGGTCAACGATGAGCTGAATCGTGGTGCAAGGGTTATCGGATCGGCGCGGTGCCGTGCGGTACCAGCACGATGACAACTAACAGGACCAGCACCAAGGCCACCCACACCGAAGGAGCACGGGGATGGCACCAATCAAGCCAGATGCGAGCGCGAGACCCGAGGCACACCAGCCTGCGCGAAGCCCGGAGAAGTTCAAGGACGGTTCAGTCGCTGCTAGGATCATTTGGCATGAGACGAGATGACATACAGATCGGCGAACTCTTGCTTGATGCTGAGAATCCGCGCCATGGTGAGGTTGAGGACCAAGGTGCGGCCTTGGAGCGACTCGTCGTGATCCGTCCGCAGCATCTCAGGAGCCTCACTGAGGACATCGCAAAGAACGGACTTCACCCGGGACTCGGCTTTCTGGTCTTCCCCACTGAGGACGGTCGCTTTGTAGTTCTGGACGGTAATCGACGACTGGCCGCGATCAAGCTTCTCACGCAACCAGATTCTGCACCGGCCTCCTGGCGGCCAATCACCACCGAGATCGAGGTTGACCTCCACTCGTTCGAGAGACTGCCTTGCACCATCTTAGATACGCGTGAGGAGGGGAGGCTGTGGCTCGAACGGATGCACACAGGCCAGATGAACGGCGTCGGGGTTGTGCAATGGCCGCCAATGGCGCAGCATCGCTTCAGTCCCCGCAACGATCAGCGAGGTCGGGGAGCTGCCGCGTTGGCCTGGTTGAGCAGCCGAACTGAGCCGGGCGAGACCGACCTTCATGAAGCGATCGAGACCGTGGAAGGCGAAATCACGACGTTTGGCCGGCTTGTGCAGACCAGGGCTGTGCGGCCGATTCTGGGGCACGACTTCAAGGGCAGTGAACTGGTGCCAACCGAAGGCACCAGTATAGCCGTCCTCTACGAACGCTTGATTGCCGCTGTCAAAGACCTCGCAGGTGGAAAAGACGTCAACGACCTGCGGACAATTCCGCAACGCGTCGCATACGCCCACGAATTGGCCGGTTCAAGCGATAGCGACGAAGAAGGCGATGACGAGGGCGACCGTCGGGCACAAGAGGAACCTACCGAGCAGGCCGTAGAAGAGTCGGAAGGGGAACAATCCACGGGCGGCGACGATCAGGCACCGGCAAACGAGGGCAAGCTGCAGGAAGCGACGAAGTCCAAGGGGCGGAAGCGGTCTAGTCAGCCGAAGACGAGCGTTCTCGACGCTCCCTTGCCAGATTCTTTCAAGCCTCGAATCGTGCTAATCTCAGAAGAGCTCTGCGCTCTCAACGTTCACGATAATCCGAACGCTGTGGCCGTACTTTTGCGGCTGCTGATCGAAATGACGACGGAGCAGTGTCGACGTGCAGAGAACCTCCCAAGGCAGGGCGACCTGAGGGAGCACATCGAACGCGTGGTCCAGCGAGTTCAGACATCCCAAGACCAGAAGGACAAGGTGTTCCACGGCGTCACGGTCAGCCTGAGTCGTCCCAAAGACCGCGACCACACGATGAACTTCAATCAACATGTCCACAATGTAGACTACCACCCTGTGCCGACGGACTTGATCAACACCGCGGAGAATTATCGGCCGTACTTCGAGCGGATCGGTCAACGCCTAGCTGGAAAGGCGGCCAGTTGAGCGATGCCATATGTGAGTCCGCTCAGATATCCGGGCGGAAAATCGCTGTTGGCGAGATTCGTCGCGGATGTGTTGGCCCGCCTGCCTGACGTCCAGCACTACATGGAGCCGTTCGCAGGGGGCGCGGCTGTGGCGCTTCGTCTGCTCTACGAAGGCCGCGTGTCATTGGTGACAATCGGCGACTCCGATCCGGCCGTCGCCGCGTTCTGGCGTTGTGCGGTCGACCATAGCGACGAGCTGATCGAGAGGGTGACCGAGTGCAAGGTGGACATCGAAACATGGCACACGCAGTATCAGACACTGACGAACACAGATCCCACAGACGACCTTGACCTCGGGTTCGCGACCTTCTTCCTCAACCGCACCAACCGATCAGGCATCTTGCGCGCACGACCCATTGGAGGCTTGCGACAGGATGGCGAGTGGCGCTTGGACTGCCGCTTCAACAAGGACGACCTCGTCAAGCGGCTGCGCAGAATCGCCCGGTACGCACCTCAGATCGACATCTTCGAAGGCGACGCGATCGACCTACTCGCGCGCGTCGACGAGGCTCGCATACAGAGCACCTTCGTATATGTGGACCCGCCCTACCTGACGCGTTCCTCGGACCTGTACTTGGACGAGATGTCATTCGACCGGCACAAGCAGATCGCACAGCTACTGCGCGACGAGTTCCCGTACTGGATGGCGAGCTATGACATCGACGATCGCGTGATGTCGGAACTGTACCCCGAGAGCCCCATATTGACCTTCGCGCTCCGCCATTGCGCATCACGTAACCGTGTCGGAACCGAGCAAATCGCGTTCTCTGATAGCTGCGTGCTGGACAACGAAATCCGGTACCCCAAAGCCGCTGCCTGGGTCTAAATTCCGGGCACGCTGGCGAGAATCTCTTGGGGCCACACATCAAGAACCTGCCAAACGACAAGTTCGTGGCGTGACACAGTGTGCCAGAGCGCCGTGAGTCAGACTCATTGGGTAGTGCGTGGTAAACTTCCCCGGGTTTCTCCATGACCTCGCGGGCGTCCGGACTCTGGGGATAGCCTGGATGATACGGCGCTGTAGAGGAGGGGCGACGCCCATGACTGCCGTGCCCGCATCCGGCACTGACTTGGACGACGCTGAGGAGGCTCTCACACTTGCGGACCTTGACGCCAGCGTTGGCAGCAGCCCCGGGGTGTCGGAGGATGAGGTCGCTGTGCGCTACGACAGCGACGAAGCGCTCCTTGCGGCGATCCGGCTTCGTCGCGGCGGCCGCGCTGCTGACTAGTCCCGACTCTGGCCCGACGTCGGGGCCGCATGCAGGTGACGGCTGATGGTTGCGTCTGAGGTGGCGTTTGAGGAGCACATCGCGACCTGGCTCGTCAACCACGGCGGCTACCGCCGGGTGAAGGTCGGGAATGTGGGGGTCGGGCCGCGGGACTTCGATGCTGAGACGGGTGTCGATACTGCTGATCTGTTCGAGTTCATCGGGGTCACGCAGGGGCGCGAGTGGGGTCGGCTCGTGGATTCGGCGTACGGGGGCGACCCGGACGGGGCGCAGGCGGGATTCGTGCAGCGGCTGGCGGCGGAGTTGGATCGGCGGGGGACGGTGGACGTGCTGCGTCGCGGCGTGGTGGATCGGAACTTCACGATCCGGTTGGCGTTCTTCAAGCCCGCCCATGGGTTGACGCCGGAGTTGGCGCAGCGCTACGAGGCGAACGTGCTGTCGGTGACGCGGCAGTTGCCGTTCGAGCCGTCCAGTGCGCGGACTGTTGATCTGGGGCTGTTCGTGAACGGGATCCCGGTGGCGACGGCGGAGTTGAAGAATCCGCTGACGGGCCAGACCGTCGAGAACGCCATCGCCCAGTACCGGACCGACCGTCCGCCCACGAACAGGACGCTAGGCCGGCTGGGGATGGTGCACTTCGCGGTCGATCCGTTCACGGCGGCGATGACCACGCGTCTCGCCGGCAGGCAGACTCGGTTCCTGCCGTTCAACCGGGGCCGCGATCTCGGCGCGGGGAACCCGCCGAACCCTGCTGGGCATGCCACTGCCTATCTGTGGGAGCAGGTGTGGTCGCGGGATGCGTGGATGGACATCCTGGGCCGGTTCATCCACGTGGAGAAGCCGTCGAAAGGGTCCAAGGCTCGCCCGGAGGTGATCTTCCCGCGGTTCCATCAGTGGGACGCGGTGCGGCGGTTGGAGGCCGACGCCAAGCAGCGGGGGACGGGCCGCAGTTATCTGGTGCAGCACTCAGCAGGGTCGGGCAAGTCGAACTCGATCGCCTGGCTGGCGCACCGGCTGTCGTCGCTGCACACCACCGACGACGTCAAGGTGTTCGACAAGGTGGTGGTCATCACCGACCGCGTGATCCTCGACCGGCAGTTGCAGGACACCATCGGCCAGTTCGAGCACGCCGTCGGGGTCGTGCAGCGCATCGACGAGGACTCGGCGCAGCTCGCCGCGGCGCTGGCTGGCGAGCAGGCCCGCATCATCGTGACGACGCTGCAGAAGTTCCCGTTCATCTTCGACAGGATCGAGTCGCTGCCTGGGCGCAGCTACGCGGTCATCGTGGACGAGGCGCACTCGTCGCAGACCGGCGAGGCGGCCACCGAGCTGCGCCGGGTGCTCGGCTCGGCAGAAACGGACATCGATCCCGACGCCGAGACGACCGACGCGGAGACGCTGCTGGCCGCGGCGGTGGCGGCGCGGGGCCACCAGCCCAACCTGTCGTTCTTCGCGTTCACCGCCACGCCCAAGGGCCGCACCCTGGAACTGTTCGGCGAAGTCGGCGCCAGCGGCAGGCACGAGCCGTTCCACCTGTATCCCATGCGCCAGGCCATCGAGGAAGGGTTCATCGAGGACGTGCTGGCCCGCTACGTGACCTACGACCAATACGTCCACCTGGAGAAGACGATCCTGGAGGACCCGGCCTACGACACCGCCAAGGCCCGCAGCGCGCTGGCCAAGTACGTGGCCTTCCACCCCGAGAACCTGGCGCAGAAGGCCGAGATCATCGTGGAGCACTTCCGCACGAAGATCGCGGGTCAGATCGGCGGGCAGGCCAAGGCGATGGTGGTGTGCTCGTCGCGGCCTCACGCTGTGCGGATATGGGAGGCGCTGCGCCGCTACGCCGCCGACTTGGGCTACGGGCTGGGGGTGTTGGTGGCGTTCTCGGGGGAGGTGGAGGGCCTGACCGAGACGAAGGCCAACGGCTTCGGTGAGTCGCAGACCGCCGAACGCTTCGACACCGGCGACTGGCAGATCATGGTGGTGGCCGAGAAGTTCCAGACCGGCTTCGACCAGCCGAAGCTGGCGGCCATGTACGTCGACAAGACCCTCACCGGCCTCGCTGCGGTGCAGACCCTGTCGAGGCTCAACCGCACCCACCCCGACAAGTCCGGCACCTTCGTGCTGGACTTCGTCAACGACGCCGACGCCATCGGCGAGGCGTTCGCCGTGTACCACGGCAAGACCGTGGCGCCGCCCACCGACCCGAACCTGCTGTTCGACACCCGCCGCGGCCTCGATGCCTTCGGCGTGCTCGACACCGGCGAGACGGCGCGGACCGCCGCGCTGGTGCTCGGCGACGGCAACCACGCGCAGGTCCACGCTGCGCTGCAACCCGCCGTCGACCGCTTCGACGGACTCGACGAGGACGACCAGGAGGTGTTCCGGGACGCGCTGGCGCGGTTCGTGCGCGTCTACAGCTTCCTTTCGCTGGTGGTGCCGTTCCGCAACGCCGACCTCGAACGCGACTACCTGTACTGCCGGGCGCTGGCCGCGCTGATCCGGGGCCGCCCGCCCGGCCAGGGCATCGACCTGGGCTCGGAGGTGGAACTCACCCACCTGCGCCACGAACTGACCTTCGAGGGCTCCGTCGGGCTGCCCGCCGGCGAGGGCGAGGTCAGCACCATCTACTCCGGCACCGGGCCGCAGACCGATCCCGAACAGGAACCCCTGTCGCAGATCATCGCCCGCATAAACGAGCGCTTCGGCACCGACTGGACCGACGAGGACCGCCTCGTGTTCGAGGCCGCCGCCGGCGACCTTGTCGACGACGCCGAGATCCAGAACCAGGCCCTCAACAACGACGAGGCCACGTTCCGGGACCACGTCTTCCCCGAGCGCTACCAGAAAGCGCTGCTGTCACGCGGCGACCGCAACAGGCAGCTCGTCTACGACTACCTCGACAGCGCCGACCTGCAGGCCGAGATCGTCGCCATCTTCGCCGCGAGCGTGCAGCAACGAGCCATCGTCGCCCGCCAGCGGACCTGCCCCATCGGCGACCTCCTCGGCACCGACCGCGAGTCGCAGTTCCTCGAGTACAAGTCCACGCTGCGCTGGGACATCAACCGTCAGAGCAAGGGTGGCGCTCCTGAGGACGCGGCCATCAAGACTGTCGCCGGCTTCGCCAACTCCGAATTCGGCGGCACCCTCCTCGTCGGCGTCGCCGACGACGGCACCGTCTGTGGCCTTGAAGACGACTACGCCACCTTCTCTGAGCGCGGCCAGAAGGGGGACCAAGACCTCTGGGGCCAGCACCTCCAGAACCTCATCCGCAGCCGCCTCGGCGACTCCGCCCTCGCGCTCGTCACCTGGCAATTCCACACCATCAACGGCGACCAACTGGCCCGCATCAGCATCGGCCCCGCCAACCACCCCGTCCACGAACGCACGGGCGAACAGCGGATCCTCTGGCACCGAACCCCCACATCCACCATCGCCGTCACCGACCCCCAAGAACAAGACCGAATCATCGCCCGCCGCTGGCCGGCGTGACCAGGACGCGGGTTCTCCGTCGCACAGCGGGGGTCACCGCGTCGGCTGTATCGGGGGTCACCCCGGCGACTCCGTTCCTCCATCATCTCGGTGACGGTGCGCATCTCCTGGCGGTCTTCGCCGTCGGATTCCAGTGCCTCGACCTCGGTGGCGAGCGCTCGGTTCTCCCGGGGCCGGCTGCCGGTCATTGGTCTCCGCCCAGCGCGCCCGCCGGGGTCCAGAGGGCGT
>JAPOYA010000033.1 GCA_026706815.1 Acidimicrobiaceae bacterium | reverse complement strand
GCTCGGCGCACAATGTTCTCGATCATCGCCCCCGAGGAGAAGTCCTTGAAATACATGACCTCTTTGTCGCCGTTCTGGTAGGTGACCTCCAGGAATCGGTTCTCGGCGTCAGTGTTGTACATCTCGCGCACGGTCTCTTCGATCATGTGCTGGATCGCCTTGTCGATGTCGCCGCCTCCTTGAGAGTCGATCGCGGCTTCATCGATCGGCACTTCAGAGGTGAGGTAGCGCGAGAAGATCGGCACGGCAGCCTCGGCGTCGGGGCGTTCGATCTTGATCTTCACGTCGAGTCGGCCCGGACGCAGGATCGCGGGATCGATCAGATCCTCGCGGTTCGACGCGCCGATCACGATCACATTGCGCAGAGCCTCGACTCCGTCGATCTCGGCGAGGAGTTGAGGGACGATGGTCGACTCGATGTCGGAGCTGACGCCGCTGCCGCGGGTCCGGAAAAGAGATTCCATCTCGTCGAAGAAGACGATGACCGGCCAGCCCTCCTCGCTTTTCTCTCGTGCTCGTTGGAAGACCAGGCGTATCTGGCGTTCGGTCTCGCCTACGTATTTGTTGAGAAGTTCGGGGCCCTTGATGTTGAGGAAGAAGCTGCGCGCCCTGCTGTCCCCGGAAACCTCGGCGACCTTGTTGGCGAGACTGTTGGCGACTGCTTTTGCGATCAGGGTCTTGCCGCAGCCGGGAGGGCCGTAGAGGAGGATTCCCTTCGGGGCTGGAAGGTTGTAGTCCAAGAACAACGCGGAGTGGACGAAGGGCAGCTCGACGGCGTCTGTTATCTCCTCGATTTGCCGGTCGAGTCCGCCGACATCGGCGTAGGAGACGTCCGGAACCTCTTCGAGGACCAAATTCTCCACTTCGGGCCTCGGCAGACGCTCCAAGACAATGCCGGCACGAGGATCGATGAGCAGAGTGTCGCCGCTGCGCAGCGGTGTTTCGCGTACAGAGTCGCCCAACTCGACCACCCGTTCCTCATCGGCGCGGCCGATGATCAGCGCTCGAGTGTTGCCGTCGAGCAGTTCTTTGAGGATGGCCACCTCGCCGGAGCGGTCCGGGCGGCGTGCGAGAATCACGTTCAGCGACTCGTTGAGCACAACCTCCTGACCGCGGGCCAACTCGCCGGAGAGTTCAGGCTGCACCGACACTCGCATCTTTCGACCGCCGGCGTGTACATCGACGGTCCCGTCTTCGTTGACGTCCAGCACGGTTCCGTAGCCTGAGGGCGGCTGGGTCAGCTTGGCGACTTCGTCGCGCAGGGCGGCTATGTGCTCGCGGGCCTCGCGCAGCGTGCAGGCGAGCTTCTCATTCTGGGAAACGGCTCGGCTGAGCTGCCCCCTGGCCTCGCTCAGGCGCTCCTCCAGAATCGCTATCCGATTGTGGGAGTCCTGCGGTCGTCGGCGGAGTTCGGTGAGCTCGTCCTCAAGCTCGGCAAAGCGCATGCGGAGTCGGTATATCTCAGCCTCTGCCTCTGAGTGTTCCACGCTGCCTCCTGCTTTCTGCTTCGGCACAACCCTAGACGCGGGAGCGGTGCTTTCGTGGATGCATCTTCGCCGGTCGGCGAGCATCCACTCGCCCTGTCGCGAAATTTACTGCATCTCCGGTTACAAGACGCTGGTTTTCGGGGTTATGCTGTCCGGGAAGGAATCACCTACGCGGGTTGCCCCGCATTCACACACGAGGTCGCAACGACTCATGAAGGTTTGGATCGATCAGGATCTCTGCACCGGCGACGGTCTCTGTGAAGAGATCGCCCCCGATGTCTTCACTCTTCTCGACGATGGCCTCGCCTACGTCAGGGAGGGAGACACGATCTTCTCGGACCCCGGCGGGCCGGAGGGCCTTGCAGTGGTTCCTGACGGCCAGGAAGAAGCGACCATCGAATCTGCTGAAGAGTGCCCCGGCGAGTGCATCTTCATTGAGGTCTAGCTCTTCGGCGTCTTCGGCTGCTCGTTGAGAAGTCTGGCGCTGGTCAGGAATCCCGTGTGAGCCACCATTCGATGATCCGGGCGGACCGCCCGCTCGGCGACATGCCAGCCGCGGTTGAGCACTTCGGTTGTTTGAGCCATCCCGAACGCTGAGTCCTTGAGCCGAGCGTGGAGTTGGGCGACTTGCATGATGCTCGGCGTGTAGGCCACAAAGATCCCTCCCGGGCGGAGCGCTGATTGTGCGTGGGGCACCACCTGCCACGGTTCGGGCAGGTCGAGCACCACACGGTCGAGGTCGGTGGCGTCGATCCCCGCATACACGTCCCGAACATGGGCGTCGTAGCGGTCGAGCACCTCGGACCCCAGAAATCGGGTGACGTTGGAGACAGCTCCGGAGAGGAAGTCCTCGCGGATCTCGTAACCGGTTATAAGGGCGCCGGCGCGCAGCATGGCGGTCGACAGCGCCCCGCTTCCGAGTCCTGCCTCCAGGACTCGGGCACCGGGAAAGACGTCGGCCAATATCAGGATCGGACCGAGGTCTTTCGGGTAGATGACCTGGGCGCCACGGGGCATCTTCAGAACGAAATCTGTGATCGTGGGTCGAAGCGCGATGAAAGTCATCCCTCGGGTGGACCTGAACAGGGTGCCCTCATCGGAGCCGACCAGTTCGTCGTGGCCCAAAACGCCGGAATGGGAATGGAATTCACCGCCTGCGGTCAAATCGATCAGGTAGCGGCGATTCTTGCGGTCGATGAGCAAGACCGGCTCGCCTGCCTTCAATGGCCCGCGTGCAGACACTGCGGCAGTTCGTTTCAGGTGGGGTCTACGTGACGGATGACGAGCGATTCGCCCACCGCCAATCGTTCGGAGTATTCCACGGGCATCTCTGCTCGCTTTGTGACTCTGGCCAGCCAACGCAGCGCGAAGCGTGCGATGAAGACCGCCAACCAGACGCGCGATCCGCCCAGGAGTCCTTTGCGGAAACTGTTCGCCCGGACGGTCCCGAGCAGCGAGGCAGGAGCGGAACGACCCATGTGCGTCAGATCCTTCGAATCTCGACAACGGTTGATCTGGCGGTGCCGGCTCTGCGCCCCAGGAAGTAGGCGATGACCAGCAGTCCAACCCCGGCGCCGACGACCGCCGGCAGATAGCGGCGAGCGCCCTCCGCGGCCTGCTGTTCAACTTCCCCGACGACCGATCGCAAAGTCGAGTCGAGATCCTCACGGGTGATTCTGCCCGGGTCGTCCGCCTGGTTTGTCACAACTTCCTCTTTCGGATCTGTTGAGCCAAGAGTGCGAGGACGACGACGGCGCCGAGCAGGGTGATCGCATGGGGCGCCCAACTGAGGTTGCCCGTGAATGCACTCCCGGTCTCTTCTTGCAGAACCCGCAATGCCGCGAGGGTCAAGGAGACGCCGCTGATCATCAACAGAAGGGACCCCAGCACCCCGAATGCGATCCATCGGGGAATCGGTCGCAGCGGTTCGACGAGTTCTTGGAGCGCGTACTCCTTGACAAGGTCGTAGAAGTCGCCGGGTCCCATTCGGTCAGCCATCGCAGTCGTATCCTAGGAGCGCTTCGAGGACTTCGGCTCGTTCTTCAAACAGTTCAGCGGCCAGCGCGGCGCGTCGGCGCCAGCCCGGCTCGCGCAGCAAGCGTTGATTGTCAAGGGCGCCGAGCTGTGCTGAGACAACCGACTGCCAAGCTCCGAAGGTCGGATCGTCGAAGTTGACCGCCGGTTCATTGAGCTTGCGGCCGGGTGCCAGCAGCCGAGCAGCCGTCCATATCCGCTCGAGTTGCGATGTGAGCCGAGCGAGGGCTTCCGAAGAGACATCGGCGTCTGAATCGGGCCAGTCTTCGACCATGGCCTTGGGGTAGGGATCGTCGTCTGCCCAACGCTCGACGCGGATGCGCCGCGTCGCCATGGCGATCATCCCCCAGCGACCGTCGGGGAATTCCTCGGCCTGAACCGCCCGCGCGACGACCCCCACATTCGTCCGCAAGTCCTCTCCCCCGACCTCGCGTCCTCGTTCGATCATGGTGATTCCGAACTCGGGCTCGTCTAGATCTGCCAAATAGCGGGCGAGAGCGCGATACCGCTCCTCGAAAATATGCAGAGGGACCGTCGCGCTGGGAAGAACCGTCTGCTCAAGCGGGAACATCGCCAGTTCGCGCACGCTCAACCTCGGGTTTCGGGCGCTGGGACAACCGCGAGGGGCGCGATGGACTCGGGCGCCGGGCCATAGCGGTCGGGGTATCGCGCGATGGCCTCGAGCAAGCTCTGCTGGATGCTGTTGCATGGTCCCAACGAGTCCGCCCCACCGGCAGCGTCGGCGTTCGCTATCAGCACGAAGGTTATGAGCGAGCCGTTGTCCGCAGTCATTTCACCGGCCAGAGCGGTGACATGGCCGCGGTCGGCGCTGATAATGCGCATGTTGTCGGCGCCTGCGGGCACACAATCGGCCAGGGAACTGGTGCGGATCGATTTCAGCGACGAGCTGACGATGCCGCCGGCGGGACTCTGCTCGACGATTCCCATCAGCAAGTCACACGTGACTCGGCCCCTGCTCGACAATCCCGAACCGTCCAGGGGCAGACTTCCCTCTACCGGCAGTCCCTGCTGAAGCAATGTGATCAACATTCCAAAGGCGGCGTCGTTGGAAGCGGGCGACAGGCCGTTGACGCGGCCCACTTCTTTGAACAGCATCTCTGCGGTCGTGCCGTCGATCAGCGCCCGCTGGGCGATCTCTTCGATGGGCGGCGACTCGATCGAGGCCAACAGGATCTGCTCGGCGGAAGCCGGTTGTTCTCCGGTCGTCGGCTCCCCGGTCACGGCGATCCCGCGTCGGACCAGAAGCTCCGTGAGGATCCCGGCCGCCATCCTGGCTGGGTCTTCTGAGCGAGTGACGGTGCTGGTCTGGCGATCCCATTGGAATCCGTCATTGACCAGCAGGCCTGACAGAGGGCCGACAACGTTGTCGGCGTTGTCGGTTTCGGTCCAAACGGTGCCGACATAGTCGGTTTCGCTGGGAGAGAAGCGAAATTCGTCTCCGACCACTCCCCCGGCTATTTCGGAGACGCCCCTTCGCCTGAGTTCGCCGGCAAGCTCCGCCGCGAGTCGGTCAAGGCTCGTTGCTGCGCGGTCATCGTCGAACCGGGCCAGATATTCGCTCGTGGAGAGCACCGGGTCTGCACCTCCCACCAGCCAGATGTCGCCCTCAAGCACACCCTCGTCGACGGGACTCGCCTCGTTGTGGACCACCTTTGTCGCAAAAACCGTCTCCCTCCCCAAACTCTCGACAGCGGCAACCGTGACAAGCCGTTGGAGTTCTGCAGGCGACAGAGCGGAATCCGGGTTCTCAACAGCAATCTCAATGCCGTTTCGGTGGACCCGGAGGCAGCGGTCCACAGGAACGTCAGGCTGGCTCAACACGCTTTGGAGGGCCTCTTCGAACTCCTGATTCGAGGTTGGCTGCCGGAGCCACTCAGGGATGCGGCGGACGTTGACGATGGGTGTGCCGAGTGAATCGGCTGCAGCGGTCGTGTCCGGATCACCGGCGTCGGCTGCGCGGTTGGCGCGGTCGGCGAGCACGCCGGCGGTGATCATCACCGCCAGCGTCAGCAGCGGGAGAAACAACCGACGCATGTTGAAAGCAGGTTAGGCGCTCACAGCGTTGGTTGTGCCCGATGGCGCCTGGCGGCCCGCATATCACCCATATCACGCGGTCGGCTCGAGGGCGGCCCGAAACAGGTCTCTCACGTGTTGCAGGCGAGCCTTCAGCGCATCGTCATCGAGGGGATCGCGCCTCAACAGGTCGGCGATGAACGGTGCGTCGCTGAAGTACGACAAGAGGGCGCCGTAACCGGTGATGAGGAGTTGTTCGGCGTCATGGCGGCGAAACCTGCCGGCTTCCATCTCCCGCTCGAAGTACGCAGCCGCGCGCTCGAAGAGGGGTTTCAGGGCAAGTCCGAGCTCGATATGGCCCGTGCCTCCCTCGGTGAGCGCCTCACGACGCACAATCCTCACAAAATCGGGGTTGTGCATGAAAAACTCGAAACCAGCGGTGAGCACATAGTCGACGAGCTCCCAACCGTCGGCCGAAGTCTGCGAAATCGCGCTTTCGACCCGCTCGCGCCACTCCTCGAGTGCGCGCTCGAATACTTCGCGGTACATCGCTTCCTTGGTCGGGAAGTAGTGGAGCAGGCTTTGTCTGCGGACGCCGACCACAGCGGCGATGTCGTTGAGTGAAGTGCCGTCAAAACCACGCTCGGCGAACAGTCGGCGGGTCGCCGTTACGATTGCTTCCCTAGTCGGCGTCTCACCCACTCCATAGAGCGTAGTGGGGCGACCGCGATGCTCCCCGCTAACGTGGAGCCGATGGAGATCGTGTCTGCTCTGTTCATCGACGAGATCGATCTCCGCTCTGTCCCCGGGCCGGCGACAAGAATCGATCTCAAGGGGATCCAGTTCAGTGCTGCCGCGCCCACGCCGGCTCCTCTGGTTTGGGCGCCCCATCTGGTGGTCATCATCCGCTGCCCCCTCCACAGCGGTGGTCAGGGCGTCCTCGAAGTGACCTATCACAGCGGTGATTCTCAGATCGCCCGCAGTGTTCAGCCCTTTGAAGTGGAGCCGGGCAAGTTCACATATCGCCTCGTGCGGGCGGAACTGGAATTCGACGACTACGGAACAGTTGAAGCTCGCTGTCGGATCGGGCACGGGGCGCCGACCACGGTGCCCTACACGCTGCTGCCGCCAGTCGATCCGCCGTAGCCCGCAAGTCCCGCCGAGCGCCGGCGCAAGCTTCCCAAGGAAAGAAACGCGATCGGCCTCGTCGCTGGCGGTAAGGTCCGAGATACCCGTGACCGGGAGGTCTGATGCACGATTTCGATGAACGCGCCGTCGCCATTATCAGGGGTATAGCCATGGACGCGCCCCACGCGGCGCGCTCGGGCCACCAGGGCACCGCCATGTCGCTGGCGCCACTGGCTCATGTGCTGTTCAGCCGCATCATGAAATACGACGCACAGCACCCCCATTGGCCGGACCGGGATCGGTTCGTGCTCTCCGCCGGGCATGTTTCGATTCTGCAGTACGCGATGCTCTATCTCGCTGGTTTCGGCGTCACGCTCGATGATCTGAAAGATTTCCGTCAATGGGGCTCGGCCACTCCCGGACACCCGGAGGTCGGTCACACGCCTGGAGTTGAAGTCACCACCGGGCCTTTGGGGCAGGGTGTGGGGAACATGGTCGGCATGGCCATCGCCGAGGCGCAACTGCGCACGGCCTATGGCGCGGAGCTGTTCGACCACCACGTATTCGGGATTTGCAGCGACGGGGATTTGAGCGAGGGCCTGAGCCACGAAGTTGCCTCGCTCGCCGGCCACTTGGGGTTGGGCAAGATAGTTCTGTGCTACGACGACAACCGCATAACCATCGACGGAGAGGCGGATCTGGCCTTGAGCGACGACGCCGCGGCCCGCTTCCGCTCCTACGGCTGGGATGTCGACGAACTGGGGGAGGTCGGCGAGAGCCTCGACGAGTTGGAAGCAGGCATTCGCAGGGCGATGTCAGTTGCTGATCGGCCCAGCCTGGTCATTGTCCGGACGTTCATCGGCACGCCGGCGCCCGACTCCTCAGATACTCCTGCGGCTCATGGCTATGCCATCTTCGACGAAGAGATCGCCGCGACGAAAGAACTGATCGGACTGCCGTCAGATCGGGCCTTCCACACCGATCCAGGCGTTGTCGCCCAGTATCGAGAGGCAGGGCTCAAGGGCCGGGCCGCTCGTGAGGCTTGGCAGCAGCGGGTTGCGGCGTTCGACGGAGACAGAGCGTCTTTGGAGTCACAGCTGAGCGGTACGGGGCTGCCCGGCTGGGAGGAATCACTGCCGACGTTCCACGCAGGAGACTCGATCGCGACGCGCAAGGCGTCCAACGTCGCGCTCCAGGCTCTGTCTTCTGTCGTTCCGGGCCTTTCGGGCGGGGGCGCTGATCTCACCGGCAACACGGGGACGGTGATCAAGGACCACGGGATCTTCTCTGCAGCTGATCCTGGAGGCCGTCAGATTTATTTCGGGGTCCGAGAACACGGCATGGGCTCGATTGCCAATGGCATGGCACTGCACGGCGGCTCGATTCCTGTCGTCGGGACTTTTCTGGTGTTCGCCGACTACATGCGCGCAGCGGTACGACTCGCGGCGATCTCCGGAGCTCACGCCATATTTGTCTGGAGCCACGATTCAGTCGGCGTCGGCGAGGACGGTCCGACCCATCAGCCGGTCGAGCAGGTGGCCTCTTTGAGGGCCATCCCGGGCCTGAGGGTGATCCGGCCGGCTGACGCCAACGAAGCTGCCGCGGCGTGGGGGGTGGCGATTTCTTCGGGCGGGCCCACCGCGTTGATCCTCAGCCGCCAGAACGTGCCGGTGCTCGAGGGGACGTCTTCGGGAAACGTAGCCGCTGGGGCCTACGTCCTGGCCTCGGCCGACGATCCGGTGGTCTCGCTCGTCGGCACCGGCAGTGAGGTTTCGGTTTGCCTTGAAGCGGCCGCTGAACTTGCCGCCGACGGGCTGGCGGCGAGCGTGGTTTCGATGCCCTCGTGGGAGCTCTTCGAGCAGATGCCACCCGAGTATCGAGCCTCGGTCATCTCAGCGGACATCCCGTCTCTGGCTGTGGAAGCCGGGTCTTCTATGGGTTGGCATCGTTGGGTCGACGACGTCGTGTCCGTCGACCGTTTCGGGTCGTCCGCTCCCGGTGATGTTGTCTTGTTCGAATACGGGATCAACCCCGCCAACGTGGCGGCGCGGGCGCGGGATTTGATCGAGACTCGTTCGCCGTCACCGAGATTGGGAAACCGAGATTGAGAACCCGAATTGAGAACTGGGCCTGTTTGAATCCTGGCCTGCTTGGAACCCGTGCGATGACCGCTGACATGGAGGTGTCATGACTCGCCTGCAACAACTATTCCTAGAACAGGGTCAAAGCCCCTGGCTCGACAACCTGCGGAGAGGTTGGATCACCAGCGGGGAACTCGAGGGCTGGGTCGCGCAAGGCGTGCGCGGGCTGACGTCGAATCCGTCGATCTTCACCAACGCCATCCTGGGCTCGGAGGACTATGACGAAGAGTTCTCCGACGCTGTCGGCGCGGGCATGGGGGTTGAGTCCGCCTACTGGAAGCTCGTCTCGTCCGATATCCGCGCCGCGCTTGAGATTCTTCGACCCGTGTACGACCAATCGAATGGCGTCGACGGATTCGCGTCGGTCGAGGTCGATCCGAGACTGGCCCGCGACAGCGCCGGAACGTCGCAAGCCGCGCGTCGGCTGCACGAGGAGGTCGACGCTCCCAACCTCTATGTCAAGATCCCGGGAACAGCCGAAGGCCTGCTGCCGATCCGCACGATGATCGCCGAGCATCGCAGCATCAATGTCACGTTGATCTTTTCGCTGCAGCGCTACGCGGAAGTCATGGAGACGTACATCTCGGGTCTTGAGGAGGCGGAGGGTGATCTCAGCGACGTATCCAGCGTGGCGTCGTTTTTCGTCAGCCGGCTGGACACGGAAGTCGACAGGCGCCTTGACGTCATCGGCACTGCCAGTGCTCGGGAACTCAAAGGCAAAGCGGCGCTGGCGAGTGGCAGATTGGCCTACGAGTTGTTCCAGCGGACATTCTCGGGTCCTCGTTGGGAAGCCCTGGAGCGGCGCGGGGCAAGAGTGCAGCGGCCCTTGTGGGCTTCGACGTCGACGAAGAATCCCGACTATCCGGACACGCTGTATGTCGATGGATTGATCGGTCCTGACACCGTCAACACTCTGCCTGACGGCACAATGGCGGCATTCGAGGACCATGGGACGGTGGCCCGCACCATCGATGCGGGCGTCGGCGAAGCCAGGGCAGTGTTCGCTGGCTTGGCCCGACTCGGCGTCGACGTCGACGACGTCGCCCAGCAGCTCGAGGCCGAGGGCGTGGCTTCGTTTGAGAAGAGCTTCGATGAGTTGCTGGAAGCGCTGGCAGCCAAGGCCGCCCCGAACTAGCGCGGGAGACAACGCCGCAGGGCTAGGACGAAGGTTGGAAAACGTGCTGTCGGGCATAAGCTGATCCGCGAACCGCAGTCGCCGACAGGTTTCGCTGCGGGGGCTGTCGCCGCTGACGGAGCGGGCGATGGTCGTTGTGCCTCCCGTCGCGGGCGGCAAAGGCATGACGGGCGCCGGACGGCGCCGATCAGGACGCACGGGACCGAACAGCGCCAGGGCGTCGCGAGCCGTAGGAGAACACAGTTACAACTATCGAACGGGCACACCTGACGTCGAGCCGACTCGACCGATTGGTCCAATCCCACCTTGACGGTTTGTCGACCGCTGAGGATGCCGCATATCTGAACGAGCACAAATCCGCCTGGGTTGAGAGCCTGTGGCGTCTGCTTGACGACGCTGAAGCGCGTCTTGCCGCAGCTCGCAGAGATCTGCGCGGCCCGGAGCGAAACGTCGTGTTGGCTGATCTTGACGCTGAATGCTGGCGTATCGACGCGGGTTTGACCGAACTGGTCGGCCCGCCCGACGAAAGCGAGCTGGTCCCAGCGCCTGGCCGAGGTTTGCCCCTCGACCCCGCTGGGATGGCGCCTGGGGTGGTCCAGTTGCACCTGTCGCGCTCTGATGGACGGATCGTTGCCTGGGCGTCGGCTCATCAGCAGCGACCCGAGAACCACGAAATGGTGCTGCAGCGGATCAAAGCCCTCGGCGGAGTGCCCGCCGACTGGGATCAGCAAGCCACGGTCAAGATTCCCGGAAGCGGAAGGGCGAGCACAGTCTCGGCCCCGATCGAGAAAGTGATCGGCTGGTTGGCTCCGTTGGGCCGCACCGCTGACGACGCCGATGTCGGGACCAGCGTGGCTTGGATGGGCTGTGCCACCGCTGTGGCGATCAAGATGGTTGCCGAAGGCCGCTTCGTTCCGCAGTTGGTCCAGTCGAAGCGCCGCCGCAAGGATCCCGCAAGCGACCATGGCACGTTCCGGATCCGCTGGATGCCGGCCCTGATCGATCCGGAGGTGCTCGCCGGATTGGTTCGATCGGTGCCGACCGCAGCCATGTTGGGCAGTCGCGAACAGGAAAAAGAGAAGTTCACGCTGGCCGCGTTGGCCGATCTGACCGACGCCATAGTCGGTTTCGCGGCAGGCCAGTTGGAAACCCCGGCGGCCCCGCCTGAAATCAACACGCGTGCAGATGCTGCCGAGGCGGCTGTCTCCCACCTCGGTGGCACTCCCTTTCTCGCTCCGACCAAGGCCGGTGGAGAGCTCGTTCGTCGTCTCAACCAGTGGGCCTTTCCCGTCCTGGGCACCGTTGGAGTCCGCCTTGTCGTGCAGTTGGACTCACCCGACGACGCAGGCGCCTGGCACGTGGCCGTGCTGTGTCCCGGCGAGGAGGGAGACTTGATGCCGGTCGAAGTGGCGATCACGCTCGCTTCGAAGTTGAACTCGAAAATTATCGTGGCCCATCTGTCGAGGCTTGAGCGCCTCTTCCCAGAGCTCATGCGTTTGGGGGGCCGGCGCCGCGGCGAAGTGTTCCTGTCCCAGGATGAAGCCTGGAGGTTGATGACAGAGTCTGGGGACAGGCTCCGCTCGGCCGGGTTCGATGTGAGAGTGCCGGCGATGCGGCGCCAGAAAGCAGTGGCGTCACTGCGCCTGACCTCCGAGGCCGACGAGACTGTGGTCGGCGCGCAACAACTGGCAAACGTTCGCTGGTCGGCAGTGTTCGACGAGGTCGAGCTCAGTGCTGCGGAAATCGCTCAGTTGGCGGCCAAGGCCCGTCCGTTGGTGCGCTCGCGCGGCCAGTGGGTCGAGTTGGACAAGGCAGATCTGGCAGAGGCTGCGGCCGCGTTGGCCGAAAGGGCTGACAAAACGCGGCTCACCGGCGCCGACATGCTTCGCCACGCTCTGGGGCTGGAAGGCTCCCCGCTTGCGGGCGGCGTCAACATCGTGGGCGAGGGCTGGGCCGCTGACCTTCTGCGCAGCGTCAAGAACTTCCCCGACAATCCGACCACCAGGCCCGAGGGCTTCACGGGCGAACTGCGGAATTATCAGGCAGACGCACTCGTGTGGCTGGACTTCCTCGACGACGCCGGCCTGGGAGGCTGTCTGGCCCTCGACATGGGTCTCGGAAAGACTCCGACAACGCTGGCCGGCTTGGCGTTGTCCACCTCGGGCACCGGACTGGTCATCGCTCCCCCGGCGGTCGTCGGCAACTGGGCGAGTGAGGCGCGGAACTTCGTCCCCGACATGAAGGTGTTGGTTCATCACGGCGCCAATCGAGCCAAGGGCTCGGCACTCCGAACTGCCGTTCGCGCGGCTGATGTTGTGATCACGACCTACGGCACGGCGGTGCGGGACATGGACCAACTCAGCGAGTTCAGTTGGGGCAAGGTCGTCATCGACGAGGCTCAGGCCATCAAGAATCCATTGGCCGAGACCTCCCAGCAACTCCGCCGTTTGTCCGCCAGCAGTCGCCTCGCGCTCACCGGGACGCCGATTGAGAACGGTCTAGGGGATCTTTGGGCGATCATGGACTGGGCGAACCCGAGTCTTCTGGGCCCGCGTGCGCAGTTCATCGCCCAACTGACGCCCGACAAGAACGGCTCCTCTTCCCAAAAGAACGGGGGTCGTTCCAACAGGCGCCGCGCGGAGCAGGGCGGCGAGGAGGTGCTGAGAGCCCTCAACGGCATTCTCGTGTACCGTCGAACCAAGGCCGAACCCGCGATCGCCGCAGAGCTCCCGGACCGCATCGACGAACTCGACCACTGCCCGATGACTCCGGAGCAGATCGGCCTCTACCAAGCAGTGATCGACAGTCTGATCCTCAAGACCGCGAACCGCGAGCCGGGAACGCCCGAGCGCAAGGGAGCGGTGCTCGCTGCGATCACCGCTCTGAAGCAGATATGCAACCATCCGCTCAACTATCAGCAGGACGACAAAGGAGTCGAGGGCCGTTCGGGGAAGCTTGCCCGCCTCTATGAGATTCTCTCGCATGTCTTCGCAGCGGACGAAAAAGCACTCGTCTTCACCCACTTCGCGAGTTGGGGTGAGATATTGGCCGACCATCTCTCCCGATGGAGCGGCCACAAGATCTCCTGTTACCACGGAGGCCTGGCCCGAGGGGCCAGAGACCGTCTCGTGGCCGAATTCCAAGGGTCTTCAGGAGCCGGCGCGATGGTTCTGTCGCTCAAGGCGGGAGGCACCGGCCTCAACCTGACAGCGGCCAACCACGTCGTCCTCTACGACCGCTGGTGGAATCCTGCGGTGGAAGACCAGGCTCGAGACCGAGTTTGGCGGATAGGGCAGAAGAACACCGTGATCTGCCATCGTCTGGTTTGTCCCGGCACAATCGACGAGCGAGTTGAGGAAGTGGTCGCGGGCAAGCGCCGGATAGCCAGTCTGACGCTGCCCAAGTCGAGTTCGATCGGGGATCTCAACGCCGATCAGCTGCAAGCTGTGCTGGGGATAGACAGCGCCGCGCTGCTCGACGTCGATTCCGACGCCGAAATCGCTTTCGCGGAGGCTCCGCGGTTTCCCGACGCGTCGGAGCCCGGGGAGCCTGCCGCGTCCGAGCCGGGAATCGAGAAGTGGAAGGCGCCGGCGCCGTGAACGGGGAATCCGCCGACTCGACGCGAAAACGATCTCGTTCGCGAAACCGCAGCAAGGGCAATTCGGCGACCCCCAATGCCGGTCGCCAGCACGCCCAAGCCCGGGGGCGCAAAGCGGCGGCCAAGATCAACCCTGTCGAGTTCTGGGGAGATCCCGAGTTGCTGCCGGCGCCAGAAGATCCCATAGCACAGTCGGGAGACGCCCGAGCCCTGCTCAACTCGCTGGGCCGGCCGCCGGTGACGGGCCAGGAAACGGCCGCGGAGCGTTGGTTCACGCTCGTCTACGAGAGAGCCGCATTGCTGGCCGGAGCGTTGGCCGCTGCAGGTGAACTCGAGCAGAACGAGTAGCGTCACAGACCATGCCGATCGATGAGCTTCTCAACGCACCCCTTGAGGAGTTGATGACAGCGGCGCGGCGGATACGAGACGAGGCACATGGCAAGGTCGTGGGCTATTCGCCCAAAGTCTTCATTCCCCTGACGATGCTGTGTCGCGACAAATGCGGATACTGCACTTTCGCGCAACCGCCGGCACGGTTGGAGCAGCCGTATCTGAGTAGCGACGAGGTCATCGCGATTGCCAGGCGTGGTGCGTCGACGGGCTGCCATGAGGCGCTTTTCACGCTGGGTGAGAGACCCGAACATCGTTACCCGGCAGCTCGGGACTGGCTCACGCGCCACGGTTATGAATCCACTGTCGACTATGTCGCGGCGATGGCACAACTGGTCCTCGACTCGACTGGGCTGCTGCCCCATGCGAACACGGGCGCCATGTACGCCGATGAACTGGAGGAACTGCGCAGGGTCGCGCCGAGCCAGGGGATGATGCTTGAAACCCTGCGGCCAGATCTCGAGTGCCACCGAGGAGCGCCGGACAAGACGCCGGAACGTCGCCTGCAAACGCTGGAGTGGGCTGGAGAACTGCGCATCCCGTACACGACCGGCATCCTGGTAGGCATCGGCGAGAACCGAGAGGATCGTTTGGCTGCCCTCGAGGCGATCGCGCAAGCACACCGTCGGCACGGACATGTCCAAGAGGTGATCGTCCAGAACTTCCTGCCCAAGGAGGGCACCGCAATGCACCGGGCGGACCCGTGCCCGCCGGAAACGCATCTTGAGGCGATAGCTCTGGCCCGCCTGACCCTGCCGCCCGACGTGCATGTGCAGGCGCCGCCGAACCTCTCTGAGGACTTCGCCGGCCTGCTCTCCGCAGGTGTGAGCGATTGGGGCGGAGTCTCCCCTGTCACCGCTGATCACGTGAACCCCGAACGCCCCTGGCCCGACTTGGAACGGCTCCGGGAGGCCACTGAAGCTGCCGGCCACACACTGGCGCCTCGCCTGACAGTGCATCCTCGCTATGTCCGCGACCCGGACGCCTGGATCGATCACAACCTGCATTTCGCGGTTATGGATCGAAGCGACGCAGAGGGATTCGGGCGCGACGACCCGGGTTCGGTCTGGCCCGAGCGCACCATGGAAAGAGCCAAAGTCGACGACGGCGCGGAATACGAGCTTGTAGGCGAGATATCCAGCCAGTGGTATGTCGGCGCCGGCGGCGACCCGAGCGTGTTGGCGCCCGCGGGCCCGGGCCGCGGCGCCGGCGGGGCTGTCGGGGAGGTCGTCGAGGGGGTGCGAGCGGGACAGGACGTGGGCTTCGAGGAGATTCTCGCTCTGTTCAAGGCTCGTGGCCCCGAGGTGGGCGAGGTAGCCCGTCTGGCAGACGAACTGCGCTCCGAGCTCGTCGGCGATGAAGTCACCTGGGTGGCCAACCGCAACATCAACTACACCAACGTCTGCACGTTCCGCTGCAAGTTCTGCGGGTTCTCGAAAGGACCGCTGTCGCTGAACCTGAGGGGCAAGCCGTATCTGCTGACACTGGACGATATAGCCGAACGGGCCGTCGAGGCAGCGGAGTCCGGAGCCACCGAGGTGTGCCTGCAGGGCGGGATTCACCCCGACTTCGACGGCGATTACTACATCGACGTCGCCCGTGCGGTCCACGATGCGGTTCCCGACATCCACATCCACGGGTTCACGGCCTTGGAGGTCACCGAGGGGGCCAAGCGAAATCAGGAACCCCTTGCCGGCTATCTGGCGCGGCTGCGCGACGCCGGGCAACGTTCGCTGCCGGGGACGGCCGCAGAAATCCTGCACGACGACGTCCGACAGGTGCTCTGTCCGGACAAGATCACCAGCGAAGAGTGGCTTGAAGCGCACCGCACTGCCCATGCGGTGGGATTGCGCTCCAACGTCACGATCATGTTCGGCTCGATCGAAAGGCCTGAGCATTGGGCACACCACTTGCTTCGCACCCGTGCCCTGCAGGAGGAGACGGGGGGATTCACCGAGTTCGTAGGGCTGCCGTTCGTTCACATGGCGTCGCCGATCTACCTTCGCCGCGGCTCACGGCGCGGCCCGACTTGGCGCGAGGTCCTGTTGATGCACGCCGTGGCCCGCATCGCCTACCGGGACCGGATCGACAACATCCAGGGTTCGTGGGTCAAACTCGGCTTCGGCTCCATCGCCCAACTCCTGCAGGCTGGTGCGAACGATCTCGGCGGCACGCTGATGGACGAGAACATATCCCGTGCAGCCGGCGCCGCTCATGGCACCACAGTCGGCGAGGACGATTTCCGCAAGGTCGTCGAACCGTTGGGACGAGCGCTGGTTCAGCGCACGACTCTCTACGGCCGCGTCGACCCGTCGAGTCTGCCGTTGCCCACAAGTCGCTCTCGCCGCGCCACCATCCCGGTGGTGGCGTCGAGCGGCTCGGCCGGTTAGGGATCGGCGGCGGGCGGGATCAGAAGACGCCATCGTCTGGCCCGCGCAGGAGGTGTATCGCCTTTTCGACCGCGCGTCGGGCCCGGGTGAGCCGCCTCTCGTCAACCGGCAACTCCTGGCCGCCGGCGTCAATCGACTCCCTCAGGCGAACGATCGCGAGATCCGCCAGTTCTTCGGCGATCGCCTCTAGCCGACCCCTGATCTCATCGAACTCCTGAGCCATGGCTCGTACCGTATCGCCGGCAGCCGCGCGCCGGGTTCGCGATCTGCGCAATCGGCGTTACCGTCGTGGCAATGGAAGCGCCGGATCTTCGCGAGTGGGTCAGCTTCGACGACGCGGACGGTGCGACATGGCACTTCGACGTCACTTTCTTGACCAGCAACTACGGCTGCATCTATGGACAGGGTTGTCCGGGCGTGCTGACAGAGTTCGCGCCTGAGTACGAACACGGGTGCTGCACCTACGGAGCACACTTTGCAAGCGATGCGGACCGCCACGCGATCGAAGCCCAGATCGCCCGGCTGTCCGACGACGAGTGGCAGTTCGCAGCACAAGCAGCGGCAATGGGCGGCGCCATCTGCACCAACGATGACGGGGACACAGTCACCCAGATGATCGACGATGCCTGCATACTGCTGAATCGCCCCGGCTTCTCCAAGGGTGCGGGCTGCGCGCTCCATCAAGCCGCCGACGCCCGTGGTGAACGCCCGATCGACTGGAAGCCCGACGTCTGCTGGCAGGTTCCTCTCCGCTACGACGAGCACACCGAGGACAATGGCCATGTCAATCACCTGTTGAGAGAGTGGAAACGTCGCGATTGGGGCGAGGGGGGCGCGGAGTTCGCTTGGTGGTGTACCGACGACCCCCTGGCGTTTCGTGAAGACCGCCCGGTTTGGAAGAGTCTGCGCAGCGAGATCATCGAGCTCATCGGCTCCGAGCAGTACGAACGGCTGGTCGACTACATGAAGGCCCGTGAGCAGGACGATGTTGGAAGTAGAGTGTTCCTGCCTCATCCGCAGGTCCGCCGGCGCCGTGAGCGTAACGGCGCAATGAAAGAGAGTTCGTGAAGAAGTACCTGGGTTCCGTGGTCGCGGGGCAAGACGTCCGACTTCTGGGTGCTTCGGCCGCTATCGGAGTGATCGTCGCGGTGGTGGTCGCCCTCTTCGAGACGCTTACCGAATCTGTGCTGCTCCATTGGCTGTTCGACCAATCACTCGTCGTCTTGGTGACGGCCCCGGTGGCAGGCATCCTCGCCGCCAACGGCGTGCTTCGCTGGGTCGGCCGGGGAACCAGTGGAGCAACCTCCGACGAGTACATCCGGACTTTTCACGAGCGACACCCTCGCCTGCCGATTATTCATCTTCCAGGCAAGTTGATGGCCGGCGTGGCCACCATCGGCATGGGCGGGGCGGTCGGCTTGGAGGGTCCCTCGATCTACGCCGGGTCTTCAATCGGACTATGGGTCCATGAGAGGACGGGGTCCTTTCTGCGAGGGGACAAAGCCCGACTGCTGCTCACTGCAGGGGCCGCCGCGGGAATAGCGGCAGTGTTCAAGGCCCCCGCCACGGGTGTGATTTTCGCGATGGAGGCGCCGTACCGCGAAGACGTCACTCCACAAGCCCTGCTGCCGTCGTTGTTGGCTTCCGCGGCCAGCTATGTCACCTTCGTCTCCTTGGTCGGAACTGAACCGGTTGTTCCATTCTTGGCTGGAGGCTCCGAAGTTCTCGGTGAGGCCGACCGCTCAGTGTTCGGGGTCGATCTGATCGACCTTGCCGGCGCGCTGGCGTTGGGAATCGCGGCCGGGCTGGGCGGCCGCGGCTTTGCCTGGCTGGTCCGTCGCAGCAAAGCCGGCGCCAAGCGGCACTCGTTGTCGAAGAGACTGCTCATCGGCGGTGCCGGCTTGGCGGTGTTGGCTTGGGTCGCGGAAGTGGTTTTCGAGTCTCCGCTCACGCTCGGCCCTGGCACTGAAGCGATGGCTTGGGTCGTAGGCAACCGGGGTCTGGGGCTGATTGCGTTGTTGTTCGGTCTGCGTATGGCCGCAACCGTCACGACTGTTTTCGCCGGCGGTGTAGGCGGCTTGTTCATCCCATTGGCTGCTTTAGGGGTGGTGCTCGGCGAATTCGTCGGTCAGGCCATCGGTCAGGATGAGACGACCCTGTATCCGATCCTGGGCCTGGCAGCCTTCCTGGGGGCCGGGTATCGCGCGCCGATCGCGGCCGTGATGTTCGTGGCGGAGTCGACCGGCGGCGTCGGGAGCTTCGTGGTCCCGGCACTCGTTGCAGCCGCCGTCAGCCAAGTCGTGGCAGGGCCGTCTTCGGTGGCGGACTATCAGCGCTCGGTCCGCCTCGGCCATCTCGAGCGACGGTTCACGCTTCCGCTCACCTCGATCCTGTCGACCGATGTGATGACGGTCCCCCCTGACGCCACCGTCTCGGAGTTCGTCTATTTTCATGTGCTGGGGCGCCGCGAACGCGTCGTTCCGGTTGTCGAAGGCGGACGCTTCTTGGGGCTGGCCCGTCTCGACGACGTCTCAGAACTCGATCGCGGGGAATGGGAGGAGACCGCGATCGGCGACCGAATGGCTACTGATCTGCCGGTGGGCCAACCATCGTGGACCCTGCGCGACGCCGTCGCGGCCATGGAGGAAGCCCGAGTAGACCTTCTGGCGGTGACCGACGCCAGTGGTGCGTTCATCGGTGTGGTGACCGAGGACGACATCTTGAAGCTTGATGAGATCCTCGACGAAACAGGCAACTGAGCGGGCGCGTCGACGCCGAACACCCGTCAGCTATTCGCTGCGTCGTGAAGAGTCCCCGACGGCAGTGTCATCGGCTTCGTCTGCAAACTCATCTGCCCAAGCCAAATGCTCAGGTTTCAGCAGTTCGCCGCTGTCGTCATTGAGATCCTCGAGTAGTCGATCAAAGTCGCCATCGTGTGAGCGTTTAAGCTCACGGGCTTCCTCGTAACGCCTGTGTCGCCCCTTTTTCACTTTGCGAGCTCCAGTTTGACGGTGCTGACGGTGAGCACGCATTGTATCGGTTGATCGCAGGAATCCGAAGCGAGGAGACACTTTGCTCCAACTTCGCCGCTCAGCCCATGGGCTGACCCGATCGTTCTTCCAACACGACTGCGTCGTTGTCGAAGGCCAGCGAAGCGTTGCCGTCGACGAGGCTTCGAATGCGGTCACCGACGAGCTGCGCCCTCCACCCCTGAGCGAGACGGGGGTTGTCGTCGCCGCGCAGGAAGGCTTCCACATCCGCCCGTGTCGCCAGAAGAGCCGGATCGAGCTCGTTGTCTCTGGCGACCTGCGCTGTCCACGCGGTGGCCAACGCGACAGCTGGGCGATAGTCCCTCGTGTCAGTATTGTGTTTGGGACTTCGGGGTGGTCGCCAACCTGACTCAAGGCCCTCCTGCACCCTCTTGAGGACCTCGATGCCCTGTCGCCCATTGGCCATTCCACGGTCTACGCCGCGGATCTTGGTGAGGGCTTTCCGGTTGGTCGGCATCGCCTGAGCGATTGAAGCGACGGCCAGGTCGGACAGCACGAACCGGACCGGCTGATTGAGCTCGGCCGCACGACGCTCCCGCCACGCGGCAATCGCTCGGGCTACCGCCAGTGCTCGACCCTTGAGGTGGCGGGCCTCTTTGATCCTGCTCCACGCTTCGTCGGGATCACGGGGGGCTCGATCGCGGCGGCGCATGACCTCGAACTCGGCTTCGGCCCATGGAATCCGCTCGCGAGCCTCCAATCTCGACGCGAGACGATCGTGTATCTCCAGCAGACGAGCCACGTCCGAGGCGGCATAGTCGAGTTGAGCAGCACCGAGTGGACGTTCTAGCCAGTCCGTGAAGCGGCTGCCTTTGGCGAGTGGAACTCCCAACTCGCGTTCGTGCAGGAAGGCCAGCGAGGGCGTTGGATGCCCGAGGAATCCTGCGGCGATCTGGGTATCGAACAGTCGCTTGGGAATCGCGCCGCACGCTTGTTCCAAGACCTCGAGGTCTTGGATGGCAGCGTGGATCACCGCGAGCGCATCGCTGTCCATCAGCGCTTTCAAGGGCTTGAGGTCGACCGCCAGCGGATCGATCAGGACAATCTGATCGGCCCAGGCGATCTGCACCAACGCCACCCTCGGCCAGTAGCTCTGTTCCCGGTGGAATTCGGTGTCGAGGCCATAGCGGTCCTGTCGGCACAGGACGTCGACAGCGGCGTACAGGTCGTCGTCGCGGTCGATGATCCGATAGTCGGGCATGTGGCATGCTAACCGACGCCCAGGAGGTAGAGTTGGGCCCCGTGGCAGACCTTCCGCCGCCGAACTGGTACACCGATCCGACAGACGAGTCGTTGTACCGCTATTGGGACGGCTCTGTCTGGACGGATCATTGTGCCCCCCGATACACCGAGGCACGCGAGGCTCTGCGCGGCCCGGGTGAGCTGATCCGCGACTCCTTCGCTTTGCTGCGCCGTCAGTGGCGCGTCTGCGGCGTTGCCGTGTTGGTGTCCGCGGCCCTCGACGTCATCAGCGTGCTGCTGTTGCTGTTCAGTGTCGACAAGATCCTGATGGGCGAGTTGGGTGAGATCTTGGAGAGGGTCTCCGACGCCGGCTTCGATCCCGATTCACCGGATAACAGAGACTATTTCGAATCGCTCGAGTTTGGCTTCTCGGTTTGGAATCTCCTCCCGGGAATTCTCGGCCTGCTGCTCTTCTGGTTGTCTCTCAACCTGTTCACGGCAACCGTCGTGTTGACGGCGCGTTGCGATCTGCGAAATGGCGATATAAGCATTTCCAAGGTGTTGCGGCAGGCTGTGAGGCGGGTGCCGCGGTTGTTCGGGGTTGATCTGCAGATATTGGCGTTGTGCGCTCTGGGGATGGGAGTCGTCCTGGTGTCCGGCCTGGTCTCTCCCTGGCTGCTCATCCTGTTCGTTCCGGCATTCCTGGTTTTTCTGATCGCGTCGACTCCTGTCTTCTCGATAGTTGATGTGGTCGCGTCGGCCGGGCCCTCCGAGCCGTCGCTGCTCTACGCGTTCCGCCTTGTGCAAAAACGATTCTGGGGAGTGATGGGACGCGTTCTTCTCATCCTTTTGATATTCTTGGCCGCTGTTCTCGCAGTCAGCGCGGTGCTCGGCGCGCTGAATTCGCTGCTGGGATCGTTCTGGTGGTTCCAAGAGATCTGCAACGCTCTGCTCTCGGGCTTTATCGCCGCACCGGTCAGCATCGCGATGGCGATCGTCTATCTCGATTTGGGCGGCGACTGGGAACAGGAGCCGTGATCAGGGCTCAACCGGTCGGTTTGCCCTGATCGGGGCTTCCGTTGGGAGCGATCGGGAGGTCCTCGGGACGGTCGGCGTCGTGGAACCAACGCGGATCGCCGTCGAGCAACCGGTGTACCCGGAGTTCGCCGACCGCTCGCCTCGGCGCTCTCTCACCCCCGGCGAACGAGCGTTCAAGCGCGTTGAGGGAAGTCCGTCGCCAGACTGCGTGAAGCCATTCTGCCCGCCCGTTCAGAACCGGTACCGCCACATCGGCGGCGCCGAGGGCCCGGCGCACTTCGGTGATCGCAGTTGCTGAAGGTCGCGTCAGGTCGCATGGGAGCACAGCCACCGTCGCAGCCGAGGTGCTGGCCAGCGCAGTGATGATCCCACCTAGCGGGCCCTCCGATGGCCAGGCGTCTGCCACGCAGCTCAGACCTTGGGCCTCCACCCTGTCGGCGTCTCCGCCGACCACGATCACTGACGAAGCGCCGGCGTCGTACAGCGCCGCCACGACGCCTTGCAGCATGGTCAGGCCGCCGATCTCTATGAACGCCTTGTCCGTGCCCATCCTCCGACTGGCGCCGCCGGCGAGCACCGCGCCCTCGAAGTCCACAGAACGCTCGCTCGAAATCACCTCGGCGGCGGCCACTCGGGGTCTAGTTGTCGCAGGAAGAGAGCGCAGCGCTCGTCTTCGTCGCTCTCGCCGATGAGCGCGGCCGAGGCTTGCAGACCCGCCAGGGAGCGCAGGAAACCACGGTTGGTCTCGTGCCGCCACAGTACATAGCCGCTCCCCCGCCAACCGTTGGCCCTCAGGCGATCGAGACCGCGGTGATAACCGGTGCGGTAGGCGGCGTAGGCCAGCGCCGGATCGTCGAGCGCGTCGCCCAGAGACGCCCAAGCAGCCAGCATTCGCGGCCAACGGGCGCAGACCCGTGCGATCGCGGCGACCGGATCGTCGTCAATCTCCGCTGACGTCAAGGCTTCAAGGGCTTCTGGAGGTTCTGGATCCAGAACGGTCTGAGAGGGACCGGAGGACATCTGCACATCGCTCATGGACTGAGCCTAGCGATCTGTGTTGCGGTCTGGAATGCTGTCGGCGGCTAGCATGGCCGAATGTCGGCTGCTGCTCTTCCAGGTTGGCTCGACCCTGAGTTGCTGCAGTGGATCCTGGTCGTGGCGCTGGTGGTCGTTGCGTACTCGCTCTTCGTCGTGCTGCGCTTCGTGCATCGTCTGCTCGCCAAGCTCGTGCTGTGCGCGGCTCTTGTCGGCCTGGGCGTGTCGCTCTGGGTTCAGCGCGCTGACCTGCAGGACTGCGCGCTCACCTGTGAATGCAGTCTTTATGGTCAAGAGGTGGTTATTCCCGTCGAGCAACTGCCAGAAGATCTCCGCACCCTCGACGCGGACGGAGAAGTGCTCTGCCAACGAGGTTCGTCTATCCTTTCCTGACAGTCGGCCAGAATCTAGGGAACCCGTTCAATGCGCAGGACGTTCGTGGAGCGGCTGCGGCTGTCCGAGCCGGCCAGAACGCTGACCAGCTCACCGGCTCTGATGTGACCGGCGCCTTTGGCCAAACGGATCGCTTCTCGAACCATCTCCTCGTTGCTGCCGCCCTTGGTGATCCGCATCGGGATCGTGCCCCAACTCAAGGTCAGCTGCTGCACGGTCGACTCGTTGATGGAGAAGCCGAGGATCGTAGCTTCGGGCCGGAAACGGGCCATTGAACGGACCGTGAAACCTGATCCTGAGATGCAGATGACACGATCGATCTCGAGTTCCTGTGTCGCCCGCCAGGCAGCCATCGTCATGGCGTCGGTCACCGACGCCGCTCCCCCGGAGTTGTCGGTCATGCGCAGTTCCGCGAGCTGTTTGGCCCAACTCTCGTAGTCCATCGCCTCGTCGGCCCGGGTGGCGATCCGACTCATTGTGCGGATGACGTTCACCGGGTCGACGCCGATAGCGGTTTCACCTGAAAGCATGACTGCCGATGAGCCGTCGAAGACGGCGTTGGCGACATCGCTCGCTTCGGCCCTGGTCGGCGCAGGACTGGTGAGCATCGATTCCAGCATTTGTGTGGCAGTGATCACAGGACGACCACCGGCGATGCAGTCCTTGATTATCTCTTTCTGCAAATGTGGCAGGTCCTCAAGGCTGCATTCGTTGCCAAGGTCTCCCCTCGCGACCATGATCGCTCCGGCTGCCTCGATGATCCCCGGCAGGTTCTCCACAGCAGCCCGCGTCTCGATTTTTGCGATCACGAGCGGACCTCGGGGGTGGGGTTCGGTCCCGACGCGCCTGATGTCGTGAGCTGAGCGGACAAAACTGACCGCGACCATGTCGACGCCCAACTCCACGAACGCGTCGAGCGCGACGAAGTCGCTCGGGGTCGGGGTTGCCATTCGGAGCCGTTGCGAGGGCAGGTGCACGCCCGGTCGGCCCTGCAGCCTCCCGCCGTGAATGGCCGTGACAAGGAGTTTTTCGCTCGATATGTCGGTGATCTTGAGTACCGCGCCACCATCGCCGATGGTCAGTTGATCGCCTACTTCCAAGTCGTGGAGAAGACCCTCGTAGTCGACCTCGATCACCGATTCGTTCGACGCGTCGTGTCCAACCCGAAGCTCCAAGGTGCTGCCGGTGGCGATGTCGGTGCCGTGTTCAGCGAAGCTAGCAGCCCGCACCTTCGGGCCCGGAAGGTCGACGAGGATGCCCACTCGGACACCCTCGTCCTCGGCGACCGCCCGGATGCGACGGAACCGCTCTATCCCCTCGTCGACGGTCCCGTGCGCCAGTCCGATCCGCGCGACGTTCATTCCAGCGCGGACCATTTCCCGCAGGGTGGACTCGTCCTCAGAGGCCGGACCTATGGTGGCAACGATTTTCGTGCGTCGGAGCATCCTTGAAAGCTACTAGCTGGGACGATCAGAACGGGTGACCTTATCGCGTTGGTCCTGCGGGTGGACGAGTGCCGGCAGTATCGTGGCGCCGTGTCCGGCCTGCATCCGTTCCTGCAACATCGGGGTCCGATCGCCTTTGCCCATCGCGGAGGCACCAGCGTGTATCCAGAAAACTCGGAGCGTGCTTTTCGACATGCCGTCGATCTTGGTTTCAGCTACATCGAAACCGACGTGCAGGCAACCCGTGACGGGGTCGCGGTGATCATGCACGACAATCGGCTCGATCGCACGACCGACAGTGCAGGTGATATCGCCGAGTTGTCGTGGGTTGAGATCAGCCGGGCTCGGATCAATGGAACTGAGCCTATTCTGCGGGTCAGCGAGTTGCTCGAAGCGTTTCCGACGACGTTTGTCAACTTCGATCCCAAACGCGACGAAGCGGTGGAGCCGCTGGCCCGGGCCATCCTGGAAGCCGACTCCTTGGATCGTGTGCTCATCGGCGCTTTCAGCGATCGCCGGATAGACCAGGCGAGAGCCCTGCTCGGCGATGGCCTGGCCGTTGGCGCCGGCAGCCGGAGGGTTATGGCATTGATGCTCCGAGCCAATCGAATTCCGGTACCACTTGAGAGGGTCGATGCGGCGCAGGTACCTGTGCGCATGGGTCGCATTGAGATCGTCACACAGCGATTCGTTCGGCACGCGCGCGAGACGGGCATTCATGTTCATGTATGGGGAGTGGATGATCCGACCGAGATGCACCGGCTCCTCGACCTCGGCGTCGACGGGTTGATGACCGATGAACCCGAAGTCCTCCGCTCTGTCTTCGAAGAACGAGGCGTCTGGAACGCCTAGACCCTCGTAGTCGGCACGCGCTGCTATGCGCAGAGCCCGATCTCAGAACGCCGCGAGATCCGATATGATCCCGCTTCGCGTAGAAGAGGGCAGCTATATGGGTAGTGAGCAAAGCCCCGTTGTCGAGCCGCAAATCGTGGTGATCGGTGCGGGACCGGCTGGATTGACCGCTGCCTATCAGCTCGGCAAGCACGCTCGCAGGGCCGTCATTGTCGAGGCCGACGACGTCGTAGGCGGGATCTCCCGCACAGTCAGAAGGGATGGTTGGCGTTTTGACATCGGCGGACATCGCTTCTTCACCAAGGTCACGCCGGTGTCTGACCTCTGGCACGAGATTCTCCCCGACGAGGACTTCCTTCTGAGGCCCCGAATGAGCCGGATCTTCTACGAGGGGAAGTTCTACGACTATCCGTTGAAGGCCTTCAACGCGCTCGGGAACCTGGGCGTCGTCGAAGCGGTCCGTTGCGTCTTGTCCTATCTCTGGGTGAAAGTGCGGCCGCCGAAGGACCAGACGAAGTTCGAGGGATACGTGGCTGCGAAGTTCGGCTGGCGGCTCTACCGGACGTTCTTCAAGACCTACACCGAGAAGGTCTGGGGCGTCCCGGCGAATGAACTAGAAGCTGACTGGGCAGCTCAGCGGATCAAGAACCTGAACCTCCTCAACGCGATCACCAACGCGCTCATGCCCAAGCGCAACGCCACGGGCATCACGAGCCTCATCGAGGAGTTCGAGTATCCACGCCACGGTCCGGGGATGATGTGGGAGCGCTGCAGCGAGCTGGTGCAAGCGCAGGGCAGCTCAGTTGAGCTCAACTCCAGAGTGACCAAGATCCGGCATGCCGACGGGGTTGCGACCGAGGTCGTCACGACGGGTGCGGGGGCTCGACGGCAGCACCGATGCAGTGCGGTCATCTCCTCGATGCCGATCCCACGACTTGTTCAGGCGATGGATCCGCCCGCGTCCGAGGAGGCTCTCCGCGCCGCTTCCGGGCTCAAGTTCCGCGACTTCCTGACCGTGGCGCTGGTCGTTCCCGAAGAGGACGGCTTCCCCGACAATTGGATATACATCCACTCCCCCGAAGTCGCTGTCGGCCGGGTCCAGAACTTCGGCTCCTGGTCTCCGCAGATGATCCCCGAACCCGGCAAGACATGCCTCGGCTTGGAGTTCTTCGTGAACGAAGGCGATGAGCTCTGGGCCGCTGACGACGACGAGCTGATCGCTTTGGGAACCAGTGAGATGGCGACTCTCGGCTTGCTCGACCCCTCCCGCGTCGAGAAGGGATATGTAGTGCGGATGCCCAAGGCGTACCCGATGTACGACGCCGCCTACAAAGAGAATGTCGACACGCTTCGCGTCTGGCTCGACGAGTTCGCCCGCAATGTGCATCCCGTCGGTCGCAACGGCATGCACCGTTACAACAACCAGGACCATTCCATGTACACGGCGATGCTCACCGTCGAGAACCTCCTCAACGGCACGAGTCACGACGTCTGGGAGGTCAATGTCGAGGCTGACTACCACGAGGAGCGCAAGGCGGGTGAGACCTGATGGGCAACCGGTCAGCGGGCCGCTCCGATGATTGAGTCCGGCCGACAGCGGACCATTGTCGTTGTTCCGGCATACAACGAGCAAGAAGCTCTGCCGGCAGTTCTTCGCCAGCTTGCGGACACGGTCTCGAATCTCGACGTGGTGGTGGTCGACGACGGCTCGACCGACGAGACGGCTTCGGTTGCCCGCGACGCCGGCGTACGGGTTGTGGCATTGCCGTTCAACCTTGGAATCGGCGGTGCTTTGCGGGCCGGTTATCGCTACGCGGTGGAGAACGGCTACTCGCGAGCGGTGCAGTTCGACGGCGACGGTCAGCATCGAGCCGACCAGATCGGAGCGCTCATCGCAGCTCTTGACGCCGGCGCCGACATGGCTGTGGGCTCCAGATTCCTTGAGGGCGACTATGGCGTCGGGCGGAGCAGAGCCCTGGCGATGCGGGTGTTGCGGGTGGGCGTTCGGGGGATGACCGGACAGTCCTTCAGCGACACGTCCTCCGGGTTCAGGGCAGTCGGCGGGCAACTGCTGGAAGTCTTTGCCCATGAGTATCCCGTCGACTACATGGACTCGGTGGAGACGCTTGTCGAGGCCTGCCGCCGGGGATACACGGTTGTCGAAGTCCCTGCGCTGATGAACCAAAGGGCCGGAGGCGTCCCGTCGCAACGCCCGTTGAGGCTGGCGTATCACTACGCTCGCTCGATGGTTGCCCTGCTCGGCGCCTCACGGCGCCGGCCGCGCTCCAAAGGGGGCTGAGCATACGGATGGATGAGCATCCGAACAACGGCTAGGCAGCTCGGGTTCTTCCGTGCGGATGCTCTGTTGCGTTGACCTGTGGCGGTGGTGGTCCGTATCGTCCCCGCAGATGATCTCGGATTGCGAGCAGGCGCCCGCGCACGGACCAGTGCAGACCGCGTGCAGGCTCATAGACCAGCCCCACCGGGATCTGCACTAGGGCGACCAGGATGCGGAACAGCGAATTCCGGACGCCGTAGTGCTCGCGGAGCATCAACAACGTGTTGCGCAATTGCAGATAGGCGACCCGTTCAACCGAAGAGCTCATACCAGGATTTCGAACTTCGGCACCCCGGATCACCCCGCACAACCAGCCTGCTCTGGCAGCGCGAATTCCCAACTCGGCTTCTTCGCAGTAGGCGAAGTAGCGCTCGTCGAACAAGCCGACTTCAGACAGGAACCTCCGCCGGCACATCATCAGCGTTCCGTGGGGGTAGTCGGAGCGGTCGAATCCTTCCGACACCGTCGGCTCTGCGTCGATCGAGCCGAGGAACGGCTGGATTATGGGAAGCGCATTGTCGCCCACGTCGGCGCTCATCAAACCGACCAGCGGCATGTCGTGTACTGCCGACAGCATCTTTTCGATGGCGTCGGGTTCGGGCATCGCGTCGTGGGGTGCAAGCGCCACCCATTCACCGACGCCTCCTTGCAGGAAGCGTCTCATCCCTATGTTGGCCCCGGGCCCGAACCCCAGGTTCTCGCCAGTGACAATCAACTCGGCATCGCCCACCGTGCTGGGAAGCGCAGCGACGGCGCCGGCCTCGCTGCCGTTGTCGACGACCATCACCTGAGTGGGAACAGTCTGTGATCTGAAGGCCTCAACGGTGAGACCCACCTGTTCGACGCGGTTGCGGTGGACCACCACAACCGTTACCGGCTCTGCGAAGCGGGGATCAGACATTGTTGTGCAGCTTGCTAGGTGCCGTGGGATGTCGGCAACCCGGTCGGGAAGCAACGTATTTCGACGCAGGGGTACTCGGCAACCATGCGCACGCCGTAACATGCGTCGGTGCCGCGGGTGCCTGAACCACCGGAATCCGCACTGCCGGCCAAGGTCGTGCCGACAGTCGGAAAAATCGGCGATCTTGCCGCCGAAGCAGGGATCAGCCGTGTCCATGTGCTGGCTTGGCGCGACCTTGCCGATGTTGAAGCGGGCGGGTCGGAGATCCACGCCTCGACGGTGGCATCGCTGTGGGCGCAGGCTGGGATCGAAGTCACGATGCGCACTTCGCATGCGCAGGGGTCGCCGCCGCGTGCGACGCGTGACGGTTATCAGGTGATCCGCAAGGCTGGGAGATATCTGGTGTTTCCCCGAGCAGCGTTGGCTGAGGCGACTGGCCGGCACGGGCGCCGCGATGCGCTGGTTGAAATCTGGAACGGGGTGCCTTTCCTGTCTCCCGTCTGGGCCCGCGGTCCTCGGGTGACTTGGCTGCACCATGTCCACACCGAGATGTGGCCGCTGGTGCTTCCGCCCACTCTGGCCCGCATCGGGCAGTTCGTTGAGAGTCGTGTGGCGCCTCCCTTCTACCGTCGAACACCGGTGGTCACGCTTTCTGAGTCGAGCAAGGCGCTGTTGTTGGAACGACTCGGGTTCCGGCCTGAGAACGTGCATGTCGTGCCGCCGGGGATCTCGCCGGTGTTCTCGACGGGCGGCCGAAGAACTGCGGAGCCCAGCGTCTTGGCGGTCGGCCGCCTCATGCCTCCCAAGGCGTTCGACGAACTGATCGAGGCCATGGCCCGGGTCCGCGAGACAGTGCCTGCGACGCTGACGATCATCGGCGAGGGCTACGCACGGGATGCGCTCGAGAATCAGATCTCGCGCCTCGGGGCTGAACAGTGGTGTGCGCTGTTGGGGCGGGTGGATGACGACGCCCTGGTCCAGCATTACCAGGCTGCCTGGGTTGTGGCGGCAAGCTCGAAGAGCGAAGGCTGGGGCATGACTCTGACCGAGGCCGCCGCGGTCGGCACACCAGCGGTCGCAACCAGGATTCCAGGGCATGCCGACGCCGTGATCCACGGTGTGACGGGCATGTTGGTTGATTCTTCGAGCGAGCTGGTCGAGGCTTTGGCGAATGTGTTGAGCAACCGGGATCTGCGCGAGCGGATGGGCGTCGAAGCTCGCCGGCGGGCGCTCGAGTTCACCTGGGAGCGCACTGCCCACGACACGATGGCGGTGCTTGCCGCCAGCGCGCGCCGCTCTCGCCATGGCTAGCAGGCGGCTTGGAAGGATACGGGGTTTCCACGGCGCGGCGCCTCTGGCCGTTGCCGCGGCGGTCGCATATCTGCCGCTGATCTTCTCGAGTCCCGGCAAGGTCGGGGCCGACACCAAGACCTACCTGTATCTCGACCCCGCCCGTCTGCTCGCCGAAGCTTCGTCGTTGTGGGACAGCGACGTGGCCATGGGCACCGTGACCCACCAGACCATCGGCTACCTGTGGCCGATGGGGCCCTTCTATTGGCTGGCAGAGACATTGCAGTGCCCGGATTGGCTGGCCCAGCGACTCTGGCTCGGTTCCATTCTGTTCGCTGCCGCTGCTGGAGTCCGCTGCCTGCTCAAGACGCTCGACTGGAGGGGCGGGGGCCTGCTTGTGGCGATGCTGGCCTACGAGCTCAGTCCCTACGTCCTGCACTATTCGGCCCGTATCTCGGTTGTGCTGCTCCCGTGGGCCGGGCTGCCATGGATGATCGTGTTGACCATCCGCGCGGCGCGTCGAGGGGGTTGGCGGCATCCCGCGCTGTTCGCTCTGCTGGCGGTCACGGTCGGTTCAGTGAACGCCACATCGTTGGTGTTGGTGGGTTTGGCTCCGGTGCTCTGGCTCCTTCACGCCGCGGGCATAGAGCGGTCGATATCAGCGACGCGAGCTGTGCTCACGGCACTGCGGATCGCCGTCGCCACTGTCGCTGTCTCTCTTTGGTGGATCGCGGGACTGGCGCTGCAGGGCGCCTACAGCCTCCCGGTGACGCGCTACACCGAAACGTACGAGGTTGTCGCAGACGCCTCGACGGGTCCCGAAGTGTTCCGCGGCCTCGGCTACTGGTTCTTCTACGGCAACGACAAGTTCGGCCAGTGGATCGAGCCGAGCATCGAGTACACGCAGGGAGTCTGGCTCCATTTCCTGAGTTTTGGGCTGGTTGTGTTCGCGCTCGGGGGCGCGGCTCTGATCCGCTGGCGACACCGCTCATATTTCGTGCTGCTGGTCGTGGTCGGCGGACTCTCGGCCATCGCATCCCATCCATTCGACAGTCCGAGTGCGCTGGGATCGGTCTTCAAGTCGTTCACCCAGACCGATGTCGGTTTGGCGCTTCGCTCAACGCCTCGTGCGCTGCCCCTCCTGGTTCTTGGGACGGCTGTCTTCTTGGGGATGATCGCCAATGCGGCACAGCGCCGCTGGCCTGACCAGGGGCGAGTGCTGGCGGTTCTCATTTGCGCAGCGGTCGTGCTCAACAATCCGGCAATGTGGCGGATTCGCATGATCGAGGAGCACCTGCACCGCGACGAGCAGATCCCCGAGTATTGGATCGAGGCGATCTCAGCGCTCGACAACTCCGGCAACGACGGCAGGGTGCTGGAAGTCCCCGGGACGGACTTCGCCTCCTATCGCTGGGGCAACACCGTCGACCCGATCACGCCGGGACTCCTCGACCGCGGCTATATCGCCCGAGAACTCGTTCCGTTCGGTTCCGCAGAATCCGCTGCCCTGCTCACAGCTTTCGATCGCCGCTTCCAGGAGAACAGCCTTGACTTGAACGCGGTCGTGCCCGTCGCCGAGTTGATGTCGGCGGATGACGTGGTGCATCGCGCTGATCTCGCTTTCGAGCGCTTCCGCACCCCGCGACCGGTGGCTTTGGCTGATCAGTTGGCCCGGGCGCCGGACTTGGGGCCCGCTGTCGGTTTCGGGGAGCCGAGGCCCAACGTGGCCGGCCCCGAACAGACAATGCTCGACGAAGTGCATCTGGGCATCGATCCGGCATTGAGCGATCCCGCGCCGGTGACTGTCTACTCGGTCCCGAATGCGCTCGACGTTGTGCGGCTGCGACCACTGGCGGGGGGAACGGTGATCGCGGGCGACGCCGAAGGCATCGTCGACGTCGCGGGCGCCGGTCTGCTGGACCTTGACAGGACTGTCTGGTTTGCCGCGGACCTGCTTGCTGACGAAGGCCTTCGTTCGACTGTTCTGGCCGAACCGAGCCACATCGTCATCACCGACACGAATGCCAAAAGGGCCAGGCGTTGGGGAACGTTGAGGGAGAATCGCGGTGCTGTTGAGCGCTCAGGCGAAGTTCCGCTGGTCGAGGACCCGACCGACAACCGCCTGGAGTTGTTCTCTGAACTGGGTCAACGCCAAGACTCTGACGCCGACGCCAGTCGCACCGTGGCCGTACAGGAGGGCGCCTTCACGGTTCAGGCCAGTTCATACGGCAATCCTGTCACCTACACCAACGATGACCGCGCTTTTCATGCCGTCGACGGCGACCTGGACACCGCCTGGGTTGTGGCCGCGTTCGCCGAAGCCCGCGGAGAGTTCCTCGAGTTCAATTTCGACTCTGCGACGCAGGTGTCGGAGATGACTTTCGTGCAGCCCCAGAACGCTGCCAACCGTCATATCACTGAGGTGGAGATCCGAGCCGGCGGGCCTTCGTTGGACGACCCTTCGTTGGACAGCACGGTCCTGGGCCGGTTCAGGCTGGGCGCGCAGAGCCACGGCGCGGCCGGTCAGAGGGTCGAGTTCGACGAGGTCACAGTGTCGCAGCTGCAAGTCGAGATAACCGATCTTGACTTCGGAGTGCATGCGACCTACCCGGGGGTGTCGCCGGTCGGTTTCGCCGAAGTGCTCATCGGTCCGTCCCCCGAACCATTGCGCGAGACGATCCGCACGCCGGTCGGGTTGCTCGAGGAGTTGGGCAGTCGCCTCGATGCGCATGACCTGTCCGTGGTCTTGACCCGTGAACGCTCCGACCCGGCAGAGCCTGTGCGCGCAGATCCGGAACCCGAACTGCGCCGTTGGGTGCCTGTGGCCGCCGGGCGCAACTTCGGGGTCTCTGGTGCAGCCCGACTCTCAGCGGCTGTCCCGGAGCCCCGAATCGACGATCTGTTGGGGCGTGCCGCGACTCCCGATGGACTGCCTATGACGGCGCGGTCCAGCGGCCGTCTCCCCGGCGATCTCGACAGCGCGGCCTCGTTCGCTTTCGACAACGACCCGGACACTGCATGGACTGGGGTTTTCGGCCCCCAAGCAGGTCAATGGCTGGAACTCAACACCGCCGAACCTGTTCATGTCGAGAGTCTTGTGGTCGATGTGGTGGCTGATGGCCTGCATTCGCTGCCGAAGCGGATCATGGTGCGCCTCGACGGTGAGCATGCCGGTGAGCTCGTCCTCGATGGAGGGCTGCGCTCCGGGCCCAGAGGACAGACCGTTCGCCTGGAGCAGAGACTCGACCGCGCGTTCTCGACCCTGGTTCTGGTTGCGACCGAGGTTGACGAGCGCATCACCAGGGACTGGTATTCCAATGCGGGCGTGGCGATGCCGATCGCCGTCGCCGAAGTGGGCCTTGGCGACGGGATCCACTTCGGTGGGGCGACCGAGGTCGACACGGGTTGCCGGGAGATGCTGGTTGTCAACGGCGTGGCCGTCAGCGCCCGGGTGAGGGGGTCGGCCGAGGACGCCCTGGCCCGCCGCGAGCTGGCTGTCGTCGGTTGTGATGAGACAGTCTCTGCCGCTGACGGATTGAGGATCGAGTCGCAGTTCCGGTCGGCAGGCCTTGATCTCGACCAACTCGTGTTGCGCAGCCCCCGTCCCACGGAACCTCCGCCACAAATGACTCCAGTCCAAGTGCTCAGCGACGATGGTGCCTCCTACACCTTGTCGGTGAAGGCGTCGACTCAGGACCGCTGGCTTGTGCTCGGACAGAGCTACAACGACGGGTGGTCCGCGAGAGTCGACGGTGTGGACCTTGGAACGCCTGTGTTGATCGACGGGTTCGCCAACGGCTGGCGCCTCCCGGCCGGCGATGATCGCATTGTCGAGTTGCGGTGGACTCCCCAGCGCCTGGTTGACTGGGCATTGTGGCTGAGCCTGTCGGCTGTCCTGGTGGTGGGCTTCTTGGCGGTGCGCTCGAGGCCCGGGCCTGACACGTCTGTCGTGCGGCGCCGCGACGGGCCGGATCTGCCTGTGATCGACCCCGCTGTCGCGGGCTCGACGAGCGCTCGGCCAGCGCCGCTGGGATCTGGCCGAGGCGTCGGACTCGGGTTCGCGTCGGCGTTCGGTTTTGCCTTGGTCAACCTTCCGGAATGGCATCTGGCGGCTGTTGCCGTCGGAGCGGTAGCAGCACTCGGCATCCGACGTCCTCGCTGGTGGAACCGTCCGGCGTTGTATGCGGCTCTGTTGTTGGGTTCGGCAGCACTGTCGATCATGGTCGAGCAGCGGAGGTTCCGTCATCCCCCAGACTTTGTGTGGCCGCAGCAGTTCGAGAATGTCCATGTCCTCGCGGTGCTGGCCCTGTTGCTGCTCTTCGCCGACTATCTGAGGTCCGCGCAGCGTCCCGGTTCCTAGGAGGCGACGAAGAGCGGAGTCCGGAAGCCGGTCAGCGCAGGGGTGCTGCGGTCGGGGTCACCGGGCTTGGGAGCAGGGTGCGGCCTGTGAGCCGGCGGTCCACCGCAGCCGCGGCTGAGCGGCCCTCCGCGATCGCCCAGACGATCAGGCTCTGGCCGCGTCCCATGTCACCACAGACGAAGACCCCTTCGACATTGGTGGCCCAGCACTCGTCGCGGGCCACATTGCCGCGGGCGTCCAGTTCCACCCCGAACTGTTCAAGCAGCGGGCCGGGTTCGGCGCCGGTGAAGCCCATTGCCAGCAGCACCAGATCCGCTGGAAAGTCTCGCTCCGATCCGGCGATCGGGTCAAAACTCATCCGCCCGTCGGTGAAGCCCTGCTCGACCCTCACTGAGCTGAGTCCGGTGACTCGTCCGTCGCTGCCTGTGAACCGGGTCGTGTTGATGGCGTATTCTCGTTCGCCGCCTTCTTCATGGGCGGAACTGATGCGGTGGATCATCGGCCATGTCGGCCAGGGATTCGACGCGGGCCGTTCATCGGGTGGGCGGGGCATGATCTCGAACTGGTTCACCGACTCGGCGCCCTGGCGCAGCGCGGTCCCAAGGCAGTCAGCACCGGTGTCGCCGCCCCCGATGATGATTACGCGTTTGCCTTCGGCAGTGATCGACGGTTCAGCGATATCGCCCTGTTGGACGTGATTGGCTGTGGGCAGGTACTCCATGGCCTGGTGGATCCCTTCGAGTTCTCGGCCTGGGATCGGCAGGTCGCGGGCTCGGGTGGCGCCGCAGGCGAGCACCACAGCATCGAAGGCTTCTCGCAATTCGTCCGCGCCGACGTCGATGCCGACAGCCGTGTTGCACACGAAGCTCGTGCCCTCTGCGGCCATTTGCCCGAGTCGCCGGTCAAGATGGCGTTTCTCCATCTTGAACTCGGGAATCCCGTAGCGCAGGAGCCCCCCCGGTCGGTCATCGCGCTCGTAGACGACCACTTCGTGCCCGGCGCGGGTGAGCTGTTGGGCTGCCGCCAGACCGGCTGGGCCTGAGCCCACGACGGCCACTCGCTTGGAGGTGGCCACCGTCGGTCTGACGGGGGCGATGCTGCCCTGTGCCCAAGCCCGGTCCACGATCTCGACTTCGATCTGCTTGATGGTGACCGGCGGTTGGTTGATGCCCAGAACGCACGCGGTCTCGCAGGGCGCAGGGCACAGGCGCCCGGTGAACTCGGGGAAGTTGTTGGTCGCATGGAGGCGTTCGATGGCGTCGTCCCATTGGCCATTGTGAGCCAGGTCGTTCCAGTCTGGGATCAGGTTGCCGAGCGGGCAGCCGTTGTTGCAGAAGGGGATGCCGCAGTCCATGCAGCGACTGGCCTGCTGTTGCAGCTCTGAGGTCGGAAAGTCCTCGTAGACCTCTTTCCAGTCCAGCAGCCGAACAGGGACGGGCCGCCGCGCGGGAAGCTGTCGACGATGCTTCAAGAAGCCGCGCGGGTCAGCCATGCTCGCGGTCCCCGTCCTATCCTCGTGAGGCGGCCATAATCGCCTCCACCTCGTTGGCGCCCTGCTCCCGGGCTTGTGCTGCTGCTGCCATGACCCGGCGATAGTCCATGGGAGTCACCTTGGCGAAGTCGCCGGCACTGGTGCCCCAAGCAGCCAGAATCCGCGCCGCGATCTCGCTTCCCGTCTCGTGGCGATGCTTCACGATTCTGCCGCGCAGCCATTCGAGGTCTTCGTCGTCGGGTTCTTCCAAGACGACCATTTCAAGGTTGGTCCGCGGTGGCAGACGCTTGTCCGGGTCGTAGACGAAAGCGATTCCGCCGCTCATTCCAGCGGCGAAGTTGCGTCCGGTCGGCCCCAGCACGACCGCGCGGCCTCCCGTCATGTATTCGCAGCCGTGATCGCCGATTCCCTCGACGACGGCGACGGCGCCCGAGTTGCGGACACAGAAGCGCTCCCCCACTCGACCTCGCAGGAACGCCTCCCCACCCGTGGCGCCGTAGAGGATCACGTTTCCGGCAATAACGTTCTCCTCGGCAACGAAAGGGGCGCTCTGCGGTGGGCGGACCACGAGACGGCCCCCGGAGAGTCCCTTGCCGACGTAGTCGTTGGCGTCGCCCTCAAGCCTCAAGGTGATGCCTCGGGGAACGAACGCGCCGAAGCTGTTGCCGGCAGAACCCGTGAAGTTGACGACGATCGTGTCGTCGGGCAGCCCCTCACCTCCGAAGCGCTTCGTCACCTCGAAGCCCAGGAGCGTCCCAACCGTGCGGTTGACGTTGCGAATCGGGATGTCGATGGTGACAGGACTCCCGTCGCCGAGAGCTCCTTCAGCTAGAGAAACGAGTGTCTGGTCGAGAGCGCGTTCAAGTCCGTGGTCCTGCCCCTTCCATTGATGACGGCGTGACTCGCGCGCGATTTCCGGCAGATGCAAGATGGGCGACAGGTCGAGACCGTCGGTCTTCCAATGGTCTACCGCGTCGCTGACGTCAAGGGCTTCAACCTGCCCGATGGCTTCGTCGAGAGTGCGGAATCCGAGTTCTGCCATCAGTTCTCGGACCTCTTGCGCGATGAACTCGACGAAGTTCACGACGAATTCAGGCTGCCCCGAGAAATTCTCGCGCAGTTTCTCGTTCTGGGTGGCGATGCCGACCGGGCAGGTGTCGAGATGGCAGACGCGCATCATGATGCAGCCCATGACCACCAGCGGAGCGGTGGCGAATCCGAACTCCTCGGCCCCGAGCAAAGCCGCGATCATCACATCCCGGCCGGTCTTCAACTGGCCGTCGCACTGCACCACGATACGGTCGCGCAGGTCGTTGAGCAGCAGCGTCTGCTGGGTCTCGGCCAGCCCGAGCTCCCACGGAACGCCTGCGTGTTTGATGGATGTCTGGGGCGAGGCGCCGGTGCCGCCGTCGTGCCCCGAGATGAGGACCACATCGGCGTGAGCCTTGGACACACCTGCTGCAACGGTCCCGACTCCGACCTCGGCCACAAGCTTGACGTGGACACGGGCTTCAGGGTTGGCGTTCTTGAGGTCGTGGATCAACTGAGCGAGGTCTTCGATCGAGTAGATGTCATGGTGTGGAGGCGGCGAGATCAAGCCGACGCCCGGTGTTGAATGGCGTGTCTTGGCAATCCAGGGGTACACCTTGTTGCCCGGGAGCTGTCCGCCTTCGCCCGGTTTTGCGCCCTGGGCCATTTTGATCTGCAGATCGTCGGCGTTGACCAGGTATTCGCTGGTGACGCCGAAACGCCCGCTGGCAACCTGCTTTATCGCGCTGCGGCGGAGATCTCCGTTGTCGTCCGGCAGGAACCGGTCGGCGTCTTCGCCCCCTTCGCCCGTATTGGACTTTGCGCCGATGCGGTTCATGGCGATCGCGAGCGTTTCGTGGGCTTCGGGGGAGATCGAGCCGTAACTCATTGCCCCGGTGGAGAAGCGTTTGACGATCAAGGGAATCGGCTCCACCTGCTCGATCGGCACCGGGGGGCGATCAGAATTGAAACGGAACAGACCGCGCAGCGTCCCCAAGCGCTTGGACTGGTCGTCCACCAATTCGGTGTACTCGGAGAAAATGTCGAAACGCTTCTCGCGGGTCGCATGTTGAAGCTTGAACACGGTTTCCGGGTTGAACAGGTGGTACTCGCCCTCGCGGCGCCACTGGTACTCTCCGCCGACTTCCAGGGAGCGGTGAGAGCGTTGGGCCGGCACCTTCGGGTATGCCAGGCGATGGCGGGCAGCGACCTCGTCGGCAAGGACCTCCAGTCCCACGCCGTCGAGACGGCTGACGGTGCCGGTGAAGTACTCGTCAGTGACTTCGCGTGACAGCCCGATCGCCTCGAATATCTGGGCTCCTGTATACGACGCGACCGTGGAGATGCCCATCTTCGACATCACCTTCAGGACTCCCTTGCCGGCCGCATCGATGAAGTTGCGATGAGCTTTCGACAACGGCATTGAGCGGTCAAGGCCGTGCTCGCCCCGCTTCACCATGTCGCTGATCGTTTCCAGAGCCAGGTACGGGTTGATTGCGTTGGCGCCGTAACCCAGCAGCAGACAGATGTGATGGCACTCGCGGACGTCGCCGGCTTCCACCACAAGGCCGGCTCGGGTGCGGCTCTTCTCGCGCACCAGATGGTGATGCACGGCACTGGTTGCCAGCAGCGAGGGAATTGCCGCCAACGACTCGTTGGTTCCGCGGTCGCTGAGCACGAGCACGGTGGCTCCGTCCTCGATGGCGGCGCCGGCAGCGTTGCGCAATGTGCTCAGCGCTTCCTCCATCCCTGCGGCGCCCTCGGCCACCGGGTACAGAGTGTGCAGAATTGCGCTGCGAAATCCGGCGGGTCCCTCAGTCCCGTCCAGCGCGGCAAGGCGCCCGAGCCCGTCGTCGGCGATGACCGGGTTGTCTAGGTGAATGGTGCGACACGAACTCGGCTGCGGGTCGAATAGATTGCCCTCAGGGCCCACCCGGGCGAACAGCGACGTGATTATCTGCTCGCGGATCGCGTCGAGCGGCGGGTTGGTGACCTGGGCGAACAGCTGCTGGAAGTAGTCGCTGAGCTGTCGGGAGCGGCTGCTCAACACCGCGATGGGCGTGTCGGTCCCCATGGAGCCGATCGCTTCCTTGGCGTCCTTTGCCATCGGGGCCAGGAGCAGCTTCTTCTCCTCGTGCGTGTAGCCGAACGTCTGCTGGCGCTGGGTGAGTGTTCCCTCGTCGCTTTCCCGGGGCGCCGCAGGGGGGAGATCGGAGAGGGTTGTGAGGTTCTGGTCGATCCAGGCCCGATAGGGGCGAGCCGCTCCGAGGCGTGCTTTGATCTCGTCGTCGCGAATGATCCGTCCCTCGTTGGTGTCGATGAGGAACATCCGCCCAGGTTGGAGGCGGCCTTTCTCAACCACCTGATCCGCCGGAACCTCCACCACCCCGACTTCGCTGGCCATTATCACCAGCCCGTCGTCGGTGACCCAGTAACGGGAAGGGCGCAGACCGTTGCGGTCCAGTACCGCGCCGATCACCGCTCCGTCGGTGAATGCGATGGAGGCGGGCCCGTCCCATGGCTCCATGCGCGTAGAGTTGAACTGGTAGAAGGCACGCTGAGCCGAATCCATGTGCTGATGGTGTTCCCACGGTTCGGGGATCATCATCAAGACGGCCTCGTCGACGGAGTAGCCGCCGAGCACCAACAGTTCGAGCGCCTCGTCGAAACCGGCGGTGTCGCTCGCGCCTTCGGTGCAGATCGGAAAAGCCCGTTCGAGACCGGGCAGATGCGGCGTCTCCAACAACGCTTCGCGGGCGCGCATCCAGTTGCGGTTCCCTTGGATCGTGTTGATCTCTCCGTTGTGGGCGATCATCCGGTAGGGGTGGGCGAGCGGCCATGAGGGGAACGTGTTGGTGGAGAATCGGGAATGGACCAGCGCCAGCGCGCTCTCGACTCGGTCGTCAGTGAGGTCTTGGTAGAACTCTGCGAGCTGTGGAGGGGTGAGCATTCCCTTGTAGACGACTGTTCTGGAACTAAGCGACGGAAAATAGACACGCTCGTGCGGTTTCGAAGCCCCTCCCATGGCTCTGCTTTCGCCGGGCGCAGCCGGAGCCGCGGGCACTGGTGCGGTGTCGTTGCCGGGCGCAGCCGGAGCCGCTGGCACTGGTGCGGTGTTGTCTGCGGGGATCTGACTCTCGTGTTCGATGCGTTTGCGAGCAATGAATGCCCGCCGGTCAAGGTCCAGATCGCTCAAACCCTCCGCGCAGACGAATACCTGTTTGAACGTCGGCATCGTCATCAGCGCGGCCGATCCGATCACCGACTCTTCGACTGGCACATCGCGCCAACCCAATGTCTCCAAGCCTTCTTCGGCGAGTATGCGCTCGACCTCGCTTTGGGCTGTTCCCGTGTGCTTGTCGCCTTGCGGGATGAAGGCGATCCCGGTGGCGTAGGAACCCGCGGGGGGAAGGTCGAAGCGCACAACGTCGCGGTAGAAGCGGTCCGGTATCTGGATCAGAATGCCCGCGCCGTCCCCGGTGTTGATATCGGCTCCCTGCGCGCCTCGATGTTCCATATTGCACAACGCCGCGAAACCGGTGAGCAGGACTTCGTGGCTGCGGCGACCCGCGATGTCGCACACGAAGCTGACGCCGCAGGCGTCGTGTTCGTTCTGAGGGTCGTAGAGGCCCTGGCGCGGGGGTTGTCCGCGAAACATCTGCGTCTCCTGAGGTGATTCCAATGTCGGGGCGTGAAGCCCGAAGCGTGAGCGGAGACGACGCTGGCTCGACTCAAGTGGATTTCCAGACTAGCCATCCCTGTTCGGACACGCAACTCCCGAACCCAGACGACAGGGGGTCCTGATTGGGTTCCAAGTGTTGTGGGCCTGACCACACACCACGACAACACGCAACACCTTGCGCTTCCCCCGTTGGCTGGTCCAGGTGAAATCGCGAAGGGGTTCTGCCTCTCCGACGCGCTATTTCGGCCCGGGGACGACAGTATGGGCTCATGGAAACCCCGGATCTTGCTGTCGCCCGCAGGGTGGCGTCGTTGCTCGACGCGTCCCCGACCCCGTTCCATGCTGTGGAGACGGCATCTCAAGAGCTGAACGCAGCGGGCTTTGTCGAACTCGGACCCGAACAAGCGCCGACAGTTCCCGGTCGCCAGTACGTTCGCCAAGGCGGAGCCCTGGTCGCTTGGGTCGTCGCGGACCATCACAGTGCGGCGTCCGGGGTGCGGGTGGCAGCCGCTCACAGCGACAGCCCGAACCTGCGCGTCAAACCTCAGCCTGACACTCAAACCGGCTCCTGGCGACAACTGGGCGTCGAGGTCTACGGCAGCGCCCTGCTCAATTCCTGGCTCGACCGAGACCTGGGCCTGGCCGGCCGGGTGGTGATACGAGACGGCGACCACACGGCTGCCCGGCTGGTACACGACAACCGTCCGCTTCTGAGGATTCCCCAGCTCGCCGTCCATCTCGACTCAGAGATCCGAAACAGCGGCCTTGTGCTCAATCCGCAGCGGCATTTGGTTCCAATCTGGGGCTTGGACCCCGATGTGCCCGAGTTTCGCGGCTATCTCGGAGAGCTCCTGTCGGTGGACGCGGGCGATGTGTTGAGTTGGGACATGATGGCCCACCTCCTCACACCGGCGGCACTCACCGGGATGGGCCAGTGCTTTTTGACGTCGTCTCGCATCGACAATCTGTTGTCGTGCTTCTTGGGAGTGGACGCGCTGCTCGCGCTGGCAGCAGACCCGGGTCCCCGCATTCCAGTCCTGTGCTTGTTCGACCACGAGGAGGTCGGCAGCGTCAGCAGCACAGGAGCTGCCTCGCCGATGCTCGGCGCCGTCTTGGAACGCCTCAACGCGGCGCTCGGCGGGGACCTCGAAGACCTGCATCGGTCGCGGCTCGACAGCCTGGTGCTGTCCGCCGACGGCGCCCACGCGACCCATCCGAACTATCCCGACCGTCACGAGCCCGGCCACCAGATCGAGCTCAACGCCGGTCCGGTGCTCAAGTTCAACGCCAGCCAGCGCTATGCCACCGATGCACAGGGCGCCGCTGCGTTCACACTGGCCTGCGAACGCGCCGGCGTTGGAATGCAGAAGTTCGTCAACCGGAGCGACCTTGCCTGTGGCTCGACCATCGGCCCCCAGACAGCGGCCGAATTGCAAGTTGCGGTGGTAGACGCCGGGTGCGCACAGCTGGCGATGCACTCCGCGTCGGAGACCGCGGGGAGCCGCGACCCCGGATATTTCCTGGCTGCAATGATCGAACTTCTGGCCGGCTAGCGCCGTTCCGCGGCCTAGCGGTGGAGCGCGTCGCTGACGGCTCGGCAGGGGGCTGCGAACATCAGCAGCATCGGGAAGATCTCCAGACGCCCGATCAACATGAACACCGCGAGCACCAGGCGCGCCGGTTGGCTGAAAGCATCGGCGTAAGTGCTCGTGGGACCTGCCTCGCCCAACGCCGGTCCCATATTGCCCAACATGGAGAAAGCGGTCCCGATGGAAGTCTCGAATTCAGCGCCGAGCATGGTCAACACGATCACCCCGATGCAGATCAGAAGCACATAGAACAGGAAGAACCCGGCCATTCGGGAGACCACATCTTCGGGCACCGCCACTCCCCCGTGCTTCACCGCGACTATTGCCCGAGGCTGCTGAGAACGCCTGACCGAGCGGATCACATGACCGAACAACACGCGCATCCGGATGATCGTTATACCCCCTGACGTGGAGCCAGCGCAGGCGCCCACGACGAACAAGAACAGGATGACCATCTGAGCAGCAGGAGCCCAAAGAACGTAGTTCCCCGGAGAGTCGACGCCTGTGGCGATTCCAAAGCCCGAGCTGGTTCCGAACGAGACGACGTTGAACAGCCCGGCCCGTATTGCATCGGCTCCCCCCAGCGGCTCGCTGAGCCACAGCACCCCGATCACCGCAGCAGCGGCGCCGGTCAATACCAGCGTGTACGTTCGGAACTCGGCGTCGCGGGCGTAGGCGCCGAGATCGCCGCGCCCCGCGCGCCAATGGAGGGCAAAATTGACGCCGCCGTACAGCATCCCCGCGATGACCACCAGTTCGACCCAGACGCTGTCGAAGTGCCCGATTGAATTCGCATACGGCGAGAAGCCACCAGTGGCGGCAGTGGTGAGCGCATGGGCCAGGCTGTCGTAAAGGCTCGGGCCTGGCACCGCGAAGAGCAGCGAGGCGATCACCAGGGTGAACAGGACGTAGATCGTCCAGAGCCGCCTGGCGGTTTCTGACACACGCGGCGCCAGCCGGTCCGATGAAGGCCCGGGCGCTTCGGCTGACATCAGATCCAGGCCTCCGACCCCCAGATAGGGCAGCACGGTGACAGCCAGGACGACTATTCCCATTCCGCCGTACCACTGGCTGAGCTGCCGGTACATCATCAATCCCCGTCCAGGGCGTTCGAAGTCGGCCAGCACCGTGGCTCCCGTTGTCGAGAACCCCGAAGCCGACTCGAAGATCGAGTTCACGAGTTGTTCCACGAAGCCGGCGCCGGAAGTGGCGAAGGTGCCCGCCAGCAGATAAGGCACGGCTCCGAACAGGGTCATCGTCACCCAGGTCCAGCCGACTGCTGCGAACACGTCCCGGTTCCGAGTCGGGCCTTCCCGAGTGCGCCACCACAGAAGAACCCCGACGCCGCCCGATGTCAACGCTCCGAGTCCCAACGCGCCGCTGTCCCGGTTGGTGGACGCCAATTCGATCAGCGCGCAGACGCCCATTCCCACGGCAATGAAGACCAAGGCCAGACCCATCACGTGAAGGACTGTGCTGGGACGGCCGACAGGCTGACCGTGCAGCATGGTCGCTCGCCGGGCCTGTCCTGCGCGGGTTCGCAACAGGCCTCTCATTCTCGTCTCCTCATTCTTGTCTCCGGGCGAACAGGGCCGACGATGCCAGGCGTTCGGGCCGAACCCGCAGCAGGGCCCGCAGTTCCCGTCTGAGACCCTGTTGGGCATGCACGATCCAGACGATTCCAATCATCAGCGGCACCAGATAAAGCCGTCCAGCCAACATGAACGGCACCAGCAGCAGGCGGGCTGGTCGACTGAAGTCCTCGAGGTTCCCGAAAGACCCGACGCCGATTCCCGGGCCGTGAGTCGAGAGCACCGATATGCCTGTGTAGATCGCCCCGAGAAGGTCTACGCCGGCCAACGCGAGCAGTCCCGCAGCACTGGCACAGGTGGCGAGATGTGCGATCTGGTGGCCTGTTATTCGTTCGATTGCACGGTCGTCGACGGCTTGCCCAGCGGTTTTCAGCACGACCACAGAACCGGGGTCGAGTTGACGGCGGAGCTCCCTGCGAGCGAAGGCGACAAGGATTCGAGCCCGACTGATTCCAAGCCCTGCACCGGCCGAGCCAATCATCGAGCCGGTGGCGATGACCACCAGCAGCAGTGCGGTCACCGCGTCGTGTTGAGAGGTCCAGTCCGCTACGGCAAACCCTGTAGTGCTGGCCGCGGACGCGGTCGTGAACAGTGAGTCGTGCCACGACAGCCCGTCTGCACCCCGCCAGACCAGCAGTGTGCCGAGCAGCAGGATTGCCGCGTAGACACGAAGCTCAACGCTCTGGATGAGGGCTTTGCCACGGCCTCTGATCGCCCACCAGACGACGGCGTACCCGGAACCGGCGACGATCATGCCCACCGTGGCGACAGCGGCGGATCCTGTGCCGAAGCTTGCAAAGGAGTCGGGCGCCGAGGAGAACCCCCCGGCGGAAATCGTGGTGAGCGCATGCACGGCGCTGTGCTTGGCGCCCATCCCGGTGGCGGCGAATGCTGCCCCGACGACTGCGGTGAGACCGAGATAGACCGCCATCACCTGGCGTCGCCTTGCAATCTTTCCGCGTGCGAAGGTGTTGTGGTCTCCACTCCATTCGGTCGGGTTGAGGCGCTGCCCCTGCAACGCCATCGGCAGGGCCACGACTCCTGTGAGAATCCCCACCAGACCACCCACCCACTGGGTGGAAGCCCGCCACAACGTCATGGGCACCGACAGTTCGCCGGGGTCCAATGTGGTCAGCGCCGTGGTGCTGAAACCGGCGGCCGCTTCAACCAGGGCGTCATCGACCCTGCTGACTGCCCCGCTGATCAGATAAACCGCGGCGCCCGCCAGGACCAGTGCCACCCAGGTGGCGGCCAGGCCCGACAGGACCGCCGCGGTTGTGGGCCGGCGTCGGCGCTTCAGCTTGACTCGCGCCGTCGAGCCGAGCGCGGTGAGCAGCACACCGGCAATGCCCAGAACGACACTGTCGCCCGCATCGTCGAGGAACCCCGCGATCGCGCACAGGGCGCTGACGATTCCAAGGCCCGCCAGACCCTCGCAGATCGTCAGCAGTATGTGCGAGTCGGCGCGTGGTCTGCGGGGGTCGAGGGCCCGTAATCGGGATCGCGACGGGTTGGGCGGAGATTTCACCCGAACACTCGTCGGACCTCATCGACGGCAGCGGGCACGGCGAAGGCCACAATATGGTCTCGACCTCGCAGGCGCGAACGGCCTCGCGCTATCTGCGCCTTCCCATCGCGGACGAATGCCCCGATGAGCACGTCCTTGGGAAGACCCAGATCCTTGACCAGCGCTCCGTCGGCCGGACTGTCGACCGCAACCTCGAGCTCCAGCACCTCGGTGTCGCCGTGGAGGAAGGTCGCCACCGCGGCGACGCCGCCTCGCACGAACCTCAGAACCCCGTTGGCCGTGGCGGTCCTCGGCGACAGGGCCACATCGATGCCGACGTCCCCCAGCAATTTGAGCAGAGCCAAGCGGTGGACCACAGCGACGGTCTCCTTGGCCCCGCTCGATTTCGCATAGAGACACGCCAAGATGTTGGCGTCGTCCTCGCCGGTCAGGGCAACGACCATGTCGAAACGGCCGACGTCAGCCTCTTCGAGGAGATCTGCATCGGTTATATCGCCCTCGATAATCACAGCCTCATCAAGGTTCTCTGCCAGCGCCCGGGCACGCGGCGTCGATCTTTCGACGATGACGACATGGATTCCCCGGTCCGCGAGTCGCTGAGCGAGGATTTCTGCGGTGCGCCCGCCCCCGAGCAGCATCACGCGACGCAGCGTGGAGCGTTCCAGCCCCAGCAGTTCGACCACGAGCCGCCGGGCGCGTCGTTTCAAGGCCAAGCGCAGATGGTCACCGGGCTCGAGGTGATGGTTGCGCCGCGGGATGATGCTCTCTTCGTCCCGTCCGATGGAGCCGACCACGAAATCCCATTCGGGTTCGAACTCCGCGCCGATATCGCTCAGCGAGCGACCAACCAGAGGTGAGTGTGCGGGCAACCGGGCGCCGACAACCAGTACCTCTCCCCCGGCCATGTAGGCCACTTCGTCGGCGCCGGGATAGTCGAGGAGCTCCAGCACGTCTTCGGCCGTTTCGGAGTCGGGGTCGATGACCAGATCCACCCCGGAATTCAGGCGCAGCTCCTCGGCGTCCTTGCCCCTGAGCGCTGAGGCTTCGATTCGCACCACTGTCCGCTCGGCCCCTGACAACTTCGAGAGCTGCGAGCACAGCAGGTTGACAGCGTCGTCTTTGGTCACTGCCACGACCAAGTGGGCGCGTTCGACTCCGGCACGTCGAAGCGTCTCCGGATGGGTGCCGCTGCCCTCAACGATCAGCACATCGAGGTCTTCGTCCAGTTGGCTCAAACGTTCCCGGTTGAGGTCGATGATGGCGACGTCATGCCCCTCCCGGCTGAGGCGGTCAGCGACATAGGAGCCGACTTCGCCGGCTCCGACCACGATGACGTGCACGACGCTTGTCTACTCCTGTGGGGGACGGTTGGCTGAGATGCTCCGCTGGAGGACTCCGGGGCGGAACGCTGCAATTCTAGTGTCTGTGACCACTGCGTCCAGGGGGATGTCCCACGGCTCGGCTGGAATCCGCGCGACTTCCTGGAATGAGTGGGCGATTCCGATCACGACCGGTCCGGGGTCGCCGAGACGAGCGAGTGAGCGGTCATAGAAGCCTCCGCCCTGGCCGAGCCGTTGTCCGGCGTGATCGAAGGCGACCAGGGGCGCGAGCACCACATCGTGAACCGAGAGATCCAACACGCCGCCGCCGACCGGCTCGGAAATGCCGAAGGCGCCCTTTCTCGCCGGCGTCGTCGGCAGCCACTCAACGAACTCCAGATCGTCGCCCACCACCCTCGGCACGGTCACCGTGGCTCCTCTGTCGATGAGTCTCAGCAGAGCCTCGTCGATGTCTACCTCGCCGCGGATCGCCCGATATCCGGCGATGGTCTCAGCTGTCCGGAGGAGTTCGACGCCGGCGAGGCCGGCCGTCACCGCGGCGGCGGCTGAAGCCCGCTGTTCGGCGTCGAGCGCGGCGCGCGCCTCCCGCATTCGTATCCGAATACCTTGCCGTTCAGCTGCCGGGGTGCTCATCGTGGGGCCGCGGTGCCCATCGGGCTGAGCCGTCCAGCGAGTGTGCTAGACGAAGGCGCCGGCGAACACCAGTGAAACGATAGCCATAACCTTCAACAAGATGTTCATGGAAGGGCCGGAGGTGTCTTTGAATGGGTCCCCGACGGTGTCGCCCACGACGGCGGCTTTGTGGGGATCGCCTCCCTTGCCGCCGTGAGCGCCTGCTTCGATGTGCTTTTTGGCGTTGTCCCATGCACCGCCCGCGTTGGCCATGAAAATAGCAAGGGCGAAGCCTGTGACGAGGGCGCCGGCCAAGAGCCCGCCCAGAGTGTCGACGTCGACGAAACCGACAACGAGGGGAACCACGACTGCCAGGGCGCCGGGAACGAGCATCTGCTTGAGTGAGGCCTCGGTGGAGATCTGCACACACCGCGCTGAGTCGGGCGCCACTCCCTCGCGGCCTTCGCGCAATCCAGGAATCTCGCGGAACTGTCGGCGCACCTCTTCGATCATGGTTGCGGCCGCCCGTCCCACCGCGTCAATGGTGAGCGCAGCGAACAGGAACGGCAACCCGGCGCCGAGGAACAGACCGATGAAGACGTCCACCTCGCCCACGTTGAGGCTCAGCGACGCACCCTCCTGCATGACCGCCAACTCGAAGCTCTTGAACAGCGCCAGAGCCGTCAGCGCCGCGGACCCTACTGCGAACCCCTTGGCGACGGCCGCGGTGGTGTTGCCGAGCGAGTCGAGCGCGTCGGTGACTTCTCGTACCGACGGGTCGAGCTCAGCCATCTCGGCGATCCCGCCGGCGTTGTCGGCGATGGGCCCGTAGGCGTCGACCGACACGACCACACCAGTGGTCGCCAACATCCCGATTGCGGCTACGGCGATTCCGTAGACGCCTCCCCCGTCGCCCAGGGTCTGCTCCCCGCCCCAGTACGCCACACCCACGCCGATTAGCACCAACACCACCGATGAGGCCACTGACACCATGCCCGCGCTGATTCCCGACAGCACCGTGGTGGCCGGTCCTGTCTCAGACTGAGACGCGATCCGCTTCACCGGGCTGAAGTGGTCAGAGGTGTAGTACTCGGCTGTCTTGCCCAGGGCCCAACCCACCAGGAGGCCTCCGATCACCGAGACGGCGAGGCCGTAGGGAGCGTTGTAGCGGTCGTCGCTGAACATCCAGTAGGCAACGCCCAGCGTGGCGATGACGGTGAGTCCCATAGCGGCGTTGGTTCCCCGATGAAGAGCCCGGCTGAGGGCCTTGCTGTCGGTGCTGTCCCCGCCTTTCACCAGGAACGAGCCGATGATCGAAGCGACCATGCCGACCAGTGCGACGGCCATGGGGAACATCAGCTTCGCGAGGTGGTCGTCGAGGCCGGCGTCAGCGGCGGCGAGCCCGCCCGCCACGGAGAACGCTGTCAGGGCAACGGGGGCGATGATCGAACCCGCGTAGGACTCGAACAGATCGGCGCCCATCCCGGCTACGTCGCCGACGTTGTCGCCGACATTGTCGGCGATTGTGGCCGGATTGCGCGGGTCGTCCTCGGGAATGCCCGCCTCGACTTTGCCCACCAGGTCTGCGCCCACATCCGCGGCCTTGGTGAAGATCCCGCCGCCGACACGAGAGAACAACGCGATCGAGGAGGCGCCGAGGCCGTATGCGGTGACCACTTCGAACGCCTGGTCGATCTCGAGCCATTCAACGAACAGAAGATATGTGAACATGAGCCCCAGCAGAGCCGAACCGGCGACTGCGAATCCCATGACCGCACCACCGCGGAAGGCTATGGGAAGCGCCTTGGCCGGACCTTTCTTGGCTGCTTCGGTGGTTCGGGCGTTGGCCATCGTCGCCACCGTCATGCCGACATAACCGGCGGCTGCGGAGAGCACTGCACCGATCAGGTAGCTGACTGAGGCCAGAGGGTCGACGACTGCAGCGAGCAGGATGATCATCGCCAAGACGAAGACGGAAACCCAGGTGTACTCCTGTTTCAGGAAGGCGCGCGCGCCCTTTTGGATCTCCCCCATCAAGAACACCATCCGCTCGTTGCCCGGAGGCGCCGATTCGACGGACTTGTAATAGAAGACTGCCAACAGCAGACCAGCAGCTGCTGAGAGCATGGCCAGATAAGGGACGGCGCTCACGGATTCTCCTGTTCGTTCTGAGAAGTGCCTCGAAGGCTACGGGGCCCCGAGGTGACCGAGACACGCTACCGAGTTGTGTGCCGAGCCGACACTGGCCCGGTTGATATAGGGCCCGGCTTCAGCGGGCCGGCTAGCCGGCAACATCCAGCACGGTGCGGATTCCGTCTGTTGCCTCGAAGGCATAGTCGGCTCCGGCGCCGCCGGTCAGATCCATGACCGTGCTCACCAAGTCGACCGCTGTGGGATCGACGAGGTCGGTCGCGCCGAAACTCGAAGCCGTCTCACGGCGGCCCTCGACAGGGTCGAATGCGATGATCCGACTCGCACCCGCAACAGCGGCGCCGCTCACGCCCCCGTCCTGCACGATCGTGTCGCTGTGGCAGATTCCGCTGTTGGAGACCTTGATCAGCACCTCGTCCGGTCGGGGTTCCTCGACGTCGACGTCCTCAACGATTTCAGGGGAGACTGTCCGGCGGTCAACAATGCAGCTCGCATGGCCGTGACATTAGCGGCGCCGGCGCTGGACGACTCAGACGGCGGTCACTCCGTTGAGGGCCAGCAGTGTGCCGAAGACCACGCCGGCGCTTCCGACCGCTGCTGCTCGCCAGTGAGTTCCGCGGACGTTCGCAACGACGATCAACCCGACCGACAAGATCGCTGCGCCGATAATCCCGATTGCCGTGACAGCGCCTCGTTCGGCGCCGGCCGATACAGCCAATATGGCAAGTGCCGGCGTGAACAGGGACGGGAAGGCCATCGGCACTATCCCGGCCAGCAACCCCGCCAGCGCCGGTTCGGGCGAGGGGGGCTGGGCGAACAGATCGCGGATGCCGACGATCAGAACGGCTACGCCCGCGGCGATCCGAGACGAGGATCCGCTCACGTTGAGCAGGTCCAGGATCGGATCGCTCAACAGTGCAGACAGAGCGACTGCGAACAATGTGAACGCGGTGGCGACAACCACTGCCTGGCGCCGAGCAACAGCCGATTCCGGGGCGCAAGCCCCGACCCGGAAGGGATTGGCAGCGCACACTGCTGCCAGCGCGATCAGAGTTGAGCTCATTTCGGCATCCAGTCTTTCAGGAGCAGCAGTGCGGAGAGGGCATGCTGTTGATCGTCCATTTGGGTGACGTCTTCACGGAACCAGGCGCCCTGCGATCTGAGGGGCGCGCGGTGCTCTCGTGCCTGTGAGGCGCTCGTCTGGCGTTGCACCAGCAGGTGCGCTACGCAGCGTGCCCGGTCATTGAGAGCGTCGATGTCGATGTCGGCGGCGACTTCCGGAAACCGATTCAAGAACTGGAGGTGGTTGCCGATTCCCTCGCCGAGCGTTCCGACGCCCGCCGGAAGCGCGACGGTGCCCCGGGTGAACCGTGTCAGCCCACCGTGGCGTTGCGACTCATAGCGAACTTGCAGTCCGAACAGGTTGAGTTGCCGCCTCAGCCAATCGCTTGTCGCTGTACCGTCGAGCTCAAGGTCAGGTCCAAGCCGGAGGTTGTCGGCGTTCGGCCAGCGACTCATTGTTTCAAGCGCATAGGCCCCCCAGTGGTCTGAGACCGGCGGCCACGGTGACTCGACTCGGTCGCGGTCCTCGATGAGATATCGGTAGACGCGCAAGGCGGTCTCGTCGAAGTCCCGGTCGGGAAAGGTCAGGTGGAGTCTTGCCAGTGCCCACAGGACTTCACCGGTGAAGAACGGGGATCGTCCGCTCGTTGATCCGGTTTTCGTGTCGATCGACGCGCCGACGGAACCGTCGGGCTCGACGACTGCGGTCAAGGTGCGTCCGAGCTCGAGCAGCAGAGCGTCGCGATCGTCTGTATCGAGCGCGCTGCGCCGCTCGTCCAACGCAGCCGCCAAGAGCCCGACGGAACCGCTTCTTGCGATTGAGCCTCGTCCGAAGGCGATGCCTATCGGGGTGGGTTGCAGGTGCTCGTCCACGTAAGCGAGGCCTCGGTCGGCTATCGCCGCTGCGCCTTCGATCCCGGCAGACTCTGCTTGGTACAGCGACAACAACACACCGGCATGGCGCACATCGTTGTACCCGCCGAGCGTCTCGCCCACGGCGCGGTCGTAGCGGTACACGAAAGTGCCGTCGCCGGCGATGTTGGCCCCGAACCACGAAACCGCCTCGCCTGCGGCTTCGTTCACCTCCGCGGTTGTCGGCTGTCCGCAGTTCTCGGGGTGGACGACGAGTCCCACCACAGCGAGCATGAGGATCCAAGCCATGGCCCCTCGAAGGACTCTGGTTCTGACCGACGACACGCTGCCACGTTAGAGGCTGTGGCCGACCCTACGATTGGGCCATGCGACGATGGTCGATCCGGCTTCTGCCTGTCTTCGCCGCGCTGCTGGTCCTGTCGCCGTTGTTGCGCGATCCGGCCAGCGACACCTACCCGCTGTCGACATACCCGATGTTCGCCACCGATCGCGGGAACGTGCACAGAATTGCGACTGCGGTAGAACGAACCGACGACGGATTTGTCCGGCTGTCCCCGAAATTGATCGCTGGGACCGATGAGGCGGTGCTCGCGTCGGTGACCGTCACCCGAGCGGTGCGCCTTGGAGAGGCGGACATCCTCTGTGAGGAGATCCTTGAGCGCCTCGGCGCTGACCGACAGATCGAGGTGCGCACCGAGACGCTCGACGTTGTCGTGCTGAGCGTTGAGGGGTCGGCTGACTCCACGGTGACTGTGCATGCCCGTTGCGGGGGTGGACCGTGACGCAGCGTCTGGCGATGTTGCGCATTCTCGTCTTCGCTTACGCCGCCGTGTGGACGGTCGTGCGAGCTCCGCATCTGCTGGACGCCATCGACCTGGCGCCACGCCGTTTTGACGGGATCGGCCCCTTGTGGTGGCTCAATGAACCCGCGCCGGCGCTCGCGATAATCGCCGCCGTGGCGTTGACTCCGATCGCCTGCGGCGCCGCGGCGTTGGGCTGGCGGTACCGCGCCTCTTCGCTGACCGCTGTCGTCGGATTTCTATTTCTCACGACCTATCGGAACTCCTGGGGCCAGATCTTCCATACCGAGAACCTGGCAGCGCTGCACATGGGAGTTCTAGCCCTGGTTCCGGCGGCCGCTGCGTGTTGGTCAATGGGGAAGGCCGAGCGGGCTTTGCACAAAACCGAGACCGACCATGAGGCGCTGAGCAGTGCTGTGCTCAAAGCACTGTCGGTGCTCACGGTCGGCACGTATTTTCTGGCGGGAATCGCGAAGTTGCGTATCAGCGGCTTCGGGTGGATCGACGGTGATGTGCTGCGTCATCAGATCGCTTTCGACAACGCCCGAAAGGAGCTGCTCGGCGATCCGAAGGCGCCGTTCGGAGCACTGATGCTGCGCAATTCCTGGACGCTCGCCCCAGCGGCGATCGCCGCCATCGTGGTCGAACTGGCTGCGCCGTTGGCCCTTGTCGGCCGTCGGATCGCGTGGATCTGGGCCGGGATGGCCATGGTGTTTCATTTCGCGATCCTCGCGGTGATGGCGATCGTCTTTCCCTACCACCTGCTCGGCATAGCTCTGTCACCGCTGCTCCCGATCGAACGACTTGGCACTGCCGTTGCTGGGTGGCATTGCCGATTCCGACGACGCTCGATGAGATTGCGGTCGACTGGTTGACCTGGGACCTGTGTCAGGGTGGCGTCAGTCGACCTGCTCGACCTTGGAGATCCGGACGGACGCAGCGCAGACTTGGTGTCAGTATGGATATAACGACTTGATGCCCGAATGGCACGGGCAACTCGGGAAGGCAGCGATGGTTTCGGACAATTCAGCACCTGACGGCGCAGCTTCAGACAGTGCAGCCTCAGACAGTGCGGCAGTATCGGAGATCTTCGATCCCGAGGTGTGGAGTCCAATCGCGGGTTTCGAGTCCCTGACCGACCTCACATATCACCGCGCCAAGGCGCAGGGCACGGTGAGGATCGCCTTCAACCGGCCTGAGGTGCGCAACGCCTTCCGCCCTCACACCGTTGATGAGCTGTACCGCTGCCTGGACCACGCGCGCATGACCACAGACGTCGGCTGTGTGCTGCTCACCGGCAACGGCCCTTCGCCCAAGGACGGTGGATGGGCCTTCTGCTCGGGCGGTGATCAGCGCATCCGCGGCAAGTCGGGCTATCAATACGCGCAGGGGGAAACGGCAGAGACAGTCGATGCAAGCCGGGCGGGGCGACTGCACATTCTCGAGGTCCAACGTCTGATCCGCACGATGCCGAAGATCGTGGTCGCGGTTGTCTGCGGATGGGCCGTCGGCGGAGGGCACAGCCTGCACGTCACCGCTGATCTCACCCTTGCCAGCGAGGAGTTCGCCGTCTTCAAGCAGACCGACACCGATGTGGCCAGCTTCGACGGGGGCTTCGGGTCTGCGTATCTGGCTCGTCAGGTGGGCCAGAAACGGGCTCGTGAGATCTTTTTCCTGGGTCGCGGCTATTCGGCTCAGCAAGCCTTTGAAATGGGGATGGTCAACGCGGTCGTACCCCACGAGGACCTTGAAGCGACAGCTCTCGAATGGGCCGCCGAGATCAACTCCAAGAGTCCCACCGCTCAGCGAATGGCCAAGTTCGCCATGAACCTGATCGACGACGGACTCGTCGGCCAGCAAGTGTTCGCGGGCGAGGCGACCCGACTCGCCTACATGACCGACGAGGCCGTCGAGGGGCGCGATGCCTTCCTCGACAAGCGCGCCCCCGACTGGTCGAGCTTCCCCTGGTACTTCTGAGTCAGCAGCGCCGCGGGTGGAAGTCAGTTTTCGATGCGCCAGTCGACTGGCTCGCGGCCCGCTTCGATCAGCGCCGCGTTGGCTCGACTGAAGGGCCTCGTGCCGAAGAAGCCGTTGTGTGCTGAGAGCGGCGAGGGATGAGCTGACTCGACGATGACGTGCTTGCCGGTGTCGATCAATGAGCGCTTGCGGCGGGCTGCGGCGCCCCAGAGGATGAACACAACCCTGGAGTCTCTGGCGTCCACACAGCGGATCACCTCGTCGGTGAACGTCTCCCAGCCGTGGCCCTGGTGGCTGGCGGCCCGCCGGGCTCGCACGGTGAGGGTCGTGTTGAGCAGGAGCACCCCGTTGAGGGCCCACGACTCGAGGTTTCCGTGGCTCGGCGCTGGGATGCCAAGGTCCTGCTCCAGTTCGGCGAAGATGTTGACAAGGGACGGGGGCGCCTGAATCCCGTGCCTCACCGAGAAGCACAACCCGTGGGCCTGGTGCGGTCCGTGGTAGGGATCCTGACCGAGGATCAGCACCTTCACATCAGCCAAAGGAGTCAAGTGCAGCGCGGCGAACACCTCTTCATGGGGTGGGTAGACGTCCCCTTTCATGCGCTCTTGGCGCACGAAGGCCATGAGTTCGCGCCAGTAGGGCTTGTCGAACTCCTTGCGGAGAACCGGATTCCAGTCTGTGGTGGGTGGCATGGCCCAACGACCGAGACGTTGCGCTTTAGAAAGGCCGGGTCCCGACCACCGACGCACGCTCCATCACCCGAATATCAGGGTAGTAATCGCTCGACGCGTAGTGCTGCACCGCGGCGTTGTCCCAGAAGACAACCGTGTCAGGCGCCCAGCTCAACCTGAACTGATACTCGACAGTGTTGGCCTGGCTCGACAGATGCTTGACCAACTCCACACTCTCAACCTCATCGAGACCTTCAATGTGGGAGGTGAAGTAGGTGTTGACAAAGATCAGTTTGCGCCCGGTCACGGGGTGCGTGCGCACCACCGGATGACGTACCAACGGGTAGCGCTCGCGCATCTCCTGCTGTTTGCCTTCCGGCACCTGCTGGGCGAAGGCGAGCATGTAGTCATGGATCGCGTAGAGGTCGTCGATCCGTTCCTTGGTCTCGTCGTCCAACCCGTCGTAAGCCGCCGCCATATCGGCGAAGAGGGTGTCGCCACCAGTGGGAGGAACTTCGACGGCATGGAGGATCGCCCCCATGGAGGGAACCTCACGCCAGGTCACGTCATGGTGCCAACCGTTCTCGAACCCTCCGGTATCGGCGCCCTTCTCGAAGCGCACCAGTTCCGGGTGCTGTTCGTTGCCGGTGATGAACGGATGGATCTCCAGTTCCCCGAAACGCTTGGCGAAAGCCACATGTCGGGCCGACGTGAGGGGCTGACCGCGGAAGTAGACGACCTTGTAGTCCGCCAGTGCCCGGGCGATCTCGGCAATGGTTGAATCGGGCAGCTCACTGGAGATGTCGGCGCCGCGGATCTCCGCTCCGAGCGTCGCTCCTCGAGGGATGACCTCTATCTCGTTGAACTCGGGGCTGGCGAGGCGCCGGCGCTCGGGCGCAAGGTGCAGCAAGGGACCGAGCGTCACATCGAAACGGTCGATGCGAACCCGACCGGGGGTGACGTTGCTCGCGGGATCGCTGGTCCCAGCTTCGACTTTCTCCTCTTCGACTTCTGTGACGACCATGGTTCCTCGCTCTGTGCTGACTCTGTTGAGGCTTGTATTGACTCTGTTGAGATTGGCTCTGCTGAGCCGCCCTTCTCTGTTCTGGCAGTGTATTGGCCCGCCCCCCGACCCTCCAGCACAGCCAGTGGGGTTTTGTCCACTACAGCAGTGCTTGTCGAGTGGTGGGGGTGGTCCGGGGGTTGGGCCAGGCGGTGATGAGGGTGTTGCAGGCACCGGCTTCTGCAGCCCAGTGAAGGTTGTCGAGGTGCAACGGGCTGTAGCGTCGGAGCGTGAGCGTCGAAACGCGTGACGTGGTCGTCATCGGAGCCGGGCCTGCCGGGGCGGCGGCAGCGATCGCGGCGGCGAGGGGTGGCGCCTCGGTAGTGGTCTTCGAAAAGGCCGCATCGGGCCGTGACAAGGTGTGCGGAGACGGGCTGACGCCGCGGGCTGTGCATGCCCTCAAAGGTCTTGACATCGATATGGGCGGCGCCCATCGCATCGACGGTCTGAGGATGATCGCCAACAAGACCCGCCGCGAGCTCCCGTGGCCCGCCAACGGGTCGTTCGCTCCCAACGGCGCCGTGTGGCCCCGCCGGCTCCTCGACGCGCATCTGATGGCCGCTGCCGCGGACGCAGGGGCGGAAATCATCTGGAAGACCGAAGCCACGCCGATTCTCCAGGATGACCGCCGTGTTATCGGGGTGACCGCGGGAGCGGACAAGTGGCACGCTGATCTCACGGTCGTGGCGACCGGGGCGCCAGGCAACGTCGCACGGCTGCTCGGAGCGGGTCGCGTCGACAACGAACCGCACGGGTTGGCCATCAGGAGCTACGCGGCTTCGCCCCGCCATGCAGAGCGCCATCTTGAGGCTTGTCTGACACTGCGCGATGAGTCGGGCACTCCGATTCCAGGTTACGGCTGGATGTTCCCGGCGGGAGACGGCACTGTCAACATCGGCGTGGGCGCTTTGTCGACGATGAGGGGCTACCGGAAGCTCAATCTGAATCGCCTGATCGACTCCTACCGCGACCTGGTCCGCGACGAGTGGGAGCTCGGCGACTACCTGGAGAAGCCCCGAGCCTGGAGGCTGCCGATGAGCGCGCAGCGCCGTCACGGCGACGGCTGGGTGGCGATCGGCGACGCCGCGGGCCTCATCAACCCGATGAACGGGGAGGGCATCGACTACGGGCTCGAGTCCGGAACCCTAGCCGCGGACCTGTTCCTAGCTGACCCGGCCAGTGCTCCGGCCGAATACAACCGCATGATAGGCGAGCGTTTCGACGCCTTCCTGCGAACCGGACGGCGCTTCAGTTTCCTGATCGGGCACCCCTTCATTCTGCGCTCAGGCCTGCGTTTGGCCGTAGGAACCCAGACAATCGCCAACATCACCCTGCAGGTGATGGGCAACCTGTTAGACGCCGACGCCCCCGGCGCCGCCGGACGAGTACTGCGCATCGCCGACCGCGGCCTGGCCCTGGCCGACCCCCTGCTCCGCAAGACCCGCGCCCCGGCATAACCCCTCCAATACGCGAGCGTTTTCGCGGCTCCGGCTGCGCCCGGCCAAAAGCAACGCGAGCGTTTTCGCGGCTCCGGCTGCGCCCGGCGTAAGCTGCCCGTATGAGTGCCGTCACGCCTGCCGAAGAAGACCTGCCGCTCATCATCTCGGTTGACGACCATGTCATGGAGCCGAAGGATCTCTGGCAACAGCAGCTTCCCGCGAGCGTGCGCGACCGCGGGCCGAGAGTGGTGCAGGAGCGGATACGGCTCAAGTTCGAAGGAGGACATTACGGCTTCGAGCGCCACGACCCGGACGGTCAAATGTGCGACGTGTGGCTCTATGAGGACAGCGTCACACCAACCGGTTTCCTGCACGGCCCCGCCGGCGTCCCCCGCGAGGATCAGCGCAACGTGGCGGCGGTTTACGAAGACTTGCGCCCGGGGACCTACCGCCAGGCCGACAGACTTTCGGACATGGACCTCAACCACGTGGAGGCGGCCATCAACTACCCCAACATCTTCCCCCGCTTCTGCGGCCAGGGTTTCCTCGAGCGCGACGACAAGGTCCTCGCGCTGGAGTGCCTGAGGATCTACAACGACTGGATCATCGACGACTGGGGCGGCGGCGCAGGCAAGGGTCGCTTGATCCCCTTGACGCTGGTTCCCCTGTGGGATCCGCAGTTGTGCGCCGCCGAGGTCCGGCGCTGTGCCGCCAAGGGCAGCCATGCCATCGCCTTCTCAGAGAACCCGTCAAAGCTGGGTTGTGCGACCATGTACAGCGGTGGCTGGGACGTCCTGTGGCAAGCCTGCGAGGAGACCGAGACCACCGTCTCGATGCACATCGGCTCATCGTCGTCGATGCCCTCGACGTCGCCCGACGCACCACTGGCGACCTCGATGTCGCTGTACGCCCAGAACGCCGAGGGCTCGATGGTCGACTGGGTGTTCTCGGGGACGCTCGAGCGCTTCAAGAAGATCAAGATCGCCTATGCCGAGAGCCAAGTCGGCTGGATGCCTTTTCAGATGGAGCGGATGGACTCGGTGTTCCGAGAGGGCCGCGGCGGCGTCGGCGGCGACGGGCCGCTGCCCAGCGAGATCGTGAAGGGCCGGGTGTTCGGCTGTATTTTCGATGATCTGGTGGGGCTCAAACAACGCGACGACGTGGGAGTCGAACAGATTCTGTTCGAGACCGACTATCCGCATTCCGACGGCACCTTCCCGCACTCCCGCAAAATCGCCCACAGCATGTTCGCCGCGACCGGCATGAACGCCGAGGAGTGCTACAAGGTCTTGCGTGGCAACGCCATCGAGGCCTACGGGCTGCAGCGCTTCGGAATCACCGAGTAGACGCCGGCGAAGTCGGCGCTGTCGGCACCGTCCGCGCAGTCGGAGGCGGCGTGGGCCGCGAAGTCGGTGAGAGGGCGGCAAGCGGACTCGTGTACTCGAGCCCCTGGGCTTCGGCGACGTGCTGTTCGGTCAGCAGTCCCCTGTAGACATTCAAGCCGTTGAGCAGGTGTTCGTCGTCGAGCAGGGCGCATTCCAGTCCCTTGTCGGCCAGGGCCAGCGTGAACGGAAGGGTCGCGTTGTTGAGCGCGTGGGTGGAGGTTTGGGGAACGGCGCCGGGCATGTTGGCGACGCAGTAATGGACGACGTCGTCGATGACGTAAGTCGGCTCGGCATGGGTTGTCGGCCTCGACGTAGCGAAGCACCCCCCCTGGTCGATGGCCACATCCACGAGCACCGATCCCGGCTTCATGCGCTTGACCAGTTCGGGTCCGATCAGTTTGGGAGCGGCAGCGCCCTTGACCAGCACAGCGCCGATCACCAGATCGGCGGCGAGCACCTGTTCTTCGAGGGTCGCCCCCGTCGAGTAGAGGGTCTCCAGAGCGCTCCCGAAGCGGCGGGAGAGCCGGTTGAGGACTTCGAGGCTGCGGTCGAGAACCGTTACTTGGGAGCCCATGCCCACAGCCATCTCGATGGCGTTCTCCCCCACGACTCCCCCGCCGAGGACGAGCGTTCGCGCCGAAGCGACCCCCGGTACCCCGCCGAGCAGGCGACCTGATCCTCCACTGGGCGCTTCGAGGCAACGGGCGCCCGCCTGAATCGACATGCGGCCCGCGACCTGGGACATGGGCGCCAGAAGGGGCAGCCCTCCCTTGGAGTCGGTCACGGTCTCATAAGCGATGCAGCTCGTACCACAGGCGAGGAGTTCCTCGGTCTGCGCCGGGTCCGGGGCCAAGTGGAGATAGGTGAACAGGACATGGTCCGGTCCCAACATGGCCCGCTCGGCGGCCTGGGGTTCTTTGACCTTGACTATCAGTTCGGATTCGGCGAACACGGACTGCGCATCGGGCGCCACGCGTGCTCCCGCAGCCGAATAGTCGTCGTCGGATGCTCCGATACCTGTTCCCGCACCCGTTTGCAGCAGAACACTGTGGCCGCGCATCGTGAGCTCTCGGACGCTCGTGGGGGTGAGACCGACCCGGCGCTCGGCGATCTTTATCTCAGCGGGAACTCCGACACGCATTTTGCCACCTCTGAACGGCTCCATGAACAGAATACGCTTTGCCACAGAGAATGTGTATGCGAATCCAACCTCAAATAGCTGATTACACACAATATTTTGTCGTGTATTATAGATTTGACAGTAGATTATTGCTCAAAGGAGACAGGTTGTGCTGGATGAACTCGACGCCACTGATCGGGAGATCCTGGAGGTGCTGCAGGCCGACGCCCGTATCACCAATGCTGCCCTGGCCGAACGAGTCCACTTGTCGCCTTCAGCCTGCCTGCGGAGAGTGCGCCGTCTTGAAGAGACCGGCGTGGTGACCGGTTATGTGGCGCTCCTCGATCGCAAGCTCATCGGCCGCGGCACTTCCGTTTTCGTTGAGATCGCTCTGACCAGCCAGCAGGAAGACCATCTCGACTCCTTCGAGGAAGCGGTTGCCGATGTCGATGAGGTTCTCAGCTGCCATCTGATGGCGGGCAACAGCGACTACCTCCTGCATGTCGCAGCGACCGATGTTGCCGATTACGAACGCATCCACAAGGCCTACTTGGCAAGACTCCCCCATGTGGGGCAACTGCGCTCCAGTTTCGCCCTGCGCACCGTCTGCGACCGCAAAGCCCACCGCTTCGACTCCTGAATCCTCGTCAGCGAGCTTGGGATGCCCTGCGGGGTTGAGTGGGTTTTTGTCTAGTCGAGCATTGTGGGGTGGTGTGGGACTGGTGCTCAGTTGTTGTTGCGGCAGGCTTGGAGCTTGTCGAGCTCTGTGTAGACGGCCTGCCATAGGGCGTTGGGGCCGTTGCCCTGCCAGTTGGGGGTTTGCCGGTCTGGTCGGGTTTTGATGTCTGTGACGGTGTAGGCGTCGTTGCCGAGCATTGTGGCATGCGCGCGGCCGAACGTTTCGGCCAAGTCGGTACGCCCGGTTGTCCGGTGCCGTTGTATTTTGGATGCGACCCGATCGATCAGCGCCTGGTCGCCGCTGGTGCAGGCCGGCTCAGCCTCCTCGGTTTCGGCTTCAGCCTCGGGTTCTTCGGTCTCGGTTTCGACTTCTTCAACTTCGGTTTCAGCCTCGGGTTCTTGTTCGTCTTGCTGTTGTTGTTGGGGTGGGTCGTTGTCGAGCACGGGCGCGGCCAGCGTCGCGGGGTTGCCCAAGGTGTAGTGGTTGGCGGGTTGCACGGTGAGGGTGATCTCGCCGTCGGGTTCGTCTGCGTTGTCGTCGACGGTGTTGACGCTGACGGTGGCGGTGCCAGACGTGGGAATGACGACGGTTCGCCGGCCGGTCGCCCCGGCTGCCGCGTAGTCGCCGGTCTGGGCGACGTCGACGGTCACGGTCAACGGCGTTGAGGGCGCCGGGACAGCCGAGAGCGTGAACGCCGCTGGGGTGCCCTCGTCGCCGCTCGTCGCCCCGGCGATGCTCACAGCCGGAGGTGTTGTGGGGCTGAGGTGATCGTCGTCGAGGACCGCGCCAAGGGACACGACGAACGTCCCCGACAGCGCGTACAGGCGGCGGGAGTTGGTGTTGGGCTGGTTGACGGCGTTGGGGTGGGCGATCCGCAGCGGCCCATGGGCCGATCCCGACACCACCTCCATCGACGCCATCTGCGGCCGCGCCGAGCCCAGCTCGTGGCCCGCCCGGGCGGTGCAGTCATGGTCGGTGCCCGTCCAAATGCCGTTGCCGAAGAACGTCTCCTCGTCGAGCAACACCACCGCCGCCCCCGACTCGTCGCGCGCCGCGCGGCTCGCCCACGACCCGTCGCAGAAGTCGGCGTAGTCGTCTGACGACCTCAAGCCGTTCAGCCAGTAGATCGGCGCGCCGTCGCCGTGCAGCATCGCGTTGTCGATGGCGTCCACCGTTGCTGTGGACCCGACGGCCCGGAACCCTCCCGAGTGCGCCCGGATCGCTGCATGGCCGGCAGCCGCGCGGGCCTGCACGAACCCGTTGTAGGCCTCGATGTCGGAGGACGACGCGGTGCTCTTGGCCGACGTGATGAACAACAGCCGGAACTTGTCCCCCGCACTCAGGCCCGACGGGATCAAGTCCCAATCGCCGGGCACCGAGGTCACCACCGGCTCGTCGGACACCCGCCCGGTCACGTCGAAACGCGGGATCGACGCCCACAGCAGCCCGTTCCGCTCGTACATCGCGACATACGGATCCGCGAAGCCCCCGCTGAACCAGTGCCGCACCACGAACCAGTCCCCAGCCAGCGCATCCCCAGACGCAACCACACGCACCGTATGGGCCCGCTGATAGTTGTCCGCGGTGACGTCGATCCGCTTGGGCGACACCGACACAGAACCCGCCGGGCCGTCGATGTGGCGAGGATCGACCTCGATGAACACGCTCAATGTCTGCCCCGCAGCCGGCCGCTGCGGCACTGTGATGGTGTAGGAGTCACCGCCGACATCGCCCCGACCAGGCGCCATCACCTCCGCTTTCGGCGTCGAATACACATGCTTGTGCAACCCGCCGCCGTGCACAGCGGCGCCGTTGTTGTGATGGGTGTGACCGTCGCTGTGCTGGTGCCAGAACTCGTGCGTCTCATACACATCCGCGTTCATCGCCCCCGCAGACACGTCCACTAGGCCAGGCTGCGCCGACACCGCCGCGGCCAACAACCCGGCAGCGAGAACCGCCGACAACACACACCCGACAAACGAACGCATCAAAACAACCTCCATACGACAGAACCGCCGCACACGGTGTACGGCCACCGCACGAATGGCTATCACCCCCCCCCCCCCCCCCCCCCCCCCCCCCCCACCACAACCCCCCCCCCCCCCCCCCCCCCCCCCCCCCCCCCCCCCCCCCCCCCCCCCCCCCCC
>JAPOYA010000008.1 GCA_026706815.1 Acidimicrobiaceae bacterium | reverse complement strand
ACAACCGCCCAGCGGGCGTGAACCTTGCATTAGCATGCGACACAACGAGCCTCCTTGTGTTCGTGTGAGTTGTGTTCTCAACACCACACTTACACAGGAGGCTCACCCCAACGTGCTACCAACCTCTATGTCCACTACACCTAGGAAGTCGCGCCGATGCCCGCAGGCGACTCACCGCTGACACCAGCGCCCGCTCAACACGAACATTGCACACGCGAACCGAACAGTCTACACGAAAATTAGAAGAGCAGTTAGGATGACAGTCCAATGGCAGATACAACAACATCCGATGTAGCCGCACAGACCGGGCTGGTAGACGAAAGACCACGACTGTTCTCTTTCGATACTTTAGCCACGGGTGTACCGGAAGGTCTGCCCCTATTGGTGTTTGCTGCTATAGCAGCCAGCAGCGCAAGCTCTGGGGCGAACGCCATCGCCCTTGGTGCTATCGCCGCGGTCGTGCTTGGCGATGTAGTGACTTATCGGATTAGGAACCATTGCCTCCCTCCCGCTCCACCCCGTTGGCCGTCGTCGTGGGGCAGGCACAACCGCTGGACAGTCCCGCTGTTCTTTATTGTCTTGATTGTCCGAGCGATCCAAGGCATCTAGTTGAGTTCCTATGTCGATTGTGTTGGGGTGGGTCGGGCCTGTCAGGAATTTTGTGTGTCGGGCGTGGTCTGAGGGTCCGCGGTTTTGACGGGGACCCGTTTGTGGGTCCAGTTGTTATGGGTGTTGTTGGTTTTGTTGTTTAGCGTAGGCGTCGGGGGTGAGTCCGTCGAGTGATCGGTGGGGGCGGTAGTGGTTGTATTCGATTCGCCGGTCTTCGATGACGACTTGGGCTTCGAGCAGGTTGGCGAAGTCTTCGATGTTCAAGCATTCGTCGCGGAGTCGGCCGTTGAACGACTCGATGTGGCCGTTCTGCCAGGGTGCTCCGGGTTCGATGTAGGCGGTGTGGGTGCCCGATAGACGGCGCCAGTCTCGCAGGGCGCCGGCGACGAGTTCGGGGCCGTTGTCCATACGTAGATGTGTCGGTGCGCCGCGGGTGGCGGCGATCTGCGCGACGACGTCTACGACGGTGTCGGCGTCGATGCGGTGGTCGACTTTGATGGCGAGCGCTTCGCGGGTGTGCTCGTCGATCACGTTCAACAGCTTCAACCGCCGATGCGCGGCAGTCTCGTCGAACTGAAAGTCCAACGCCCACACATGGCCACGATGCCCGGCTCGCAGTTCGGAGGCGGTGCCGTCACCGAGGCGCCGCCGCTTGTGCCGGCGCTGAGGCGGGCGTTGCAGATGATGAGCGCGCCATAGGCGCTGCGTGCGTTCGGGATTGGTGACCAGGCCTTCACGAACAGCGACCTCATGGGCTTTGCGCCAACCCCAACGAGGATGAGCCCGCGCGAACTCACACAGCCACCGCCCGTAATCGGTGTCCGCTTCCACCCGAGCGGCCCGGGCCCGACGCTGGGTCCAGCGATGCTGGCCCACCACGCGACACGCCCTGCGCTCAGAGACCCCGAACCGCCCCCGGAGCCGCACCACGGCCACACGACGACGGCCCGGGGTCACCATTTTCCCTCCGCTAGGCCCTTGAGCATCGCCTTGTCCAGCTCCGCCTCCGCCAACAGCTTCTTCAACCTGTGTTCTCAACACGCAGCTCCTTGAGCTCTTTCACATCAGCGGCCTTCATCCCGCCATAAGCGCTGCGCCAACAGCTCCAAGTCGACTCGGTGATCTCCAAATACCGCAACACCGAACCAAGCCCCTCACCCGCATTCAGGCGCTTCCCGCCCTCACGCAGCTTCCGGACAGCCTGCCCAGGTGTATGCCTCTTTCGTCTCATAGTGGTCACCCCCCCATTGTCTAGGAATCAGACCCACAACACCTAGACCCAAATCAGGGTCCCCTGTCAATGGGTTCGTAGCGATTTAGTCGGCCGATTTTCTGGGTCAGCAAAATCAACAAGTTCTACGTCAACGACGGTTACTGGGCTCACTAACGACGTGGGTTACACAGTCCGGGTCCGGGCCTTCACTGGCGAGGACCATGTTCGACCGCAACAGCGCAGCGCATACGTTGAAGCGAGCGCCACACCTGTTGAAGTCCCGACACGAGAACCCCGCAATTTGTTGGTTGGTTCTGGTGATTCTGTAATTGAGGTCTCTTGGGAACCTCCGTTTTTTGCGCCTAGCACGGTGCGTTACGAGGTTCGCTGGTTTCGCAACGATCAATCCCCTACACGTGTGTCAGCAAAGACGACAAGTTCAACCACAGCGAGAATCACTGGGCTTACCAACGATGTGGGTTACAGAGTGGGCGTGCGGGCTTTCACCGCTGCCGGGTATGGCCCCGAAGCGAAACGGTACAGGGTCATGTTCCCGCACTCCAGACCTGAACCTCCGCGGAACTTGATGCTTACTGCCGGTGACGCAAAGCTGGATATCTCTTGGAGTCCTGCAAGCGATGTCCACACAGAGACCGATTACGTGGTGATTGTGACACCTCGACCTAGTTCCGTCGTCCATTCGACGGTGACGACATCTGCAACGGTGACCGGGCTTACCAACGGCGTGACCTATACGGTTAACATTGAAGCCCGGCGTAGCTTCAGTCTCCCCGGCTTCGGCTACTCAGACGCCGTAACCGGCACAGCAACCCCCAAACAAACAACCACCACGACCACGACGACAACCACGACCACGACGGTTACGCCTCAGGTCGATCAGGCACCACCGCGGCCTGTGAACCTGAAAGCAGTCTGCACTCCCACTGAGCGGCTAGGGTCGGTGCGTCTGTTGGTCACCTGGAACGCTCCGGCTGCTTCGCCGACGCCCATCAAGTCTTACAAGTACTACATAGGCGGCGTCTTGGGGTCGGTCCCAGCAGACAAGCCGATCCCCGAGGCGCCGGGGAGCTACTCGGTGTCAAAGACCGCCCCGCGCTCGAGCAGCCTCGTGATGGTCTCCTCTCAGGGAGCGTCTAAACGCTCCCGCTGGGCGTGGGCCTACGCCAACTGCGGCGGCTAGGTGGGCCGAGCCGATGCCCGCAGGCGACTCACCACCGACTCAAGCGCGACACGAACATACACCCGCGAACCGACCGATCTGCACCAAGCCAGACAGACAGTTAGGATGACAATCTAATGACACGAACAGAATCAACCGACGAGGCAAAAACAGACGAGTCGGTAGACCAAAGACCACGACTGCTCTCTGTCGATGCCTTGACCTCGGACTATCTCTCCGGCCTGTCCCTGCTTGTGTGGGTTTGGATAGCAGCGAACACTGCCCCAGTCTGGAGTGCCTTGGCGCTTGGAGCTTATACAGTTTGGGTAATCGGCGATCTGGTGATATATCGAATCAGACACCGCACTATGCCACCCCGGCCAACATGGGGCAGGCATAGTCGTTGGACAGTCCCGCTGTACTTCCTTGTCTTGATTATCCGAGCGATCCAAGGCATCTAGTTGAGTTCCTATGTCGAGGGCCTGTGCAACGCAGTTCTCGGCGGCTTCAACATCGAAGTCAGCGTTGTCAACACCGACCACGTGCCCGGTCCACTCCTGAATCGCATCTTTGGAACCTGCCGAGCGCATCGCGTTGGTCTGGGCGCTCCTAGGAACCAATCAGATGTGCCATTTGCCATGCCTCCACGAGTTGGATGTCGGCTAGGACAACCGGTAACCCTCGGCCGGTCTGCTCCACCCACCGGTAGAGCTTGCCGTCCCTTGTTGACTGTCTTACAATTTTTCGTACCTCGAGTCGGGCAGGCAGCGAGGATAAAAGGTGTGTGCCCAGCCCATTGAAGTCCGACTTGAGAGGACATACCATGCGTTTCGGGTATTTTCTGAACTCCAACAACCTCGGTCTGCGCAAGACCTTCACCCAGGTTCTGAACGAGGGCCGCGAGATCGCGAAGTTCTGCGATCAACAGGGCTGGCACTCGATTTGGACCACGGAACACCACTTCGGCCATGAAGGGCTAGAAGTCTGCCCCAACCCGGTACTGATGTGCGCCGATCTGGCGGCCCACACCGAGCGACTTCGGATAGGCCAGGCCGCCAGCATCATCACATTCCGGAATCCGCTCCAAGTCGCTGAGGATGTAGCCATGCTCGACCACCTGTCTGGCGGGCGAGTCGAGTTCGGCGTGGGCCGCGGCATCTACCCGCGCGAGACGCTCAATATGAACCCGATCGCGGATGTGCGCAACCCGGCCGTCAATCGGGAACTGTTCGCTGAGGGCCTTGAAGTGATCCGCCGTGCTTGGACTGAGGAGTTCTTCTCCTATTCGGGCAAGCACTTCGAGTATCCGTATCCCGGCGTTTCCTTCCCCCACCCGATGAGCACCCCGCTGCCTGAGAACACCGATCCCGACACGGGGGAAATAACCGCACTGGCGCTTGTGCCGCGACCGCTGCAGGACCCGCATCCGCCCATCTGGCAGGTCGTCGACACGGAACCGTCGATAATCAGCGCAGCCCAGACGGGCCTCAACGTTATGTTCTGGATTCCGCCGACGGATGCTCTGGTTCCGCGGTTCGAGCTGTACCGCGACACCGCCTCCGAAGCCGCCGGCAAGGAGATCCCCCTGGGATCGGGGGTGGCAGTTCTGCGTGACATGTGCGTCACCGAGACCATGAAAGAAGCCGAGGAGCTGGCCGGTGAGGCGCTGTTGCGATACGTGCGTTGGGTCTGTCATTACCGGGGACTCGGCAATCACCGACATCCGGGCGAAAAACTGCCCGAAACCGACAACAAGCTCGACCTGTTGAACTACGACTGGGTGCATCCTCGCAACCTGCTCTTCGGTACGCCCGAGTATGTGATCGAGAAGATCCAGGAGATGAAGGACAAGCTCAACCTTCAAGACTTGTTGGTCTGGTCGAGCTTCCCAGGGATGCAACACGAGGCGACCATGGACAGCATCGAGCTGTTCACCGAGCAGGTGATGCCGTACTTCGTTGAGGATGACAGAGTCGACGACGAACAGGCCGACGATCTGAAGGGGGTTGCCTGATGGGTCTTGAGCTGCGAAAGCTGGTCACCATCAGCGAAGAAGTCCTTGTGGAGGGCGGGAAGGCGTGTGAGGTGCCGCTGCGCTTGTACGGAGTGGCCGCGGTGATCACCAACCCCTGGGCGGGCCGGGGATTCGTCGAAGACCTCAAACCGACGATCCTCGCAGTCGCCCCCGAGCTCGGAGCGATCATGGTGCCCCGCCTGGTTGAGATGGCCGGTGGTGGCGAAGCGGTAGAGGCATACGGCAAAGCGGCCATGGTCGGCAGCAACGGCGAGGTGGAACACGGGTCGGGCATGATCCACACTCTGCGCTTCGGAAATGTGTTTCGAGACGCAGTCGGCGGTACTTCGTATCTGTCGTTCACCAACACTCGGGGTGGCCCCGGCGCGACCGTGTCGATCCCGATGATGCACAAGATCGACCCCGGCTGGCGCTCTCACTATCTGACTCTGGAAATGACCATTGCCGACGCGCCCGGCCCCGACGAGATAGTCGTTGCGATCGGGGCATCGGTCGGGGGCCGCCCGCATCACCGCATAGGCAACCGGTACTCGGATATGGAAGAGATGGGGCTGGACAACCCTTCATGACAACGACATACACCCGAGTCGATGGGGAAGGACCCCCGCTGGTTCTGATCCACGGCGTCGGTCTCGATCACACGATGTGGGATCCGGTGGTTGAGGCCTTGGCGCAACAACGTCAGGTTCTGCGATACGACCTTCTGGGGCACGGAAGCAGCGAGGACCTTCCTGGACCGCGCCGGCCCGAAGATTTCGTGGCGCAATTCTTGGAGGCTCTCGACTCCCACGGGATTGAGACCAGCGATGTGGTGGGCCTGTCGCTGGGCGGTCTGATCGCTTTGATGGTCGCGGCACGCCACCCGGACCGGGTCCGCCGCGCGGTGTTGGCGAGCACCGTGTTCGGTCGCAGCGAGAGCCAACGATCTGGAGTACGGAAGCGTCTGGATCTGGCCGAGGACGAAGGACTCGAGCCGGTGGCAGATCTGGCGATCAAACGATGGTTCACACCCGGCTGGCGGGAATCACACCCTGCTGAGACAGAAGCAGTGCGGCAACGGCTTCTCACCACCGACCACGCCGGCTACCTCAAGGCGTACCGGCTGTTCGTCGGAACCGATGCCCTGGCTGCGACCCTGGCGCCTGATATCCAAGCGCCGACGTTGGTCCTCGCGGGTGAACGAGACATCGGTTCCACGCCCGAAATGGCTCTCGCCCTTGCCGACGCGATCCCGCGCGGAGAAGCTCAGATCATGTCCGGCGTGCATCACCTCGCCCCTGTCGAAGAACCGCATCGGTTCTCGAGTGCGATTCTGGAGTTCCTCGATCAGGAGAGTCCCCAATGACCGACTATCAACTATTCATCGACGGCGTCTTCTGCGATGCTTCCGACGGCGGTCGCTTCGACTGCGTCAACCCGGCGACCGAGGAGCGCTGGGCCAGCGCGCCGGCTGCCACGGCGCAGGACGTAGAGCGAGCGGTACACGCGGCGCACCGGGCCCTTCACCATGGGCCATGGCCTCAGATGACCGCGACCCAGCGTGGGCAGTTGCTGTTCCGGCTCGCTGACCTAGTCGCGCAGAACGCTCATCGCCTGGGAAGCATCGAAACGACCGACAGCGGCAAACTCGCTGCCGAAACCCGCTCACAAACCGCTTACGTGGCCGACTATTACCGCTATTACGGGGGCCTCGCCGACAAGATCCAAGGTGCCACCCTGCCCATCGACAAGCCACACATGCAGGTCTTCACCAGACGTGAGCCGATAGGCGTGGTCGCAGCCATCGTGCCATGGAACGCCGAAATGTTCCTGACCGCGACCAAGCTCGGCCCGGCGCTGGCGGCCGGAAACACGGTTGTGGTGAAGGCGTCTGAAGAAGCACCTTCGGTCCTACTGGAGTTCGCGGCTCTCGTCGCTGAGGCGGGTTTCCCTGCCGGCGTCGTCAACATCATCACCGGTTTCGGAGAACCCTGTGGTCGGGTGCTCACCAGCCACCCGCATGTCAGCAGAGTCGCGTTCACCGGAGGGGCGGCAGCGGCGAGCGAGGTGGTAGCCAATACTTCTGACAACTTCGCCCATGTGAGCCTCGAATTGGGTGGCAAGTCGCCAATATTGGTGTTTGACGACGCCGATATGGAAAGCGCAGTCAACGGGGTGATAGCCGGCAACTTCGGCGCTGCCGGACAAAGTTGTGTCGCTGGCTCCAGGGTGTTGGTGCAAGCGGGTGTCCACGACGAGTTCGTGGCGAAGCTGAGCGAGCGAGCGAAAGAGATTCGTATCGGCGACCCGCTCGATGCTCAGACACAGATGGGGCCATTGGCGACACGGGCTCAGCTTGAACGCATAGAACAGGTAGTGGCGCAGTCATCGGCGCAGGGGGCGGTAGTGCAGACCGGCGGAAGGCGTGCTCTGGGCTTCGATACCGGGTGGTACTACGAACCAACGATTATCTCTTGCAAGGACCAGAGCACACCCAGCACTCAGGTCGAGTTGTTCGGTCCAGTCATGTCGGTGCTGAGGTTCGAAGATGAGCAATCCGGCGTTGATCTGGCGAACGACACTCGCTTCGGCTTGGGTGCGGGGGTGTTCACTAAAGACGTTGCCCGGGCTCATCGGGTCGCGGCGGCTGTCCATTCTGGCATTGTCTGGGTAAACACCTATCGAGTGATCTCGCCGATCGCCCCATTCGGGGGTTTCGGTCAAAGCGGCTACGGTCGGGAAGCTGGAATGGACGCCATCTACGATTACACCCGCAGCAAAACGGTCTGGGTCAACACTTCGGACGAACCCATGGCCAATCCCTTCGTAATTCGCTGAGACGTTTGGTTCTCTGGCAGAAATGGAGCAACCGAAATGAACAACGATGTGGTGTCGTTAGACGACATCGAGACGGTGACCAAGCGGGCCTTGCGAGCCCACGGCGCCACCGACTCCATCGCTGCTGGAGTCGCCCACGCGGTGCGCGTCGCTGAGGCCAACGGCAACCGGATCTGTGGTCTCTACTATCTGGAGAGCTACTGTCGGCAACTGCGCTCGGGTCGAGTTGACGGGCGAGTGGAGCCGGTGGTGTACCACGACCGTGCGGGAGCTGTGCGTGTCGATGCCAAGTTCGGTTTCGCCCAGAGTGCCTTCGCGGCGGGATTCGACACTGCGGTGGCCGCCGCAAAAGCGAACGGAACCTGCGGCTACGCCATCGAGCACAGCCACACATGCACGTCATTGGGCTACTTCACCGAGCAGTTCGCCAAAGTCGGGCTCGTTGCCGTTGGAGCGACGAACTCGACGGCACGGGTCGCTCCCCCCGGCGGCTCACGACCGCTGCTGGGAACCAACCCGATTGCGATGGCAGTCCCCGGTCCCGGTTCGAGTGTGGCGTTTCAGTTCGATTTCAGCACCAGCGCGGTGGCTCTTGGCAAGATCACCATGGCGGCCTCAGCGGGTACCGTGATCCCCGGCGGTTGGGCGGTAGACGAGAATGGCGACGACACGACCGACCCCGAGGCAGCGTTGCGAGGATCACTGGTTTCAGCTGGTGGATACAAGGGTTATGGGCTTGGGTTGATGGTCGAGGTGTTGGCAGCGGCGTTGACCGGGTCGCTCGCGAGTGTCGACGTGCCAGCCTTGAAAGCCGCTGACGGCCCGCCGCACGATTTGGGGCAGTTCTATTTGTTGATCGACCCTGAATCATTTTCAGGTGATGCCTTTGCAGACAACCTTGCACGGCTAGCGGAACGAGTTGACGAACAACCGGGTGCCCGACTGCCGGGCGCCTCCAGAGCATCAGCTGATGCGGTCAAGGTAGACAGTGAGCTCTGGGCGACCGCGGTGAGGCTGAGCCAGACTTCAGGGCGCGACCTCGTCTAGTTTCATCTCAGCTACCAAGAACGACGCGGCCTGCGACTCAAGCTGAGCGAAATCTGATGTGGTAACCGACAACCCCTGTTGGTGTGCGGTCGAATGCCGCTGTTGCGCCGAGGCCCTTGCCGTCTGGTCGAGAGTCTCGGCGACTAGTTCGATGCTCTCGACGTGCTGGTCGCCAGGTGCGGTGTTTGAAATGCCGATGCTCGCGATGCCTCGTTCAGCTGCATACCACAACGAAAGGCTCAAGGCCAGCAGAGGAACTGCGGAATCGAAGGTTGCTGTGGCGACGCCTACGCTGCGAGTAGTGGCCTCAGCGAGTTCGACACGGTCCGCGGCAGCGACAACTCGAGCTAGTTCATCTGTGGACGAAGTCGACGAGGCCAGAATGGAGAGAAACGTTTCGACGGCCTTCCCTCTGTGGATCTGGGCATGAAGCAGGTTGTCCGCGAAACGGTCGGCAGTGCCAGGGTCGATTCCCCCGACGCGACAACAGCGGTACACAAGGTCTTTCAACTCTCGCGGCGCGAGGATTGTCACTGGGGTGCTGTGGATGGGCACAACTGCGACCCGGTGACTGTTGGAGCCGAGGGGAACACTTCACGAAAGAGTCGTAGCCAGTTGTCGCCGAGAATCGCATCCCGTTCGGTTGGCGAGAACCCGGCCTGATCGAGGCCGACTCTGAGGTTGGCGAAGTCTGCAGGCTCGCGGAACCAGTCGGGCCACTCGGGAAACGAAGGCACGGCAGTCTCGACCGGCCGATCCCAGCGGCCGCTGCGCATCCATGCCAGCGCATTGGCCGGCCAGCCCAGCACAGCGTCAGATCCGATAGCGACATGCCCCACCCCGATTCGTGAGACGAGATCGCCCAGCATCGAGCAGTACTGTGCCAGTGACACGCTGCTCCCACCCGTGAACAGCGGGTACATAGTACAGCCGATGATGCCGCCGCGAGCGGCGAGCGCATCAATCAGCCAATCGGGCTTGTTGCGCGGTGAGTTGCAAAACGACCTCGGATTTCCATGAGTGATGGCAATAGGTCGACAAGAAGCATCAATGGCCTGTGAACCGGTGACGTCACCGACATGTGAGATGTCGATCAGCACGCCGGCTTGATTCAGCGCGGTGACCATTCGATGGCCGACACGGGTCAGCCCGCCATCGGTGGGCTCCCAGCAGCTTGAACCCAGATGATTGGCGATGTTGTATGTGAGTTGGACGACCCGTATGCCCACATCCGCGAAAATTTGTGCCATTTCGGGATCGTCACCCAGCATCGAACTGTTCTGGAAACCCAGCACGATTCCCAGCACGTTGTCGTCCATCGCCGCGGTCAGCTCGTCGACTGATGCAACGATTCTGACAACGTCGGAGTTGTCGCGGCAAAGACGGCGGAATGCCCCGATCCGCGTCATCGCGCCGCCGAGATCTTCCCAAACCCCGACGGTGGCATGGACCGCGTTGACTCCGCCGTCCCGCACCGTCTCGAATACCTCGCGGGACCAATTGTTGATTTCCAACCCGTCGATGATCATGGAGCGCACCTCGGCCGACCGGGCTTGCTCGGCCTACAGGGAAAGGCCCAAGAGTCGCCCATAGCCGGATCCAGGTCCGCCAGACGGGGCGCGCCCTGAAAGAGAGTGACTCTGAGCCAGTCCGTGGATTTGGGTTTGAAGTTGTCCATGCCGTACATCGCCAGTTGAAATCGCTGCACCTGGAGCGGCAAGAAGCGGGCGCTGCAGGGGTTGTCGTGAGGCTCACCGTAGAGGGAGTCGCTCGCTGCCAGCCGGTTGACAGCCATTCGATGGATTGGCTGTCGGGTCAGAAATTCGGCTACAGACAGCTGATCGGGGAGTTCAGCGAGGGCGGAGCGCAACCTCCAGATCCGGGCCGCGAAATCGATGGCGACATCACGTCCGACCGGGTCCAGGCGGGCACGCGGCACGCGGCGGGGCTCTTCGGCGTTGTCGCTGACCACCCACCAGTAGAAGTCGGCGTCGTCATCATCAAGGTCGAGTTCGTTGAGCCACCCGAAACGCTCGGTGATCAATGTCCGCAATTGACCGACAGTGGTCGCCGGATCGGTGTCGCTGTGTTCGGTGACCTTCAACATCTCATCGACGACAGCGTCGTCGCCATCGTGAAGCTCGATCAGCAGCGATACCACCAACTCGGCAGTTTCAGGATCTTGTGACTCCGCCCACCGGTAGATGGCGTCGAAAGCTCTGGGGTCAGACCGAACTGTGTCGATGAACGCTCTGATCTGCTTCAACACGGCAACCAAAGCGGGCCCGTCGAGGAAAGGCGCGCAGTCGGCTGTGCCTGTGGCAAAGTGTCGATGAGCGCGAGCGACCCAGTCGTCCAATCGGGCCAACCGGGATGGAGTGGCTTCCAATGCCCGCACATCTGCTAGCGCGAGTTCTCGGATTGAGGCCCAGGCATTCATCACCTGAGGATGCTTGAAAGCGTAAGGAACCAGCCCGAGGCCCGTAGCGTTGCCGAGGCCGAAGTAGCGTCGCCACTCTTGGTCAAAACCGACCGCGTCGACGCCGCCCGAAGCCCTCGCGCAATGCTCGACGAGGTCGTAGCCCAGCTCTCTGAAGAGCCACGCTGTCACGAACTGGGCTCTATAGGGCACGGCCAGCTCATGGTCCGGGGGATAGCCGTCGAAGGAGCGCATGCCGTACTTGCCGTTGGCGTAGAAGGCAGTGCTGCGCAAGATGTACCCCGCGTCTGCTACTTGACCCGGTTCAGGTTGCGAACCAGTCGCCAAGCAGTCAATCAGATACTGAAAGAATCGAACGCTGCGGTTGCCCCGCGTCAACACCAGAACCCGCGGGTCGAACCGGCCGGCCTCCTGGAGAGGAACCTGGGAACGCAATGTGTCCAAGTCTCCGGTCGTGGGCACGCCTTCAAACAGCGCCGCGCTCACCTCCCACCGTTCAGCGACTACTCGGTCAGTGTGCTGGTCCTCGCTGATCGTGGTCGTAAAGGCGACGAAGCTGAACTTCCGAGACCCGGTGTCGAGCTCGTAAACTGCCTCACCCCGTCCTTTGGCGTCAATGTCGAACACTTTGCGAAGGGCCTGCCAACCGTCAGCGGCGGCCC
>JAPOYA010000023.1 GCA_026706815.1 Acidimicrobiaceae bacterium | reverse complement strand
GAAGCACCCTCCACATGCGACACCGAAGACCGCACATCAGGCGTATACGCCCCCAGATCGGTGTACACCCCCGCAAACTCCACCACCGCCAACGGCGCAGACTGACCGCCCACCGGCCCCGACGGCACCAACACCAACAACCCCGCCAACAACAACCAAACAAACCCCCACAACCCAGCCCAGCCCCCGCCGCCCACCGGCGTCACCGGCAACCCCCCCCCCCCCCCAGAGGAGGAAGCTCAGAACACCCAGAAACCGAAGAAGAACGACGAATCAGAGAAACCAAAGACATAGCAGGCAGTATACCACACGACTGTGGAACCCAGCGCACCACGCCACCACCCACCGCCCACCGCCGAACCAGAGTCGGGCGAGGGTCAGCCGACGCTGCCCTCCATCTGCAACTCGATCAAGCGGCTCCGCCACGGTCGGCCGCGATCGCCCTCAGTTGCGCGCCCATTGTCGGGACCGCATCCTCGACAGCGTTCCAAACATCTTCTTGCCGGACCTTCAAATAGTGGTGCGCCAAGATGTTGCGCATTCCCTTCGCGCCCCGATAGCGCAGCTCAGGGTGATCTCTCTGAAATTCCTCAGAGAGCCTGCCAACCATGTCGCCGATGATCTCCACGAGACGTTCACAAGCCCTGCGGACCACCGGATCCTGCTCAAACGCCTCCCGTCCCCGTCTCCGAATTTCATCCAGCTCATCCGCCACCTCCAAGATAGCTGCTACAAGATCGTCGTCCCTCACAGGGCAATCGCGTCCTCTAACATCGCCAACGAACGCCCCGACAACGCCTCGCGGTTGATGACATCGACCGGCCTTCCGAGAATGTCCTGAAGATCAAGCTCCAATTCTCCATGATCCAACAACGACGCCCCACCGGCGAAACGCACAACGAAATCGAAATCGCTTGTCTCGCTGTAATCGCCCCGAGCCACAGACCCCACCAACTCTATCGACACAGCCAAACGAGCCCTCGCCGTCTCCTTTATCCGCTGCCGGTGCTCAACCAGCACCATCTGCTGAAGATCCATGAGCACCACCTTACCCTGTGCTCTCTCGAGGCGTCAGCATGAGGGGGGCCCGCCCATGTCCAAAGAGAAAGCCGAAGCAGCCGCCTCGAGCGGCCGAGGGTCAGCCGACGCTGCCCTCCATCTGCAACTCGATCAAGCGGCTCCACTCGACCGCATACTCCATCGGCAGAGTCCTCGTGACCGGCTCGATGAAGCCGTTGACGATCATGCCCATGGCCTGCTCTTCTGTCAGGCCGCGGCTCTGGAGATAGAACAACTGCTCGTCGGCCACGCGGCTGACCGTGGCCTCATGGCCGATGACCGCATCACCCGAACCGACCTCCATGTAGGGGTAGGTGTCGGAGACCGACTCCTCGTCGAGGATCAGGGCGTCGCACTGCACATGGCTCTTGCAGCCGTAGGCGTCGTCCTCGACCCGCACCAACCCCCGGTACGAGGTCCGCCCGCCGTCTTTGGAGATCGACTTCGAGACGATCTTGGAACTGGTCTCCGGGGCTGCGTGAGTCATCTTCGCGCCGGTGTCCTGGTGCTGGTTCGGCCCCGCGTAAGCGACGGAGAGAACCTCGCCGGAGGCTTTGGGGCCGGCGAGCACGACCGCCGGGTATTTCATGGTCAGCTTCGAGCCGATGTTGCCGTCGATCCATTCCATGTGGCCCTCGGCTTCCACGTAGGCGCGTTTGGTCACCAGGTTGAACACGTTGTCGGACCAGTTCTGGATGGTGGTGTAGGTGACCCGCGCCGACGGCTTCACCACGATCTCGACGACTGCGGAATGAAGCGAGTCCGAAGTGTAGGTCGGAGCTGAGCAGCCCTCGATGTAATGCACCTTGGAACCCTCGTCGGCGATGATCAGGGTGCGCTCGAACTGGCCCATATTCTCAGCGTTGATGCGGAAATAGGCCTGCAACGGCATGTCCACCTCGACGCCGGGCGGCACATAGATGAACGAGCCGCCCGACCAAGCAGAGCTGTTGAGCGCAGAGAACTTGTTGTCGTTGGGCGGGATGACCTTGCCGAAGTAGCGCTTGACCATGTCGGGATGCTCGCGCAGCGCAGTGTCCATGTCGCAGAACAGCACACCCTGCGCCTCCAAGTCCTCACGGTTGCGGTGGTAGACGACCTCTGACTCGTATTGGGCGGTCACGCCCGCCAGGTACTTGCGCTCAGCTTCGGGGATGCCGAGCTTCTCGTAGGTGTTCTTGATGGACTCGGGAACGTCGTCCCAGTCGTCGCTCAGCTCTTCGGTGGGCTTGATGTAGTAGTAGATGTTGTCGAAGTCGATGTCGGACATGTCGCCGCCCCAATGGGGCATCGGGCGATCGCCGAAACGCCGGTACGACTTCAAGCGGAAGTCGAGCATCCACTGAGGCTCGCCCTTGAGCCAGGACATCTCGCGGAGAATCTCCTCGTTGAGCCCCTTTTGGGGCTTGAAGACGTAGTCTTCCTCGTCGCTCCACCCCAGCTGGTACTTGCCGAGGTCGATGCCGATGTCGGTGGATGTCATGTTCAATCGCTCCTAGAGGCGCTGCCGCCTCTATCGGCAGCGAGCTATTTCTCCTATCCAGATAGTAACAACCAAGGGCGCGAACGTCTACGACCGCGTGCCAGACGTTCAGTCAATCCGGCGAAGGTGCTCCGGGTAGTGCTCAGCGCGCCGCATATAGCTCTCAGAGTTGAGATCGTTGGCGCCCTTTTGGAGCGCGTTCTCGCGAATGCGGGCCGGAACGCCCAGCGCCATCGCCAAGGTCGGCACCACCATCGCGGCGGGAACCAGAGCAGCGGCGCCGACCAGAGCCTCCGGGCCGATCACCGCGTCGTGCAACACGACCGAGCCCGACCCGATCAGCGAGCGGTCCAGCACTCGGCAGCCTTCGAGGTGGGCGAGATGGCCTACCGTCACATAGTCGCCGACAATCGTCTCGTGGACCTCGGTGCAGTGCAGAACCGCACCGTCTTGGATCGATGAGCCTTTCCCGATCCTGATGAAGTTGTCGTCGGCGCGGACCACCGCCTGAGCCCATACAGAGCTCCCAGCGCCGAGCACCACGCTCCCGATAAGAGTGGCATCCGGGTGAATGTAGGCGTCGGGATGTATCTCGGGAACACGGTCACCGAGCGCATAGACCGCCATCAGAGCTTCTCGAAACGACCGTAGCCACCGCGGAAGAACAGCAGCGGACCCGTGTCGTTCTCGGTTGAGAGCGCCTTCACGAGACCGACCACGATGTGATGGTCGCCTCCGTCGTGGACGGCGTGGACCTCGCAGTCGATCCAAGCCGTCGAACCGCTGATGACGGGCGAACCGGTGACTCTGGTGCTCCATTCGACGCCGGCGAACTTGTCCTCTGACTTGCCCGCGAAGACTCCGCAAACCTCGGCTTGGTCGTCGCCGAGCACATTCACGCAGAACCTGCCTGCGCTGGACATCCTCGCCCAAGTCGCAGATTCCTTGCCCGGACAGAACATCACCAGAGGCGGGTCCAGCGAAACGCTCGCGAACGAGCCGATCACCATGCCCACCGGAACCTCGCCGGTCGGCGCAGTCACCACGGTCACGCCCGTGGGAAAGCGGCCGAGCACCCGTCGGAACTCACTCGGGTCGATAGACATCAGGTCCCTTCTATGGCCGAACGGACTGCTCGAACAGACCGGCGAAGGACTCGCATGCAGCAGGGAGAGTCAAGCTGGTTCCCTCGGTTGCCGCCAGTACCGCGCCCACCCCCACCTCAGAGCCCCGTCGGCGCAAGCGGGCGCTCATCTCATCAACCGAGGCGTCATCGTGCGCCGGGTCGTGATGGAACAACACCAGGGTTTTGACGCCTGCCTGGCGGGCGACTTCGAGTGCGTAGTCCGGCGTGCTGTGGCCCCAGGCTTGTTTCATCTCCAATTCATCGGGCCACAGTTGGCCGTCGTGAATCAACAGGTCGGCTCCATCACACAACTCAAGCACGGCTTCATCGACATATGTCGGGTCATGGACCGGTTCTTGGTGATCAGGAATGTAAGCGATCGACAAGCCATGCAGACTGAGCCGATAGCCGTTGGTGGCGCCGACATGGGGCACTGGCCTCGACATCACCGAGGCAAGGCCCACCGCGAAGTCACTGTCGCAGACATCGTGGAATCGGATGGTGGCAGGCAGGTCGGCGGTCCGAATCGGGAAGAAGGGCGGGGCGATGAATCGACCGAACGCCTCGGCCAAGGACTCGCCGCGTTCAGAGCACCCGTAGATGTTCAATGTGGTGTCCGGGCAAAGCAGTGGTGCGAAAAATGGCAGGCCCTGAATGTGGTCCCAGTGCAGATGAGTGACCAACGCGTGCAGCGTCAACCCGCTCTGCTGCGACATCGAACAACCCCACGGGCGCAGTCCTGTGCCCAGGTCCAGAACAATAGGGTCGTGATCGGCAGTTTCCACCGAAACGCAACTCGTGTTGCCGCCGTAGCGCTGCATCGTCGGACAACTGCACGGCGTCGAACCACGAACGCCGTGGAACGACACGACTACGGTCTCTTGTGCTTCCCCCATTGGCTTTGCACCGTAGGCGAGCCGACCGGCGTCGCACACCGGGTGTGACAGATGTCGCTTCTGTCAGCGTGACCGCCAACTTCTGGTGTGCCACAGTTGGCGAGTGCCCGATCCCGACGCCGCTCCCCTCCCCGACGGCCTTGTGGCCGTTGTCAAAAAGGACTGCCCGACTTGTGTGCTGGTGGCGCCAGTCCTGGCAACGATCGCCGAACGCGTCGGAGTCACCGTGATCACCCAGGACGACCCCGACTTTCCCCAGAGCGCCGACTGGGTCGTCCACGACGCCGACCTCGCTCTGTCATGGCACAACCGAATCGAGGCAGTGCCCACTCTGCTGCGGGTAGACGATGGCGCCGAAGCTGACCGCACAGTCGGCTGGTCTCGGAAAGCTTGGCAAGAGCTCACCGGACTCAGCGGACTCGGAACCGGCCTGCCCCAGCACAGACCAGGATGCGGTTCGCTGAGCGTCGACCCCAATCTCAGCGACGAGCTCGCGGTGCGCTTCTCGGGGTCGGCGCTCAAGAGTCGACGGATCGAGCTCGCCTCCTCAGAGGACGACATCGAGGCCATGTTCGACCGCGGCTTCAGCGACGGAATGCCGGTCGTGCCCCCCACCGAGGCGCGCGTGCTGCGCATGCTCGAAGGCACGAGCCGCCCGCTTGGCGACATAGTGGCCGTCGTGCCGCCCGATCTGGTCGAGTGCACCGTCGAGAAGGCGGCGGTCAATGCAGTGATGGCCGGATGCAGGCCCGAGTATCTCCCCGTCGTGCTGAGCGCGCTTGAAGCAGCCTGCACCGACGAGTTCAACATGCACGGACTGCTGGCCACCACCATGCCTGTAGGACCGGTCCTCATCGTCAACGGCCCCATTCGCCACGAGATCAACATGAACAGCGGCGGCAACCTGCTGGGCCAGGGGAACCGCGCCAACAACACGATCGGGCGCGCTCTGCAGTTGGCTGTCCGCAACGTCGGCGGCGGCAGGCCCGGAGGCGTCGACCGGGCCACACAGGGCAGCCCCTCGAAGATCGGGCTGTGCTTCGCCGAGGACGAGGAGGGCAGCGCCTTCGACACCTTCGCCGAGTCCCGCGGTTTCGACCGGTCCGCCTCGACGGTCACCCTGTTTCCCGGAGAAGGCCCCCGGGTGATGTTCGACCAGAAGTCGCGTTCGCCGGAATCGCTCACCAAGCACTTCGCCGAGATGCTGCTGGCCGGCATCAGCCCGAGAATGGCGATGCTGATGGAGACCGTGATCGTGATGAGCCCCGAGCATATGGGCCGCTACCGGGACGCAGGCTGGGACCGGGCCCGCTTCCTGGCAGAGCTCGAAGCGCTGCTGATGGTAGACGGCGACGACATAGTCGCCGGAGCCGGCGGGATCGAGGAGGGAATGCCCGCGCTCCTGGCAGGCCGCCGGGTGCCGAAGTTCCCGCCCGGGGGGATCCATGTCGTTCACGGAGGCAGCCGCGCCGGACTATTCTCCTCTGCGATCGCCGGATGGATAGGCGGCACAGCCGGTAGCGTGACCGTCACAAAGGAGATCACTCGATGACCGTTGTTCTCGACCCCACCTCTGAATTGAGGCCGAAGACACGCGAGCGCGTCGCCCGACCCGAGTCTCTCAACGGGCTCACCGTCGGGCTGTTAGACATCTCCAAACCCCGATCCGACGTCTTCCTCAATCGAGTGGAGGAGAAGCTGACCGGCCTCGGCGCCAGCGTGAAGCGCTACAGGAAGCCGACGTTCACCAAACCGGCCCCGGTCGATCTGCGCCATGAGATCGCTGTTTCGTGCGATGCGGTGATCGAGGCACTGGCCGATTGAGGTTCCTGCACGACGTGCAGTGTGCACGACATCAACGATCTTGAACTCCGGGGCATTCCGGGGGTGTTCGTTGCCACCGTCGAGTTCGCCGACGGAGCAGAGCAGCAGAGCAGGAGCCTCGGAGGCGATATAGCCCACGTCCTGACCGAGCACCCCATCCAGGACCGCACCGACTCAGAGATGGCCGCAATCGCCGATCAAGCGATCGACGCCCTGCTGAGCTCGCTCACCGGCCCCGGCTCCCCGCCGTAGCAGCGAAGCCAGGCACTGGACAACAAGTCAAGTCACGTGTATTCGGCGTACTTCTGTAGATAGCGGACGGGGCGGCTCAGAGCGTCCTTGCGGAAGGGGTCGCCTAACTCTTTGGTGGTCATGACCTCGATCACGGTGGTCTGCCGTTTCGTCACCTGGTCGTCGATCGCCCGTTCCAGCACCGGACCGACGTCGTCGAGCAGGTCGACACGAATGCCGTTCGCTCCCATTGCCTGAGCGATCTGCGCGTAGTCCTCCCCGCCTTCGAGCTCCCCGGCCACGAAGCGGCGGCCGTAGAAATCAACCTGGTTCTTCTTCTCGGCGCCCCACTGGCGATTGTGGAACACCACTGCGGTGACCGGGATGTCGTGGCGCACCGCGGTCATCACCTCGACCATGCTCATCGCCCAAGCGCCGTCACCGGCATAGGCGACCGCGGGGCGATCATCGGCGGCCTTCTTGGCGCCGATGATGGTCGGCAGCGCATAACCGCAGTTCCCCCAGCTCATGGCCGCGAAGAACGACCGGGGCTCTTCAAAGCGCAGGTAGCTGTTGGACACCGAATTGATGTTGCCGATGTCGGTGGACACCATCACTCGCTCAGGCATGGACCTCTCCAGCTCCCGCAGCACCTGGCGTGGGTGCAGCCAACTGCCCTCCTCGGCAGCCGCTTCTTTGATCATGTCGATGCTGAAGTCGTCGGTCTCCTCGGTCCAATCGTCCAGCTCGGCTTCCCAGGCGGCCTTCTCGGCGACCATCGTCGAGGTCCGCTCGGCCCGGTTCTGGTCGGCGACGAGGGTGCGCTCAGACAGTCGCTCGGTCAACGCGGCAGCCGCCGCGGCGGCGTCGCCGCAGATCCCGACATCGATCTTCTTGACCAGGCCCAGCATCTTCGCATCAGCGTCGACCTGGATGATCTTGGCATCTGTCGGCCAATAGTCGAGGCCGTGCTGGGGCAAGGTGCCGAAGGGACCCAGACGCGTGCCGAGCGCCAGCACGACGTCGGCCTGCGCGATCAACTTCATCGCTGCTTTCGAGCCCTGATACCCGAGCGGCCCGCACCATTGCGGATGGCCGGCGGGGAACGAGTCGTTGTGCAGGTAGCTGTTGACCACCGGGCAGCCGAGCCTCTCGGCCAAGGCGACCGCTTCGGCCATGCCGTCTGCCATCACCACTCCGCCGCCGCTGATCATCACCGGGAACCGCGCGCCGGCGAGGAGGTCGGCCGCCTCGTTGAGCGTGCGCTCACCTCCGGGGCCCCGGTCGAGCCGCATGGGCGTCGGAATGTCCACGTCGATGTCGCCGTAGAAGCGGTCGCGGGGGATGTTGAGCTGCGTCGGGCCCATCTCCGACAGCGCCCGGTCGAAGCAGCGAGCGGTGATCTCAGCCATGCGGTTCTCGTTGTTGATGTGCCCCTGATACTTGGTGAACTCCTCGAACATCGGGAGCTGGTTGGCTTCCTGGAAGCCTCCGAGCCCCATCCCCATCGTCCCGGCTTCAGGGGTGACGATGACAACGGGACTGTGCGCCCAGAACGCCGCTGCGATTGCGGTCACACAATTGGAGATGCCAGGGCCGTTCTGTCCGATGACGACGCCATGGCGGCCGCTGACCCGGGCATAGCCGTCTGCCATGTGCGCGGCGCCCTGCTCGTGTACGACCGGCACCAACTCGATGCCGGCGGGCTCGAAGATGTCCATGGCGTCCATGAACGCGCTGCCCATGATGCCGAAGACGGTCGTCACACCGTTGGCTGCCATCGTCTCGACGAACGCTTCGCTGGGCGTCATCCGGGTCATGTCTCCTCCAAATCGAGTCGGTTGTAAGAACCTATAACCAATCCGCAAGGCTATCTAGCGAATGCGGTTCGGGATTCTCGCTCCAGATGCCGAATCCCGGCGATCAAGAGTTCCAGCAGATGCTTGAACGTGTCGTCGAGGTCGTGTTCGTGGGGATGCCCGTCGCCGGACTCCAGATGGGAGAATCCGTGGAAAGAACTCCGCAGACCACGCGCCACGTGTACCCGCTCGTCCTCGTCGATGCTGAAGCTCCCGAGGGCTCTGGCAATGACGGCCACGATCCGCTCGACCGCTGCTTCAAGCTCGACGTCGCCCGCGCAGGGACATCGGTCGGTGGCGGCGTACAGCCCGGGATGAGTGCGCACCATCTCCCGCCAAGCCCGGCCGATGGCTTTGACCGCATCCTCACCCGACACTCCGATGGCCGCCTCGGTGAGCGAGCCGGCGAGTTTCTCACGACCTCGCAAAGCCAGCAGCTTGACGAGATCGTCGTAACCGTTCACATGCCGATACAAGGCCGGCTGGCGAACGCCGAGCTCGTCGGCCACGCGGGTGAGGGTGACCGCGTCGAACCCCTCTCTGTCTGCGATTTCTGACGCGCATTCAATGACTTGCGCCGGGTCCAGAGTCCGCCGCGGCAGTCCGGTCATGCGTTAGAAGCTATCACCACAACGTTAGGCCTGGTGCAACCCGGAAGCCTGTATCGAGGCGATGACCGCGACGTTGACGATGTCGTGGACTGAACAGCCCCGCGAGAGGTCGTGCAACACGCCGTCGAGGCCCTGCAGCAACGGCCCGAAAGCCATTGCGCCGCCCAGGCGCTCGGTGATCTTGTAGGCGATGTTGCCGGAGTCGAGATCCGGGAACACGAACACGTTGGCCCTGCCGGCGACATCAGAGCCAGGGGCCTTGATCTCGGCAACCGCCGGCGCCCAAGCGGCGTCGAATTGCAGTTCCCCGTCGATCTTGAGATGCGGAGCCAATCGCCGGGCGATCGCGGTGGCGCTGCGCACCTTGTCGACACGCTGATGCCCGGCGCTCCCCTTGGTGGAGAACGAGAGCATGGCCACACGGGGCTCCTCGCCGCTCAGTTGAGCGAATGTGGCTGCACTGGAGACAGCCACAGACGCCAACTGCCGATCATCGGGGTCCGGCAGCACCCCACAGTCCCCGTAGACCATCGAGCGGCCGTCGGGCAGCACGAAGAAGAAACAGCTGCTGAGCACCTCAACCCCGGGCGCCACCCCGAGCACCCGCAAACCGGCCCGCACCACGTCCGCGCTGGCGCGGCTCGCACCGGCCACACAACCAGCAGCCCAGCCCGTCTTCACCAAGGCCGCCGAGACCACCAGCGGGTCATCTGCGTCCAACCGACGATTCGCCCGAGAAGCCGCGCCGACGCCTGCCAGATCGTCCAGCAGCTGTTCGGCCGGTCCGTAGCCGACCTCGGCGAGCGAGCCGAAGTCCCGGCCCGCAACGAGCGCCTCAGCCAAACCCTCACCATTGAGCCGGTCGGCCGCGGCTAGAGCCCGCCGGTCCTGCGCGTCGGCCAGAATGATGCGCTGCGGGTTCGCCCGAGCGCGGCTGTGCCAGTCTTCGAGAACGCTCACAGTGAGGCGTTCAGCCCTTCCCCCGCCAGGGGATCAGCCAATTCTCCAGTTTCCTCATCACCATGTCGAGCAATACGCCCATCAGACCGATGACGATGATGCCGACTACCACCACGTCCATGCGCAGCTTCTTCTGAGCGTCCCAGATCATGAACCCGAGGCCCTCGGTTGCAGCGACGATCTCCGCTGCAACCAAGGTTCCCCAGCACACCCCAAGAGAAACCCTCACAGCCGTCAGGATTTCGGGAAGCGCATTGGGCAGAATGACCCTCGTCAGCACTTGAGGCTTTGACGCCCCCAGCGAATACGCCGCATGAACCTTGGACAACTTCACGCTCAGAACTCCAGAACGAGCTCCGATGATCATGATCCACAATGCTGCAAAGAACAGAAGTGTGATCTTGGACGTCTCACCGATCCCGAACCAGATGATCAACAGCGGCACAAACGCCAACGGGGGGATCGGGCGGAAACCCTCCACAATCGGATCGAACACGCTCTTGAAAAAACTCGACAAGCCCATCGCCAGACCAATCGGGACGCCAACGAGGACACCCAGCAGAAGCCCGATGAGCACCCGCTCCAAGCTTGCCCAAGTGTGAGCTTGAAGCGTGTTCTGGCGCCATCCGTCGGTAGCGAGTTCATTCACCGCCCTGAGCACGTTGACTGGAGACGGCAGTGTCCGATGGTTGAACATCTGGCTGTACGAGCATTGAGGATCCGCCTTGCATGCCCGAACCAGCTTCGTCTCCGAAAAGCGGCCTTCAGGGTTTTCTATGCGGTCCGCTCGTTCGGCTTGTTCGGCAAAACCGCTGGGCAAACCCCACTTGTAAGTCACGGCCCACCAGATCGCCAACAACACCAGCACGCTGGCCGCGCTGATCAGGATTTTGCCGGCGACAGCAGACCCATCACCGAAAGTGACCGTCTTGCGTTGATTCAAGGCTCCCCTCGAGGACCGCAGCAACAACGTCCGGAGGAAATCGGAGGACCTGCGACCAGACAACGCTTTCACCTTCGGTCCTCATGGCCCATGATCTGTTCTTCCATCTGCCAAATCAGCGAGAGGACTTCCTCTCTCTTCTCGATGAATTCCGGAGAGGCCTTCAATTCCCGCGGCGACGTTGAGAGGCCTATCTCAGCAAAGGGCAACTCGTAGGCTCGCTCGATGCGGCCAGGTCGAGGGGCCATGATGAACAATTGATCTCCGAGGTACAATGCCTCTTCGACGCTGTGGGTCACAAGAACCACGGTTTTGCCGGTGTTCTGCCACAGTTCAAGCACCAGACCTTGCATTTTCTCACGAGTGAGTGCGTCAAGGGCGCCCAGTGGTTCGTCCATGAGGATGATCTTCGGGTCGTTGGCCAGACAGCGAGCCAGCGCGACTCGCTGCTGCATTCCACCAGAGAGCTCGTAGACGCGCTTGTCACCGAAGCCCGACAGTCCCACGGTGTCGAGGAGCTCATCGACCATGCGTTTCGTTGTCGCCGACCGTTGCCTGTTCATCCGCGGCCCGAAGGAGATGTTGTCCGACACTTTGAGCCACTCGAACAATGCACCTTGCTGAAAGACCATTCCGCGGTCTTGGCTCGGACCTTTGATCAGAGACCCGCCGAGTTTCACAATCCCGGAGGTGGGCGCCAAGAACCCCGCGAGAATGTTGAGCAGCGTAGTCTTGCCGCACCCGCTTGGGCCGAGAAGCGTCAGCAGACGCCCCTGCTCCAAATTGAACGAAACATCGTCAAGGGCCTCTACGGGTTCACCGTTGGGCACATCGTAGACCATGCCGACGCCGGATAGAGACAGGTTCGCTGTTCCGTCGTTCACTTCTCACACTCTACGTGTCGGATCTCCACTTGCGAATCAGGTCGCGAGCAGCCCGGGTGCTCGAGGCATAGCACCCCGAACACCCGGGCAAAATAGCACAAGGCCGATCTCCTGGTGCTCGACTAGTCGCGCTTCTAGTTCACCGCCTCAAGATATGACGTGTTGATGAAATCGCTGTAGTCGTTCAAGGCATCCGGGTTGTCCTCCGCCTGCGACAGCATGGCATCGTTGACCCCACTGCCGCCAAACCAGTCCGCTCCAAGCTGCTCTGCTTTGGTCGGGAAGCTGAATACGGACAGGTTCTGGAGAGTGCCTTCGACATCAAGAGCCGCAGCTTCGGCGATCGTCGCAATCTTGGAATCCGGGTCAGCTGCGTAGGCGGCGTTCGCGTCTTCGGTGACCTGCAAGAACTGAGTCACGATATCACCGTGGTCTGCGCCGAAACCCGCTGGGATTGAGACGACGTCGAATACACGGATTCCCTCAGCCAGCTGATCGGCGCCTGTCCACAGCGTGTTGCCGGTTTCGAGCATGGAGAACATCGGACCGCCGAAGGCGCAGCCAACTTGGATGTCGCCTCGTTGGAATGCCGCGAGAACCGAAGCTCCGTCCTCTGCGCCCACAACATTCACATCTGAGACGTCGACGCCGAAGTACTCGAGCATCTTGTTCAGCTTGAACTCTGTGACGTTGCCGAGGGGAGACATGATGGTCGCTCCGACAAGCGCTTCGCCGGCGTTTGCCGCCGTGATGTCGGCGTCAGGGTGAGCGACACAGTTGTCGTTGTCGGCGTAGGAAACTGCAATGGCAACCATCTCGAATTCAGAACCAGCGGTGACGGCATTCACGAATGGGGTAAGGCCTTGGGAATAGGCAATGTCAATATCCCCCGATTCCATCGCTCGGCTCATGTCGTTGCCATTGCCGAACGTCGTCCAGTTGACAGTCAAGCCCAGTTCCTCGTCATAGGTCTTCTCCAGTTGTGCCACCTGATTCGGAGTAGGCCATTCCGAGAAGTAGGCAACATTGAGCTCATCGAGCCCGCTGCTCGGTGCTGCATCTGCAGAATCATCGTCGCTGTCGTCGACCTCTTGCGGAGTCGTGGTGCCACCGTCGTCGTCTTCGTCAGACGAGTCGTCGTCGCCGCAGGCCGCGGCTACAAGGCCGAGCACCATGAGCAATACCAATAGTCGTTTCATTTGATTACCCTCCAATGGATATTCAGCAGCCTCATTTCGAGGCCTTCAGCCAACCGCCCACGCGGTCGAGCACTTGGTCGACCCGCTCGAGCAGGTCGTCGATCACTGTGGCGTCTGACACCAGAGGCGGTGCAATTGCAAGCATGGCGGCACCGCGGGAGTCGGGTCGGACCAGAACGCGCGCCTCGCGCACAAAGCTCTCCAACACGCCGCCCGGCAGCAATTCGGCGAACTCGGCGTCAGTGAGATCTGCGCCGCTGCGGCGGTCGCGCATCAGCTCCACAGCATAGAAGTATCCGGCGCCCCGCACGTCTGAGACGCAATGATGGGACTCCATCAGCGCGTGCAGACCGCCCTTGAGTCGGCCCTCGTTGCCCAATACGCAATCGAACACCCTCTCTTCGCTCATGGCGGTCATGTTGGCCACCGCTACCGCCGTGGCCACTGGATGGCCGCCGAAAGTGGCCCCGTGGAGGAACATCGCGGCGGGCGAGTCCCAAACCCGGTCGACCAGCGAATCCCGCACAAGCAGCCCCCCCAGCGGCACATATGCGCTGGTGACGCCCTTGGCGAAGGTGATCATGTCGGGCACGACGCCGAAACGCTCGCTTCCGAACCAGTAGCCGAGGCGTCCGAAGGCGTTGATCACCTCGTCCGCGCAGAGAAGCACTCCGTAGTTGTCGCAGATCCGGCGCAGTTCCTGCCAATAGCCGTCGGGCGGCACCAGCGCGCCCCGGCCGTTCTGGACCGGTTCGGCGATCACCATGGCCACCGTCTCAGGACCCTCGGCAAGGATCGCCTCCTCCACAGCGGTTGTACACGGCAGCTCAGACGCCGGAACGTCTGAGCCCGAACAGCCGAGGGTGTTGTCCACATGGCGCACGAATCCCCCCAGCATCGGCTCGAAGGGGTCGCGGAAATTAGGAATAGCAGTCACGGCCAAGGCGCCCAGAGTGGTGCCGTGATAGGCCCATCGGCGCGCGATCACTTTATGGCGCTGCTCCTCGCCGTTCGCCAGATGGTGGCAACGCGCGAACTTGAGTGCTGATTCCACCGCTTCTGAGCCGGAGTTGACGAAGAACACCCGGCTGAGATCGGCGGGCGCCACCGACGCGATCAGCGACGCTGCCTCAATCGAGGAAGGATGGGCAAAACTCCAGTTGGGGCTGAAAGCCAGCTTGTCCATCTGCTTCGCGGCCACTGCTGTGAGATCGCTGCGGCCGTGACCGATATTGGTGCAGAACAAACCGGAGAGTCCGTCGAGGTATTCGTTGCCCTCGGCGTCCCAGACATAGGCGCCTTCGCCTCGTTCGACGACGAGCAGGTCATCTCGGCGCCACGCTTCGCCGCGCGTGAAATGGGGCACCAAGTGGGCTCGGGCCTTGGCTCGAATCTCGGTCAACTGATCTCTCCTCAAGCAGAATCAGACTGCATGCTAGCAACAATATGTTAGAAGGTCTAGCGCTATCGCGACGGTGGCTAACTGAGGGGCCGGGCTCAGACGAGGCCGCGCAGGCAGACGCCGTCTCGCCTAGTCGCGGCATCGATGCAGGCTCGGCGGACGTCTGCCACCTCGGAATCGGTCAAAGTGCGATCATGGGCCTGGAAGCGCAGTCGATACGCCAGGCTCCGCGTGCCGGCGGGCATGGCCTCGCCGCGGTACACGTCGAACAACTCGACCCCCGCCAACAGCGCTTGCCCAGCTTTGCGAAGCGAGCCCTCCACCGCCGCGGCAGTCACCTCGTCGGACACTTCGAAGGCAAGATCGATGTCGCTCGACGGATACTTCGACACAGGGCTGTACTTGCGACTGCGACGAGGCCCGCCGAGCAGCCCTCCCAAGTCCAGTTCGAGCCACGCAACGGGCCCAGCCACGCCGTAGTTGTCGAGAACGAGCGGATCCACCTCGCCGACCACACCTGCGACTCTCCCCGCGACGAGCACCTCAGCGGAGCGGGTGGCGTGCAGACCCGGGGGCGAAGCCGACCTCAACACGACATTCGGCAGACCCAGCTCCCGCTCCAACAGGTCGAGCGCTGCCACCGCCTGCGGCGCCTCCTCACCGGCCAGCGCAACTGCGAGATGCTCGCGTTCGTCGGGAAGCAGCCGACCGGTCGGGGGCGGCAGAAAGACGTGGCCGATCTCGAAGAACCGCAAGTCGAAACTGCGATGTGACTGGTTGTAGGCAATCGCCTTGAGCTGTCCGGGAAGCAGCGAGGTGCGCAAGACGGACTGCTCGGCGACCAGCGGATTGGACAGAGTCACCCCATTGTCCTCAAGACCCGCTCTCAGCAGATCCCCAGGCGCCAGGAACGGCATCGGGAAGGTCTCGTCGCAACCACAGCCGACGAGCACCTGCCTGACCGAGCGACGGCGGACCTGGTAGTCGGTGAGCCCCCCGGGGAGCTCTCCTCTGGGCACGGTCCTCGCGATGTTCTCATAGCCGTGCAGACGCGCCACCTCCTCGGCCACGTCGGTCTCGGTCTCGGTGTCCCAGCGCCAAGTGGGGATGGTGACAGCCAAGTCCTCTGCTCCCCGGTCGGAGGTGACAACCTCGGCGCCGAAGCCGACGGAGGACAGATACCCCGCCATTTCAGTCGCGCTCAGCTCGGTGCCGAGCAAACCGTTCACCTTCGCGCTGCGAACCGAGAGCGGCGAGCGATCGGGGGTGTTGCCCGCAGCATCCACAAAGCCGCTGACCGCGGTGGCGCCGAGCTGTGCGGCGAGCTGGACGAAGCGCTGAATCGAGCGGTCGATGCTCTCGCCCCAGTCAGCGCCGCGGCGGAACCTGCTCGAAGCCTCGCTCACAAGATTGAGCCGCTTGACAGTGCGCGAGATCGTCGGCGGATCCCACCAGGCCATCTCCAGCAGCACATCGGTCGTCTGCTCGGAGATCTCGGTGTTCGCACCGCCCATCACACCGGCCAGGCTGACGATCACGTCGGACTCGTTGGTGATAACCCCGTCGCCGGCTGCGAGGTCGCGCTCGAGGCCGTCGAGAGTGGTCAGCCTCTCGCCCGGAACTGCCCGTCGCACTCGCAGGCGCCCGTTGGGGATCGCGGCCAGATCGAAGGTGTGGTTGGGCTGTCCCAGCTCGAGCATCACGTAGTTGGAGATGTCGACGATCGAGTTGACTGGCCGCATGCCCGCCAATTCGAGCCGGTCGGCCATCCACTGCGGTGAAGCCCCGACTGTGACGCCGCGCAGGACAGTCGCCGCGAACCGCCCGCACAGAGTCGGATCGAGTATCTCAACGGTCAACAGCTCATCGGCGTCTTCGTCGTTGCGCGAGCCGTCGTCGGCGACGCGGTAGTCGGGAAACGAGAAATCGACTCCCAGAGCGGCGGCCAGATCGCGCGCCACTCCAGCTACAGACATGGCGTCGGGGCGGTTGGCGTTCACCTCGAGGTCCCACAGCACATCGGGTTCTGCGCCGATGGCAGCCGCCACGCCCATTCCCAGTTCAGCTTCCGGAACGACCCGGTCATTGAGCACGAGGATTCCCTCGTGATCATCGCTGAGACCGATCTCCGCGCCAGAACAGCACATGCCCGCAGACACTTCGCCGCGCATCTTGCGCTGTTGGATCTTCAAACCGTCGGGCATAACTGTGCCCGGCGCCGCGAACGGGATCAGATCACCGACCGCCATGTTGAAGGCGCCGCAGCACACCTGCCGCGCCTCGCCGTCTCCGGCATCCACATCGACGAGTTGGATCTTGTCGGCTGCGGGATGGGGCCGGAGATCGAGGACCTTGGCCAACACGACTCCGTCGACGACGTCGCCGATCAGGGTCATGTCCTCCACGGTCAGACCGAGCGCGCTCAAGGTCTCGCTCAACTCGACCGGATCACCGTGGATGCCGGGCGCGAACTCCCGAAGCCAGGACAATGTCACCCTCATCAGAACTGCCTCAGGAATCGAACATCGTTGTTGACCAGTTCGCGGATGTCGTCGAGCTCGTGGCGCATGACCGCGAGGCGATCGATGCCGAACCCGAATGCGAAGCCCTGCCACTCATCGGGATCGATCCCACAGTTGCGCAAGACGTTGGGATGCACCATGCCGCACCCCCCCAATTCCAGCCACGTTCCATCGGCGCGGGAGATATCGAATTCGGCGCTCGGCTCAGTGAAGGGAAAATACGATGGACGGAGTCGGCTCTCGACGTCGCCGCCGAAGAAGGCGCGGACGAACTCGTCGATCGTGCCCGCCAAGTCACCCATGGTTATGCCCCGATCAACTACAAGGCCTTCAATCTGATTGAAGGCGGGCAAATGGGTCGCGTCGGCTGTGTCGGTCCTGAAAGTCCTGCCCGGCGCGACGATGTAGATGGGCGGTTTCTGCTTCTCCATCGTGCGGATCTGGACTGGCGACGTGTGCGAGCGCAGCATCACCTCCTCGGGCTCGCCCAGATCCACAAAGATCGTGTCGAAGCTGCCGCGGGCCGGATGCCACTCGGGAATGTTGAGAGCCTCGAAGTTGTACCACGCCGATTCGACCTCGGGCCCCTCGGCGACTGTGAACCCCATTCCCACGAAGACGTCTTCGAGCCTGTCCCGTGACTGGGTCACAAGATGAAGCGAGCCGCGGCGGGCCTTCTTGCGGAACTCTGTGAGGTCAAGCCGCTCAGCTTCGAGTTGCAGAACCCGAGCTGCCTGGGCCAACCGCCCGCGGGCAGACTCCACAGCCGTCTCGATCTCGGCGCGGATCTCGTTCACTGCCTGGCCGGCGGTTCTGCGTTGGCCCGGATCCAGCGAGCCGAGTCGCCGCTTGGCCAGAGTCACTGCCGATTTCTTGCCCAAGAACTCGACGTCGAGCTCCGCCAGCGCGTCGAGGTCTTCGACTTCGGCCAGTCGGGCCTTCGCTTCAACAGCGGTCCGGCGGAGCGTCTCTATCATCAACCGAACAGGCTATGCGGAGCGTCTCTATCATCAACCGAACAGGTTTATGAGATGCACCGACGCGTTGGCTCCCAATATCTGGGAGACTTTGCGGCGTGACCCACGAAGTGCGAAACAACCCAGCGCGCCGGCGCTACGAACTGATCGTCGAAGGCCGCATCGCGTCGGTAGCTGATTATCAGCTCGATGACACAGTCGTGGTGGTGCCGCATGTCGAAACAGACCCGTCGATGCGGGGCAGGGGCCTGGCCGAGCGGCTGATGAGGGGAATGCTCGACGACCTGCGGGCGAACGAGCAGAGCATTCTTCCTCTATGCGGGTTCGCCGCGGCATTCATCCGCGATCACCCCGAAGACGCTGACCTGCTGGCCTCGTAGGCCAGCAGGGCGCCTGCCATCGCGACGTTGAGAGATTCGGCGTTGCCGACCATGTCGATCCGGACCCAGACATCGACGAGGGAGTCAACCGCACGGTCGAGGCCGTGGGACTCCGATCCGAGCACGATCGCCAGCGGACCGTTGAGCACCCCGCTGTGGTGGGGAATCCCCTCACGCACGTCGGTCGCCACGATCTTGGCTCCGGCTGCTCGCAACTGGCTCAAACTCGTCTGCACATCGGATCCGCGCACCACCGGGACTCGCAGCACCGAACCGGCCGAGGAGCGGACTGCCTTGGGACGCCACGGGTCAGCACCGCCGACCACGACAACACACGCCGCACCCGTGGCATCGGCAACGCGGATGAGCGTGCCGACATTGCCCGGATCAGCAACTCCGACCAGCACGATCGCGAAGTCATTCTCGTCAAGGAAAGCCGGGACCCGGGCTTGCGGCCGCAACGCTACGGCCAGCATCGGTTGAGGCGTGACAGACGGCGCCAGACGCTCAAAGGCTCTGTCTCTCAGAACCAGGATCTCAACCGCGTCGTCGAGGCGCCGCAACGTTGAGCCGGCGAACTCGTCGCCTGTGCTCTTCGGGGAGATGACCGAGCTCTCGGGGACGATGACCGAGCTCTCGGGGACGATGACCGTGATCAGCCGCAGCCCGGCATCGAGTGCCTCGCCGACGGTGCGCTCTCCCTCCAACACGATCTCTGCTGAATTCGCGCCGACTCGGCCGATGAGCCGCCGCAGCTCGACGACTCGACGACTGTTCGGGCCCTTGACTTCGACTCGGGCCATTGAAACGGGCCGACTCAGCCGATCCGACAGCCTGTCCGAGCAGGACTCAGGCGTCGGCCAGCGCTCCGTTGGCGGTCTCAACCAAGGCCGTGAATGTGGCTGGGTCGTGGATCGCAGTCTCCGACAACATCTTGCGGTCGACCTCTATCTCCGCGGCCTTCAGGCCTGCGATGAAGCGGCTGTAGGAGGTGCCGTTCTCGCGACATGCCGCGTTGATGCGCTGAATCCACAGCTTCCGGAACTGGCCTTTGCGGGCACGCCGATCGCGGAACGCGTAGTTGCCGGCGTGCATGACTGACTCGTTCGCAGATTTGAAACTGCGGGAACGATTGCCGTAGTGGCCCTTGGCCCGCTCAAGGACGACCCGGCGGTGCTTCTTGGAATGTACGGCGCGTTTTGATCTTGCCATCGTTGGCTCCTTGTCTCAGTGGATGCGGCCTCAGCAGATACGGTTCAGACGCCGAGGTCGCGGATGCGCGGTTCGTCAGCCGGGGACACCGAAGCCGGTCTGCGAAGCTGGCGTTTGCGCTTCGGAGACTTCTTCTCGAGGATGTGGTTCTTGTTCTGGCTGCGCCGCCTCAGCTTGCCTGAGCCGGTGCGCTTGAAGCGGGCCTGCGCGCCCTTGTGGGTCTTCATCTTGGGCATGTCAATTCTCAGTTCTGTGATGCTCGGTTCTGTGATTCTCAGTTCTCGGGATTTGGATGACCTTTCGACGGATCGATTGTCCGGGGAGCAGAACTCGGCTCGGCCCCCACGACCGCTGCTTCGGCTTCCTTGCGCAGTTGCTTTTCGTGACGAGCCTGCGCTCGCTTGTCCGGGGCCAACACCATCACCATGTTGCGACCGTCCTGGCGGGGATGAAACTCAACCTTGCCAACGTGGGCCACAGCCTCAGAAACCCGATCCAGGATCTGGCGGCCGAGTTCGGGGTGTTGCATCTCGCGGCCTCGAAACATGATCGTGACCTTGACCTTGTGGCCTCCGCCGAGAAACTCGACCACCTTGCGGGTCTTGGTGTCGAAGTCGCCGGGCCCGATCTTGGGACGGTACTTCATCTCCTTGACCGTGAGGTTGGAAGACTTCTTTTTGGATTCTTTGGCCCGCTGGTCTGCCTCGTAGCGCCACTTGCCGTAATCCATGATCCGGCAGACCGGCGGATTGGCCTGCTCAGCCACCTCGACCAGGTCGAGATCTGCGGCTTGAGCTATGTCACGCGCTTCAGACAGTGAAGTTATGCCGATCTGCTCGCCGTCCTGCCCGACAAGTCGGACCTCTCGGGCGCGGATCCGTTCGTTGATCCTTGGCTCGTTGTTTGGCGGTGCTATCGTCCTGGACTCCTCGTGAGCACGAAACCTCCGTCGTGTAGTGGATACCGCAATGTCGACATCCACGATCACGCTCACTGGAGCGTTGCCGATTCGTCGACCTGGACGCACGGTAATCGCCGGGTATGACGACTTTGTGGCCAGGTGGGAGGCATCTGGAGAGATTCCCCCACTTCGGTGTTCGAATTGTCAGCGATAGCGTATCAGCATGAGTTCTTTGTGGACACCCGCCGGGGAACACCCCGTAGACCGCCAGTCGACTTCGGGCCCGGGCGACGCCGCCGAACCGCCGCACGATGCCGGCCTCGACGATGAGATAGCCGCCGCGTTGCCGGAGGGGATGAGCCTTGACGATTTGAACCCCGAGGAACGGGCAAGAGCCGAAGCAATGGTCAAAGAGATGGCCGATGCACGCGAACGGCTCATCAGCACGCCCGCTGCCACGATCGTGGCCAACCACGCGATGGGCCTGTACGAACTGGCGGCGCTTCACCTTTCGGCGCAGACGCCGAAATTTGCCGAGGCCACCGTCGCCATTGACGCCCTGAGCGCCATCGTCACCGGTCTGTCAGGCCGACTCGGAGACGACGAGGAAGCCGTGAAGCATGCCCTCGATCAGATCCGCATGGCTTTCGTGCAACTGAAGAGCCAGGCTGAAGCAGTTTCTGGCTGACGGAGTCGGACTGACCGAACCGCCTTCAAGGGACGATCTTGGTGATCGGGAGCTCAACGATATCGCCGGCCCCGTGGTCGCGCAGAGCCGGAATCAGAATGTTGATCTCAGACTTGGCCACAACAGTCTCGACCGCATATCCAGCCCCTCGAAACAGCTCATTGACCGTCGGCGCCTTCATGGACGGCAACAGCTCGATCACCTCATCGAGGCGAGCGGCCGGGACGTTCATCTTGACCAACACCTTGCCCCGCGCCTCGAGGACGCCCTGTAGCAGGGTGTTGATCTGACGCATCGCGTGAGCCTTCTTCGGATCGGCGAACGACTCAGGATTGGCGATCAGCTCTGTGTAGGACGTACACAGCGTGTCGATGATGCGCAGTCCCGCCGCGTTCAACGCCCGCCCCGTCTCGGTGATGTCGACGACCAGATCGACGATGTCTGGGACTTTCGCCTCGGTGGCGCCGTAGCTGAGCCGCACATCGGCATCGACGCCAGCGGCAACAAGAAACCGGCGGGTCGTCTCCGGGTACTCCGTGGACACTCTCACACCGTCGGGAAGGTCTGCGACCGAGTCCCAGGGCGAGTCTTGCGGAACAGCCAGAACAACGCGTATCGGACGCGAGGTCGCCTTGGAGTATTTGAGCTCTCCAAGACTCTCGACGCGGCTGTCGGTCTCTTCAATCCAGTCTCGTCCGGTAATGCCGAGATCGAACAATCCGTCCGCCACGTAACCCGGGATCTCCTGTGGGCGCAGAATCCGAACCGACTCGATACGCGGATCGGCAATCGACGCCTTGTAGGCGACAGACGACGAGCGCTCCACGCCCAGATCAGCGGCCTCGAAGAGCTCCAGCGTCGCTGACTCCAGCGATCCCTTGGGAAGAACCAGCTTCAACACCGCGACGAGGCTAGCGGCGCACCGGTTCAACCAGCAGCGAATTTCGCGGCGTCAATTCACTAGGTCTATGCGCAGATCGTCGCCGAGCTGCTGGACGCTCTCGAACTCTGCACGCCACACATCGCTGATCGTCGCAGCGCCGGGCCCGCTGAACAGGCCCGCTCCGTCATCCCCGCCCATCAGTGCCGGCGCCAGGTAGAACACATACTGGTCGACAAGCTCTGCGCTGTGGAAGGAGTGGGCCACGCTCGGACCGCCCTCCACCAGCAACTGAACGACTCCGCAGTCACCGAGATGGTCGAGGAGTTCGCCGAGGCCCCGGTCCCATTCGAGACAGGGGTGTACTCTCGCGGCGCTCGGCGCCGAACCGAGAACGACTCGGCGAGGATCGCGGACTTCTTCGGGGTCGACTGTTTGATCCTCTCCGGGCCAATGGCGCACAGTCAGCGACGGGTCGTCGGCTCGGACAGTGCCCGCACCCACAACGATCGCGTCCGATATGGCCCTCAACCGGTGAGCATCAACCCGCGCCCGGGCTCCGGTGATCCACTGTGAAGTCGCGTCGGGTGCTGCCACTCGGCCGTCCAGCGTTGCTGCCAGCTTCAGCACCACCCAGGGACGGCCAGTGCGGCGATGGTGCAGGTAGGGACGCAGCTGCAGTTCGACTTCTGCTGCTCGCACGCCGACCGTGACATCGACCTCTGATTGACGGAGCCGCTCAATACCGCGGCCGGCAACCAGTGGGTCCGGGTCCTCGATCGCGGCGACGACCCGTGATATCCCCGCTCCGATGAGCGCTTCGGTACAAGCGCCAGTCCGACCTGCGTGATTGCAGGGTTCAAGCGTGGTGTAGAGCGTGGCACCCTGAGCATTGGCCGCCTGATTCAAGGCCATGGTCTCAGCGTGGGCGCCTCCATATGCCTGCGTCGAGCCCGAAACCACGCTGCCGTCAGCACAAACCAGCACGGCGCCGACCCACGGGTTGGGCGACGACCGATGCCGAGCATTGCGGGCCGCTTCGATTGCCAGCCCCATGCAGTACACGTCCTGGTTCATGGGTGCGGCCGGCTAATGATGAGGATGCGGGTCGGCGTTGTCTGCCAAGAGCCTCACCGCGTGCGGGAGCACATCGAGCACGGCGTCGACGGTTTCGACACAGCCCTTCGACGATCCTGGAGTGTTGAGGATCAAGCTGGCGTCGAGTGTGCCTGCCACGCCGCGGCTCAGGCGCCCGAGGGGATTCACCGACCGCATGGCCTCCGCCAACCCCGGCGCCTCACGGTCGATTATCGCTCTGGTCCCCTCAGGGGTGCGGTCGCGGGGACCGAAGCCTGTGCCCCCGGTGGTGACGATCAGGCCATGGAAGCCCTCGGCGAGGCGCTTCAAAGTCTCGGCCACTGGACGCTCTCCGTCTTCGCTCACGGTCCTCTCCACGACAGTCCATCCCGCGCCGGCCAGCTGGGATTCCAGAGCTTCCCCGGACTTGTCTTGGCGCGTGCCGCAAACAACACCGTCGGAGACGGTCAAAACCTTCGCATGCAGCGGCGCAACATCCGAGTCGTGCTCTTGGTGGTGATGACGAACCATGCCACGAAGCTATAGCACCGTGGCGGCTGCGGCTACGCCCGGCGACAGCCTGGGAGCTGTTGGCATTGCGAACCCGAAACTACGAGTCCAGACCGCGAGTCCAGACCGAGTAGAACATGCCGTCGTGTTCGGGGGTCGGGAGAGAAAGATCGCTTGAGAGCGGATCGAAACCGAGCGCGTTGAGATCTGCGACGGTTGCCTCGAGCACCCCGGTGGTCTCGGCCGCGGTGAGAGTGCAGACGCTGTAGACGAGCGTCCCGCCCGAAACGACGAGTTCCGCAGCGCTCTTCAACAGTTGCTGCTGGAGCGTCGCCAGTTCGCCTATGTCTTGGGGCTGAATGCGCCAACGCGCGTCGGGACGCCGCCGCAGAGAACCCAAACCCGAGCAGGGAGCGTCAACCAGAACCGCGTCGAACGTTCGGCGCCTGAACGGGGGTACGGTACCGTCCGCTACTACGACTGCGACTCCGTTCGCTTCGAGTTCAGGGCTGCAACCGAGTCTCTCGGCATTCTGAACGACCAGCCCAGCTCTGCCCAGCCGGAGGTCGGCAGCGAGCACGGCGGCCCCTCTGCCGGCGATTTCAGTCGATTTGCCGCCTGGAGCAGCACACAGGTCCAAAACGACATCGCCTGGCGCGGCCGGTACCAGAGCTGCGACTCGCTGGGAGCTGGGGTCCTGCACGTAGCCGTCTTCGCGGCGTTGCGGGCGTGCCGGCAGGTTCATCGACCTCAGGGAATCGTCGGCTTTTCGGTTGCCGAGGTCCTCTCTCAGACGCGCAACCATCCAGTCCGGATAGCTGAGCGCCACCGCGTCGCTCGGATAGGAGATGCCCGCCGAGTGCGCGGTCGCGACCTTTCGCAATACCGCGTTGACAAGGCCGCGGAACCTCTTGGGCGCTGCTTGCACCGTGGCTGAGACCGCGGCGTGGGGAGGTGTTCCCATCTCGATCAGCTGGTGGGCACCCAACCGCAGCGCGGCGCGCGCCACAGGCGGCGGCTCCTGCACCAAGAACCGGTCGACTACATGGTCGAGTGCCCGTTTGCGTCTGGTGGACCCGTAGACCAACTCGGTGACGAAGCCCTTGTCGCGGGCGTCTAGGTCGACGTCAGCGAGCATCTTGGGCAACAGCACGTTGGCATATGCACCCTCGGATTCGATGCGGACTACAGCATCGACGGCGATCCGGCGAGCATCTGCGCGCACGTCTCAGACGAACCGATCTTCGGGTCTCAGGCGGGCACCGTTGTGCCAGGCGAACGCGGCCTGCCTCGTCCGGCCCTGGGCTTGAACTTCGAGCAGGTCGATTCGTCCCTCACCCGTGGCCACCGACAACCCGCTGATCGAGCCCGGCAGATCGGCGCGCAACTCTTGCGCAACATGGGCACTGCGCACCGCGGTGCGCCAGATCTTGAACTGTTGGCCGCGAAAGGTCGTCCATGCGCCTCCGACTCGAACCTGTCGGCGAATCTGCACCGCCGGCTGTGTCCAGTCGATGCGGCGGTCCTCCGTGGTGATCTTCTGGGCGTAGACCGGCTCGCCAGCCTGCGGCTCAGGCTCTCCCAGTCCTTCGGCGAGCGCCTCGATCAACACCTCCGTGCCGAGCGCGACCAGCCGCGCTCTCAAAGCACCGCTGTCTTCGTCAGGCGCTATTGAGATTTCGGCTCGCCGATAGAGCGCCCCTGTGTCCAATCCCTCGTCGACAACCATCAAGCTGACTCCAGTGGCTTCATCGCCGGCCAGGATCGCCCGTTCCACCGGCGCTGCTCCCCGCCAGCGCGGCAGCAGCGAGAAGTGCAGGTTGACCATGGGCAACTGCTCGAGAAGCGCTGACGGGATGATCTCACCGTAGGCGACCACCACGCCGAGAGCGGCGCCGACCCCTGCCACGTCTTCGAGATCGTCGCTGACCTCCAAGCCCAGGTCGAGTGCAGCGGCCTTCACCGGGCTCGGCTCAAGGTCTGCACCTCTCCCCCGTCGAGTGTCGGGCCGTGACACGACGAGGGGGATCTCATATCCGGCTTCGCGAAGAGCACGCAGGGGCGGCACTGCGGCAGCGGGCGTGCCCAGATAGGCGATGCGCTCGATCTCCGCCGGTGGCGGAATGCTCACGGCAGCCTTAGATCTCGGACAGCGCGTGTGCTCGCAGGCCCCGCGCTCGGTGGCGTGGGCATGGCCTCGGCCAGTTGAAGGTCGCGGATCGCTTTCAGCGCAGTCTTGCGGGTGTCGGAATCGAGACGCTCGATCAGCAGGGTGCCGTCGAGATGGTCGATCTCGTGCTGGAACAGGCGGGCTTCGAGCTCGTCGACCTCCAGGGACATCTCGTTGCCGTCGAGGTCGCGGCCCACAAGATGGACGGTTTTCGGGCGGACTATCTCCCAGGACAGGCCGGGAACCGAGAGACAGCCCTCGTCGTAGAGCCATTCGCCCTCCGATTCGACGATTTCAGGGTTCACGATCACCCGCGGCCCCTCGCCCATGTCCCAGACGAACAGCCTCTTCTGCACGCCTACCTGCGGCGCTGCGAGGCCGATCCCAGGCGCCTCGTACATGGTCTCGATCATGTCGTCGGCAAGGCGCACCAGAGCGCCGTCGATGTCATTGACCTCGCGCGCCTTCTGGCGCAGGACAGGATCTCCAATAACGCGAATGTCGCAACTGGCCACTCGCTCAGGCTAGCGGACGGAATCACACCACCGGGCGCTACGGTCGAGGCTGTGGAGGGCGCTCACTATTTCGATCAGGAACCGACGGTGGCCTCGAAGCCGGCGCAAACAGAGGTCAACCTGCCTGACCTGACTGTAACCCTCACCTCGGACCGCGGGGTGTTCTCGCACGACCGCCTCGACCCGGGCACCAAACTGCTGCTGACAGACGCACCGCCGGTCGACGACGACGCGGTGACGCTCGACATCGGCTGCGGTTGGGGCCCGATAGCCTGCGTCACGGCTCTGCGAACCCGCGGCGGGCGAATATGGGCCATAGACACCAACAGCCGCGCTCGGACCCTCACCGAGATCAATGCCCGAGAAATCGGAGCCGCCGACCGGATAACCGTGGCGCCGCCCACCGAGATCCCAAAAGGCGTCCGCTTTGATCGAATCCTGTCCAACCCGCCGATTCGAATCGGCAAACCGGCGTTGCATCAACTCCTTGAGAGTTGGCTGAGCCGCTTGAACCCCGGCGGTCAAGCTCATCTGGTCGTGCAGAAGCATCTCGGCAGCGATTCTTTGAGCCGTTGGCTGACAGGCCAAGGATTCCCGACAATCCGGTGGGTCAGTCGCTCCGGTTATCGCATACTCGAAGTCGACCCGCGGGAGGACTCGTGACTCAACTCGACGGCACTGGCATGAAACGGCTTCACAGGTCATGGCGCCGGCGCACCACCGGCCGCGTGGCGCTGATTCTCGACGGAGTCGCGAGTCCATTCAACGTCGGGTCCATTGTGCGCACCGCTGCAGCACAGCGCGTCGACCACTTGTGGATCGCTGCGGGTACCGCGCCGGACCACGACAAGGTCGACAAGACTGCGCTGGGAAGCGCCCGTTACCTGAGTTGGACAGAGATCGATTCGGGTCCCGCGGCAGTGACCGCGGCACGGGCGAACGGTTACCGCGTCGTGGCGGTAGAGCTCACCAGCGATGCTCGGCCGCTGCATGACACCGATCTCGCAGGCGACGTCGCCTTGGTGATCGGCCATGAGGACCGCGGTATCACCCCTGCCGCGCTCGCCGCCTGCGACAGCGTCGCGTTCATTCCACAACTCGGCAAGGTCGGCTCGCTCAACGTCGCGATCGCCACCGCGATCGCCCTCTACGAAACGCGCCGCACCGACTGGACTGCGACGCCCGGTCACTGAGCCCCTGCGCGAAGCGTCGCAGCCGCGACAGACGCGCAGTTTCAGGCACGGAGGGGGTCGACCTCGATTCGCACGCGGCTCTCGGGACGGGGCGCGGCTTCGAGGGCGTTGAGGATCGGCTCATGGGCATCGGCCTGCAGCAGCCAGCGATCCTTTGAAGGGCCGAGAATTCGGACTCCTGCCGGATGACCGAGCGCGACGATGAACTCCGCCGCGCCTGTGCCGGAGACCAGAGCCTGCGCGCCATAAGGCGCGATCCCCGCCGCTCTGCGACGATCGCGTTCTGCTACAGCGACGATTGAGGGGTCGCCGCGCAACACGGCCCGCACGACCTCATGGTCCGGTTGGCGGGTCTGCAGTGCGAGACGCCCGCCGGCGTCTCTCGCTCCCAACAGACGAGCCGCTCGCGCCAGCAGCGCCATCGCCTGTTCCACAGCTCTCTGGCGAGGCGCCAGCAGTTCAGAGTCCAAGTCCAAGAACACCACGGCGTCAGCCGCCTCAACACGATGCAGGACCGCCTCAGTCCCGATCACCACGCGGGTCGTCGGCAGTGCCGCAGACGACGCAGTGATCTCATCGACCGCCTCTCCCACGAGAGCCTCCAGTTCTTCTTTGGCTCTGGTGACGCCGGCGCGGAGGTTCTTCAAACGGGTGTGGCCACAGTGGGAGCAGACCAGCGGTCGAACCTCGGTCCCATCAGGGGAACGAAGCTCGTCGTCTTCGAGAACCATGGACGACGCACCGTCGCGGGTGAGGGCCAGTTCACCACACGAAGCACATGCCATGAGCCGCGAACGCCCCTTGCGATTCAGCACGCAGACCACTCGACTCCCGCCTCGTAGAACGCGGGCTATGCCCTCGGCGAACAGACCCGCCCTCGTCGGGTCGTCGGCGCGGCGGTCGAACACCTCGACCAGCGGCCAGCCGGTTCGCTGCGCAGCACGGTCGGGCCGCAGCAGCGGTCCGGCGCGCAGAGCCTCAAGCGAGGGCACGGGGGAGCTGAGAACCGCCGGCACGCCGGCGCGGCGGGCCCGCTCCAACCCGACGTCACGAGCATGCCACGTTGGCGCCGACTGCTCGGCAAGCGACTCGTCGTGCTCGTCGAATACCACCACTGCGGACAGTCGCGGCATGGGCATCCAGGCGGCCGAGCGGGTCCCCACAACCGTGGAACCACTTGCAGCCAAGGGCCACTCCTGATTGCTTAGCGCGACCTTCACGCCAGCACGGCGCAAAGCGATCCCAAGGCGGCGAGCCCGAGCAGAATCAGCCAACAGCAGCAACGCGTCACCCCTCCGACAAGCTTCAAGGGCCAGGGGCACATCATCACTGCCCGGCAGGGTTCTGACCACCGCAACACCGCTCTGCTGAGCCAGTTCGAAAGCCTGCGAGAACACATCTGCCGGGCCGGACGGCACCGGTGCGGGGGGCAACGCCCGGGGCACCCCGGCCACCATCGAAGGCGGAGAAGCGGCGCGCAGGAACTTCACGCGGCTGCCCGCCCAGCGCCACGCGGCCCAATCGGCCAGTTCCATCATCGCGGCGCTGGGGCCGACGCCGCTCAGGGTCTTCAACGGGGCCAACTCGACGCCGGCAGGAGGCTCGACATCGACAGCACTCACCCACGCAGCCACCCGGCGCCCCGCCAGGGACACGCGCACCATCGACCCTATGGCCAGTCGCTGCGAGCGGCCGTCGGCCTCCCACGCCTCAGGAACGAAATAGTCGAACTCCCGATTGATCCCAAGGACATCGGGAATTACCCGCACGACCCTTCGTTCGCCTCTGGGGACCATTCGCTCGGATGTGCCCAAGCCCATCTTCCGCGCTCGGCCTCTGACCCCTCAGAGTCCCAACGCCGATCTTACCTCGTCGACCCTGTCGGCCTTCTCCCACGGGAAGAGGCCGTCTTCGCTGGACCGGCCGAAATGCCCGTATGAGGCTGTCTTGGCGTAGATCGGCCGCCTCAGGTCGAGATCGCGGAGAATCGCCGCTGGGCGCAGATCGAAGATCTCGTCGATCGCGGCGACGACCGCAGCCTTGTCGACGGTCTCGGTGCCGAACGTCTCGATGAGGAGCGACACGGGCCGCGCCATGCCGATGGCATAGGCGACCTGAACCTCACAGCGGCCGGCCGCTCCGGCTGCAACCAGGTTCTTGGCCACCCAGCGGGCCGCGTAGGCCGCGGAGCGGTCGACTTTGGAGGGGTCCTTGCCCGAGAACGCACCGCCGCCGTGGCGGGCCATGCCGCCGTAGGTGTCGACGATGATCTTGCGTCCGGTCAGCCCGCAGTCCGCCGCCGGACCGCCCTTCACGAAACTGCCCGTCGGGTTGACATAAACGTCGTAGTCGTCGTCGGAGAACTCCGCGGGGATGACCGGTTCGATGACGTGCTCGATCAGGTCGGGTTTGATCATCGTGTCGCGGTCGATGCCCTCCACGTGGTGGGTCGATACCAGCACGGTTTTGAGCCGAACCGGTCTGTTGCCCTCGTATTCGAAGGTGACCTGCGTCTTTGCGTCGGGGCGGATGTACGGGATGGTTCCGGCCTTGCGGATCTCGGCGTGGCGTTCGGCCATGCGATGCGCCAGGTGGATGGGCAGAGGCATCAGTTCTTCAGTTTCGTCGCAGGCGTAGCCGAACATCATTCCCTGATCGCCGGCACCCTGCAGGTCGAGCTCGTCCTGCTCCCCCGCGATCCCCGAGCGGACTTCCTCTGAAGCGTTGACGCCTTGGGATATGTCCTCTGACTGTTTATCGATGGCGACCATGACCCCACAGGTGTTGCCGTCGAATCCGAAGGCCTCACGGTCGTAGCCGATTCCCTTGATCGTCTCGCGCACCGTGCCGGCTATATCGACGTACACCTCGGTGTCGATCTCGCCCGCCACGATTACCAGTCCGGTCGTGACCATGGTCTCGCAGGCCACGCGGCTCATCGGGTCCTGATCCAGCATGGCGTCGAGGATCGAGTCCGAGATCTGGTCTGCCATCTTGTCCGGATGGCCCTCCGTCACACTCTCAGAGGTAAAGGTCCAGCGGCTCACTCTTGCTCCTTGTCGTCTCGGTCAACGTCTTCTCGGTCAACGGTTCCGCGGTTGCGGGCTCGGTGGTTGAGCGCTTCGACCGCAGCATCAAGGACGGTCCGCGCCACTTCGTCTTTGCTGCACAGCGGCGTCTGGCGCCGGACGCCATCGGAGCGAAGCACCACAACCTCGTTGGTTTCATGCCCGAAACCCACACCCGGTTTGGAAACATCGTTGGCCACGACGACGTCGAGGTTCTTCCTGTCGAGCTTTGCCGCCGCGTTGTGTTCGACGTCATCAGTCTCAGCGGCGAATCCGACGAGCACCTGGCCATCGGGTTTGGCCGCACCCAGTCCGGCGAGTATGTCGACGGTGGGCTCGAATTCAACGCTGAGCGCGCCCTTGTCCTTCTTCAGCTTGCGATCCACGATTTCTCGGGGTCGGAAGTCCGCAACCGCGGCCGCCATTACGACCACATCGGCTCGCGGCGCCTCATCGCGACAGGCCCGATGCATCTCGTCGGCAGTCGACACATCCACGACCCGAACGCCGCTGGGCGCACTGCGCGGACTGGTGGTCACCAGCACAACGTCAGCACCGCGTTCAGCAGCGTTGCGGGCCAGTGCATGCCCCTGCCTGCCCGATGAGCGGTTGCCGACGAAGCGGACCGCATCGATCGGCTCGCGGGTGCCTCCCGCGGTGACCAACACCCGTTTGCCCGCGAGGTCGCCGGCGGCGAACACGCTCTGCACAGCGGTCACAATCGCGGCCGGCTCGGCGAGGCGTCCCATGCCGACGTCCCCTCCCGCGAGTCGGCCGCTTTCGGGATCCACTACACGCACTCCCCGCGAGCGCAGAACCGCGAGGTTCTCCTGCACGGAGACCTGCTCCCACATTTCGGTGTGCATTGCCGGGCAGACCATCAGCGGTGCACGGGTGGCGAGGATCGTGGCCGTCAGCAGGTCAGCGGAGCGACCGGTGCGAATATCAGAAATGATCCGGGCAGTCGCCGGGGCCACAAGAACCAGGTCAGCGTTCTGCCCCATCGCCGTATGGGGGATCGGAGTCGAGGGATCGTTGAACAATGATGTGCGGACCCGTTCGCCGGCCAGCGCGGAGAAGGTGGCCTCTCCCACCATCTCAAGCGCACCGCGGGTCAACACGGGCGTGACGTGTGCCCCGGCGTCGACTAAACGACGACACACATCAACCGCCTTGTAAGCGGCGATCCCGCCTGTGACGCCGAGAATGATGCGTCGACCCGAGAGCGTGGTCATGCCGCAGACACTGCCAGACGCCTGGGTCAGGCGCCCGCGTAGTCCGGAGCGGTTTCAGCTTCGGCTTCGGGATCGACCTCTATTGCAACGATCTTGTCCGCGGCGATTTCTTCAAAGGCGATCGACAGGGGCTTGCTGGCTGTCGATGCGACCTGAGGAGGTATCGACGCGCCCATGCCCCGGCTGAGCTGCCCCACATAGCTGGTGATTTCACGACTGCGCATTGCTGAGAGCGTGACAAGGCGAAACTTGGAGCCGACGTCGTCAAGGAGACCCTCAATCGAGGGATTCATCATCGTGTCGTAGCCGTGAGCCATTGTGCCTTCTCCCGTGACGTCGACGAACCTTCGCCGTCTAGCGGATGGTGTTCAACCGGGTTGCAAGCGTATCAGCGCCATTAGCTCCCGCGGCGCCCGCGGATCAAGCCTTCCAACTCGGCCAGGGCGCGATCGAAGTCGTCATTGACCACGATCTCCGCACCAAGCTCGTGGGCCATGGCCGACTCGTCCGCGGCCTTGGCCAGTCGGGCTTCAATCGCCTGTGGCGGGTCGCCGCGGCCTTTGAGCCTCCTCCGCTGAGCATCACGGGAGGGCGCGTCCACGAAAACGAGCAGCGCATCGGGAAAGTGCTGCCGAATCTGTTGGGCGCCGTACACGTCTATCTCGTAGACAAGATCATGTCCCGGCGGTGGTTCCACCACTGGCGTACCCTGTCGGTAATCGAGAAAATCCACCCACTCAAGGAACCCTCCGGCTTCCAGGTGCCGGTCGAAGTACTCCCGATTCGTGAAGTGATAGGCCTCCATCGGCTCGCCGGGGCGACGCGCCCGGGTGGTCCAGCTGCGCGACAACCAGAGCCGCTGGTCCCGGTCCAGCAGCCGGGCCACAAGCGTGCCTTTCCCGACCCCGCCGGGGCCCGAGATGACGATGACCAACTGGTCCGAGGCCGCAGTCACCGTAGATCGACCAGCCTCACTTGAGACCTCGGGTCAGCCGAACCTCTCCAGAAGTTCCGCTCTCTGTTTTTGTCCGAGGCCGCGAAGACGGCGGTTTTCAGCGATACCGATGTCTTCCATGGCACGCCGGGCCTTAACCTTACCCACTCCGGGAAGCGACTCGATCACCGCCAGTGCCTTCGTCTTCGCAACGATCTCATCGCTGTCGGCTCTTTCGAGAACCTCAGCAAGAGTCAACGATCGCATCTTCAAAAGATGCTTCAACTCTCTACGGGCCTTTCGCGCTTCGGTTGCCTTTGCAAGTGCTGCGGCTCGCGCTTCGTCTGACAGCTTTGGAGGGTTAGACATGACAGAAACACTAGAGGCCAAGACAAAAGAAGGCAATTGTATGCGTCGATAGTCAGCCGTGCGCCGCGCCGATGAGGTCGCTCGGGCGTCCCACCTCGTGGCGGTCGCACCATTGTTCAAATTCACTGAGGATCCGTCTCGGTGCTCGAGGATCTGCGAAAGTGGCCGTGCCGACCTGCACCGCGCAGGCGCCTGCGAGCAGGTATTCCACCACATCAATTCCGCTGGCGACGCCGCCGACGCCGACGATGGGCAGTTCAGGCACTGCCTCGCGGACGTCGTAAACGGCTCTGACTGCCACCGGGCGCATGGCCGCTCCCGACAGCCCGCCTCGCTTCGCTCCCAGTACGGGACGGCGGGTTTTCGGATCGATCACCATTGCCAGCAGAGTGTTGGTCAATACCACGGCCTCGGCGCCGGCCGAGTGGGCGGCCGCGGCGATTTCGGAAATGTCAGGGGCGTTGGGGCTGAGCTTGGCCCAGCGGGGCCGACCACAACCGGCGCTCGCCTCTATGGCGTCGGAGGTGGCGCCGGCGCTGTGGGCGAACATGCGGCTGCGGTCCTCGAGGTTGGGGCATGACACGTTGACCTCGAGGGCCACCACGGCCGGTGGCGCGTCCGCCAGGGCATCGGCGGCCTTTGAGTATTCGTCGATTGTGTTTCCCCAGATGCTGGCCACGATGGCGGCGCCTGTGGCCTCCAGGTCGGGCAGTTCATGTTCTAGCCAGTGGTGAACTCCTGAGCCCTGGAGTCCGACACTGTTGATCATGCCGGCGGGAGTCGGATGCACCCGAGGTGCGGGATTGCCCTCCCACGGCGTCGCTTTCATCGACTTGACCACCACTGCGCCCAGTTCTGCGGGACGCAGGTAGCGGGCGAACTCTGCGCCGTAGCCCACGGTGCCTGAGGCGGTCAGGACCGGGGCCTTGAGCTTCACCGAGCCCACAGCGGTCGACAGATCTGCCACTGCTCACCCGCTCGGCCATTCAAAACCGCCGACGGCGCCCGGATATCCGCCTCGCTGGTGGTATTCCTGAAGGCTCCGAACCCTCAACGGGTATCGTGCCCAGTCCCGCAAGCCCTCGACTGCCGCCATTGCTGCGGCCGCAGTGGTCAGCAACGGCACGTTCGCCAGTCCCGCAGCAGTGCGAATGTGCGCTCCGTCGGCACGGGGGCGGCGGCCTCTCGGCGAATTGACGACCAGTTGGACATCTCCGCGTTCAATCAACTCGACCGCGTGGACTCCGCCGCTTTCACCGAGTTTCGAGACGATGGCGTCAACGGCAACCCCGGCGGCCTGCAGCATCGCGGCGGTACCGCTGGTGGCGACAATCGAGAATCCGAGATCCCTGAAACCGCGTCCCACCTCCGCCCCGAGAGCCTTGTCGCGGTCCGCCAGCGACATGAACACCGTGACTTCATCCGGTCCAGCTTCGGGCAGTCGGGTACCGGCCGACAGTTGTGACTTCATGAACGCCAATCCTGGCGTCAGATCGATTCCCATCACCTCTCCAGTGGAGCGCATCTCAGGTCCGAGCACCGCGTCCGCTTCGGGAAAACGATTGAACGGCAGCACGGCTTCTTTCACTGAGACATGCTCAGATTCGGCCGGTTCTGTCAGCAGACCCTCTGCACGGAGTTCGTCCAAGGTCGCGCCGAGCATTGCCCGGCTCGCCGCTTTGGCGAGCGGAACACCGGTTGCCTTGGCGACGAACGGGACCGTTCTCGAAGCCCGCGGGTTCGCCTCGATGACGAAGACCTGGTTCGCTTTGACCGCGTACTGCACGTTGATCAGTCCCTTGACCTCGAGGGCCTCGGCTATCCTGGCGGTGTAGCTCTCAATCAGTTCAACGGTGGGCGCGGTCAGGGTCGTCGGTGGGATCGAACAGGCGGAGTCCCCGCTGTGCACGCCGGCTTCCTCAACGTGTTCCATCACTGCGCCGATCACGAAATCTCCGAGGTGATCCCGTATCGCGTCAACGTCGACCTCGGTGGCGTCTTCGAGGAACCGATCGATCAGAACCGGGCGTTGCGCGGACAGCCCTCCCTCACGGCCAAGCGATCCGAAACCGGCCAGTTCGTCCATGGCTCTGCGGAGATTCTCATCGTCGTAGACGATCTCCATGGCCCGCCCACCGAGTACGTATGAGGGGCGCACCAGCGCCGGGTAGCCGATCCGGGAAGTGATCTCCAGGGCTTGTTCAATGTCCTTGGCAGTTCCGCCGGCCGGCTGGGGGATCTCGAGCCGGGCGCAGAGTGCATTCCATTGTTCTCTATCCTCCGCCGCGTCGATCGCGCTCGGCGACGTGCCCAGAATGAGTTCTGCAGGCAGTTGATCGGCGAGCTTCAGCGGGGTCTGTCCACCCAAAGACACAATGACGCCGAGGGGTTTCTCGCTCTCGATGATGTTCATCACATCCTCGTAGGCGAGCGGCTCGAAGTAGAGGCGGTCGGAGGTGTCGTAGTCGGTGGAGACGGTTTCGGGGTTGCAGTTGACCATCACCGTCTCGTATCCGGCGTCTCTGAGAGCAAAGCTGGCATGCACGCAGCAGTAGTCGAACTCGATGCCCTGACCGATGCGGTTCGGCCCAGAGCCCAAGATGACGACCCGCTCGCGCTCCCCGGGCCGGACCTCGTCTGTGTCTTCGTAGGTCGAATAGTGGTACGGGGTCTCGGCGTTGAACTCTGCGGCGCAGGTGTCGACGGTCTTGAAGGTCGTTTTGATCCCTGCAGCCAACCGTTTTTCGCGAACTCGTGCCTCGGTGGTGTTCCACAGATAGGCGAGTTGGCAGTCCGAGAAGCCGAGTTGCTTGGCGCGTTTGAGATCCCGCCTGTCGATGTCGGCGAGAGTGCGAGTGGCGAGGTAGGCCCGTTCCTCGGTGATCAACAGCATCTGGTCGAGGAACCAGCGGTCGACGGCTGTCGCTCGATAGACGTCCTCGACCGGAATTCCTCGTCGGAGCAGGGCTTCCAGCTGAAAGGGGCGGTCGGGCGTGGCGACCGAGGCGGCTGCCAGCAGGTCTTGATCGTCGAGTTGGTCGAACGCTGCTTCCCCCGGGTCGCAGTTGAGGCCGTAACGCCCTTGTTCAAGTGAGCGCAGAGCCTTCTGCAACGACTCCGGGAAGGTCCTGCCGATGGACATCACCTCGCCGACGCTCTGCATCGAAGTCCCCAGGACGCCTGAGGCGCCGGGGAACTTCTCGAATGCCCAACGCGGCGCCTTGGTGACCACATAGTCGATTGAAGGCTCAAAGGAGGCGGGTGTTCTCTCGGTGATGTCGTTGGGTATCTCGTCGAGGGTGTAGCCGACCGCGAGTTTGGCTGCGATCTTGGCTATCGGGAAGCCCGTTGCTTTCGACGCCAGCGCTGAGGAGCGGCTCACACGCGGGTTCATCTCGATGATGACCTGCCGCCCGGTGTCGGGGTGGACCGCCCATTGCACGTTGGAGCCGCCGGTCTCGACTCCGACCCGGCGGATGCAGGCGAACGACCCGTCTCGCAGTCTCTGGTACTCGACGTCGGTGAGGGTCTGTGTCGGCGCCACGGTTATCGAATCGCCGGTGTGCACGCCCATGGGGTCGAAGTTCTCGATGGCGCACACCACCACGCAGTTGTCGTTGCGGTCGCGCATGACCTCGAGCTCGTATTCTTTCCAACCCGCTATCGACTCTTCGATGAGGATCTCCGATATCGGACTGCACTCGAGTCCGTAGCCGGCGATCTTCTCGAATTCCTCGGGCGTCGAGGCGATCCCGGTGCCTCGGCCCCCGAGGATGTACGCGGGCCGGATGATGACCGGCAGGCCGACTTCCCCGACCACCTCGCGCGCCCTTTCCATGTCGTGGGCGATCCCCGAGCGCGGCACCTCCAGTCCTATCTCGGTCATGGCTTGCTTGAACAGGTCTCGGTCCTCGGCTGTGGCGATGGCGGTTGCGTCTGCCCCGATCAACTCGACGCCGTGGTGGGCCAACACGCCCTGCCGCTCAAGTTCCATAGCCAGGTTCAGCCCGGTCTGTCCCCCCAACGTCGGCAGCAGAGCCATGGCCTGTTCAGGGTTGTCGCGTTTTTCCTTCTCGATGATCTTGGCGAGAACCGCTGAGTCGAGCGGCTCAACGTAGGTGGCGTCGGCGAAGTCGGGATCGGTCATGATCGTCGCCGGGTTCGAGTTGGCCAGGACTACTCGGTAACCCTCCTCTTTGAGCGCTCGACAGGCTTGGGTGCCGGAGTAGTCGAACTCGCAGGCCTGACCGATGACGATCGGACCAGAGCCGATGATCAGGATCGACTCGATGTCGTCTCTGCGCGGCACTATGCAACCAAGCCCGTCGTGTCCATGAGCCGCGCGAAATCCTCGAACAGGTAGCGGCTGTCGTGGGGGCCGGGTCCCGCTTCAGGGTGGTACTGCACACTGAACACCGGGAGATCTTTGTGGAACATCCCCTCGAGAGTCCCATCGTTGAGGCACAGATGCGTTTCGACGACGTCGGGGACAGAGCCGACCTCGACGGCGAAGTTGTGGTTCTGGCTGGTGATCTCAACTCTGCCGCTGCGCACATCCTTCACTGGCACGTTGCCGCCGTGGTGGCCGAACTTCATCTTGAAGGTCGTCCCGCCCAAGGCCAATGACAGCACCTGGTGCCCGAGGCAGATCCCGAAGATCGGCACGCGCCCGAGCAGCTTCGGGAGTTCGGCGACGATCGATCCGGCCATTTGCGGGTCGCCGGGGCCATTCGACAGGAAGACGCCGTCGGGTGCGGAGGCCAGCACATCTGAAGCAGGCGTGTCTGCGGGCACGACCGTGACCGTTGCCAGCTCTGACAGGTGACGCAGCATCGTGGACTTGATCCCGAGGTCATAGGCGACAACTCGACGCTTGCCGCTGCCGACTGTGTAGGGCTTTTCGGCAGACACCACCGACACCAGGTCGACCCCGCTGGTCGTGGGGTCTGCGATGGCCGCGGCCCGCAGATCATCGACGTCGGCCGAGCCGAATGCTGCGGGCATGGCCCCGAAGTCGCGGATGTGACGGGTGAGACGACGCGTGTCCACGCCGGCGATGCCGGGCAGGCCATGGCTGCGCAGGAAGGCGTCCAGATCACCTTCTGAACGCCAGTTGCTGTGTCGGCGGGCCAGATCGCGGATGATGACACCCCGGCAAAAGGGCTTGCGGGCTTCGTCGTCTGCGGGGTTCACCCCGTAGTTGCCGATGTGCGGGTAGGTGAACGTGATGATCTGTCCCGCGTACGACGGATCGGTGATCACCTCCTGGTAGCCGGACAGGACCGTGTTGAACACGACCTCGCCCGACGCGATCCCATAGGGCGAATCGGCGCCGATTCCCTCCCCTTCGAAGACTTCTCCGTCGGCCAACACCAGTCGATAGGCGCGAACCTGCCGGGATGCGCTCATCGTTGCGCGACCCCGTCGATCACCACGGCCTCTCCTTTGTAGACGGTGTGGCGCACTCTGCCCCGCAACGCCATGCCCTCATAGGGCGTGTTGGAGCTGCGGCTCGCCGACTCGGCTGCTGAGACAGTCCAAGCCGCGTCGGGGTCGATCACCGCGAGGTTCGCCGCGGAACCTGCTTTCACGGGTCCGCCGTGGTTTCCGTTCAGGCCACAGATGGCCGCGGGTCGCCAGGACATCGCCCCGAGCAACGACTCGATCGGCATGTCAAGATACGTGTTGGCCACCGCGAAGGCAGTCTCGAGTCCGAGCATCCCGGGGGGCGCGTCGGCGAACGTCTGCTGTTTCGACTTGGGCGTGTGGGGCGCGTGGTCGGTGGCGATCGCGTCGATCGTGCCGTCCGCCAGGCCCGCTTTCACCGCTTCGACGTCTGCGTCGGTGCGCAGCGGCGGATGAACCTTGTAGACCGGGTCGTAGCTCTGACAGCACGCGTCGGTCAAAGAGAAGTGATGTGTCGCGGCCTCGGCGGTGACCGGCAGGCCGGCGGCTTTGGCCGCACGGATCATGGAGACCGAACCGGCGGTCGACATGTGCTGGAAATGGACCCGCGCACCAGTGAGACGGCATAGAGCGATGTCTCTCATCACCATCAGTTCCTCTGCTTCGGACGGTTGTCCGGGGATTCCCAACCAGCTCGACCACGATCCCTCGTGCATGAATCCGCCCTTGCTGAGGGATTCAACTTCGCAGTGCTGTGCCAGCACGATGGTTTCGCCGGGACACAGGTGTTCCAATGAACTCGCATAGTCCAACGCGGTGCGCATCAGTTTGTCGTCCTGCACCCCGGAGCCGTCGTCTGTGAAGATCCGGACGCCCGCACGGACGAGTTCAGCCATAGGCGCCAGCGCTTCTCCCCGGCGGCCCACAGAGATTGCCGCTGAGGGAACAACCTCGCATATCGCCGACTCGCCAAGGGCCCGCACTTCGCTGATCACCGATACACAGTCCATAGCCGGATCTGTGTTGGGCATCGCCACCACCGCGGTGAATCCGCCCAGAGCTGCCGCGCGGGCGCCGGTGTCGATGGTTTCCGCTTCTTCGTTTCCGGGTTGGCGGAGATGAACGTGAAGATCTACCAGTCCAGGCGCGACAACGCAGTCACCGGCGTCAAGTTCATGATCGGCGGTGAGTCCCGAGCCGACAGCAAGAATCGTGCCCTCATCGCCGATGACCACATCGGCGCGTCGGGAGCCCTGCGCGTCGACCACCGTTCCCCCGCGAATGGCCAGCGTGCTCATGCGACCGCGCTCTCGAGGTCGGCAAGACTGCTTTCTTCGACCAGGTCGAGCCTCGAGCCGATCAGCACGAACAGCACTGCCATGCGCACTGCGACACCGTTCGCGACCTGCTCGGTGATGACAGCATTGGGTCTATCCGCAACTTCGCCGGCGATTTCAACGCCGCGGTTCATCGGGCCGGGATGCATGATCAGCGCGCCGTCCTTGAGCCGGTCAGCACGCGCCGCGGTCAGCCCGAACTCATGGTGGAACTCTCTCAAAGTGGGCACTGGAGCATCATGCTGCCGCTCGAGCTGCATGCGCAGCAGATAACAGACGTCGATCTCATCCACCACTTCGTCGAGATTGTGGGTGGCGCTGACCGGCCAGCCCTCAAGACTCGCCGGCAGCAGCGTCTGCGGGGCGACGAAGACCACCTCGGCGCCCATCTCGGCGAACCCGATGGCGTTGGACCGCGCAACCCGCGAGTTCTTGACATCGCCTACGATGGCGACCTGTTTGCCGTCCAGCTCTCCCAAATGCCGACGCGCGGTGAACAGATCGGCCAGAGACTGGGTGGGGTGCTGGTTGCGTCCGTCGCCTCCGTTGATCACCGAGGCATCGGTCCATTCGCGGACACGCCAGGGAGCGCCTGCGCCGAAGTGACGCAGCACGATGCCATGGACGCCCATGGCGGAGATGGTCTCGACCGTGTCGCGCAGTGACTCGCCCTTGTTGGCCGAAGAGCGTTTGACATCGAACCCCAAGGCGTCGGCGGAGAGCCGACTGGCCGCGGTTGCGAAGCTGATTCGGGTGCGCGTGGAGTCCTCGTAGAAGACCAGCGCGACGGTCTTGCCTCGCAGGGCCGGGATTCTCGGGATCTTTCGTTCGCCCACCTCCACGTACCGTTGGGTGAGGTCCAGCAGGTAGTCGATGTCGTCGCGGTCGAGGTCGTCCATCGACAGCAGATGCCGCAGGGCTTTCACGAGATCTCCCCAAGGTCGACGCCGCCGCTGTTGACATCGACCATTTCAGCTCGGCGAGTCGGCAAGTTCTTGCCGACGAAGTCCGGGCGAATCGGAAGCTCGCGGTGGCCGCGATCAACCATCACCGCGAGTTGGATCGCTTTCGGACGTCCATAGCTGTGAATAGCGTCCAACGCGGCGCGTACCGTGCGACCCGTGTAGAGAACGTCGTCGACCAACACGATGATCTTGCCTGTTGGATCGACCGGGATCACAGTGGCTGCTTCGGACATGATCGGTCGGAGATCGAAATCGTCGCGGTGCATGGTTGCATCGAGACTCCCGACGGGGACGTCGGCTCCACAGGTCTCACTGATGTCGCTCACCAGACGCTCAGCAAGACTCACGCCGCCTGTCTGCAGACCGACGATCACGACGTCTTCGCAACCAGAGTTGCGTTCAAGGATCTCGTGGGCCATGCGCCGAATCGCTCGGGTTGTATCGGACGCTGTCATTACCTGCGTCCTGGCTTGGAAAACACCTCCCGAGGGTGTGCCGGCCAATCGCCGTTCTCGCTCTGCCACTGAGTTCTCCCGTCCATTCGAGCCTCACTGGACTCGTTTCATGGTCGAGATCCGAAGGTATCACGCGTGCTCGGCTGCTCCACGGCACTCGCCTGTGGATTTCTTGAATTCAGCCGCGCTGGGCGCGGCGCGCGAAAACGGCTGGGGTCGAGCCATCGGCGGGGCGCAGGAGATCGAAACCGCAACGAGCGGCCAGTTCCAGTGACTTGACGTTGCTCGTCCTGATCTCGGCTAGAACCGCTGTCAGCCGACCGTCCAGAGCCCAGGCGGCCAACAGGTTCACAGCTCGGGTGGCGAAACCTCGGCCCCGCGCCTCAGCGGCCAGCCACCAGCTCATCTCAGCCGCCCGTCGTGCTTTGTCGAAGCGGTACAGGCTCACCTCGCCGAGCAGCGCGTCGCTGCCGGCGTCGGCAACGACCAGATCCAACGCCAATCCCGCTCGACGGCGGACGTCGGTTCTCGATATCCACTTGCGGGCGTCTCGCAGAGAACGGTTTTCGGGCGCAACCGAGTCGCTCAAGATCACCGGGTCCATCCAGGCCTTCTCCAACTCGGGCGCATCTGCGGGCTGCCACCGGCGCAGGCGAATCAACTCGCATCCGAGGTCCGGCGCCTCCAACACAATCGCCCGCTCGCCCATTCAAGAATCCTCGGCGCCTCGGGTTTCGGTGGCCACCGCACGCAGCACCCCGTTCAAGAATCGGGGCGACTCCTCTCCCGAATACTGCGAGGCGAGCTCCACGGCCTCGCTCAACACCACACCCGTTGGCACGTCTCTGCGCTCACACAACTCCCAAGTCGCCATGCGGGCGAGCACCCGGTCGACCACGGCCAGCCGATCAACGGTCCAGCCCATGAGGTGGGCGCCGATTCGCGCGTCGTAGGCGAGGACCTGACCGGCGACGCCCTCGATCATCTCCAGGGCATAGTCTTCTGGCGGCAGGGGCTTGGCTTTCAAGGCTGCATGCAGCGAATCACCTGTGACCTCCATCTCATAGAGGAATCCCAGAGCTTCTTCCCGTGCCTCCCGACGGCTGCCGATGCTTGAGGGCTCAGTGTTCACGCTGAGGGCTCAGTGTTCACGCGCGGCTGAGGTATTGACCTGAGCGGGTGTCGATTCTGACCCGTTCGCCGGTCTCAATGAATAGCGGGACTTGGATCACCAGGCCGGTCTCGAGGGTGGCCGGCTTGGTGCCTCCCGAGGACCGATCCCCCTGTAAACCCGGCTCAGTTGCGGCCACCGTCAACTCGACAGCGGCGGACATGTCCGTGCCGATGATTTCAGCTCCGAACATCAACAGGATCGCGGTGGAGCCGTCGACGATGAAATTGGTCGTGTCGCCGAGCGTGGCAGGGGCAACGCTGATCTGCTCGTAGGACTCGTTGTCCATGAACACGTAGTCATCTCCGTCACGGTACAGAAACTGCATCTCGCGTTTGTCGATGTTGGCTCGCTCGACTCTCTCTCCCGCCCTGAACGTGCGTTCGACAGTCCCCCCGGCGCGCAGGTTGCGGAGGCTCGTGCGAACAAAGGCATGCCCTTTGCCCGGCTTGACATGTTGGAAATCGACAACCTGGAAGAGTCCGTCATCGAGGTTGAGGGTCATCCCGTTCTTCAGATCGTTGGTTGTGATGACAGGCACACGAACTCCTTGGGAAATTTGGTCAACGGGCGGCACCCGTCTTCAGTGACGACGACCGTGTCTTCGACTCGCACGCCTCCGTATCCCGAGAGATAGATCCCGGGTTCGACGGTGATTGCCTGGCCGGGCGAAAGGATAGCGGTGTTGCCTCGTCGCACAGCCGGAAACTCGTGAATGTCAAGACCGACGCCATGGCCGGTCCCGTGCACGAAGGCGTCTCCGTATCCCTCGCGCGCAATGAACTCCCGACAGGCCCTGTCGATTTCACCCGCCTCGACGCCGGCGCGCACCGCAGCCACCCCCTCCGCTTGGGCTCGGGTCACGATGTCATGGATCTCCACTGCCCTGTCGTCGGGTGAGCCGACGACGAATGTGCGAGTCATGTCGCTGCGATAGCCCTCAACCAAAGCCCCCGCGTCGACCACCACCAGATCACCGTTCGCGAGCCGCCGCGAGCCTGCACGGGCGTGGGGCAGCGCGGCGTTGGGGCCCGAAGCCACGATCGTGTCGTAGGCCGGCCCGTCGGCGCCCGCCGCACGCATGCCGTCGTCCAACCTGTGAGCCAGTTCACGCTCGCTGACGCCCGCAACAAACCGGTCCTGGCTCTCTTTGAGCACCGCGTCGACTATGCGCGCCGCGGTCTCGATGCGAGCCAGTTCCGCCTCGTCCTTGACGCTGCGCAATTCCGCGATCAGACCTGCGGTCTCGACCAGATCAGCGGTGAGCGCGTCAGCCAACCGACGCTGATCAGCCCACACGATCCGGTCCGCCTCGAGTGCGACCCTCGTCGGGTTGTCCACGCCGTTGGGATCCTTGAGGATCGCGGCGACTGCCGCGACCCAGTCCGAGCCGATCAACACCTCTGCTTCGCAGCCCGACGCCTCGAGTTGGGCCGGCGCTTGATCGCGATATCTGCTGTCGGTGGTCAACACCTGGCGGTCCTCGCTGATGAGCAGCACCCCGGCCGAACCGGTGAATCCGGTACACCACCGGATATTGGTCGGGTCTGTGACCACCATCGCGTCAGCGCCCTCCGCTTCGACCGCGGCTCGTACCCGTTCGCTGCGGCCATGTGCGCTGAGCGGCGGCAGGGCCAGGGGTCTCACAAACTCATGGCGCCAGTCGTGCTGCGACGGCTTCTATCGCCAGGCGATAGCCGTCACCGCCGAAACCGACGATCGACCCCGTGGCCACCGGCGCGACAACTGAGACGTGGCGCCACGATTCGCGAGACTTGGGGTTGGACAGATGGAGTTCCACTATGACTCCGGAGAACGCAGCCAGAGCATCGTGAATGGCCCACGACGAGTGAGTCAGGGCGCCCGGATTGATCACGATGGCAGCCACCCGATCTCCGGCGCCCTGGATCTCCTCGATCAGTTCTCCTTCGTGGTTGGACTGGAAGTGCTCGATCTCCAGATCGTGGACCGCAGCAGCGGCGGTCGCTGTCGCTACGTGGTCCTCGAGGGTCTCGGTGCCGTACACGCCGGGTTCTCGGGTGCCCAACAGATTGAGATTGGGTCCTGATAGAAGGAGGACAACAGAACTCATGCACGGTCTCCAGTCGTTGCGCCCGACTCGTTTGCGGAATCAAAGGCGGTCATCGCAGCGTACCCAGAGCGTCGCGCAGGACCTGCGGGTCGATCCCGGTGACCGGCTCGACCCCGTTCGGTCCGTCCAGCACCAATGTGACGCCTTCGATCGCTTTTTTGTCGCGGTTGAACAGGTGGAGCAGTCTGTCGGCATCCAGTCCTTTTGGCAGCGCGCAGGGCAGGCCATAGGCTCCGAGCACGCGGCGGTGCTCCATCGCCCGCTCGTCGCTGATGCGTCCAAGGAGGCGGGCCGCCTCAGCTGCGTATGCGATCCCGACCGCGACGGCTTCACCGTGGCGCAGATCGTATCCCCCGGCCGTCTCGATGGCGTGGGCGAGCGTATGGCCGTAGTTGAGAATCGCTCGTCTGCCCCCTTCGCGCTCGTCGGCGGTCACCACATCGGCCTTGATCTGCACACACGCCGCTACAACTTCGGCGCCCACTCTCGCCCCCGGAGCACCCGCGGGAGCGTCGGGAACCGAGCCGAGGAAGTGGTACTTGGCAACCTCGCCCAGACCGCTGCGATATTCGCGGACCGGCAGCGTCGCCAACATCTCCGTGTCGCAGACCACCGCTGTCGGTTGCCAGAAAGCTCCCACGAGGTTCTTGCCCTCAACCAGGTTGACCCCTGTTTTTCCGCCGATCGCAGCGTCGACTTGGGCCAACAGCGTGGTTGCAACGTTGATGAAGCGAACACCGCGGTGATAGACCGCGGCTGCGAACCCGCCAACGTCGGTGACAACGCCGCCGCCGACTGCGACGACCACGTCAGCGCGGGTGAACCCGGCGACCGTCAACTGCCGGCAGACGTCTTCGACGACGCCCATCGACTTCGCTGACTCCCCGTCCGGAACGGTGATCGTCAACTGTGCCAACGCAGGTTCGACTGCCCACGGAATCGACTCCTGGGTGACAACGGCAACCCGCTCGGCGTCAGCGGGGATCAACTCGCCGAGAAGTTCCCGCACCCCCGGCCCGACGTGAACCGGGTAGCCGCGATCGCGCAGTTCAACGTCGATCACCGGCATTGTGCTGCCCGTTCGACATTGTCGGCCCGCGCCGCGGAGATCAGCTCGACGCATTCCGCGACCGACCTGTCGGAGGCGTCGATTCGGATGTCCGCCACCTCGTTGTAGCCCTCGGCGCGTTCGGCGACCTTGGTTCGCAGCGCGCCTGTGACGTCATCGACAGCCAGCAGGGGTCTGCCCTCGCCGTCGCCGACGCGGCAGGCCAACACCTCCACATCGGCATCCAGCCACACAACCAGTGCATCGGACTGGCGCAGCAGAATCCGGTTGGACCCGCTTACGACCACACCGCCTCCCGCGGATATGACCGCCGGTCGACCCGCAACCGCCTGCGACAGAGCCTCGTGTTCGAGCGCCCGGAATCTCGATTCGCCCTCCGCGTCGAATATCTCCGGAATCGAAAGGCCGCGAGCCTGCGCGACCACCTCATCGAGGTCGACGTGGTCCAGGCGCTCCTTTTCTGCCAGGGCGCGGCCCACCGCCGTCTTCCCCGAGCCCATCGGGCCTACCAGAATGACCGAAGCCAACGACATGGCAAGAGGTTACCGGACCCACACCCTCCCACCGGGACCTTTATCGCCCGCAGGCTGTGGCCTGAGCTTGTCTAGAACGCGGGAGCCGAGTCCGCGAACAGCACCACGGCCATGGTCGAACAAGCCAGCGCGGGGCCGAAGGGAAAGCTCTGGGCAAGAATCCCCACCGGCTGGCCATCGACAACTTGTGGATCGGGCAGCACGTCGCGTTCGAGCTTCCGCCGCAGAACACCTATCAAGATTCCGCCCACCAGACCGATGAGGCCGGCCAGAAGCTGAGCCCAGAACACATAGCGGACCACGTCAACCCAATCTCCGCCGGCGACTCCAGCGGCCCAACCCAAGTTCAAGCCGAGAAGCAGCGACAACTTCACGTCGCCAAACCCCAGTCCCCTGGGAGAGATCAGATGAACCACCAGCAAGAAGCTGAAATAGACGCACATCCCAAAGAGCGCGTACCAGAGAACCCACCGGTCGCCGCGGTTGACCGCCTCTGCCAGAATCGCCGACGCCGATACTCCCAACGCTGGGAAAACCAACCGATCAGGGAGCCGATAGCTGTACAGGTCGACCAGCGACAGCGCCATCAGTGCGACCGCGAGCACGAGCGGCGGAAACAGCCGCCAGTCCCAACCGAACCGCAGAGCCACCGCAACCAGCAGCGCTGACGTCGACGACTCGACGACCGGATACATGAACCCGATGCGCGCAGAGCAGTGCCGACAACGCCCGCGCAGCACCAGCCACGACAGCACCGGGATCGTCTCGCCGTGCCTCAGCGACGCCCTGCACGCGCCGCAGCGAGAACGCAGCGAAAGCGCCTCGCCACAGGCGACTCGGCCAGCCGACATCGTGATCAAACCGCCGGCGACCAGACCAGCCGCGGACGCAGCAAAGATCAGCGCCGTTGTCATGTTTCCGCCTCTCGCCTGGTCCCCTCGCGGTGTTGTTCGGCTGCAAACGCACACCAGCGCTGGAGCAGCCGAACCTAGCTGCACAGCCGCTTCGAGCGCAACAGGTCGTTTGCCGTCGTTTGCTCAGCCCAGACGCGCCTGCAGTGCTGACCTCATGGCATCGACGGGAGCGGTGTGGCCGGTCCAGTGGGCGATGGCGACAGCGGCCTGGTGGACCAGCATCGACCCGCCGTTGTAGGAGCGGATCCCCGCGGCACGCGCAGCCGCCAGCCAGACAGTCTCGGCCGGGTTGTAGACGATGTCCACCACGATCTGACCGCTGTGCAACAGAGCGGGGTCGCACGGCATGGCGCTGTCGGGCGCCATGCCGACCGTTGTGGCATTGACCACGATGTCGGCGCCGGGTATGTCCGCCTGCTGGGCCACCGCGCCGACCGAGCTGGCCAACCCCGCACAGCGGGCCGCACGCTGTGCGGTGCGGTTGACAACCAGCACGCGTGCCGCGCCCGCCTCCGCGCAAGCGAGCGAGATCGCCCGGGCCGCGCCGCCTGCACCGAGGACCGCTACCGTTTTCCCCCGAACAGTCGTGTCGGCGTCTTCGAGCAGGCCCCCGAGGAATCCGTCTCCGTCGGTGTTCTCGGCACGGACTCCACCGTCTGCGGACGCCACAAGACAGTTCGCCGCACCGAGAGCCGCTGCCGCGTCTGAAACCTCGTCTGCCGCTCGGGCGACCGCGTCCTTGTGCGGAGTCGTTACCGACAGACCGGCCAGTCCAAGGGTCCGCATCGCCTCGACTGCTTGGGCTCCCCCGCCGGCGCTGACCGGGAAGGGCACCGACGCCCAGTCGATTCCGAGCGCCGCGAACGCCGCGTTGTGCAGCGCGGGCGAGAGCGAATGGATCACGGGATCGCCGATGACTCCCGTCACCCTGGTGGCACCGGACACGTTGCCCATTGACAATTCATCGGCATCATTGGCATCATTGGCAGAAGCAGAACTCATTGGCAGTACCCCAGTTCTCGACAGACGGCCACTGCCGCGTTGTGGTCGTCGATGTTGGTGGTGAATGTGTGGGCGCCGTCGACTCCGCCGTGGTCAGTCCGAGCCCAGAACAGCAGTTCGGGATCAGGGTCCGGCTGCAGCGCTGCGCGCAGCGCCGCCTCGCCGGGAGCGGCGATCGGGGTCGGCGGAATCCCAGTGTTGAGCCGCGTGTTGTACGGCGAGTCGACGAGCAGGTCCGATGCGGTCAAACCTTCAGTGAACGACTTGTCGAGCGCGTAGTAGACGCTGGCGTCGACGCCGAGCGGTTCGCCCCGCAGCAAACGGTTGTACATGACCCTGGCCATTCGGGGACGGTCGACGTCCACCCTTGCCTCTTCTTCGATCAACGAGGCGACGGTGATGATCTGGTAGTCCGTCAACCCGAGTTGCCCAATCACCGGATCTCTTCCAACCTCATCAACAAGGGCGCTGAATCGCTGGTCGAACGTGTTGCTCATTCGCTGGACAAACCTAGCCTCGTCTCGCAGGTCGTCTTCGGGAACATCGTAGGTGGCGGGAAAGAGCAGGCCCTCGAACCATGAGAACTGGCCGATGTCTTCGGGCAGATAGTTCGATACGTAGGCCGGGTTGTTGAGCGCTTCGACGATCTGCCCGCGATCGAATTGAGGGTTTGCCTCAACCATCCGGTCGATGATCTCAACGACTCTCAAACCTTCGGGGATCGTGAAGTTCTCATACACGACAGGAATCGGGCCGTCGACAAGAATGTTGTTGACGTCTGCGTACGGCATATTCTCGAAGAGCGCGTATTCGCCGCTCTCGAACGAAGTGTCAATGTCGCATCGCAAAAAGCCCGAAATGGTGATCTCCCCGCCGTTGGGGCCGTCGCAACGAAGCCAATAGCGGAAGACCGTGGCGTTGCCGATCACTCCGGCGTTGTCGAGGTTGGTGGCTATCTGGTTGACCGCTTCACCGTTTCCGATCGTGAAAATCACTGGTTCGCCTATCGGTCCCGACGGAACGATCTGGCCGTCGATCCAGTCGTAGACTCGCCCGCGAATCGTTGTGAGCAGGAAGAAAATAATCACCGCAACGCCGAGCAGGCGCAAGGATCCACCCCAGTGACTCCGGTAGCGAACCCAGTTCCGGTCCTCGGCGTCGTAGCGGGGGTCCACGAGCGGGTCCGCTTCGGGATCGTCTTCGAAGACATACTCCGTGCCATCGGCGTCGAATCCTGCTGACAGCTCAACCGCCGGCGGAGCTTCGTAATCCGGGAGCGCGAACGGGATCTCCCTGCTCTCGGCGCCCGCCTGCCATTCGTCGGCTCGGCTGTCGGGCCCCGCGCCGAGCGACGCTACGCCGGCGCCGACCAAGGCCCGGTCTTCTGACCGGGCAAGTTCTGTATCCAGCGATTGAGCGGTTGACCCCGGTCGCGCTTCGACGGGGATGTGCTTGATCCAGCCCAGCAGAAAAGCGCGGTAGTCGGTGCGGACTCGGCGTGGATCGTTCTCAGGCACGGGGCATTCCGGCGTCGAGCCACGACTGCAGCATCACTGCCGCGGCAACCTTGTCGACCACGCGACGGCGGGCGTCGGCTTTCATCTCCTGCTGCATGAGGAAACGCTCCGCGGAAACCGTGGTCAGGCGTTCATCGCAGGCAACCACTTCAATGTCGAGAGTCTCACCGAGTGCAGCCGCCTCGCGCAGATACTTCTTGGCCGCAGGTCCAAGCGACCCGTCCATGTTGTACGGCACGCCCACCACCACGATCTCCGCTTCCCACTCGCTCGCCAACGCAGCAAGCTCGCGATGCTCGCGCCGTCGATCTCCTCGGCGTTCGACGACCTCTATCGGCGTGGCCACCGAGCCTCGGGAGTCGCTCACGGCTACGCCGATTCTTTTGGAGCCGAGGTCGATCCCGAGGGCCCGCATGTCAGTTGCGGTCGGCCGCTGAGCGGACCTCGTCGAGAGCGTCGTCAAGCGCCTCGACTTTGGACCCTCCGGCGACTGCGAACTCGTCGGCGGGCTTGCCTCCCCCACCCACAATCTTCTTGGCGTCTTGGATCAGGACACCCGCGTTGAAGCGGCTGCCGGCGGTGACCGCCGACACCAGTGCCACACCCCCGCTGTCGAGCGCGGCTCCGAGGACCACAGCGTCGACTCCGTCGTGATCGCGCACCGACAGGGCCAGATCGCGGAGTCCGTTTCGATCCAGTCCATCAATCCGAGCGACCACCACACCGTCTACGGCTCGAGCGGCCAGTGCCGGCGCTTGGCCGATCGCTATTCTCTGTTTCAGCGCAGAGACCTCATGGCGCAGAGACTTGGCTTCAGTCGTGAGCCGCTCGACGCCTTCTAGGAGGTCGTTGGCCGGAACGCCCAGAGTCTTGGCGGCAGCGCTGGCGCTGGAGTCGACCGAACGGAAGTGGTCGATCGCGGCCTGACCGGTCAGCGCCTCGACACGACGGATGTTGCTCCCGATCGAGCCTTCCGAGACAATGCGCAAGGGTCCGATATCACCCAGCGCGCGCACATGCGTACCGCCGCAGAGCTCCGTCGAGTGCGGACCGGCCTGCAGCACTCGCACGACGTCGCCGTACTTGTCGCCGAAGAAGGCGACGGCTCCGAGGCGTCGGGCCTCGTCCATTGTTGTCTCGAAATGCTCACAGGCAGGGTTGGCCAGCACCTCGGCGTTGACGAAGTCCTCGATCTCGGTGACCTCATCGGGGGTCAACGCCTGGTAGTGGCTGAAGTCGAAGCGCAGACGATCGGGGCCGACGTAGGACCCCTGCTGTTTGACATGGTCGCCGACAATCATGCGCAGGGCTGCATGCAGCAGATGGGTGGCCGTGTGGTTGCGTCGTATCAACTCGCGGCGCTCGTTGTCTATGGCCGCCGTTGCAGTCTGGCCCGTTGCCACTTCGCCCACAACCGACTCGATGGCGTGTACTACAAGCCCCGGCACTCCATAACGGGCGTCGGTGACTGAGATCTCGCCCGTGTCGGTCCGGATGATCCCCGTATCGCCGATCTGACCGCCGGACTCGGCATAGAACGGCGTGCGGTCGAGCACCACGACCTCGTCGTCGATATGGATGATCTCCGCTACCGTTTCTGTCTCTTCGCGGCCCGTGAACTCGGTCTCGCCGTGCCTTTCGACCAACTCGACGAGAGGCCCGGTGTCGCCGCCGGTCACTTCCCCGCGGGCGTCCTTGGCTCGCTTCTGCTGCTCTGCCATGGCCACGCGGAAGCCCTCGACGTCTACGGCGACGCCCCGCTCTGTGGTGATCTCCTCAGTGAGCTCCAGAGGGAAGCCATAGGTGTCGTGAAGCAGGAACGCAGTGGCGCCGGGAAGCGTCTCTGTGCCCAGCTCGGCGTCGAGGATGGCCTGGCCGGTGCGCAGCGTCTCTCGAAACCGTCGCTCCTCGCGGTCGATCACGTCGCGCACGAACTGATGGTTCTGCACCAGGTCCGGGTAGTCCGCACCCGTCGTCTCCACCACGCGGTCGACCATCCGGCCCATCACCGTGTCGCCTGCGCTGTCGATCTCTTCGACGCCGAGTATGTAGGAGTGGCGGACCGCGCGGCGCAGGATCCGGCGCAGAACATAGCCTCGGGCCTCGTTGGACGGGAAGACGCCGTCGCTGACCAGCATCGACGTGCTGCGGGCATGGTCGGCCAGAATCCGCAACGAGACCAGCTGTTGCTCTGAGGCGTCGGCGGCGTCGACTCCGGTCAGTTGCGCCGCGGTTCCCAGCAGCGCTTGGAGTTCGTCTGTCTCCCACACCGAGTCTACCCCCTGAAGCACCGACACGATTCGCTCCAACCCCATCCCGGTGTCTATCGAGGGCTTGGGCAAGGGGGTCTTGGAGCCGTCGGCCTGCTGGTCGAACTGCATGAACACAAGGTTCCAGATCTCGATGTAGCGGTCTTCGCCGCCGTGTTCAGGGCCGCCGCCGGCGCCGAATTCGGGACCCTTGTCCCAGAAGATCTCAGAACACGGCCCGCATGGCCCCGAAGCGCCCATCTTCCAGTAATTGTCCTCGTCGAGGCGCTGAAGCCGATCGGCGGGAATCCCCACTTCGTCCAGCCAGACGGCGGCGGCCTCGTCGTCGCTGAGATGCACGGTGACCCACAAGCGCTCCGGGTCGAGGCCCAGAACATCGACTGCGAACTCCCACGCCCAGGCGATCGCCTCAGATTTGAAGTAGTCGCCGAAACTGAAATTGCCCATCATCTCAAAGAAGGTGAAATGCCGGCTCGTGCGCCCTATCTCGTCGAGGTCGTTGTGTTTGCCGCCTGCTCTCACGCACTTTTGAATAGTCACCGCCCGCTCGAAGGGTGCCGCTTGCTCTCCGGTGAAGTAGGCCTTGAACGGAACCATTCCCGCCACGGTGAACAGCAGGGTCGGGTCGTGGGGAATGAGGCTCGCCGACCGCTGGTGGCTGTGGCCGCGCTCAACGAAGAACGACGTGAAAGCGCGGCGAACCTCGTTGGCTTGCATGAACGGCGAAGTCTATCGCCGCAAGCAGGCCACCTAGAACAGAATCGGCTCAGTGACCGATGACTCGTCAGTGACGGACACGCGCGGGACGGTGTCGGTGCGCTCGGTCGTCCTCAGCGAACTCAGCGCGCAGGTCCTGCTCGGTTCGGCGCATCGTCTCGCTGCCCTGCTGCGCCGCATCGCGCAGGTCCGCCAACAGGTCGCGGGTTTTCGCCGCAACCCGCTTGCCGGCGCCCGCCACATCCTGTCGGACCTGCTCGGGGGTGTAGCGCTCGACTGCGCGCCGGAGCCGCTTCTGAAGGTAGACGGAACTGCCGACACCGAGAGTGAAGCCGGTCGCGGCCCAGAATGTGCGCTTCATCGAACCTTCGACTTTCTCGACCGTCTTGCGCCTCGCGAACTGGGCGCGGCGCCTGCTCTGCGAGCGGGGATCGCCTTTCGAGTGCGCCCCCTTCGCAGCGTCAGCGTGGCTCGGCCCGCGCCTTTCATAATCGCCGCCGTCTTGATCAGCGGCGGGGTGAGGACTCTCTGCGTGAGCCGCGATGCGACGTCGGCGGTTGCAACGACCCGCTCGACTCGGCCGATCACCTCGTCGACTCGTTCGAGCTCGTCCCCCGCTTTGGTGACAGTGGTGCGCAGATCATCGAACATGGGAAGGCTCTCGCCCCGCAGTTCGTCGATCGTCTCGCGAAGCTGGCGCAACGTGGCGACCAGCGACTGCACGGCCAGCACCAGGATCACCACCACTGCCAGGCAGACAACCGTGACGACCACTGCTGCGAGGTCAACAGCGCTCATCGCTTCTCCCGGTTGTCTTGCTTGAATCTCCGCTGACCGCGCCCCACACGCCCGACACCTTAGTGCGATGCCGTCGACGGGGGAAGCAAGACGCGAATTACCTGCTTGGGCTGTAGTTGTCTGTTTATCATTTTCAATCTTTCTCATGAATTCAACTGTGTTGTCATATACATCTGTTATAGTGAAATCTAATGAAACCCACAGTTGCCGCCCACCCAGAACCGAGTACCGCAGACTCGTTCCATGTTGTCGAGCTCGACGATGTCGCCGACGCTTTGCAACTAGCCGCCAAGCTCGAATATGGCGGTTTGCCTGGTGCTGTGTTGGCTGATTCGGCAGTGCGCGTCGCTCAGTTGAAAGCACAGTTGGCAGCACTGGAAGCTGAGATCGTTGCAGCTTACGACGCCTCGGGTGATTGGGAGGTTTCGGGTTACCGTTCAGTCGGCGCAGCGTTGTCGCACCGCGCTCGTGTGCGCCGTGCCGAAGCCAACCAGACGGTTCATCTGGCACGTTCGCTCAACACCATGCCTGTGGTGTCTGAGGCTTTGAGTTGCGGTGAGATCAGTCTCTGCCATGCACGTCGGCTGGCCAAAGCATCCTCGCGTGAGGGCTTCAGCGATGCAGAGGCGTTGTTGTGCGACCATGCCCGAACGCTCAGTTACCCGGCTTTCGACAAGGCCGTGTCATATTGGGAACACCTCGTCGACAACGATGCGGCCGAACAAGACGCGGCGTTCAAAGAGCAACGCCGCGAGTTCCATGCGTCGCTGACGTTCGACGGAATGGGACGCCTCGACGGATGGCTCGACCCGCTCGGCTTCGAGGAGTTCCGCAGCGCTTTGGACCGCATCGAAGCCGAACTGTTCAACAACGACCTCAAAGATGCACAAAGCGAGCACATAGACAAACACACAACCGAGCTATGGCGCACTCCCGCACAAAGACGCGCCGATGCGCTGGTCGAGATGGCGCGGCGCGCCACCTCGATGCCTGAGGGCGCGAAGGCCCCCGAGCCGTTGGTGATCATTCACATGGACAAACCGAGCTTTGGCGAAGGCCTCAACGAAACCCTGGGCTTGGTCCCGACACGGAACGAATCGACCGAGGCCGAGCGCGGTGTGATGGCTGAAGGCCGACTCTGCGAAACCGACCTCGGGGCAGTGGTCACGCCGACACAGGCTGTTGAACAAGCCCTCAGAGGCCACATTCGACGCCTCGTCTATGAATCACCCGGTGTGATCTTGGACTACGGGCGTTCCACGCGACTCTTCACCGGGGCGCTGCGCCAGGCAATCCAAGCCCGAGACCGAACCTGCGGCCACTCCGGCTGCGAACTGCCGGCTCGATTATGCGAAATCGACCACATCGTCGAATGGCAGCACGGCGGCGCCACCAACCACGCCAACGCCGCCACCCGCTGCTCTTACCACCACCGCCACCACAAACCCCGATACAGATCGCTCAATTGAGTCTGCCAACGGAGCGTTCCCCGCACTATTATCTGCAAAAGGTACGGACTCCATAGATGGTTGCAGCATTCGCCGCGACACACCACTAGATTTTTCGGGCGGTAATAATTATAGTAATAATAATCACAAATAAACACAAGACAGCAGTCAAATATCGAGCCTGCCAAAAAGTCAAAAACATTTCAAACAAGTAGATCGTAGTGAATATTACAAAAGTTGTCAACAAAGAGGCGCCCAGACCCCGCCAAGTAAAAAATTTGTGCCAGGCATCACGACGTTTAGTGTTATTATTATTCGTGACCATAACTTTAACTTACCACACACTCGCTGCTCTTAGGTGTGCCTTGCCAGAATAGGGTCTGTCAGTTGTTGTCCTTGATTGTGCCGGTGGCGGTGCCGTCGGCGATGGTGACAGGGCCTTTGGGGTTGGTGAGGGTGACTTGGAGTGTTTCGTCGCCTTCAGTGTGCTTGTCAGGCAAAGCGAAAACAAAGACCTCCTGATAGGTCCGACCGCGTCGGAACACGATCGTGCCGGTTCTCGATGTGCTCCAATCAGAACCCCAGTCGGCGGTGACACCGCGGATCTCATAGTCCACGCTCACAGAACGAAACACCGATTCGGTGAGCGTCACCGCGAACCGCAGCGCAGAACCCTCCGCAGCCGACGCGTCGGCGATGCTGACCTGCTGACCCGCAGACACAGGCAGCGGGGCTGGAGGGTCGGGCTTCACAGTCGTCGTGGTGGTCGGTGTAGTCGTGGTCGTCGGAGCAGGGGCGGTTGGTGTCGCAGTAACCGTCACCTCCGATGACGATCCGCCCAAGTTGTGCGCTTCGATCTGCACGTTGTAGACAGTGTCGTTGACAAGCCCGGTGATCCGATATGAGGTGGCCGAATCGTCCAGTTTCTTCGCCGTGGCATCATTCCAAGGCTGCGAGGACCTCTTCCAGCGCAGCGTGTAACCGAACCGGAACGTGTCCTTCGACGGGGAGGCATCCCAAGACACATTCAACGACTCGTCGCCGGCAACCAGACCCAAACCAGTAGGAGACGGGGGCACATCAGGGGTGTACCACGACTCAGCCAGAGAGCAGCCCGCAACCATCAGCGCAAGGACAGCCGCGCCGCCGATTATCGCCGCCGGGGTAACTGCGACCGATAATGCGACACCCGCCGCTACAAGCGCTTTGGCCACAACGCTGCTGAGGATCACGCTCGCAGCCCCAGATACTAGGCCAGCTACCAACAGGTTTGTGCAGATGGCAGCTACTGTTGATTCGTCGAGTTCCTCAAGAGCGTTCCTGATCTCATTTTCGATCGCTCGTTTGATCGTTGCTTCGAGGTTGTTGAGCGTCTCAACAACGATCTTGCCTGCGTTGACGGCATAGGTAACACCGTTGATCACGACCTTGCCTGCGGTGACGGCATGTTCGGAGCCCGCAACAACAACCTTCCCCCATCCAATCCCGGACCGGTCCGGTGTGTAGCAGTTCGGGTGACCCTCCAGGGGTCCGATCCATGTCACAACTTCGCCAGTGAATAGTCCAGCCAAGAGTCCCGTATCGAACGAAACGCCGCCGCCGCGCTTGTGCCACGCTTTGGTGGTGGGGCTGTCCAGTTCGTAGTATCCGTCTGGGCAGCCTTTGTGGACGGTTCGTGTTCTGGTCACCGTTTTGGTACGGCCGGTGTCTTTCTTGACCAAGCGGGTCGCGCCGGTGTCGTAGGTCTCGGTGCGGGTACCTGTCCGAGTCCTCACCATCTGTGTTTCAGTGGCTGTATACGTTTCGGTGCGAGTGCCGGTCTTAGACCACACCATCTGAGTCTCAGTCGCGGTGTAGGTCTCAGTCCGCGTGCCGACGAGCACGTGACGCGTCTCGGTGGTGTAGTTGTACACGGCCTGCCAAGTCATCCGCGGCGGCGGGCAGTAGTAGACCCTGCGGCCATACACCGTGGCCCACTCACATGGCGGCTGAATCGCGACTCTCTGCCGAAACGGCGCGACCCTGACCGTTTCTGTGACCTTGTTGTACACAGGCACGACACGGGTTCGCTGCACCGGAACCTGTCGAGGAACGAAATCATACACTGGCACCTCGCGAGTCCGCTGCACCTGCACCTGCGTGGGCACATGGTCATACACCGGCACCTCACGAGTTCGCTGTACCGGAACCTGTCGAGGAACGAAACCATACACTGGCACCTCGCGAGTCCGCTGCACCTGCACCTGCGTGGGCACATGGTCATACACCGGCACCTCACGAGTCGCGGTGACCGGCACGGACACCCACTCATACACCGGAGCCTCAACCTCATATGTCTCTGTCGTCGAGTCATGCGCCTCAGCGGCAGACAAACCACCGAACGACACCGCAGCAACAACAACCGCAGAGAGAAGCCTACGCCCCCCCCCCCGCGGAACAATACGAATCAGTCATCTCGGCTCCTCCAAAAACAGGTCAAGCTCAACGGGCCGGAACCGTACACAAGCCAACCGACCAAAAGCAACAACACAAGACAACAAAACTCTAGAACAAGGGGGTGGGGCTTGCCCCGACATCACCGACGGTCCCATACCGGCCGGCGATTGATCGGCTGATCAGCGCTCTTGATGATCGTCGGGGACTGCTCGATGGCCGGGCCAGAACTCTTCGAGGCGGGCCTCGCGTCCGTGGGCGCTGGGCCTGTAGAACACCAGATCCGCTACTTCTGCGGGCCGGTAGTCTTGGGGCGCCCAACCGGACGGATCATCGTGGGGGTAGACGTATCCGTCCCCATGGCCGAGGCTCTTGGCGCCCGAATAATGGGCGTCTCGCAGATGGACCGGGACCTCGCCTGTCCCCGACCGCCTCGCGGCCTCACGAGCAGCACCCAGAGCAGTGGTGACCCGGTTCGATTTCGGGGCGGTGGCCAGATGCACCACGGCATGGGCCAGGTTGAGTTGAGCCTCCGGCAAGCCGACGAACTCGACCGCGTGGGCCGCGGCATTGGCGACGAGCAGCGATTGCGGGTCGGCCATGCCTATGTCTTCAGAGGCCAGTATGACCAGCCGCCGGGCGATGAAACGGGCGTCCTCCCCCGCTTCGAGCATGCGCGCAAGCCAGTACAGCCCCGAGTCGGCGTCGCTTCCCCGAATCGACTTGATGAAGGCGCTGATCACGTCGTAGTGCCCGTCGCGGCCGTAGCGCACTGCTTTGGAGTCGACCGCGGCCTCTGCGTCGGCGAGCACGACATGGATCGGTTTGCCGCGGCCGGCTGCCAGTGCGACAGCCACTTCTACGCCGGTCAGGGCGTGCCGGCCATCGCCTCCGCTGCGAGCCGCAAGATGGTCGACGGCGTCTTGATCCGCAGTTGCCGATTCGATCTCAAGCCCCCGTTTGACGAGCTCGGCAACAGCAGACTCGTCCAACGCGTGGAGCCGGAACAGAGTCGATCTCGACATCAGCGGGGGGTTGACCTCGAAATGGGGATTCTCGGTGGTCGCACCGATCAGCACTATCAGCCCCTCTTCGACCGCCGGCAGCAGCGTGTCCTGTTGTGCCTTGTTGAACCGGTGGACCTCGTCGAGGAACAGGATCGTGCCCATCTGGTGCTCACCGAGCCGGCGGCGGGCCGCGGCGATGATCCCGCGGACGTCTTTGACCGAGGCGGCAACAGCCGAGAGTTCCTCGAAGCGCTTGTTGGTGCTCGTCGCCACCAGCCGGGCGACCGAGGTCTTGCCCGTGCCCGGAGGGCCCCACAAGATGACCGACGAAAGCCGATCCGACTCGATCAATGCCCGCAACGGGCGGCCAGGGGCCAGCAGATGTTCTTGGCCGACGACATCGTCAAGGTCGCGTGGTCGCAGCCGGGCGGCCAGCGGCGAACGACTCTTCAGATGCTCCCGTGCCGCCTCAGAGAACAGGTCGTCGCTCACCGCTCGACGTGCAGGCCCAGTTCGGCGAGATGAGCGCTGTCGATCGGGGACGGGGCGTTGGTGAGGGGGTCTGCTCCCGACTGGGTTTTCGGGAATGCGATCACCTCGCGGATGTTGGCTTCGCCTGCCAGCAGCGCCACGAGCCGATCGATGCCGAAGGCGAAACCGGCGTGCGGCGGCGCGCCGTAGCCGAAAGCGTCGAGCAGGAAGCCGAACTTCCGCTGCGCCTCTGCGGGTTCGATTCCCAAGCAGGCGAATACCTGATTCTGGACGTCGCGGCGATGTATCCGGACGCTGCCAGAACCGAGCTCCCAACCGTTGAGCACCAGGTCATAGGCCTGGGAACGAACATCCAACAGCGCGTCGCCTCCGGCCTCGAGCAACTCCAGGTCGTCGGGATGGGGCATCGTGAAGGGGTGATGAGCCGGCAGTGGTGAACCGTCGGCGCCGAAACCCTCGAAGAGCGGGAAATCGACGACCCACAGATAGTGCAGACCGCCTTCGTTGACCGGGGGGCGGCCGAGCTCTAGCCGCAGCAGGCCCAGCACATGACGGACCAGGCGACGCTCATCGGCCACGAGGAACACCATGTCGCCCGCCTCAGCCCCCAACGCCGAGATGACCGCAGTGGACTCCTCGGCACTCAGAAACTTGGCGACTCCCGCGTCGAGGACGACCGAGGCGTCGCGTTCCACGACCTTCATCCAGGCCAGACCCTTGGCCCCCCAACGCTGACAGGTCTCGACCAGGGCGTCTATCTGGTTGCGACTGAGCGCATCGACGCCGCCCGGCATGCAGATCCCCTTCACGCAGGGCGCCTGGAAGACCCGGGCTTCGGTGCGGGCAAAGACCGTGGTCAGTTCGACGAGCTCCATGCCGAAACGGACATCGGGCTTGTCGGATCCATAACGCTCCATGGCATCGAGCCAACTGATCCGGGGAAAGTCCGCAGGCCGGACACCCGTCACCGCTTCGGTCGCCTCGGCAATGGCATAGGAGATGAACTCGAACACGTCGTCTTGGCCGACGAAGCTCGCCTCAGCGTCGAGTTGCATGAATTCGAACTGGCGGTCGGCGCGCAGGTCTTCGTCGCGCAGGCAGCGCGCGATCTGGTAGTAGCGGTCGACTCCCCCGACCATGCACAGCTGCTTGTAGAGCTGCGGGCTCTGGGGAAGCGCGTAGAAGCTGCCGGGCTCCTTGCGCGACGGAACCACGAAATCGCGTGCCCCCTCAGGCGAGGAGGCCATCAACATCGGGGTCTCGACCTCAACAAACCCTTGAGACTCCATACCGCGGCGAATAGCGCTGTTCACCTGCGAGCGGATCCGCAGATTCCGCTGCATGCGAGCCTTGCGCAGATCGACGTAACGATGGCGGAGCCGGATCGTCTCGTCGACCTCAGTGCGCTCATCGAGCGGGAACGGAGGCGGCTCAGCGACCGACAGCACCTCGGCTTCGGAGACCTCGATCTCGATCTCACCGGTTGCCAGATCAGGATTAGCCGTGTCGGCAGGCCGCTCACGGACCCGTCCCGTCAACTGCACCACATACTCGCTGCGCAGATCGCGACTGCCGTCTACGACACACTGCACAACACCGCTGTGATCGCGCAGATCGATGAACACCAGGTGCTCACCATGCTCACGACGACGGTCGACCCATCCGCAGACAGTGGCAACACTGCCGATATCAGAGCTGTTGAGAGAACCGCACATGTGAGTGCGCATCGAGGTTGAGAGATCCATCACCGTGTCCGTTTCTCGGTCAATTCGCCAGCAAGCAGACCCCGCGCGACCCGGTGCTGACTGCCGTCACCCATATCGCGCAGGGTTACCTCACCCGCAGCAACCTCATCTTCGCCGATGATGACCGCGAACGGGGCGCCGGCACGGTCGGCTGCCTTCATCTGGGCTTTCATGGATCGCCCTCCATAACTTCGGTCCGCGGCGATACCGGCCTTGCGCAGAAGGTCGCAGACCTTGAGCGCCTCCGCTCCCCCGGTGACATCGACCACGAACACATCGACCGCACTCGGCGGGTTCGCAAAGACGCCCTCCGCATCACAGGCCAACAGGATCCGGTCGACGCCGAGGGCGAAACCGATCCCAGGCGTCGCGGGACCGCCCAGATCTTCTACCAGACCGTCGTAGCGACCGCCGCCGCCGACCGCGTTCTGCGCGCCCGGCAACGCCTGCGCAGCAAACTCGAAGGTGGTGCGCGTGTAGTAGTCGAGCCCGCGAACCAGACGCGGGGAGATCTCATAGGCGATTCCGACTGAGTCGAGGCCCGCTCGTACCGCGGCGAAATGCTCGGCGGACTCGTCGTCTAGGAAATCGACCATCACCGGGGCCCCGGCGATCACCGAGGAATCCTGTTCACGTTTTGAGTCGAGCACCCGCAGCGGGTTGCGTTCCAAGGTCACAAGCGCTTGAGGCGACAGGCTCGAGCGGTTCTGCTCCAAGTGTTCGACGAGCGCCTGCCCATAAGCCTGGCGTCTGCCAAGATCACCAGGGCTGCCAAGACTGTTGAGGGCCAGTTCGACTCGGCGCAGACCCAACGACTCGAAGAAGCGGGCGCCCAACACGATCACATCGATGTCCGCCTGAGGGTCATCGGCGCCGAGCACCTCCACCCCGACCTGCCTGAACTGCCGATAGCGACCTGCTTGGGGCTGCTCATAGCGGAACTGGGGCCCCTCGTACCACACTTTCCAGGGTGGTGTGGGCCGGTGCTCGGCATATGCCCGGCAGATGCCGGCCGTCAGTTCCGGCCGAAGCGCAAGCTGCTGGGGAGGATCTCCCTTGTCGAAGAAATCGAACATCTCTTTGCTGACGACATCGGTGGACTCGCCAAGCCTCTTGAAGACTCCGAGATCCTCGAAGATCGGCGAAACGACTTCCCCGAATCCGTTGCGACCAGCCTGTAATGCGAACTCGTCCACGAGCGCGCGAAGACGGGTCGAGTCGGGGGCAAGGATGTCGCGGGTGCCTTTCGGGGCACGAAACGTCGGCTCAGCCACAGCCCCTCAGGCTACCCGTGCGTTCCGCCTTTGCTTTTTCAGACAGGCGTCGGTCCACTTTGTGCAGGCACCGCTCTGGGAACAACACGGAATGCGTCATAGACCGCTTCAACCACCAGCAGCGACGACAGCACCGAGTCGAGCTGGCTCAGATCGGCTAGTTCAAACTCGAACTGCATCTTGGCAATGGCATCGTTGCCGGTTTCCGCTTCCACCGCGGTGACATTGAGACCGTGAGACGAAAGCACCTTGGAAACATCAACCAACAACTCCGCGCGATCAAGAGCGTGTACCTCGATGGTTGTGGAGAAGTGGCCCTCGTGCTCGGCGTCCCACTCAACTTCGATCAGCCGGTCGGGTTGACCTTCCTGCAGGGTGGTGGCGTTCAGACAATCGGTGCGATGAACGGAAACGCCGCGGCCCCGGGTCACAAACCCCACGATCTCGTCGGGAGGAACCGGGGAGCAGCAGCGCGAGATGCGGATCATGATGTCGTCGAGACCCTCCACATGCACCCCCGCTGATCCCGCGGCACGGCGCCTGCCCGGTACTCGCCGGCTGACAGTGGTCGGCAGCCGAGGCTGTCCCTTCTCGGGAGCGTCTTCACCTCTCATCTCCCGGGCAAGGCGGTCCGCCACCGTGCGGGCGGCCACATGTCCCTCGCCGATCGCAGCGAAGAGCAGATCCTCGTCCGCATAGTTCATCTGCTCGGCTGCCTCGAGGAATACCGGTTCTTTGAGGATCCGTTGCGCCGGCAGACCCTCTCGCCGCAATGCCTGAAGCAGATCGTCACGACCCTGCTCGATCGCGTCGGACCGGCGCTCGCGGGTATACCACTGCTTGATTCGGTTGGCGGCGCGCCGACTGGCGACGAAGGTCAGCCAGTCTCGGCTGGGACCCGCCCCTTCAACCTTCGATGTGAAGATCTCGACTGAGTCACCGGACCCGAGCCGGGTATCGAGGGGCATCAGCCGACCGTTGATCTTCGAGCCGACACAGCTGTGCCCGACGTCGGTGTGGATCGCGTAGGCGAAGTCGACCGGCGTGGCCCCCACCGGCAGTTCGATCACTTTCCCCTTCGGGGTGAATACATACACCTCGTCCTGGTCGAGATCGAGCTTCAGGTTGGACATGAACTCCGACGGATCCGAGGTCTCCGACTGCCACTCGACGATGCGGCTCAGCCAAGCCATCTCGCTGCCCGGCTCTTCGGTCTTGTAGTCCCAGTGGGCCGCGACGCCGAACTCGGCCCGCTGGTGCATCTCCTCAGTGCGGATCTGCACCTCGATAGACTTGCCCGCAGGACCTACCACCGTCGTGTGCAACGACTGGTAGAGGTTGAATTTCGGCATTGCGATGTAGTCCTTGAACCGCCCCTGGACGGGTCGCCAGGTTGCATGGATCGAGCCCAGCGCCGCGTAGCAGTCCCGCACCGATTCCACTATCACCCGGATGCCCACAAGGTCGAAGATCTCCTCGAAGGTCCGGCCCTTGACCACCATCTTCTCGTAGATCGACCACAGGTGTTTGGGGCGTCCGTCAATGTCGGCCACGATCCCGAGTTCAGCCAGGCGGGCTTGCACCGCTCCGAGAACCTGAGCCAAGTACAGGTCGCGCTCCGGGGCTCGCTGCGCCAACATCTGGTCGATCTCTGCGTAGCGACGGGGATGGAGAGCAGCGAACGACAGATCCTCGAGTTGCTGCTTCAGGTCGGCCATGCCGAGCCGGTGGGCCAACGGCGCGTACACGTCGAGCGTTTCCCGGGCGATCCGCTCCTGCTTGAATTCCGGCAGCGCCGCCACCGTCCTGAGGTTGTGGAGGCGATCGGCGAGCTTGATGATCAACACGCGCAGATCCGAGGCGATGGCCACGATCATCTTGCGCATGGTTGCAGCCTGCTGCTGCTCTTTGGTGTCGTACTTGACCCGGTCGAGCTTGGTCACCCCGTCGACGATGTCGGCGAGGTCTACGCCGAACTCCTCCTCGAGTTGCCGCAACCCCACCGAAGTGTCCTCCACCGCGTCGTGGAGCAGAGCGCCTGCAACCGTGACGTCGTCGATGCCCTGGTGAGCGACGATGGTCGCAACAGCAACCGGGTGGCGGATGTAGGGCTCCCCCGATTTCCGGTTCTGTCCCTCATGGGCTGCATGGGCCAATTCGAAGGCACGCTCGATCAGATCAGTGTCCGCTTTGGGGTGATGAGCGCGGTAGACGCTCAAGAGTTGCGCGATCTCCGCCGAACTCGGGCGATTGGCCGAACGCCGCCACGGCAGGACTCGAGTAACGGTTACCAACTCAGTCCCCCCCGAACACGACCACGGACTCGACGGCGAAATCACCCAAGAGGCTGCGAGGGGCCAGAAACCCCAACTCAATGAGTGCTGAGAATCCGGCGACTGTGGCGCCGGCAGCGCCAATGAGCGTTGCTGCGGCAAGCGCTGTGCCGGCCGTTGCCAGCACATCGTCGACGATCAGCACTCGATCGCCGACATCGACTGCGTCGGCATGGATCTCTATCGTGTCGGGGCCGTACTCCCGGTTGTAATCCTGCGCGATGGAGTCGAACGGCAGCTTGCCCTGCTTGCGGACGGGCACGAAGCCGACCGAGAGGCGCTGGGCGACCGGCACGCCGAAAATGAACCCGCGCGACTCGATTCCGGCGACCTTTGTGACCTCCCTGCCGGGTTCTGCGGTGAGCCACGGCGCGGCCATGGCGTCAATGGCTGCGGCAAAGGCCTCCGGATCCGACAGCAGGGGTGTGATGTCCTTGAAGACGATCCCGGGCTCAGGAAAGTCCTCAACGTCGCGAATCAGGTCGCAGATGACATCCATTCCTGTCACCGTAGCCGCCTCAGCGCTTCTTCTTTTTCTTCCTCGGTCGAGGGGGTGCATGGGCCGGGCGCACCCGGTCCGCAGTGGGCCGGGCCTTGGCCGCGCCCAGAGAGGCGTCTTCGGTTGTGACCATGCGCGTGCCCTGCGTGCCGCCGGACCGCAGACGCACCTTGCGTGCCAGCGCCACATACTGCGCCTCGCGCTCCTTCATCTGTGCCACGATCGCCGAAGCCACGAATATCGACGAATAGGAGCCGACGACGATGCCGATCAGCAGAGCCAGCGCAAACTCTTGGAGGGTCAGCGCGCCGAGGAAGAACGAGCCCACGACCAGCATCGAGAGCACAGGCAGGACCGAGGTGATCGATGTGTTGACCGACCGCATCAGCACTTGGTTGAGGGCCAGGTTCATCATCTCGGTGTAGGTGTAGCGCTCGGTCGGGCCCAGCCTGCGCCCTATCTCGCGAACCTTGTCGTAGACGACGATCGTGTCGTAGAGCGAATAGCCCATGATCGTCAAGAAGGCGATCACCGTCGCCGGCGTGACTTCGAACTGGAACACGGAGTAGAGGCCGACCGAGATGACGATGTCGTGAGCGACCGCTATCAGCGCACCCAGCGACATCCTCCACTCAAGCCGCACTGCTATGTAGAGCGCGATGATGAAGAAGAACCAGATGAGCGCGTTGCGGGCCTTGTCGGTGATCTGATCACCCCACGACGGGCCGACGGTCGTGACGGAGACTTCGCCGATACCCACCTCTGCCAGCGTCGCCAGAGCCTGTGTGACCTCTGCTGCATCCGCCGCGTCGTCGATATCGGCGCGGACCCGAATGCTGTCGGCCCCGAGCGTCTGGATCTTCCCGGCGGCGGCGCCGGTGCCGGCGAGCGCGTCTCTGGCCTCTGCCACCGAGACGTCGGGCGCGATCACTTCCCAGGAGGTCCCCCCCTCGAACTCGATGCCCAGGTTAAGGCCGCGGAACACCAGAGAACCCAGGCTCACCGCCACGACCAGGGCTGACGCGATCAGGGCCTTCTTCCACAACGCCGGGAAGTCGAACTGCTGCTCGGCGCGGTACAGACGGCCTGCGATGCTCATGAGCCTGCCTGCGCGGTCTCGACGTCGGCAAACGGGATACCGAATCGCTTGGGGTGCTCGCCCATTGACTCCCGCCGTGCCATCAACCTGATGACCGGGCCCATGAAGAAGTACGTCGCGATCAGGTCGAGCACGGTGGCCAAGCCTAGGAACAGCGCGAAGCCCCTGACTTGCCCCACAGTCAAGAGGTACAGCACCACAGCCGCGATCAGGCTGGCCACATCGGCTTTGACTATCGTCGAGAAGGCGATCGGGAAGGCCCGTTCCACCGCCGAGCGCACGGTCCGGCCTGCACGGACGTCCTCTTTCAAATGCTCGAAATAGACGACGTTGGAGTCGACCGAGACGCCGATCGAGACGATCAGGCCGGTCACTCCTGCAAGGGTCAGCGCCAACCCCTGCGAGTCGCCGAGCCAGGCGATCATAGTCCACAGCATCGCCCCCGAGACTGCCAGGCTGGCGATCGCGACCACGCCCAGGAGCCGGTAGTACACGAGCAGGTACACAGAGACCAGAGCCAAGCCGATGAGCCCGGCGACTATTCCGGCGTCGAGAGCGTCCTCGCCCAGAGTGGACGAGACTATCCGGCTCTCCTGGGGGGTCAGTTCGACCGGCAGCGAACCGAACCTCAACACCAGCGCCAAGTCCTTCGCGGTCCTCTCGGTCATGGCGCCGCCGGAGATCACCACCTGGCCGCGTTCGAAATTGTCGATGCCGACGGTCGGCGCGCTCTCCACGACTCCATCGATTTCTACTGCGACTCGGCCGACGAAAGCCCCGGTAGCCGGCGAGGTGCCTGTCGGCGGGCACACTTGTGTGCCCCTGCTGCATTCCGAGGCGAGGGAGTTGAAGTCGTCGATGCCGGGTGAACCGGACCTGAAGGAGATGTTCACGACCCATTCGGCAAGCTGGAGTCGGGCCGCAGCGGTCTCGAGCACTTCACCGGTCAGGCGGGCGCCGGGATTCTCGGCCTGATCCACAAGAAGGGGCGCAGGGCCGAGCAGATAGCGGACCTCCGGCACGGCTCGGTCAACCGCCACCATGCATTCATCGGAGTCCGCGTCGGGGGTGGGGTCATTGAACAGTTCGAGCAGAGCGTCTTCGTCTTCGGCTGACTCGGGAGCGCACAAAGCCTTGCTCATCGCGGGGAACGGATTGTCGACTGAGCCGTCCCCCAGAACCGGACGGAAGCGGAGCTCGGCTGTCTGGCCTACGAGGTCGATGGCCCGCTGCTGGTCCTCGACACCGGGAATCTGCACCAACACCGTCGAACCCTGGCGGCTGATCTCCGGCTCGCGCACGCCGAGGCCGTCGACGCGGTTGCGAATGATGTCCACGGCTTGGTCGAGCACGTCGTCGGAGACCTCAGAGCCGTCCTCGTTGGGCTCGGGCTCGAGCACCACCGAGGCGCCTCCCTGAAGGTCGAGCCCCAGCAAAGGCTCGTTCCCGGACGTGATCGTGTAGACGACACCCGCAAGGGCGACGATTATGATGCCGATCGCGAACGTGAGTTGCCGACGCATCTAGCAGGCGTCAGTTGGAGCCGTCGGCGTCATCGACGGCCTCAGCAGACTCGGCAACGTCGTCGATTGAATCGTCGGTTTGAGTGACAACCTGGACTATCGAGGCTTTTTGGACCTTCAGTTCAACCTCCGGCGCAACTTCCAGCCAGATCACGCTGTCCTCGACCTCCGCGACCGCACCGTAGATGCCGGCGTTGGTTAGCACCTCGTCTCCCTCGTTCAACGAGCTGAGCAGTTGACGATGGGCTTTCATCTTGCGCCGCTGAGGGGCGATCATGACGAAGTAGAGAAAGCCGACGATTAAGAGGGGAAAGATAAGCGCATCCATGAGCACATCCGAAGGTCTTGGGCGAACTGACGCAAGGCTATCGCCCCCAAGCGTCATGAACGCGGTGCCGGAAGATCTCAAAGTTCCCGGCGTTGATCGCAAGCGACATCTGCGCCATGAACCGAAGCAGCCAGGCGAGGTTGTGCAGCGTCAGTATTCGGGCTGCCGTGGGTTCCTTGGTCGCGAGAAGGTGCCGTAGGTATCCCCGGGACCAGCGATTTGCGGGGCTCTCTGACCAGGAACTGTCAAGGGGTTCGTCGCTGTCGGCGAATTCCGCACGGCGCAGGTTGTACTTGCCCTCGTCGGTGAGGACCGTGCCGTGGCGGGCGAGGCGTGTGGGAAGGACGCAGTCGAACATGTCGACGCCGCGTGCCACAGACTCGACTATGCCCACGGGATCCCCCAGGCCCATGAAGTAGCGCGGCTGGTCGCGCGGCAGCAGATCGATGCAGGCGTCGAGGCCTGCCAGCATCTGCTCGCGCTCCTCTCCCACCGACAGCCCTCCCACCGCATAGCCGTCGAAGCCGACGGCGACGGTCCGCTCCGCCGACTCGACTCGCAGCGCTTCGTCGGTCCCGCCCTGGACTATCCCGAACTGGCTCTGGCGCCGCGCCGCGGACGGATGCTCCAAGAACGCCCGGCGTCCCCTTGCCGCCCATAGCGCGGTGCGCTCGACTGCGGAGCGCAAGACCTCTTGTCCCGCGACGGCCGAAGGGCAGACGTCGAGCACCATCTGGACGTCGGCGCCGATAAGGGCCTGCACGTTCACCGCCTTCTCAGGCGTGAGCCGGTGCTCGGAGCCGTCGTAGGTCGATTTGAACGTGGCGCCGTCGTCATCGACCCGGGGTTTCAGCGAGAAGATCTGATAGCCGCCGGAGTCCGTCAGGACATGGTTGTTGAAATCGACGAAGCTGTGTATCCCGCCCAGCTCGGAGATGATCTCAGGGCCGGGTCGCAGCATCAGGTGGTAGGTGTTGGCCAGTATCACCTCAGCTCCGAGAGCCTCGAGGTCGGCCGACGTCAAATGCCGAACTGCGCCGCGGGTCCCGACCGGCATGAACCGGGGCGTGGTGAACTGACCGCGGGCCGTTGTGACGACGCCCGTTCGAGCCTTTCCGTCGCTTGCGGACTCGACAAAAGTTGTTCTCACACGGTCAGACTACGCGCGGCGCTCGCTGAGCATGGCGTCGCCGAAGCTCAAGAACCGGTAGCCGTGCGCCAGCGCCTCGGCGTAGACCTCTCGCCAGCGGGGGCCGACGAAGGCGTCGATCATGCACAGCAGGGTCGACGCCGGGAGATGGAAGTTGGTCATCATCACATCGACAACCGACCAGTCGAAGGGGCGTCTGATGAACAGGCTGCTGCGGCCCTCGGAGGGAGCACCGCGCCCCCAGGTCTCGAGCGCCCTGACTGTCGTGGTGCCGACGGCCACAACGCGTTGCGCCGTGCTGATCAGTTGTTGAGTGGCAGCGGGAATCGAATACCACTCGCTGTGCATCACATGGTCGTCGAGGCGGTCGACCGTCAAGGGCCTGAACGTGTCGATGCCCACTGCCAGCTCGACTGTGCCGACCCGCACTCCCCTCGCCTCCAGGCCGGCGAACACCGCCTCGGTCAGGTGCAAGCCGGCAGTGGGCGCAGCGGCCGACAGAGGACGCCGACTGAACACGGTCTGATAGCG
>JAPOYA010000006.1 GCA_026706815.1 Acidimicrobiaceae bacterium | reverse complement strand
TGGCGCCGAGCTCGTGGCGGGCCATGGCCTCCCGGGCGCGCCGCAGCCGCCACTCCCGGACCTCCTGCCAGTTGATCCCCTCACGCCAGTCGGTGGCGAGAACGCCGAACGCTTCCTTCATGGTGATGCCCTCCAGCCGTGGATCCGGGCGGCCCTCACTCCGGCGCCCGCGCCGGGTCAATCTAGTTGCTGCCGTCCGGCGGGTTCACTTCCTGTCAACGCACCTGCGCCGCCCCGCACCGCCCGCGCCGGCGCGGGCGGTGCTCAGGGGAGGATCTCCAGAGCGAGGACATAGGCGTACAGCGGGCCCGCATCACCGAGGACAGCTATGGGATTAGCTCGGCTGCCAGGATCTCCTCGACGCAATTGGAGATGTCGTCGCGCCCGCTGCGACCGGCGTCGGCGGCCCGCAACCGCCGGGGCGGCCCGCCGACGTGGCGCTCGATGGCTCCGCGGGTCAGTTCGGAGATGGTCGTGTTGCGCCGCGCCGCCTCACGGCGCTGCCGCAGATCCAGATCGTCGGGGAGCATCACGGTCGTCCGCCGCACATGATTGTCGAACACAGTTGACGTCGGCGGTGCCCTACGCGACTCGTGCAATCTGGTGATTTTCGATCTGGTGCGAGATTACCCACGGGGACACTCCGAACTCTTCCGCCAGATCGTCTACTTGTTCTTCGTCCACAACAGGAGTCGATATCTTCTTGCCCAGACTGGTGGACGGTGCCAAGAATTCGGCCGCAAATGCTCGGTTGCATTGCTGCCGCTCGGTGTTGCCCCTGGTGACGAGCGCGTCCCCGTGGCCGGATATCGCTTCGGCAAGGGCGCGGCAGAAGAGGAATCGCTGGCTGATCTGTCGCCTCGTCTTCAGGCCGAAGGATGCACCGCCTCCTGCACCGCGTGTTACCACGCCGTCCACGAGCGCCAGACGCTCCAGTGGTGCCACCGGCCCAGTCGCTCGCTGCAGCGTCTCGACGCTCTGGCCCAACGCTTCAGCCAACTGCTCTGTGTTCTGGACGGGTTGGCCGTCGAGACCGAACTCGCTTCTTGCTCTCCTTGCCAGATCGTAGCCAACGCTCCACGGAGTCTTCTCGTTAAACCCTCCGCGAGTCATGAGAGGAAGGCTCGGCAGACGTAGTTCATTGGGCCTCGCGTCCTCGATCGCGGCCAGGATTGCCGAGCAGTCGTTCAAGAGCGCCGAAGCATCAATTGCGTGGACTGCTTCTGAGCTCAGCGGTCCGAGCTGATCGGCGAGCGTCACGACATGGCGTCGCATCGCTTCGTCCAAGTCGTACGGATCCCACCCCAATCCTGCTGACAGCGAGCAGAATCCTGACTCCTCTTCGTCTGCCGTCTGGATGGCAGTCCATTCGTCCTGTAGGAATGTTGATTCGATGCCGTGCGCTATGAGCCGTCGGATCACTTTGTCGATGAAGTCAGCGCAGTCCTGCATGAACTGCTCACGGTCGACGGTCGCGTGCCCCTCGCTCAGGAATTCGATCTTGGGCCAAGAAGCAGACGTTCTGCGCCACGTTAGATGTGTGCGCGAGCCCGATGTTGCAATCGTCAGATCAGGAAGCGCGTAGCCGTCGGTGGCGGTTCCCCATGAGTGCCTGCGATTGAACGCCGGGTCCGCTGTCTTCCTCGGATTCTCTGACTCATACTTGACGAACCACCAGTTGGCTGCCAACCATTCGGCTACCGGATAAAGCGGGACGAAGATCGAATCCCGTGTCGTCTGCGCTCTGTTGTCGATGACATGCGTCAGTGGCTCGCCTCGCACGTCAACGCGCAGCGACGCGAATGTCGACGACAGTTCGTCCCCTTCGATCCCTTCACCGTCCTGCCAATCGGTGCAGAACTGTATTGCAGTCATTTTCGCGCCACCATGTGCAATGGCCACTCATCGTCGTGGAGCGGATATCCCTTGTAGGAACCGTCACCTCTGTTGACGAGCCGAGCCTCGAATACTGTGTCCTTCTCCTTGTGCCAGACATAGCGAGGGTAGCCGCCCTCCCACGGTGCGCCAGTCGAACCGGCACGGATGGCAGCGCGCAACCAGCCTGTGACCATCTCCTGATCTCTGCACTCGCGCGGGCAGATCGAGGCGTCACCCCGTGGCCGGGGCACACCGACGAACGTGAACTCGTCCTTGTGCTCAGGGCTCCCCCCGTACTTGACGCGCTCGGCCACGGCGACAAGGTCGGTATCTGGAGGAACGTACCTCTTGCGCTTCTGGGGACGTCTTCTGCCCGGGGACCTCATGGTGAGATGCTAGTGGTCCGTCGCGGAATTGATGGGGTGGCTCGAATACAGCACGCATGTCGGTGACCTGCGCAAATCGCCGACATCGACCACTTCGCTACTCGGACGACAGGCCACTTGTCAGGTTCCAGCAGGTTCGACCTCCGCTCGGCGGTCGCGGCGATCTTGCGGTGTCCCCACACCGGCCACTCGGCGGCGTACCACGCCTCAGCGGTTTCGATGCCGTCCACCACCGAGGCCTGCCAGGGCTCCCTTGGGACCTCCCTGGCGCGAAGGCGCGCCAGCCGGGCGTGGTCGGTGCGTCGGGGCAGGCCAACTGAAATGCCCGTTTCGTCTCCTTCTCTGACGGTGACGGCCATGGCCCGTCACAGGACTGGCTGGGCGCGAACGCAACCATGCGGGTCAGAGCGATCCGGGTGGTTCCCGCGGTTCGCCAGCCATGTCGGCTGATTCACCCTGCCGTGACACACGCTCCCGGCTGCCACGGAGAGTTTCGGCGAGCGCCGTGCCACCGCCACATCTGTTCGCCTTGTAGTCCTTACTGCGGGCGAGTCAGCCTCTTGGCAGTGGGAGCCGGCATGAGGGCGCATCAAGCGGTGCCAGTCACGTATTGCAGACGAGTCGCTGTGACAGGCGCCGCTTCTTGATCGAATTGAGCGTCTCGCGTCAATTCGAAGCGTGTGGTGGTCTCACCGAACGCGGCTGAAACGTCAGCGAGTCCCGCAGTCGTCAGGACGACGGCGTGTCCTTCAGCCGCGGTGTCGTCGGCCATCACATCGGCGCGGCCCCACCATCCGTCGACCCACCAGATGGTCTCGACGGCAAGGTCTCCGTCGGCGGTGTGCCAGCGGCCCGGCTCGGGCGGATCTGGCACCCATGCCAGTGCTGCGGCAAGATCCGGTCGGAAGACGAGCCAACCGGCCCTCCACTGATGAAACAGGTACCACCGGTCCTGGACGACGAGTGGTCCTCCTGAACCGGGCATTCGGCCTGACGTCAAGGGGATGAGATCTTGGAGGGTCGCAAAGATTTGGCTAGCGACTTGGGCGTCGCTCGGCGCCGCTCCCACGGTCGTTGCACACATGACGAACTCTTGGAGGTGGTATTGGTTCAAGACGGTCAGCCTGCTTGTCGCCGCAATGAGCGTCCGTCCCGCGACTCGGGTGGCGTAGGCGTACTCGTCGATGCGGCTTTCGGTCTCGGCTTGCCAGTCCTCGATCGTGCGGTCGTAGCCCGCTCTGGGGGGACCGGGCACGACGGCTGGACGTTTGGCAGGGGTCCAGTTCAAGGCGTCGACGTCGATGGTGCGTAGTATCCGCAGCGTCTGTGGCGGCACGTTCTTGAGCAGGTCAGCGTCGATGAGATCTGCCAGAATTCGGCCGAATGCTTCTCTTGACGCTGTGATATCCACGGTCTTGTACGTATGCCTCATGCCAGCAGACCTGAGTGCGGCAAGGACCGCTGTCTGCGCTGGTAGTCGGTCGATTGCCTGAGATACGTACCGGGTCGCCACTGATAGCACCGTGTCAAGGTCTAGGCCTACGTGCTCGGCGATGAGTTCATACTGGCGCAGGTGCGGTTCGAGCAGCGGTAGCTCGGAGCCGATGAGGGGACCTGGCGATGGCAGCGCCAGACGGTAGGCCTGCCGGAGCGGCCGATAGGCCCTCGGAGACCGGTTCGTTGCGAGGTCGCGAAGCACCTGGCTCGGATGTTCGGCCAGCGTCCGATCGAGCGGTTGGAGCGATGTAGGCACGACATATCCGGACGCGGATCTTGCTGCTGCAAGACATCGACCTGCCGATTCCAAGGTGTCGTCGGCCGTGGCTGCCTGCGCGAACCGGGCTAACGCCTCGGCGACTTCGGTGTCGCCTGCTGTCAGAGCACTGGAGACAATGCTGATTGCGGCGTCGCTCACGAGCCATGTTGGGTGCGATATGTGTCCTACGGCGAGTTCGGCGAGCGCTCCGTGAGAGGTGGAGTCGGCACTTGCGGCGCGTGGATTGGCGGACGTTTCGGCCAGCCACCACCGACACCCATGGTCTTTGACGTCATCGGAGCTACCCAAGTCGAGCGTCTCCGCCATCCCTTCGAGGTAGGAGCGGATCGCTGGCCACGTGCTGGCGGCGCCGAGACCGGGCGCGAGTGCTTCCAAGATGCTGTGCAGTTCTCGAAGAAGTTGGCTGGGAACCCAGTCTTCTGACATTGCACAGAGCGCCAGATCTCTGCATGCAGATACATGTTCGGTCGGCCCTCCTAGGCGAACGGTGATGGCCGCAGCCCGCCGACGGGGCGCTGGATGCCCGTACGACCATGCGTCCCTTGGTGCTTGTTCCATGATGTCTAAGGCGATCTGGAGTGCGGTGTCCGGGTCTCCGTTGGATTCCGCCGACTCCGCAAGAGAAACCAGAACCTCCACGTCCTCTGGGGATTGGCTGTTGAAGACGCGAGCGAGAATCCGCGAATCGTCGCCAGTTAGCGTCAGTCGGGCGACGATCTCGGCCCATCGGAAGGACGATTCGGACGATTGCTGGTTGCGCAGTGAGGCGATGGCGCGCGCGGATCGGATCCGTGCGGCGACCTCGCCACGCGGCAGCCGCTGGCCGTCCGACAGCACCAGATGATCGTCATCTGGATCACGCGAATACCAGGTCCTCGAGTGGGAGGCCGCTGTCTCGGCTGATCCCGTGTTTTCGACGTCCGGGGCGGCGAGTCCAAGACCATGCCGCCAACCCGCTCGCGCTGTCGGTAACGCGTACTTGTCGGTGCGGCTTGCTACAGACTCGGCCAAGTGGCGGGCCCCGCTTCTTCCCGCGACTCGCTCGGCCGCGGCGACCAGCGACTCGGCGAGTCTCGGATAAGCTGAGTTAGCGGCCGGGGCCACGATCTCAGCCGCAATATCTGCCCCGAGTTTGATCGTCGCGATCTCAGATCGTGTGTTATCCGTGACCAACGCCCGCAGCAGTTCCGCGAGGGCGCGAGTATGGGCAACTGCTCCGTGGCGCACCAGGTACTCGAAAACCCTGACCGCGAGTACCGGGTCCGCAGGCACTATTGCTGCTGGGAGATCAGCAGCGCCAGCCGGAGTCCTGCTTTCTGACATGGGAGCCGCAGCCTTGAGGAGACGGGCCAGCCAGACTGCATCGTCGAAGAATCGCTTGCCGTCAGGCTCAGCGATCGCTCGGCCGAGCCACGCGACCCAGTATTGGAGTTGGTAGTCCTTGCGGTACCCAACCCCGAACGCCATTGGGATCAATCCCAGTGCAACTTCTTGGGCTCTCCGTACGTGCCCGGCATGCATGTAGCCGCGGGCAATATCCGCCGTGCTACGCAACCTTTCGGAGACATCCTCGGAGGCCGCGTAGGCCTCGAGAGCGGCGAGCGTCTCTCTGTGCCACGGGACCCTCACTCCTGCCGCTGCCAAATTATTCGCTACCTCGAGTTGCATCGGTAGTGGCCACCGAGGCGGATCCTGTCGAAAGAGACTCCCCAACAGGTCGCCCAGCCGCTGTGGGATGTCTTCGCCATACCTGACGGCTACGTCGACGAGGATCTCGATGACCGCCGGCCGCCGTTGGAGGATCCCGATCAGAGCTGTAGTAACCCCCTCGGAGGGTCGCCCCAAGGAGTGAATCATCCCCACTAGCTCGCTCCACACATCAGGGACCGACATCGGTCGCCCCGATTCCGTTGCTGCGTCGATCCGAGCGAGAGTCCGGACCGCGGAGTCGAGCCGGCTGGCGAACTCGGCAGCGGTCGCGTCGGAATGTGCCGCGGCGTCGCTTGTGATGTCGTCGCGTTCTCTAGCGCCTTCGTCGGACGGAACCAAGTCGGGAGCAGTGCCGTCGGATGCTAGAAGGTGGCGGAGTCGCCAATATCGAAAGTCGTGATGGATCGCTTCGGGCTCGCCGCTATAGCCGAGTCTGGAGACGGTTAGCGGTGTGCCGTAGCGGCTGGCCTCGAGCAGTTCCGCCGCTCTTTGGGTCCTGCCATTGGAAGCGAGCGCTTCCGCGAGGTCAAGCATCGTGGCGGGAAAGAGGGGTGTGCCGCCTCGGACAGGCAGCATGCCGAGACGGCTCTGCTTGGCTTCGGTGCTCTCGGCCAGTTCTACGAGCGCCGAAACCGCGCGGGTCTGTAGATCGGCGAGCGCAGCGGCTATCCGGATCCGGGTGTCTTGGTTGATGCTCTCGGAGTCGTCTTCTTCGATGATGCCGACGACTTGTTCGGTCACTCTCGTGTAGATGAGATCGATCGCCTGTTCATCGCACCCATGGGCTGCCGTATCGATGAGAGCATCCATGACCTTCTTGTAGCGAAGCCACCGGCGGTAGCCGAACTCGTCGCCGAACTCGTCGTCGACTTTGCCTGTCCCGGGACGCCCGACGAGGCCTTGCGCAGCCACCATCACGGCTTCCAAGGGGCGGCAGTACATGGCAGCGCGCGCCCAGGCGACAGCAACGTCGTCCCCGTGATGGGGCGTATGGGCTGCATGTGCTTGGTTAAGGCCTTCGGGATCGATCAGGTCGAATATCCGCTGGCCTGCTGGTTCGCCGGACTCGGCGAGCCTCGCCGCGAGTTCGTAGGCATGAATGAGCGGAACTCTGCGAGCGTCGCCACAGTAGGCAACGGCTTGCTCTACCAGACCCACGTCATACAGGAGACCTGGAAGATCCACCTCATCCAGAGACTCGGTCCGGTCGTTCGTCTCTACGAGCGCGAGTATCAACTTGAGCATCGCGGCCACGTCGGTACAGTCGGCTGCGGCTTCCAACATGGCCCCTATGTCGCTCCGAATCAGATCCGGAGAACGCAGAGAGCGGTGCTGTTCGCGGAACGTGACCGGTTCAGCCAAGTCCAGCGCCTTGCCAGCTTGACCAGCTCGGACGCGGTGATACAACTCTTCTGCGGCTATCGCGCTGTCGTCGGATCGGGCACACAACTCGGCCACCCTCTCGTGTGCGGCAGCGTCTTCGGCACCGTCTAGGTCGCCGCTGTCACCGAGCGCGGTGCGGTCCGCGACGAACTGGCGAAACGAGTCGTGGAAGAAGCGCAGGCCACCGACGTGCGCGTGGAACAGATACAGCACCTTCTCTCTGAAGACTCGCACGGCGCGTTGTGTCGTCCAGGTTTGAAGCCACTCGGTCTTGAAGCCGACGCGCAGACGCGAACATACCGGGAGGATCTCGATGACCTCGTCGTCGTTGTGCAGTCCGTCCCAAACGGCACGATAGTTGGCGGCCAAGTCCCCTTCGTAGGGGGGCGCGGTAGCCAGGACACGCTCAGCGGACTCGGCGTCGGCTGCGCTCAATAGATTGAGCAGGTAGCACAGCGTGAGCGGGTGCCCGTCGCTGCGATGGGCAACGCATTCGTGCACCGCCCGGGGTAGACGCGCTGTTGCGGGGGATCGCTCACATATCTGAAGGATTGAGGCTCTCGGCAGTGGATGGTCGCGAAGATCAATCACGGTGTCGCTCTCTTCGATCTGCACGCGAGTATGAGAGTCGAGGGGGTCTAGCGTCCGACTACCGACGATGAACAACACGCCCGCGGGCAGCTCCTCGGGTCGGGGCAGTTCCAAGAGGAGGCCCGGGTTGTTGGCAAGGTCGCGGTCTACATGGTCGAGCCCGTCGACTACGATGATTGTCCGACGGCCCGTCTGTGAGAACTCGCTGCCTGCCGCGTCGATGTAGTCAGTCAGCGACTGCCGCAGCGCGTTGGTGTCGTTGCTGGCCAGCAGGTGGTCCTTCGCATTGAGATCACTTCTGTCCAACATCAAGACGACATCATGGAGGAACGCGTTGGCGGTCAACGCGGTTCGGAGCGGAGCCGTATGGGGCACATAGGCGTAGTAGCGGATAATCCGGTCTGTGCTGCCCGTGAGTGCCTGGCTCAACAAGGTCGACTTGCCAGTACCCGGCGGGCCAACGACGGCGACATAGCCGTTGTCGCGGTTGGAGAGCATCTCCTTTAGCGCATCGACGGCACGCGAGAGCGGAGCGTAGGTGTCGAGGTCGACAGGGAAGTCGTGACGGCTGTGTAGACGCGTCCGCTCTGACCATCCGACCAACGCAAGAACGCCATCCGTGTCTAACTCAACAACGCCCGCGGCAGCGGCGACGCGTTGCTGGAGGGCAGAAGTCAGCAAGTCTAGGTCGGAGCGCCGCTGGGAGTATCCCGCCGGCCGGGCGGATCCTGTCGCAACGTCCACATGCAACGATGCGAGGAACTGCGCGAAGTCCTCCGCACTCAGACCGGTCGCCTCACGTAGCCTCTCCAGTGCTGGGCACCACTTCTCGGCGACATCAACGATGTCAAGATCGCCTGTTCGCAAGGGCTCGAGAACCTGATTCCGGAAAGCAGCGAAGTGTAGAAGACCATCTTGAGAACCGTCGGTTAGGCAGTCGCGAGTCGAAGCGGTGTCCGCTGTGACGAAGTGGACGTGCACATCGGACCATCGTTCTTGCAGCCTCTGCCATCCGTCAGCGAGCGCTCCGGCGATCGACCGTCGGTGCCCGCCGCCCCGTGTGCGCTGGGGCTTGATGAACTGCCGGAATGTGACGCTGCCCGGATACTCAGCACTCCTGAACTGGTAGGCGTCAACCCGGCTGGCGCGGACCAGCACAAGATCGTCGACCTCACCGGCCGTCGAATCCACCAAACGCACTTGAACCAGATCTCGAGCCAGCAGGGCGTCGTAGACAAGCGCCGCAGCGTGACCGTACTGCCAGTCGTAACCCCGGACTGCGCCTCGTTCGCCGTCAGCGGGTCCGTTGCACATGATGGACGGACTACCACACGATGGTGATGGTGGTGGTCATTTGTGTGCCGATGGGAGTGGCGATCGTGACAGAGACATTCCGGCCCCGCCGCGACGGTCGACCTTGCGCTGCGTCACCTTGCGGGTCAGCCGATGAGCCGTGAGGAGGCCCTCGGGATGCGAGGTGCCCACGCCATCGGAAACATCCCTACCGACACCGCGGCAGCCCACGGCGTGATCCTTGTCGACACGACCGCCTGGGTCGAGTTCGACCGGGCCACCGGCAGCACCGTTGATGCCCGACTCAGCGGCCTCATCGCCGACGATGCAGAGGTCGCGGTCACCGAGCCGGTGGTCATGGAGGCACCGCCGGCGCCCGCAGCGCCGCACGCGAGCAGGACCTCCGACGGCTCCTCGGTCGGCGCAACTTTCTGCGATTCGACGCTGCCTCGAGGATCTACCGGACGTGCCGCCGCAGCGGGGTCACGCCGCGGGGCATGATCGACTGCGTGATCGCATCGGTCGCGCACCGCTACAACGCGACCGTGCTCGCACCCGCCGCCGACCGCCGGCTCGTAGCCCACACCATTGAGATCCCACTGGACGACGATCACCTGTAGCGGCTCGCCGCGTGTGGCGACACAGGCAGGTGCGCCGGCTGATCGCGACGCGTGGGTTGATGTCGGGATAGGTTCGATCGGGGCCGGGGTCGGTCTCGCCACCCCTTCCGACGAGGATTACCAATGAGCCAAAATCTTCGGCTGTTCGATCACTTTGTGCGCACTGATCATCACCATGCGTACAGATCAGAGCAAACCTTCAAGTTCATGAACCGATCCGCTTGGCCAGCCTACGAGAACATCCGTGAGGTTCTCGAGCGATGGTTCGCAGACTACCCTGCCGGTGATAAGGGCGACCTTCGCGGCCGATTCCGCAATGGCGACCAGAATCACGTGGGCGCATACTTCGAGTTGTTCTTGCATCAGGTAATGAGCCGCTTAGGGCTGTCTCCCGAAGTTCATCCCATTCCCGAGGTCGGCAAGGGTCGTCCAGATTTCGTCATCACTGGCGCGAGAGGGAGCAGGTGCTATATCGAGGCGACTGTTGTGTTCAAACGGCGATGGTATTCAGAAGATCCGCTGGAGAACGAGCTTCTCGAAGCGATTGATGCCGTGGCTGAGCCTCAGCCTACCAAGATCGCAGTATCCGTAAGTACCAAGGGGGCCCTACAGAACTCCCACAAGAAGGATCCACTTAAGCGGGAAGTTCGAAAGTGGCTTGACAGCATCGATCCCATCGGACTCTCCACGACTAACTTCGATTACAACCCACGTCTGTGCATTCGGCGGGATGACTGGATGGCGGAGCTTGTAGCCTTTGGTCCTTTGTCGCGCCCAAGTAGACGCTTGATCCACGCGGGGCCGACGAAGGCAGGGTTCTCAGACTTGGGACCGCTGCTAGCAGATAATCTCAAGAGGAAGGCAAAGCGCTACGGTACCCTTGATCGTGCATTGATCCTGGCCATCAATACAAACGATGTCTTCACCTCAGATTCGGATGAGCATGAGGCGCTCTTGGGGACGCGGGTCGGGATCTGGCGGACAGATTCCGCCGCGCGCCATCAGCGGGTTCACGGAGTGCTGTTCTTTCGAGGCCTATTGCCGAACAACATGCACACTGTAGTTGCTCGCCTATATCTGAATCCAAACACACAAGCTGACATCCCTGAGGAACTTCTGAAGCTTAGTAGCATGCGGCAACACAATGGGATCTGGCAGCTCAAGAAGGGAGTGAATCTCGGCGAGACCCTTGAGCTACCAGAAGATTGGCCGGGTGATGTCACAGCCTCACAATGGTACCGTCCAAGCCAATAGCGAGCACGAAGAGAGTGTCAGTCCGAAGGGCTCCGAGACTGCCACCATTCCTCAGCCAAGCGGCGGATCAGACTTCGCGGTCGCAACCGGTGGAGGGTCGACTTTCTCGCAGCTCACTCGTCCTCGACACCGCTCACGTTTTCGACACCGCTCGCCCCCTCGAGGCTGTCGGCTAGGGCTTGGAGTTCTTCGAGGGCGGCTTGGAGGTCTTCGACGATCTCGGCGGCGAGGATGTTGGGGGCTGGCAGGTTGTCGGTGTCTTCGAGGCTGTCGTCGCGGAGCCAGAAGACGTCGAGGCTCACCTTGTCGCGCTGGATCAGTTCGTCGTAGGTGTATCTCTTGAATCTCTCTGACTCGACCCGCCGGTGGCGGTTGCCGGGTTGGTAGCAGTTGACGAAGTCATTGAGGTCGGCTCGGGTGATCGGGTTCTGTTTGAGGGTGAAGCGCCTGTTGGTTCGCAGGTCGTACACCCACAGGTCGCGGGTCCAGGGGTGCTCGGCGCCCTCTCGGCGCTCGAAGAACAGCACGTTGGCCTTGACGCCTTGGGCGTAGAAGATCCCCGTCGGCAGGCGCAGCAGCGTGTGCACGTCGCAGTCGCCCAGGAGCCGGCGGCGGATCGTCTCGCCGGCGCCGGCCTCGAACAGCACGTTGTCGGGCACTACGACCGCCGCTGAGCCGCCCACCCTCAGCAGGCCGACGATGTGCTGCACGAAGTTGAGCTGCTTGTTCTTGGTGGTCGCCCAGAAGCTCTCCCGTTCGTAGCTGTCCGACGACGACCGTCCGAACGGGGGATTGGTGAGCACCATGTCGAAGCGGATGCCGGGGTCGTCCCTCAGCGCGTCGTCGACGTGCACCGGCGAGTCGGAGCCGGGACTCTCGATGCCGTGCAGCAGCATGTTCATCGCGCACAGCCGCGCCGGCAGGTCGGCGATCTCCCAGCCCGTGAACGCGCCCGACCGCAGGTGCTCGCGCTGGTCGGGGTCCAGCGGGGAGTGGCGCTCGACGACCGACCGGTAGGCGCCGAGGAAGAACCCGCCGGTGCCGCACGCCGGGTCGCAGATCCGATCCGCCGGGCCGGGCTGCATCACGTCGACGATCGCCGAGATCAGCGGCCGAGGTGTGAAGTACTGGCCCGCACCCCTGGCGCCCTCGCGGGCGGTCTTCTCGATCAGCCCCTCGTACGCGGCACCCTTCAGGTCGGCGTCGAGGCTCAGCCACTCGTGACCGTCGATGAAGTCCTTGATCAGCAGTTCGAGTTTCGCCGGGTTCTGGATCCTGTTGCGAGCCTTGCGGAACACGACGCCGAGCATGTCGCCGCCGACGCCGAGGTCGTCGAGGATCTCGTTGTAGTGAGACTCCAGAGCCGCGCCCGACCGACTCATCAGTGACGGCCAGTCGAGCCCCTCGGGCACCACCCGGTCCTCGCCCAACAACTCGTACTGCTCGTCGGCCATCTTCAGGAAGAGCAGGTAGGTGAGTTGCTCCAGATAGTCGCCGTAGGACAGACCGTCGTCGCGGAGCACGTCGCAGAAGTCCCACAACTTCTGAACGAGAGCCTT
>JAPOYA010000058.1 GCA_026706815.1 Acidimicrobiaceae bacterium | reverse complement strand
GGCGACATGGCGTACATGGACCGCGTCTCGGTTCTCGCCCGCTGGCCGTTGCTCAGGGGCCCGTACAGCCGGCCGTTCTCCCGGTGCCTGCCGAACTCCACATTGGGCGTAGCGCCGAGATAATGGCTGCTCCGTCTTCTGCAGTCGTTCTCGCTTCCCGTCCAGGGCCAGTCGTTGTCGGCGTGCGGGGCGCCGTTCTCGTTGCGGTGGTCGGCCAGCGTCCCCGCGCGCCACCACTCCGCCGGCTGACTGGAGCTGCGCCACGGCTGCTCCTCATTGCAGAAGTCCTCATAGTCGTTGGCCACCAGCCCGCCGTCGCCCTCGTCGTCCATCCAGTAGATCGGCACGCCCTTGCGCCAGTTGCCGCCGTCGCGGAAGTCCAGGTGGTCTCGCATATGCACGCTCTGGGTGGACCCCACCATCTTGAACCCCGACGCATACGGCTTGATCGCCGCCAGCGTGTTGGCGCTCTTGGTGAGTTCGCTCTGCACGTAGCCGTCGTAGGTGGCGATGTCGGTGGCGGTGGCCGCCCACCGCGACGTCGTGCGGAACAACAGCCGGAACCGGTCACCCGCCCCCAAACCGCTGGGCTTGAGCGCCCAGTCCGCAGGCACGACATGAGTATCGGCCTCCGGCACCGCCGGCGGCGGGGTCGTCTGCGCCGACGCCACCCGATCCTGTGACACCGACGCCAGCGGGACCAACGCCACAACCACAACCCCCAACGCCCACCGCCGCCAACCACCGCGACCGCCCGGGCTGCCCGACATTTCAGCCGACTGCTGCACGACAGCCGCCGCTCTGCGCCCTCGGCGCGTCAGAAAACCAAGGCCGGCAATCGGGGGGGGGGGGGGTCTTGTGCATGGCAGGGAACTCTACTCCCTTCCACCCAGCAGGGTGCGTCGCCGAAGGCGAAAAAAGAGAACCGTCCCAAGGCTGCGACAGCCCTGGGACGGTTCTTGAGCATTGCTTGAAAAACAATGTTTGCTGGAAGCCCGGGGAGCGGTGGCGCCTTGCGGCGCCGCACCGGGCGTGACATATTCCCGGTCCACTTGGCCCCAGGGGTGGAGCTGGCTTGGTTTGCGCCAGTGGTCCAGCAGCCGTTCTAGCGGCCAGCCACCTCCAAGGTCACAGATCTTCTACACACTGCGGGACCACCTCCTTTCTTTGGTGCCAATAGTGAAGCACAAAAGTGAGTGGGAGTGTGGGATATTTTCGCTCCGATCACGAATCCGCCACTTCATCGCCGATGGCTCCGATCGCGGCCAAGTACCTGTTCTGCAGTTCGAGCACGCAAACCACATCGACCGCTTCTGGACCACCCGAAGCCATCGAGCGGGCAACGATCGCGTCAATCGCCGCATCGGTCGCAGCGACCGCCCCATCGATGCGGACGCGTTCAGTCGCCAGTTCTTGACCGTGGCTCGAGGCGACCCCGACGTCTTGGAACCAGTCGAGGTGCCACTTGAGGATATGGGCGACGTCGTCGTAGGAGATCCGAGCCGTCACCTCTTCAGGCAGCCTCTGCGCGATCCACAACACCGCGTCGTTGAGGTCGTAGACAGCCGGGTTTCGCTCGACTTCCAGTCGCCCGACTGCCTGCCCGACAGCCGCAAAGGCGATCACGACAACGATGAGGGCGCCGACTCCGAAGAAGATCCACTCCAAGCCGCGTCACCCCTGCCAGGCTGTCAGATCCCGATGCGTTGGGCGAGCAGTTCGCGATGGTAGGTGGGATCGCCGAACAACAGTTCAGAGCTCTTGGCTCGCTTGAAGTAGAGATGAGCGGGATGCTCCCAGGTGAAGCCGATGCCGCCATGGATCTGGATGTTCTCGGCGGCTGCATGAAAGTAGGCCTCGGAGCAGTAGCTCTTGGCCAACGACGCGACCTGGCCCAGCTCGTCGTTCATCTCAGCGGCGCACCAGCCCGCGTAGTAGGCGGCGGACTTGGCCGACTCGACCTCCAAGAGCATGTCGGCGCACTTGTGCTTGATGGCTTGGAAAGACCCGATCGGGCGACCGAACTGGACGCGGACCTTGGCGTATTCGACCGACATGTCCAGACACATCTGCGCGCCTCCCACCTGTTCAGCCGCGAGTGCCACCGCTGCCAGATCGAGCACCGTCTCCAAGACTTCCCAGCCGGCGCCGTCCCGGCCGATCAGCTCGGCGGACACACCCGAGAACTCCAATTTGGCCTGCTTGCGGGTCTGGTCCATCGTCGACAGCGCGGTGCGGGTGAGGCCCTCCGCGTCGGCGGCGACACTGAAAAGCGACACTCCGGCGTCGCTTCGGGCAGCCACCAGGATCAGATTGGCGGTGTGCCCGTCGAGCACGTACATCTTCGTGCCGTCGAGCGTCCAGGAGCCGCCGTCGGCCGAGGCCTGCATGGTGATCCCGCCTTCGTCCCAGCGACCGTTCTCCTCGGTGAAGGCGAGAGCTGCCCGGGTCTCCCCCGAGGCGATCCCCGGCAAGTGGGCTCTCTTGGCGTCCTCATCGCCGCTCTGCAGAAGCGTGTTGGCGGCAAGCACGCACGATGAGAAGTACGGGGCGCACAGCAGTGCCCGGCCCATTTCCTCGAGCACCACGATCTGCTCCACGAAACCGAAGCCCTGACCTCCGTATTCCTCGGGAATCGCCAGTGCCTGCAAACCCATCTGCTCAGCCATCTGGTTCCAGACTGCGTCGTCATAGCCGACCTCGGTGTCCATCTGCTCGCGCACTGACGTCTCCGGTGACTTGTCCTCCAGGAAGCTGCGGACGAACTCGCGCAGTTGCTCCTGCTCTTCTGAGAATGCAAAGTTCATGCGCTGCACTCTACGTCGCCTGTGCCGCAAGTCCAATTGTGCTACCCGTCCTCAGACTCTTCGGCGCTCGGCGAGCAACTATCGTCGGTTTGGCGCATCGTTGTTGGCGCATCGTTGAAGACGATGGAGCAACCTCGGACCTTCCACGGCTCGGCACCTCGGGCGGCCTACGGGTCGGGGTTGTCGGGAGGCGGGTTGTCGGGGTTCACGATTCTGTAGCCGCTGTCGGCCTTGATGACGATGTAGCCGTGGTCGTGGATGTTGTGGTGGCAATTCGGGCAGGCCAGACACATATTGTCGACGTCGGTGAGTCCGCCGTGCTCCCAGGGCACGATGTGGTGGATCTCACAGCGTTCCGGCTCAGCAGCGCAGCCGGTGCAGTGCCGGTCGCGCGCGATGATCGCTTTGATCTGCGCTTGCGTGGGGAACCTGCGATCGCGGCCTGCCCACAGGGCTTGACCCCCTCCGTCGAAGACCAATCCTGTGATCGTCGACATGCACATCATGCGTTCCAACACAGATTGGGGCAGCGCTTCACCGCCGATGATCTCGGCCACGCCAGTCGGATCGTCTGCTCGCAGTCGTTCGAGATCGACGATCGCGGTGAGCTGCATCCTCGGACTCCCCGGACCGCGGCGGGTCGAGTCGGTGACCAGCGAGACGAAGGCGTCCGCTCGGCGTTGCGCGGGAGTGCGAACATCGTCGGGGGTGCCGTCGCGCCCGCCGTCGTCTCGCCACAACCGGTCGTATTCGGCGTTGACGGCTTTGCGAACCTGCTGATAACTGGTCGGATCCAGTTCGGCCAACAGCACACCCATGCCGTCTTCGTTGACCCAGTCCTTGAAGGTGCGAGACCGGCGCTGCCGTTGGTGCAGTTCAGCGCCGTCATCGGTTTGGCTCCGGTTCGCCCAGCGCCGCGACTGTTGCGCGAACACGTCGGGAGAGGAACTCTCGGCGAGCCTGAACAGTTCGTCGTCCGCTTGCTCAGCCGAAGTCTTCTCCGCAGCAGCAACTGCCACCGCCGCGTGCTCCGGGGTGATCTTGCCGGCAGCCAGCGACTCGGCCAGCTTCGGCATCTGAGCGAGGCCGGCAGCCGTCCTGGCGACCGCGTTGGCGTTGCGCGTCGACATCCGCCTCGCCTCGCGCAGCACCGTCTTGGAGTTCACGCCGTCGTCATCCAAGCCCTCGATCTCGGTCGCGCAACGGGCCTGAAGCGAAGTCATCGCCGCGATCACCTTTCCCGCGCCCTCGACCACGCCCGCCAACTCCGGTCGGCTCAAACCCGCAACCGTAAGCTCTCCGGCCTGCCGAATCATCAAATCGAACATGACCACAACCTAACAACAGGGTATGACACTGCATTATAGATCATATAGTCATCCAACACGCGGTGAGGGTTGGGGGCCGTCGAGTAGCCCGGCTGAATCGTCCTGAACGAGGGCGGCATACAGCGCCGGCATACAACGACGACATACAGCGACGAGATTAGGATGGACGGTCGTCCAGCGGGCTTCGTCCAAGCCCCACGAACAACGGGGGACCCACGATGGCCGTCGACGTACAGCAGATCACGGGAACCGCTCGGTCAGTGAGCCAACTCCTGTCGAACAATCGTTACGGCCTCGACTTCTATCAGCGGGAGTACAGCTGGAAGGAATCGCAAGTCGGCGAACTGATCGACGACCTCGTCGGGCGCTTTAACGACGAGTTCGATCCGGCCCACGATCGACCTCAGGTCGCTTCGTACCGGCCCTACTTCCTCGGCCCGATCGTGACCGCCCAGCGAGATGGCGTCCGCTACCTCGTCGACGGGCAGCAGCGGATCACAACACTGAGCCTCCTGCTCATCCACCTTCGCATTTGTCTCTCCGAGTCGCACCCTGACGACAGCAATGCCCTCACTCCGCTTGTCTACTCCTCGTCCTTCGGCAAGAAGACCTTCAACCTTGACGTCGACGAGCGGGAGAAGTGCCTGTCCGCCATTGAGGAGGGACGCGATTTCGACCCTTCGGACGAACCGGGGTCGGTGCGGAATCTCTGGGAACGATGGGGCACCATTGAAGAGCGCTTTCCGGACGACCTTTTGGGCGACACTCTGCCCTACTTCGTCGACTGGCTCCTTCACAGGGTCATCCTCGTAGACATATGTGCATCCGACCAGGACATGGCACTCGAGATCTTCGAAACGATGAACGACCGCGGCCTGCGACTGAGCAACACGGACATGCTGAAGAGCTACCTTCTCGCTCGTGTCGGCAACGAAGACCTGATCCGCACACTCAACGACCGATGGCGGCGGCGCGTGACGGAGCTTGCCGACGCCGAACAGAACGCAGACGCCGACTTCGTCAAGGCATGGCTGCGGGGCAACTACGCCATCACGCAGCGTGAGCGCAAGGCGAGCGCCTCACCGGGCGATTTCGACGAGATCGGCACGGCATTCCACAAGTGGGTTCGCGACAACTCAAAAACAATCGGCCTTGAACGGCCCGACGACTACCGGGCCTTTGTGGAACAAGAGTTCTTTGGGCTCAGCAACCGCTACCTGCAGCTGCTGCAAGTCTCCCAAGAACTCCAGGACGGACTCGAAGCCGTGCACTACAACACGCGAGTCGGGTTCACGTTGCAGCTTCCGGTGATCCTCGCGGCCACTACACCCGACGACGATGACGCAACGTTTGAAGAAAAAACAGCACTAGTTGCCGGAGCGCTCGACATCTACGTCGTGCGTCGTATGGTCAACCACCGCAACTTCGGATACTCGACAGTCCAGTACACGATGTTCAACCTCATGAAGAAGGTGCGCAACAAACCAACCGACGAAGTTCGCTCCGCTCTGTTCGAGTGGCTTGACAGCGAATGGGAAACTCTTGACGGCATCTACGACTTCGCCCTCACGCAACGGAATCGCAAGCACGTCCGCTACGTCCTGGCACGGATCACGGCCTGGCTCGACGCGGAGCTGGAGACCGGCGTGACCTTCGCCGACTACATGGACCGTTCTCGAAAGCACCCCTTCGAGGTCGAACACATCTGGGCGAACCATTTCGACCGCCACGCCGAAGAATTCGACAACCGTCGTGATTTCGAAGAACACCGGAACTACCTGGGCGGCTTGCTGCTCCTGCCAAAGGACTTCAACGCAAGCTATGGCGACATGCCCTATGAGCAGAAGGTGGAGCACTACAACTCTCAGAATCCGCTCGCCCGATCCCTGCACCCACTGGCTTACAAGAACAACCCGAGCTTCCGACGGTTGCGCAAGACCCGCGGACTCGAATTCAAGCCCTACCCGACAACGTTTAAAAAGGCGGACCTGGACGAGCGCCAAGAGCTCTACCAAGCTTTGGCGGAGATCGTCTGGGACCCTGCACGGATCGGCCTAGGCTGAGAGGCCGCGCTACAAGAATGGTTGGGCCTTTGGGGGTAATTTCTCCTATGGCCGTAGTGCGAAACTGGTCGTGCTCGTAAACTGAAGAGCATGACGACGGAACCGCTGTTCGAGATCGAGGGCCTGCACGCCTCCACCGTCGAAGACGACATTGAAATCCTCAAAGGCATAGATCTGCAGGTCGGGGTCGGCGAAATACACGCTCTCATGGGGCCCAACGGCTCGGGCAAGAGCACGCTCGCCAACGTGATCCTCGGCAGCCCCGAATACCAGGTCACCTCCGGTTCAATTCGGTTTCGGGGCGAGGACGTCACGCAGTGGCCCACCGATGTGCGCGGCAAGGCCGGGCTGTTCCTGGCCTTTCAGTACCCCCAGGAGATCCCCGGCGTCTCGGTCCTCAATTTCTTGCGGCAGTCGCTCTCGGCCCGCAAGGGCATCGACATGTCCGTGCTCGAACTCCGCCTGGCAATCATGGAATGGATGGACCGCCTCAACATGGACGCCTCCTTCGCCGAGCGCTACGTCAACGAGGGATTCTCCGGCGGTGAGAAGAAGCGCAACGAGATACTGCAGATGGCCGTACTCGAGCCAGAGATGGCGATCCTCGACGAGACCGACTCGGGGCTCGACATCGACGCGCTGCGCGTGGTGGCAACCGGAGTCCAAGAGGTGCGCTCAGAGCGGCCCGAGCTCGGGGTGCTCGCCATCACCCACTACCAACGGCTGCTCTCAGAACTGCATCCCGATCGGATCCACGTGATCATCGACGGGCGCATCGCGGAGTCCGGGGGCCTGGAATTGGTCCAGCGACTCGAAGCCGAGGGCTACGAGCGGTTCGGAGCGGCGAGCCCATGACCCTCCCCGCCGCGATCAAATCCGACTTTCCGCTGCTGGACCAGCGGTTCCACGGTCATCAACTCGTCTACCTCGACTCCGCCAACACCTCACAGAAGCCACAGGTCGTCATCGATGCGATGGCGGACTATTACGAGAACGCCAACGCCAACGTCCACCGCGGCAGCTACGAGCTCGCGGTGCGGGCCACAGCCGCTCTTGAAGGCGCTCGAGCCAAGGTCGCCTCGTTCATCAACGCCCGCTCCAGCGCCGAGATCGTCTTCACCAAGAACGCAACCGAGTCGATGAACCTCCTGGCCCGCTCCTGGGCCGAAGCCAATCTCAGCGCAGGCGACGCCGTGGTCATCAGCGAGATGGAACACCACGCCAACATCGTTCCCTGGCACATGCTGCGAGCCGAAAAGGGCATCGAGCTGCGCTGGATCCCAATAGACGGGTCCGGCCACCTCGATCTCAGCGACCTCGACCGGCTCCTCGACGGGGCCAAGCTGCTCTCGGTCACAGCCATGAGCAACGTGCTCGGCACCCTCAACCCGATCGCACAGCTCTCCGAACGCGCTCACGCCGCCGGAGCGCTCATGGCTGTGGACGCCAGCCAGTACGTCCCCCACGTGCCCACCGACGTGCAGGCACTCGGAGCAGACTTTCTGGTATTCACCGGCCACAAGATGCTCGCCCCGATGGGAATCGGAGTGCTCTGGGCCAGAGCCGAACTCCTCGACGCCATGCCGCCCTTCCTCGGAGGCGGGGAGATGATCCTCAACGTCACCAAAGACGGTTTCACCGCCAATGAGATCCCGTGGAAATTCGAGGCCGGCACACCGATGGTCGCTGAAGCCGTCGGGCTCGGCCGCGCCATCGACTACCTCAGCGACCTCGGCATGGACAATGTCCGCCGGCACGAGGTCGAACTGACCGCCTATGCGCTGCGGACGCTCACCGAACGCCACGGCGACAAGATCACCATTCACGGCCCGACAGAACCAGCCGAACGCGGCGGGGTCATGTCGTTCATCTACGGCGACGTCCACCCCCACGACGTCGCTCAGGTGCTCGACCAGTCCGGGATTGCGGTACGAGCCGGCCACCATTGCGCGAAGCCGCTCATGGACGTGCTCAACGCGAACGCCACCTCGCGTGCCTCCCTCTACGTGTACAACGACAAATCCGACCTCGACAAGCTCGTCGACGCCCTCAGTGCAGTCGACGACATCTTCTCGTTCTAGGAGACCACAAGATGATTGGACTCGAAGACCTGTATCGCGAGATCATCCTCGACCACTATCGAACGCCCCGCAACCGCGGTGAGCTCGAGACCCCGCCGGCGCGACGGGTCGAAGGCTTCAACCCGCTGTGCGGCGACGAGATCATCGTCTATCTGCAAGTCGACGATTCAGGGGTGATCGACGATGTCGCAATAGGCGGTCAAGGCTGTTCCATCAGCCAGTCCTCAGCCTCGATGATGTCGGTGGCCATAAAGGGCAGAACGGTCGAGGACGCTCGCAGGCTGATCGCGGCCTTCAAGGGGCTCATGTCGATCCACGAGACCGAGATCGGCGGCGACGGCAGCGAAGCGGCCCTGGGCATAGAACTCGAGGGAACAACCGAGGACATGAAGCTCGGTGATCTCGAAGCCCTGCGCGGTGTGGTCAAATTCCCGATACGCATCAAGTGCGCCACGCTGAGCTGGAACACACTCGCCCAAGCACTCGACGAAGCTGCCGCTGCCTAGAACAGAAGCCAGTCAGCCGAATCAGCCGGTCAGCCAGGTCAGCCGGTCAGCTTCTCGACGCGCTCTATCCAGGCTCGGTCGTTGTTCGATATCCCGCCTGCGGCATGGTCGGTGATGGCGACGTCGACCCGGTTGTAGACGTTGCTCCACTCAGGATGGTGAAACAACTTCTCCGAAACCATCGCCACTTTCGCCATGAAGCCGAAAGCGTCTACGAAATCAGCGAATTCATAGCTGCGACAAAGTCGGTCTCCATCGCGTCGCCACTCGCTGAACTCCGCAAGCAGTTCGGCGATCTCATCTTCGGTCAGCAGAGTTCTAGCCATGGCAACAGTCTGCACCAGCAATTCGGCTCAGGCGAACGGATCGGCGAAAGGGCCGGCCAAGGGGTCCGCGAAAGGATCTTCTCCGAGCTTTGACGCCGATGTGGTCGGCGGCGGCGAATCACTCCAACGCTCATAACCGGTGTCCTCCAACTCCTGGGCCAACTCCGCGCCACCGGTCTGTTGGATTCGGCCCCCCGCGAAGACATGAACCGTGTCGGGCCGCAGTTGTTCGAACAAGCGGCTGTAGTGGGTGATGGCTAGAACTCCCACAGCGTCTTCCTCGGTGGCCGCCTCCACTCGGGCGCTGACCAGCCGCAACGCGTCGAAGTCGAGACCCGAATCGAGTTCGTCGAGAATCGCGAAACGCGGGCGCAATACCCCGAGCTGCAACGTCTCATTGCGTTTCTTCTCGCCGCCCGAGAGATCAACGTTGAGCGGCCGCTCCAAGAACTTCTCGTCGAATCCGATGCGCTCTGCCTCGGCGCGCATCAACGATCCGATCTCATCGGCGTTGTCGCCAGTGCTCGCGGATGCTCGCAGGAGATCCCGCAGCGCTACGCCGGGAACCTCCGTCGGATACTGCATCGCCAAGAACAAACCTGCTCGGGCCCGCTCCCAAGTCGGCAAATCCAAAAGTTCAACGCCGTCAAGACGAGCAGAACCACCCAGCACTTCGAGACCGGGGCGACCGACCAGGGCATGGGCCAGGGTCGACTTGCCCGAGCCGTTGGGGCCCATCACCGCATGGACCTCACCTGAGGCCATCGCCAGATCGACGCCTTTGAGGATCTCCTGTCCTCCCACACGAGCACGCAGGCCCTCGACCACCAGCTCACTCATCGCCACGCCCCCCAGTTGTTGAACCTCGGCCGGCCACAGGAGGCTCGGAGCCTTCAGCGATCAGGATCCGGATCATCCCGTCCACGACCGACACGTCATAGGTGGGCACAGGGCGAACCGCTGGGAGGGTCTCGGGCTCACCGGTCTTCAGATCGAACATCGCCCCGTGGCGCCAGCACTCCAGCAGGCACTCCTCGGCGTCGACGTAGCCCTCCGACAAGGAGACGTCCTCATGGCTGCAGACGTCGCCGATGGCGTACACGTCGTCATCGATGCGGACCAGCGAGATCTGGTGCCCTTCCAGTTCCACCTTGCGCGCCGTCCCGGATTCAAGCTCCTCGAGCGCGAACAACTCGTGAAGGCTCACGACAAGGCTCCCTCGGCCTGGGGCTGGAGGCTCAATCGGGCTTGGCGCTTGAGTTTGGCGTCGATGGCAGACCGCAGACTCTGGCGCATGGCTGTCACAGGCAACGACTCGAGCACCTCGTCAAGAAAACCCGCCACGATCAGACGCTCAGCCTCGCCAGTCGGAACACCGCGGCTCTCGAGGTAGAACTGCTGCTCGGCATCGACCGGGCCGACCGCCGAAGCATGGCTGCAGCGCACATCGTTGTTCTCGATCTCAAGGTTGGGAACCGACTCGACCCAGGCATTCTCGCCGAGTTTCAGATTGCGGTTGGTCTGGAAGGCGTTGGTCCCTCTGGCATCGGGACGAACTCTGATCAAGCCCGTGTAGATGCTGCGGGACTCGTCGCTCACCACACCCTTGTAGAGCAGGTTGGACGTCGTGTCCGCAGCGACATGGTCCTGATAGGTGCGAAAATCGAGCCCCTGCCGACCGTCCCCGAAATACAGCGCCAGGAGATCGCAGTTCGCGCCGCGTCCCACCAAGCGGACGTCGGATCGGGTACGGGCATAGCCACCGCCGAAAGCCGCGGTGGAAGCGGTGAGCGATGCGTCTCGACCGGCCCTCGACAACTGCGACGAGAACTGCCATGTGGCCGGGCCGAGTTGCTGGACGTTGAGATAACCGAGCCGACCGGCGGCAGAGACGTCGAGCTCTGCCACCGGGCAAACCAGCAGGGGGCCGCTGTCCGAGGTGTGGCAGTCGAGGACCTCCGCCTGGGCATTCGCACCGACGTCGACAACGAGTCGGGGGAATGCGGCGACCCGCTCGCCTGTGACCTGGTGGACCACCACGATCGGCCGCTCCACCATCACGTCGGACGGCACTCGAATCAGCAGGGGCTCAGCCGCGAAGGCGTCATTGAGAACTGTGAAATAGTCGGACGCATCAGCCGACACTGCTCCCAAAAGGGCTGACCCCGCATCGGCATCAGCAAGCGGGCCGATGAACACGTCGGCAGCTACAAGGTCATCGGCCACTTCGAGCGACACGACCCGCCCGTTGAGTGAGTGAACCACGGCCGCTGCGTCTATCTCGTCCATCCCCAGACCAAGCGCCGGGGAATCGCAAGATTTCAGCGACGGTGCATAGTCGGACAGGTTGAATTCTCGAATTGCGCTGTAGCGCCACTCCTCGTCGGCCACGTCCGGCGGCAGCTTTCGCGCAAAGGCCTCGGCTGCGCTGACCCGGCGTTCAACGAGCCAGGCCGGGCCAGCCAGAGCCCTCGCGGCATCGGTTGAGAAGTCAGTCATGGCCCTGCCCAATACTTCCGGCATTCCGGCCCGAGGGCCTGTAAAACACCGCCAATGCTACCGCCCGCCCACACGGCTCCCCCTACGCTCCCTACAACACTGCACAAGCAACCCGCGGCTCCGGCTGCGCCCGCGGCAACAACCGTCACCTCCCCGCAAGCACCAGACGCAGCTCCGGCTGCGCCCGGCAACAATTCAGCGCGGGCGTCGGCGGAGAAAACGGCCCAGTCCCCGGCGCGCTGCTTTCTGCTGCTCAGCCTCGATCTCCTGCAGCACGTCCGGGGCGGCATCGTTGATGATGTCTTCAGCCGCGTCCAGCAACGCGGCGATGCTGTCGTCGCTGCCGAGGCTGGCGGGTTCTTCAGGAGTCGCCGGCGTGATCAGCGAACCGTGGCTCCAGTTCACGTCGGCCATGCGGCGGGTGTACTTCGGGCAGTCGTCGGGGCAGCGCCAAGGCGCTTCCGGGGCGAGGTCCAGATCGCATTTGCGCACTGTGTCGCCGTTGGCATACGTACGCGATTCGAAGTACTTGCAATCCTGGCGCATCGGCATCTGTGTATTGTCGCGCAGCAATCGCGCCGCGTCACTGTCTGCACACAACTAATCGAGCCGGGCTGGTGCGCACCTGCTCGGACAACCCCCACCCGCACCACACCGAAATCTGCGCGTTGTGCTGTGAGCTTCTCCTCTAATTGTGGAGGGGTTGGTTGTGGGGGTTGGGGGTGTGGGCGTGTTCGTGTTCTACCTGGCGCCTCGATGCGGCAAGCGGATGCCGCGGGCTGGCCGGTGCTGTGTTCGCCGTTCGGGGCATCCGGGGGGGATGCCGGCAGCCGGCGCAGAAGGCGTCCGGCGATTCTCTTCTATTTGCCCAGCACTTCAGATTCG